>NZ_VUNI01000014.1 GCF_009695765.1 Roseburia porci
CCCGATATAGACCTGTACATTCGAGGATTCGTCAGTTTTTAGCTGTACTCGTCAGCTTTTATTCCATTCTAACCATAGGTATTTTATAGACCTCCGGCATATCACATACAACTCCCACCTCTGGGAATCTTTCGACAACCTAATGTTTCGGTATGCTTCTGCCGACTTCACCGAGCTTCTGACACTTCATATTTACCTAATCCGTGCCAGTCGGAGTATCAAGGAAGCCCTTCGAGGCGTTACCCTCTCATTTGACTTTTCGCATATTTAGTTCTCCTTATGCTAATTGTTTTTATATAAACGCGACGCATAAGTGGACAACCTTTTCAGTTGCCAACGTGTCGCACCATTCATGGGATCGATTACGATTATCTCATCTTCCCCGGATAAGAATACGCTTCCCATCTCCATCTTACAGAAGAATGATTTACCCGAACCAGGAACACCGAATACGAAGCCATTACCATTAATCAACTTCTTACGATTACCGATGTTCACATTTTTGGAAATCTGATTGATTCCATAATAATTACCTGTACTGTCGTTAAGCTCCTGCACATTAAATGGCATGAGCACTGCAAGGGACTGTGTAAGTAGAGTACGCATGGTCTCTACCTGTCTTACTCCGATAGGAAGTGCTGTATTAAGTGCTTCCCTCTGTTTCAGATAATGCGTATCAATGGTACAGCTGTTACGCTTTCCAATTGTCTCCACTGTCTCGCACACACTCTCTAACTCTTTCTTACTTTCTGCCATAAGAATAATCGTCACAGCCACAAAGAAAAGACACTGGTCATTTTCCCTGACATCATCCATAATCGCCTCAATTTCCTTTTTCTCTGTTCTCTTTGCATAAGAGATTTCAGTAGAAAAGTCATTGTTCTTATTACGGATTCTCTGCTGCTTGATAATGTCTGATTCAATACCAAGGTATTTCTTCTGAAGAACTTTCGTAGTCAAATCCTTTGGCACAGGCACCACATCAATACTTGTGATGGAATGCACCGGAAGGGATGTGATTTCATTGATAAATCTGTCAGATAAACTGCTTGGATACTTTTTGATAAAAAGTGCCTTGCAGTATTTGTTCTCATCCTCGAAATGGTCTGGGAAATACTTCACCATGCCATTGCACAAATCATTCTTAAAATCAGCTCCTACTTTCTTTGCTTCCTTAATATCAAAATCAAAGCTGCCTTCATCACCTAAGTGATAATAATCGTAAAGAACCTTCAATCTCTCATTGCCATTCAGTGGTACAATCTCTGCACCAAGCTCAATAAATGCCTTGTGAATCGTAGCTTCTAAGGTTGCAAACTGTGCCTTTGCTTCCTCAAAGTTCTTTCTCTCGATGGTAATTGTCAGGTATCTCTCCTGTTCAATTCCCTGTCTGCCTTCGATAATCTTCTCCTCGATAATGTCATTGTAAATGTCACGATAGTTATTGAATCCATCATCTTTCTTACTAATCAGCACCTTATCTCGAAGATCATCCATGTTCTTATTTTTGTTATTAATTGTAATCTTATAATTACAGTCCAACGAATTTAAGAATTTGCAGTATCTCTCAAAAATACCAATCTGCTCATCCTCTGTCGCTGTGGTATAATTAATGTCCTGAAAGCGGTAGCACTTGGAATACTTGTTTTTGCTTACTTCAAAAATGCCGTTTTCAGCTACCGCCATAATTTCTATGGTTTCCTGAATGGACTTCGGCGTCTTATATAAAGGCTCACTTGCCTTCTTAAGAAGCTTAAATCCGTCTGTAAATAAACCCATTGTTTCTAACCTCGCTTTCTTCAATGTCAATAGTTGAATAAAGCCCGTCGGGTACTATCCCTAACGGGCCAGTCCCGACCATCCGGTCAGATTACTTTTTTAATGCATGGACTTATATGCTGCAATACCTGCAACTGCGGCTACAATCGCTGCAACAAGTCCAAGCAATAAGTTTCTCGTCTTTTTCTTCATTGCTTCAAATTCCTCCTGCTTCTTAATCACAGACTCTGTGGTCTGAATCTCATTGTCTTTTTGCTTACCCTTTTTCTTTACCTGTTCAGTCTGTTCCAGTTCAAGCTGCTTAATTGCCGGCTCTCCCTCCGTGGAAATATAGGTCAGTGCCTTATTTCCAAACATAAAGTGCAGCTTTTTACCCATATACTCATAGAAGCTCATTCCATTAAAGGAATAAAAGCCTCCCAAAGCAATCGGTGCCACACATGGGATTGCCACATAAGCTGAACCGGTAAGACCGATATATTTGTAAAGAAGAAGGACAATACCGCCACCAACTGCCACGCTTGCAACAGAAAATATCAGCTGCTTTGCCGTAAGTCCCATTGCCACGGATTCCTGATAACGGTCAATATCTTTGTTAATCTCGATTACCATGTTTTATCGCTCCCTTCTATAATCCAAATGCTTTGCTTGTCAGTGTCTGCGCACCCTTTACACTTCCGACAGTCATTGCAATCGTAAATGTCATTTCACACAGATAAATTAGCGTCTGTGCCCAATCTGCATAACTTCCTGTAAAGGATGGAAGTCCTGCGTTGATAAAGGCATTACATACCACGATTGCCAGTGCCATAGTTACAGCCTCAAACACACATGATAGGAAATATTTGCAATACGTCATCATGGTGTGGCTTACCATTCTGTTGCCTGCCATGGTTGAACATGCGATTGCTCCCAGTGGCACTACAACAAGAATCTTAAGGAATCTAAAATACACGGTATAGATGATAAAGAAGCCGCAGATGATTATGATAATTGCCAGTAATGCCGTTAGAATCAACATCACAAGACTTTCTCCGAATCCAAGATTCTTAATAACGTCTGCCTGGGTGCTGTCAATCGCAAGCGTTG
This sequence comes from Roseburia porci, assembly GCF_009695765.1. Classification (GTDB taxonomy): domain Bacteria; phylum Bacillota; class Clostridia; order Lachnospirales; family Lachnospiraceae; genus Roseburia; species Roseburia porci. The sequence goes on from NZ_VUNI01000014.1 coordinate 2,869, forward strand.
TAGTATTGCCCGCTGATATCAGCGACACTAGATTTCCGATTGAGGTAAAGAACGCTTTCATAATCGTGACATTATTTGCCACAAACCATTCTGCAAGACCTAATCGGATGAGCATACGAAGAATGGATTCAAATCGTATTTCTTCTTTTACATCTATACTTTCCGAACAGAAGCCTATCACAAAGAACAGAACCACAAGGGATGAGCCAACCGCTACAAAGATTGGCTCGATTCCCTCGATAACTGCCCACGGACCTCCGCCCTTGAAACTGACCGGTGACTGTCCAAGCATTGAAAATACCAGGGATATCTGATTGTTCCAAAATCCAAAGACCATCTCAAGAAGTGCCAGAATTTTGTCTCCAAGCTTAAAAATATCCATACTTGTAATTCACCTCTACTTTCTTTTGGAGAGATTATCTCCCCGTCCTCTTGCCATCATCTCTTAGAAACCTAAGAATGTGAGCACCGTAGAAATACCAGCCATCATAACACCGGCAACGATACCCTTAAGTGCTGAGTTCATAGTGGATGAATCCTGCTGCTGATAAGCCTGCGCAAATTCCATGACATTCTTTGCAAGGATAATGACACCTACCGCACCAATAACAGCGATAATCAGTGTCTTTAAGTTCTCAAGTGGCTGTGTTACCGCTGATGTGCCACCATTCTGAGCAGCAAAACATGTTGTACTCATAAGCATCACACTTGTAATTGCTCCTGAAATAGCAGGAATCACCTTATTCTTAAAAGTCTTAAATCTTCCCTTCACTCTGCTTTCCTCCTTCTTTTCATTCTGATTTGTTGAAATAATCTGTTCATTTCTCATGTTGAACTCTCCTTTTCTTTGCAATAAAAATTGCCAGCATGATTTTCCTCATACTGGCTGTTAAAAGTTACTCTATATGATCAGGCAATGCCTGTTGTAAAGATTAATCGGGCTTTCCCCGATGTGTGTTGCTGCGATCACCTCCTTTGGGGCAAAAAATAAGCACTCTACCTAATTGGCAAAGTGCATTTACTTTCTATATTCTCTCATCTTCTCCACTGGTGTCTCTGGATAGAAATACGTCAGTATCGTTTCTTTTGGAACGCCTGCTGCAAGTGCCATCTTGACCTCTTCTTTTTGCTCACTGCTATATGACCAGTGAAGCATACGGTTCATTATGGTATCTTCCCAGGAAGGCTTTTCTCTTACCTGATTTCTTACTGGCTTATTTCCTGTAGAACTGTCGTCCTCTTTTTCCGATTCGTCTACATACTCAAGTTCATTTCCCTGCTCTCTATTAAGCTTGTCCTTCTGCTCCGCTTCATCCTGTAATGAGAATCGACGGCTTAGCTCTGCATCTCCAAGCAGCATGAATTGCTCATAAGTAAGTGTGTCAATAAAGACATTTTCTCCCTGTTCTTTCAGCTTCTCATAATGCTTAACTGCCTTATCAGATAACAATTCAAATGGTGGACCAATCAGATTATTACTGCCTCTGCTATGATGAACATAAGGCTCACCCTTACCATCTGCTGTCTGGTTAAACATTGGATGTGCAAATGGAATATACTTATTATCCATAATCGGATCAAATCCTCGGATAAAGATAATACATTTCTTGTTATCCAGCTTTCTTACTTCATCTGGTGTAAACAACTCACGACCTAATACATCATAATTTCTCGATGAACTGCCCTGCCTGCCTTTCGTCTCTCCACTTGATTTTTTATCAATCGTACCCTTACCAAGAAGCTCAGATACATATTTATGGGTACTCTGCTCATTGCCACCAAGATAGATAAAGGTATCGCAATTGCCGGGAATTGTCTCCCAGGTATCTTTAAATAATGCCTTTAGCTGTGCAAAGTTTTGAATGATGATAATACTTGATATCTCACGGCTTCGCATTGTCGATAACAAAGAACAATAGTCATCCGGCAATGCCACATTTGCAAACTCATCTAACATAAAGGTCACATGAATCGGGAGTCTGCCACCACAGTTAAAGTCTGCCTGATAATAAAGCTCCTGGAATATCTGTGTGTAAAGCATACCGATAATGAAGTTATAAGATTTATCACTATCCGGTATGACACAGAATAGTGCTGTCTTTGTCTCTCCATCACCATTTACTCCGATGCCAATCTCTGCAAGATTTAACTCATCCTTTGAAAGTAATCTAAGTACTTGCTTGTTTTCCAAAAATGCAAGTCTTGAGTTAGCACTGATAATAATGGAACGAACCGTATCTCCTGCACCACGCATACATTTGTTGTACTGCTTTACTGCCGGATGATTTGCTCCAAGCGGTGAGCTTTCCTCCAAGAATTTCATTCGAAAATCAAGCTTTGATGGTTTTCCAGGCTCTGTCACTTCTGCTTCTCCAAGCAGCTTCAACACAGTCTCAAAGTTTCTCTGTGCAGGCTTTACTTCCAGCCATACATAATAGAATATCGCCTGTAAAAACAGACCTTCAGCCTTCTCCCAGAACGGATCGGAAGGAGTTGCACCCTTCGGAGTGGTATTACTTATAAGATTTGTAATTAGCTTAACAACATCCGTTTCTTCACGGATATAGGAAAATGGATTATAACAATCCGACTTATCCATTTCCAATAGATTGATAACTTTCACATTGTAGCCATTGTTTTTTAGCATTGTGCCGCAGCTTCTAAGAATTTCTCCCTTTGGATCGGTGCAGATAAAAGAACAGTTATGCGGCATCTGCATAAGATTCGGTTTTACCTCATAAAATGTCTTACCTGCACCAGAACCGCCACATATGAGAATATTACCATTTAGCTTAAGTCGCCGAAAGTCCAGTGACATCTTTACATTCTGACTTAGGATTCGATTGAAATTCTCATCCTTATCTTCAAGAATTTTATTTACCTGCTTTGGATTCTCAAACTTCGCCGTACCAAATTCCTTACCGGGCATATAGTTTCTCTGACTGGTGTAATACATGATAATAGCCATCCCATAGACACCTATGGCAATGGCTATCATCTTTATCGTATTCTCATTGTAATAATTAGCAAAAGGCTTCGCACACACAACATTGAAGTTCTGTAAAAACTCATTGATATCGATTCCTTGATGCCAGGCACCACCAATCAGATAACCAAGAAAACCTGCTAATACTGCACCAAGAAGAATGAATATTACCGAAGGTTTCTTCTTTGTTGTCTGCATAGGCTGCTACCTCGCTTTCTTGGTAGTGGTCGTTTGTGTCTTGGTTGTGGTTCTCTCTGTTTTCTGTGACTTCTCGTAACGCTCTCTGACGGAGGATTCCACCTTGTCATAATGCGTGTAGAGTTCATCACCTTTCTGTGTCTCTACCACACGATTCTGGTCATCATAAAGCTTGTAGTCTTTACCGGAATCAAGGAAGGTAAGCATGGTCTTTCCATTATGGATATCCATAATATTTTCCTTACGAAGCCATACATATCTGGCACTCTCTCCCCATGTCCCAGGGATTCTTGTCTTAACTGCATGGTCATTTTCATCCACAATCAGCTTCCTGCTAATCGTAACATCTGAAAGGTTTGTGTTCTTATATGATGCTACTGCCCTCATTCTCTCTGCGAGGTCCTGATATCCTCTTACCCTGTTAATAAAGGCATCCTTATCCATCATAACCTTATGAGTTCCATCGGCATCCTTTTTACCAAGCACACCGATAGTTTCAAGCTGCTTAATGACATTTTCTGCCTGTTCTCCATTGATACTGAAGTTTTCCTTGACCTGATCCACACTGATAGCCTGCTTTTCCATAGCAAACAGTCCAACCTTTTCAATCAGACCATCAATGGCACTGTTGACACGCTCATCCTCTATCGTGTGGCTTTTCTCGTTTCCCTGCTTTTTTAGAAACTCCATCAGCTTGCCAAGCTGTTTTTCATCTCCATTCTTAAGATAATCGTCAAAGGTGGCAAGCTTACCATACTGTAACTTCTGCGCCATCATATTTACTCTTGGCACTGCCTCCGTATGAAAAATGATCTCGCTTAGTCCATCGCTTCTATTGCAATCCGGCAATACCGAATAAAGAACGCCATACTTTTTAGCCATCTTCTCAACTTTCTTCATATCTTCTGTCTTAAACTGGAATACCTGCAGGTCTCCGCCCTTTAAGAGCAGTTTTCTCATGGATGTCTTACCAAGCGATTTTTCATAATCAAGCATTCCCTTTAAGAAGTCAATTGCCTTTTGCATGGCAGCGATACCGCCACTTCCTACTTTCATTGCAATCTCAATCCCATCATATGCGACACGGATAATCTGCACCGCTTCCTGTATTTCTTCTGCCATCTATCGCACCTCCACTTTTTCCCTGACCGTTGTTTTAAGGACTTCTGTCTCTGTGGTTCTGATTTCATCTTCCGATACATCAATACCATAAGCATTTAGGATTTCAGCAAGACGATTGACCGCTCGCTCTTCCTCAGTTCGATACATTTCAAGAGCAATTAAAAGGTTCTCTACCTGTTCCACCCAGGAAGGCTTCTTTTCAAGCTTATCTCCGTAATCCTTCATAAGCTGCTTGGTCTCATCCTCGTTCTTTGCACGGGATAATGCACCTATTAACGCTACTGTTTCATCCATATCTCCACAGGCAAATGCAAAATGCACCACAAAGTTTTTCTCATTTTCCGTAAATACATGGTCAGTATTATTCATTTCCTTTGTTGCTTCATTTACTGCTGCTAAATTCATAGGTTCCTCCTTCTAGTAAGCAATGCTGTTTTCTAACACAGCAATCTCAATAATCTCTTTCATCTTCTCCGCTGATACATTGTTGTTGATAAGCTCTATAAGCTGGCTTTCTGTCAGACCCTTTTCTATGGCACTCTTAATCTGACAAAGCTGTGCCGGAACCAACTCACCACTGGCGAGAAGCTTTACAATGTCTGCTCTTGATTTCTTCTTAAATGAAAGCTTCGAAAACAGACCTGCCACTCCGTTACCGCCTTTTCTTACATTTCTATCAATAAAGGCTCTCTGTATCATATGCCCGGAAGCATCCACAACTGGAATCTGATAATAGATAGGAACTATTTTCTTATCCTCTGCTAATTTCTGATTAGCTGCTACATCTTCCGCAGTCTTTGCCGATTCTGATTTAACTGGCTCTTCTACTATCTTTGACTCCTTTGCAGCTTCTGTCTGTGTTGCCACACTCATTATCTTATCCTCCAATGACTCAATTCGATTGCTCATACGCACCATCTCCTTATCCTTTTTCTCAATATCATCACGCAGTCTTGCGATTGTACCATTTGCCTTGTTAAGTTCATTCTGCTGTGACTCAATCATGGCATCCTTATCTGAATTTTCCTTAACAAGTCTGTTCATGACTTCCTCATCACCCTTGTTTGTCTCTATAAGAGCAAGTTTCTTATTGAGGGCATCATAACGCTCCTCCTGGTGATGGATTTTGCCTACCATATCACGAATCTGCTCCACAAGCTCCTCTACATACTCCGGTGCTTTCTCTGATTCCTTCTTCATCTGTTCCATATTTTCAAGAATCTTACTGTAAGCACTTCTCATCGCTATGGTATTATCACCACGCACGATAATCTCTTTGATTGCATCAATAGGCACTCCCTTTTCATAAAACTCCAAGGATACACACATCTGATTCCCAGACAGATTATTCTCCTTAAGAAGTGCAATCATTTCATCTGGGATGCCTTTATGCAGACAGGACGAGAGAGCTTTCATCTGATCGATGTTCAGATTCTTATTCATGTAGATATCTGTCTGCTCTTCTGTCAGTCCGTCCTCCAGGTCACTTCTTACCAGCTTGATAACCTCTTCTGATACATTTTTAGAACGAAGAAGCTGGATTCGTCTTTCAATCTCCATCTTATTTAATGACTGTTTACTTTCTTCCATTTTGCCTCCTAACTAAAAAAACAGCCTATCTGCGTGGCTGCTCTTTTCTGTCTTTATTTCTAGTATTCTCTTTGATTTGTTCTTCTCTAACATTTGCTTCCGTAACGGATACCAGTTCATTCCATATGGACTGACCAATCTTAAGTTCCTTAGATGCCGCTCTTTCCATCGCACAATCCACAGAATATTTGTCTGCATATTTTTTTCTTAACGCCTCGACTTCATCTATGCTATACCCTTGATTTTTTAGCTCTTCGCACAACTGATTCCATTGATTATATTCTGCTTCAAAGAAATCATCTCCATTCTGGTAACACTCCTTAGCTGCATCGAGTTCTTTTATCTTATCTGCAATCTCAAATATTGGCTGAAACCTGGCTTTCGCTTTATAGGTTCTGCTCTTTTCTCTTGAAGCCTCTTTTTTCTTATCTGTAAGATTACTGACTACTGCCACCAGTTCTTCAGCTGAATGAACCTCATGCCTTGCAAGGAACAAATATTGTGCCTGTAGCTTCTCCATCTTACGGATATCGTCTTTATACTTCCACACCTGACTATACGGGCGTTTCTTAAGTTTTCCTACACGATATAGCTTCGCATAATATTTCTTTTGAAGTCCTGACATTTTTGCCCTGCGATATCTCTTGACCTTGCATTTTACAATCACAGCTTTTTTAGAATTTTGTTTACCCTGATAATAGGAAATGTCTTCACTAGCAATTCTTTGTATGATTCTTTCTTCCTCGTAATCCTGACCAAGCGTTTTGCATCGGCGAAACCTAGTCATACCAGGCGGCTTCACTGCCAAATATTTGCCCTGCTTCATCTCATATCCTTTCTCCGATAAAAGCTCCTTGAAATCATTAAAGTCTGTTGCCTGTAATATGCAGGCATCTAAATCTCGTTTAATCATATCTGACCATACAAAGCTGCCTTCCCGATATTCATTCCAGTCTTTGTAATTCTCGTGTTTCTTCTCCTTGATTCCGTCGTCAACATCAATAATGGAGAGACCATATTCTTCACAAAGTTTATTGGTAATAGGCTGAATATACTTAGCCCAGTCTCCTTTTTCATAGCGATACTTCTTACCATCTAAGAAACTGACACTATTAAAAACGATATGAGAATGGATATGATCCGTATTATCATGAACCACGTATACTGCCTCGTATGCTTTGCCAAGATACTCTTCTACAAACTTACTGGTAATTTCAAATGCCGTATCAGGATTTACTTCATCTTCCTTAAAAGACAGAATGATGTGATATCCTTGTCTCTTATCCGTCTTACCAAATAGTTTCTTCGTTGCCATCATCTGCTCAAAGGCATTATCAACCTGACAGTTAATTGCACCAACCAGCCTCCCATTCTGTGTCTTTTCTGGATTCATAACATAATCTAAAGACCTCTTTAAGTGTCTGGCATGAAAAGAAGTACCACAGTCCTTCATGTGCAATATCTTACTGATTGCCAATCTTAACCACCACCTCATTAACTGAATGATTGAGTTTCTGCATATATGCCATTAGCTGCTCCTTATCCTTCTTTGAATACAGCTCTGCATTATTGTGAAATGCAATCTGATTGATATTGATTCCAATACGATTTACCTCGTTGATTAGCTCCTTTATAAGCTTTCTTATTTCAGGATAATCACTTGGTTTTTGACGAATAAGAAAACGAATATACTCTGCCTCATTCATATGGACTGACTTTGATTTTTCAGCCAGTTCCTTTGCCTCTTCCGGCATAAGGCGAAGAGTCTTTCTGACGCAGTGAATACAATCTGCCATGACATCACCTTCCTCTCTTACCCGTCTGATAAATAGGCTTTTCATCCATAACAACCGCTGGTTTTATAGCAGCAAGACTCTCATTGAATACCGTAATGGCAATTCCATCTGAAATCTTTTTTGCTTCTTCTGACTCATGCTTTCCATAAAAGGTTCTGTCGAATAACTTTTCAAGGACACTCTCATCTGCTGTTAGTGCTTTTATCTTTTCATCTGCCTGAACCAATTCTTCAAAGCTATCTGTTTCTTCTTTAATTGCATTGGTGCAAAGAATCAAATCATAGTTCCAATTACAAACCGTATCAATAATGTCATCAATCTTTAATTCCATGACTTCACCATTTTCTTCTGCTATATCCACCTGGTACAGTTTTCCTTCATCATTATGCCCGATTGCATAATCATGCCCTTCCATATAGTTAAGTAGGAGTTCTGCTTCTTCTCTTGTAATGTTTAGTAGGATATCAAACTGGTCTGCCCAGGTAATAAGTTCTTCTGGTTCTGTAAATAGTGCAACTTCTTTATCCATTGCTTTCGTACACCTCCCTTATCTGTGTTTCGTAAATCTCTACCACCGACACGCCTTCTGTCTCATTAGGGGTTTACGGCTAGATACGCATCAGAGACATCTCTGTCCTGATGCCATCTAGTTAGGGGCAAATCCCCTAAAACCCCTTGTTATATTATAAGTGGGGGCGCTTTTTGCCCCCATTTTACGATTGTGGAGGCGCTTTCTGCCCTCACTTCTCTGTTTTGGGGGCACTTTTTGCCCCCACTTTTTATCATCCTGAAAAACGAATTAAAATCATTTGAAATTGCGGGGGCGCTTTTCGCCCCCATTTTGTCATTGTGGAGGCGCTTTCTGCCCCCACTTCTCTGTTTTGGGGGCGCTTTTTGCCCCCACTTTTGTTTCCCATCATTTTTCAGATATGACTTCTATCAGAAACTGATATTTTCTTATCCATACAATTAAGTCTGGTAGCTACAAGCCACTCATTATAATCCTTATATCCTGCCGGTGGCGGACAATCTTCTACTTCATATCCAAGTTCGTAGTACTTTGCCATAAGTTCTAATGCAGCTTTTCTTCCAGGCTCGTCTCCATCAAGGCAAAACCTTATGGAAGTAATCTGAGGATGCTCACCCAAGAAAGTCTCTAGTGGTGCATCCGCTAACATGCCAAGGGCTAACTTATTAGATTCAAAATCAGTAAAGATATCCATATAGCTCATAAGATCAATGGCAGCTTCAAATACAACCAGTTCTGTGCTATCTTCATTCACTACATTGAATCCATAGTTCTTGTCATTGCCTGCCACATCACATTTAAAAGGTTTTCCCTGCTTATCAAACACGCCTCGCATACTTGCAAACCTTGTAACACCATCTTTGTCATTTCCCTTGAACACAACATTGTGATAATGCCTGCTCTCATAGATAAGACCAGTTCGAAGAAACCACTCAATCACTGTTTTACTGATTCCTCTCTCCTGATTAAGATAAGATATCAGATACGAATTATCCCCCGCCGGTTGTGGCAGGATAAATTCTTTTCTTTCTTCCTCTCGTGGCTTTTCTACCTGATGGACTAACGGCTTTGGATTCGCACTTTCGATTCTTCGATACCCAGCAAAATCAAGTAACCAGAAAACCGCATCTCTTACATTCATACCACAAAAGACACGAAGGAAATCTATCTGAGAACCACCATTATTGCCCTTGTCATATTGTCTTGACCAGCGATACCAATGGCTTCTGTTATAGATTCTTATGGAATCCATCTCTTTTAAAGTGTGGTATTTTCCAATTCTCTTTACGGTATAACCAAGGCTTTCAGCTACAGCACATAAATCTACGCTCTTTGCTATGGCAAGCTCTTCCTCTGTGAATCTTCCATCCATAACAATCACCTTGCCTTTCCTTGTTCTGCCACCATCGGCGAGTTGATATCCAGAGTCTTATAATCTGTACTTAGCATGATTCTTGGATTATCAATCAAACCTTTCTCCTTAAAGCTGAAGAATGTCCTGTTATCTCCACCCACTATGATATGGTCGATAAGTGGTATCCCCATCAGTTCGCACAACTTATTCATGCGGTCTGTCATCATAGTATCTGCTTTACTTGGAAGCAGGTTCCCGGATGGATGACAATGGATGAGCATCATGCTTGCAGCATTGCTTAAGATACTTGTCTTAAAGAGTTCTCTTGGATGTGCCATCGCTTCATTTAAAGAACCGATACTTGCAAAATGCACATTGATTGGTTTTAAATCTGTCCGAAGATTCACAACACACACCACTTCCCTGTCAAGCTGGCACATACATTCTCCCATCACTGCAGCTACATCTGCCGGATTGCTGAAAGGGTGCTCCGAATAAATCGGAGCATCCTTTACAAGCCTTACAGAAACTACATCCAGCTTGAAATCATTTTTCTTTGGCATCGTCATCCGCCTCCTTTTCGCAGTCAATACGGATAACAAAGTCACCCTCCTGCTCATTGATAAGAGCAATCAGTTCTTCCATCGTAAGTTCCTGTTCCATAGTGCCTCCTATCTGGATGGACCTGTCTTCTCGTAGATAAGATTAGGCTCTGCCACAATACCATCCAAGCGCTTATTTGGTGTGTCAGTAGCAAGTGTGAGTTTTCTCAAATCTTTATCATAGTGATATACCTGATTTGACAATCTCTCATCCAAAGAAACCTCCTGCATATTTACTTCCACAACCATCTGTGCAAGTTCTTCCGGATCTCCAAGGTCAGAACTTACTGCCAGCACCTCATGCACACTTGATGGTAAGATATAAAGGTCAGAGCCTAAGTTTTCAGCCAGTTCATGAAGCTCATTTTCATAAAGCATAGACACGGCTCCGTTGATTCCTTCCTTGTTTGAAATAACCCACATGGTCTGTTCCGGTGGAATCTCTCCAATCATCATCTCAGCCATCTCCGCAGGCATTCCGTCCCTCAAGAACATTTCTTTCATAACCTCATTCATACTTCTTACAGTAGGTGGAAAGATTCTCTTGGTATTTTCTACCGCAGCTTTAAATAACTGCTCTTCATCCATGCCAATGTGTGCTGCTAATTCATTTGTAACCTTTGTGCTCTGCACACCCTCTGCTTCTACCTTAATTACCATCTTGTAGATAATGGAAAGGTCCTGGAATTCTCTGTGTGGTACCTGGGAAAGCAACTGCTCATTCTGCTGTGTGTTAATAAGCTGGAACACAATCTTATCCTTTGCATCACTAAAATCAATCTGTGGTTTTACTTCCGGAATCTGCTCAAAAGCGTGTACCATAAGCTCCGATGCAGCCTGAAGTGTCTCATTCAAATCTCCACTCTGCTCATACTTCTTGTACATGTCATTGATATATATTGTTGGGGAAATGTTTGTATTTCCTCCTGAAAGATTCAAGCCATCAAGTGTCATATTGACCTTGCTTACCGGTGTAATTCTTGGCTCCATATCCTTATACTTATCCGGCATATAAGACATAATCTTCTCTGCTACTACTTCCTTAAAAATTTCATAATTCATCATATTTTCTGTTCCTCCTTAATCTAAGTTGTCATACAAAAGACCTTCGTCTTCGTCGTCAAAATCGTCATCTTCTATGTCATCCTCATAATCATCGAAATCGCTGACATGAAGGTTTGTTTCCTGTGGTGCTTCAATACTTACCACTACCTCTCCATAACTTCTAACACTAATGTTAATTCTTACTGTACCTGCCATCGCATTTCCTCCTTAAAAAATGACAGGGAACATAAGTCACTGGCTTACATTCCCTGTCTGGTTTGTTTTAATATGCTATTCTACTGGTTGTCTTTCTTTTTCTTCTTTCCACGAAGACCTACTCCAAGTCCCGTAATAAGTGCAAGTGCACCGATTCCAAGATAGAGAAGTGGATTAGCATTATCGCCTGTCTGTGGAAGGTTTGGTTCTGTTGGAACATTGGTAAGCTCAAGAGTAGTTATCACTACTTCAGGAGCGTTATCATCATATCGAAGAACCACATCATGTGGTGTTTCGTCTAAGATATAACCGTTGGCTGCTTTTGTCTCAACAACTGTGTAATGAATATCTTCCTTGAATGAACCATCCTCATTGTAAGTACAGATTGGAAGTTCCTTGCTTTCTGCATGACCTTTCTTATCAGTAGTAAGCGTATCAACTACCTTTCCGTCCTTATCTCTGATTTCAAATACAACGCCTTCGATTGGCTTGCCTGTCACTTTGTCAGTTTTCTCAATTACAATCTTACCGACTACCTGCTCATCCTTCATGGCTACTTTCTGGATTTCTGCTGTTTCCTTTACTTCAAAAGTAACATCCTTAGCTACCTTATAGCCGTATGGAGCAGATTCTTCACGAAGTGTGTACTTGCCAACTGGAAGTCTCTCGATCAGATAAGTCTTTCCTGCCTCAGAAGTCCAGCTTTCAACAACATTCCCTTTTTCATCAATCACAGAAAGCTTAGCTCCCGGAAGCTCTTTTTCTCCTGTAATGTCAGTCTTAGAAAATTTCACCTTAATTGGTGTATTCTCAAATGCAGCTTCAAGCTCAATAACTTTTATCTTATCTCCCTGATATGTGGCATCCACATCGAATACCTTATCTGATTTTACATAACCCTTTGGTGCTTCAAGTTCCTTGACATAATATTTGCCAAGCGGAAGGTCTGATACAAAGGTAAGTTTTCCATCCTTGCCGCTGACTGCACGCTCAATCTGAGTATCAGCCTTAACAATGACTTTGCCCTCCTTGTTTACGATATCTTCCTTAGCAAAAAGTCCAAATACCGCACCCTCAAGAGCTTTCTTTGTCTCTGAATCAGTCTTTGTTACAGTAATCTTTACCTTCTGTCTCTCGTTAGTAACATCCATTCCGGCATATACTACTCTTGTGTTCTGATCCACATAAGAAAGGTCTGCATCAATCGGTGTCTCATCAAGTACAAATCCATCAAGTGTTTTTGTTTCTACAAGATAATACTTGCCACATGGAAGATTCTCAATCTTTGCAATACCCTTATCATCAGTTACGATGGTTGCAATTTTCTCACCAGCTTTGTGATAAATGTTTCCAAGTCCGTCAGCACTTACTATATCCTCTTTTGCATATACATCAAAGGTTACTCCTGCAAGGCTTTCCTTGAAATAATTGAAGATGAAATCATACCAGTGTCCCTTCATGAGATTGATATCTGTTACAAATTCACCGTCTTTGTTAATCACAATAGAACCTGTTGGAACTTCATCCTTCATTTCCACATGCTGCACTTTTTCAGTGTCTTCTACTGTAAACTGAATATCTGTTGCCTTTAAATATCCGTATGGAGCAAACTCCTCACGAAGTGTGTAAGTCTCTCCAACAATCAGTCTTTTAATCACATGAGCTTCTTTTGCATCAGATGTCCATGTGTCTACTACATTTCCATCCTTATCAAGAACAGTAAGTGTTGCTCCTGTAAGTTCCGCACCACTTGTGATATCTGTCTTGGTAAACTCAAATGTTGTAGGGGTATTCTTAAATACTGATGAAAGTGTTACGCATTTCACATCCTGTCCCTGATACTTCGCATCAAATGTGATAATTTCATCACTTGAAACGAATCCAGCTGGTGCCTTTAACTCTTTTGCATAGTAAGAGCCAAGAGGATAATCCTTTACAAATGCTACCTTACCATCTGTTTCTGATACTGCTCTTTCAAGCATGGTATCTTTTTCTACAACGATTTTACCATCTGCATTTACAATATCATTAGCCGCATAAAGACCAAACTCAGCGCCTGCAATTGGCTTTTCTGTTTCCTTATCAATCTTATCAACTGATAAATCAACTTTCTGTCTCTCATTCTTAAATGTGAGGCTTTCTTTGATAACTGGTGTCTGATCATCCACATAAGTGAATGTCACAAACTGCTCCTCGCTGTTTAATACAAATCCGTCTGGAGCCTGAACTTCTACTACCTTGTATTTACCAAGAGGAAGATTCTTTGCAACTGCTTTTCCTTCTTTATCGGTAGTAAGTGTTGTCACAAGGTCGCCATTGCTGTAATACTTGGTACGATTACCGTTCTCATCCTTCTGGTTATCTGCTGTGAAAATGTCTTCCGCTGCATAAACCTCGAACTTAGCTCCGGCAAGTCCTGCTTCTTTGTAGATAAATTCTTTCTTTTCTTCATCTGCAAAAAGACTTCCCTTATAATCAACTAACACTTCGCCACGCTTCTCTACTGTAAGCTCACCCACAGCAGGAGCATCAAAGCAGTCCTCTGTGATAATCACATCGTATGTGTCTGAATCAGTTTCATAAGGTGTGTCTGAATCCACTGCAAACTTAATTGGCTCTTTGTTTACCACATAGCCAAATGGTGCTGAGATTTCTTCAATCTGATAATTTCCAAGCTTAAGCTTCTCTGGAAGGATTAAATCTCCATCTTCGTCTGTCTTGAAAATCTCATGTTTCACCTTAGACGGATAAGTTGTGTACTGGACAACATATTCCTTCTTGTCTAAGTTATAAATCTTAAATGCTGCATTTGGTAAAAGAACAGTCTTCTTAGTATCTGCGTCTTTCTTTACCACACGAAGCTTTGCTGAAAACTCTCTGTCAAGGAACACTCTCCATGTCTGAGGCTTATCCGGATGGTTCTCCGTAATCTTTACTTCAAACGGCTTAATTGGAGTCATGTTGTGAGGTGTTACACTCTCGATTACCACATAAGTTCCATAAGGAATTGGAATGGAAACTGCATGACCTTTTTCATCAGAGAAGATAGATGTTGCTCCATCAGCTCCGATAACAACTGGCTGTGCATTTCCAAAGTCATAACTTCCATCTTCCTTTACAGGTAAAGCAGATTTCAAATATGCTGTAAATCCTGCTCCCTTTAAAAGCGGTGCTTCTGTGTCATCGCCATTGTCTGATACCTTGATAAGCTGGAATGGCTGCTTAATTACCTGTTCCTTGGACTTGGTGCTTCTTGATACCTCTGCCACAAGGTCTCCCTCATAATCGCAGACAATATCATGCTCGTCCTCATCTAAAAGATATCCTTCCGATGGTGTGATTTCTTTCACATAATAATTGCCAAGATAAAGATTCTTAACCTCTGCCTCGCCATTGTCATCAGTAGTAAGTGTTGCTACCAGGTCTCCTGCATTAAAGATAACTCCTGTTGCTCCGTCTGGATGTGAGATAATATCTCTTGCATAAAGACCATAAACTGCACCGGAAAGCTTAGCATCTCCCTGTGGAACTGCCTTTCCAGTTTCCTTGTCCACCTTGTAAATGCGAATCTTGGCTGTTGTTCTGTCATTCTTAAAAATATGACTAAATGTTGCTTTTGCCTGTGTTTCAGGTAATACATTGAAGTTGAAACTGTACACATCCTTCTCATTTCTCACATAAGCGTATGGTGCCTGTGATTCTGAGATATAGTAGCTGTTAGAGATTGGAAGGTCTACACTGTAATGAGCACTTCCATCTTCACCTGTTGTTACAGTTTCAAGTGCTGTTCCCTTTGTCACAATAACCTGACCAGCATAGTTTCTGATATCATTGCCGGCATAGATTGTATATTTGCCTCCGTCCAAAGGATTTTCTGTATCAGAATCCTTTTTCATAACAGATACTTCTGCCTTCTGTCTGGTATTCTCGATCGTAGTAGATTCGTACTGGACTGTTACTGTCTGGTCCTTATACTGGATTGCTACGGTCTGTGGTGCATTATTGATAGTAAAACCATCAATACTCTTTGTTTCAGTTACTACATAAGTTCCAAGATGAAGGTCTGTTAAAACTACCTGTCCATCTGTTCCTGTCGTAAGATTTTCTGCAACAACATCGCCAGCGTTATACACCTTTGTGCCATCTGCCTTGTAGATGTCTGCTCCTGCTGTCACCTTAAATACTGCTCCAGGAAGCTTCTTTTTCTCATAAGTGAAATTGCTTCCGTTCCAGCCTGAAAGAACTTCACCCTCTTTATAGATGGTGATTGCTCCAAGCTGTTCCTTATCAGTTGCTCTGATTCCTGTTGTCTGACCTGCTTTTACTGTTAATGTGTGAACCTTACCGGAAAGCACATAGCCTTTTGGTGCCTTAATCTCTTTCACATAGTAAGTGCCTGCAACAAGTGCTCCTGATTTGGCATAACCATTTGAGTCTGTCGTCATGGTATCCACCTTATTACTGCATCCGCTGTCAGAATAAATGCCATAAACAGCACCAGGAAGTTTTACTCCGCTGGATTCATCAGTCTTTGTGATGTCTCCATAACCGATGTTCTCTGTCTTAACTTTGATATAAGCTTTGACTGGATCAGCAGATGGTCTCTCTGAAATAAATTCCTGATAACCGTTTTTACCGGTAAGCCAGAATACACAGCTTGATGTGGTCTCTACTTTACCAGCATTGGAATCAAATTCACCCAAAGTTGCCGTAGTATTTACATTCTTTGATGAGATTGTAAGATTGTTACCACTCTTGTCTACAGAGTATCCAGAAATACTAAAATTAAACTCACCTAAGACACCATTTCCATCCTGTAATGTTGTCTCGAATCTCTGATTTGCTTCATTCCACTTTAATTCATAAGTTGGTGCATCACTCTTATTCTTCTTTGCAAAGCTTGGTAATGATGCATTATATGAATTGTTGATGTTATTTCTTAAGCTTTCATAATAAGCATAAGATGAATCTGGATTAGGTGCTGTGTTACAGAGCTTTCTTGCAGCCGAGTCTCCGCTTCCTGTTCCAAAAATATTTGCTACAATAATCCAAACCATAGCCTGTGTTGCAATATATTCGTCACACTGTCCATTGCTTGGAGCTGCTTTTTCATGAGTTCCATATCCATAATAAAGACAATAGCTAAGCAACTTCTCCTGGCTTGCTGACATGGAAGTGCTTGGATTGTCATAGCTGTTCATAAGCTGTCCTCCGTCTGCACGAAGTCCAAAGTTCATACAATACGCTGCATTTCCATCCAAAACGGAATACAGTATCTTGCCATGATTATATCCTGGCTTTAACTCACTTACTTCGCCTGAGTTACACACTGACGCATTCCAGAATGCCATATTTGCCTGCGGACTTGCAGCAAATGCCGTAGTTCCATTTGACAAAAGTGTTGTAAACACTGTGAGCATAGCCATAAAACTTGCCATAAAACGCTTAAGTTTCTGTTTCATGTGCTCTTTACCTCCTTAAATTTACGCATAAAAAAAGAAAGACATAAGTTATTGGCTTACATCTTTCTTCCTTCTGCTTCTATTCTTTTTTGTTATCTGTGACATCTAAACTCGTAAAAATCTGTTCCTCCAGTAGTCGTTATTCCATCATAGCTGATATAGAATAATGGATCATCTTCTAAGAGGAGCATATCAGCAATATATTGTGCAATGGCTTCTACTGATGGAAGGCTCCTTCCTGATACAGTACCTGCTTTATTCAAATCTGTTTCTACAAACACACTGTAATAAGAGCTTTCCATTCCATCGTATGGGTAATACTCATTGTATTCCTCCTGAGTGATTCTTCCCTCGCTTAATGCATTTTGCAGATTCTGCTGAGTAGTAATCATTCCTCCTGCCTGACATTTTGCTGTTGCAAGAGACACAACTGCATTTGGATCATAGGAAACAATGCTTGGTGGTGTATCAGCCACTTTATTGGTATCCTCACCATTATTGCTGTTATCTTGCTTATTAACATCAGATTCATTTCCATTCGATGAGTTGTGCTGAGGAGCTGGCTCCTTACCCTCATTCTGTGACTCTGCGTTTTTATCTGACTGCTTGGCAGCCTCTTTCTCTTTCGGTAAATTTTCGTTTGTCTCTGCCTTCTGTGCATTATCAGATTTCTTCTCTACTGCATGCTCTGAATCACTATCCTCTTTTGGATTTGTGACTTCCGTTGAAGCTTCAGTTACTGCTTCACTTGTTGCTTCTGTTGCCGCCTCTTTAACTGCATTTGTTACCGATTCTTTCTCAGCTTCGGTCTGCTTCTGACTTTCCGTCTGTTTTTCTGTCTTGATATTCGCATTCTTCTGATTATTACTGCATCCTGCAATCACCAGAACAAATACTACGGATAATAAGATATAACTTATCTTTTTCATAATGATCACCTATCCTTCCTCCGTAAGAGGGATAGGCTTCGTGTACCGTGCCTGTCCACTCTCACAGTGAACATTTTCTATTGTTATGCACGGGACACATTAGGTCTGTCCCGTATTCTGTGCATCTGAATCTCCTTTAATTATAAATGTCGTTTTCATTTTTGAATAGCTTAGAGCTCTTCAATTACTGAAATGCGAAAAAGTATTTTGCGAACCTGCGGTTCTTTCTGTAGTTTAAGAATAATCCCTTAACATCCATACCTGCTACCTCCTTTCAAAAAGTTCCCATCTTAACAATTGATAAGAATAATCTTGCCACCAAACCGAATAGAAGAAGAATTATCTTGGCTGCATAAAGAACGAGCTGCAATGCCCCAAGAATGATTTTCCCTATCCATTTGAGTATCGTAATTATCACTGTTCCAATGCCTTCCATAATTCTTCCCATAACATCAATCTCCTTTCGCCATCCATCCCATTGCAAGTCCTGCAACATCTTCATCATCCATAACATCTTCTGTTTGTTCTTCTTCCTCTTCTACAATACTTTTCTGCAAAAGAATCTGTGGAACATTCATTCCGGATATTACGCCACCCAGAAGCTTAATCACTTCATTTCTGGCTTCCGTCGTGGCAGCTTCAATCATCTCTGCCTTAAGTTCGTCTAAGTCATCTATGGAAATATATGCTGCTCTCTTCTTTTCCTTTTTGTCCATGAACTCTTCTTCACCGTAATGGTCAATATAAAACTTGCATGCATCTATGATGAACTGGTTCTTGGACTTAAAAATCTTGGGATCAAGATTCTGTATCACATTATTGATACGGACATGTTGCGGATTGTTCATGTTCAATCTGACCGAAGTCTTTACTTCATATTCGAGTCTTCTTCCCATGTCACACCTCCTATGCAAGTCTCTTTGCACTCTTAAGTCCCATCGTTGCCAACTGCTCATAACCTCTGGCATTTGACTTGATATCAAGGTTGTAAGAGATGTTCTTGGCTCCAAGATTGCCAAAGTTCTTCATAACCACCGCTCCTCCTCCAACAAATACAATCGGTGTGGTCTTTAGGTTATATCCAAACTCTCGAATGGAGTTGTAAACCTTTTCTACAAAGTCCTCAATCTCTGCCTTGATAATCTGGTAATACTCATCATCAATATCTGACCTGCCATATCTCATAACATTCTGTATTTCTGATTCATCAAGCTCTCCATTCAGCTGTCTTACACACTGCTCATTGATGGAACGCATACAAGTAATAAGACCTTTTGGAATCGTCACGCATTTTGATTCATCAGGAGACTTATTAACCACTGGCATGATGTCTATGGTCCAGCTTCCGATATCTACAATCAGTGTTTTCTTTGCCATTGTAGGAATTTTATCAACCACTGCCGCGTAACACTGCGGGAACACCGCCACATCATCAATTTCGATGTGATAAGATTCATTTTCGTACTTGAAATCCACTCGCTTATTCTTTGTCAGATATTTAATGAAATCATTTCTCTCAGCACCAAACCTTGTAAGCGGAAGTCCAACTGCTAAAAATACCTTTGCCTCATTAAGACCTCTTCTCTTAAGTTCCTTTGCAACTGCTGCAAGTGTAAGAAGATAAAAGCTATCATCTAAAACCTTTGTATCCTTTACTTCCTGCCTTGCGGTTCCTATCTTGTAAAACCTGCCTTCATATTCAAGCACATCTCCATACAATGCCGGAGTAGTTGTAATCTCTTTTACACCGGTAACAAATACCTGACTTACTGTTTTCATCATTGACCAGCCATGATCAATTCCGATGACTTCTAATTTGTTATTCATGTTATCTGCACTTCCTTTCTTCTTAAATAATCGCCAGAACAATTTATCACCTACTTTCCAAGCAACTTTCTCATACAAGGGAAGCAATAACCGTTTCCCTGATAATATGGACACCCAACGCATTCGTCAGGAATTGATATCTCTTTCTTTTTCGTAGGCTTAACACATATTCCATTCGCACATCGGTTGTTGTGTCCCCAAAAGAATTTGCAATGCATACAATCTTTTAAGTCTCGTTCCAGCTTGTCCTCAGCTGACATCGGCGTTCGTTTCTTATGGCTATCCTTCTTTTCAAATGTCCCCACCAGAGCAATCCTCCCTTCCAAGGAGTTGCATTTCTCTGATTTCTTCCATTATTCTGTCGGAATCACCTGCCGTCTTAGCTAATGCATATAAACCAACCAACGCTATAAGTGTTACTGTTATCATTATTACTACCATCACTTTTCCTCCTTCTGATTCATGCCATATAGACAAAGTCAGAGTTCGGATGTGATATAGTCTACATGGCTATGCTTTATCTTCTAATCTCTTAACTGATAAAGCATGTAGGTATACGCCGGTCTTCTAGACCCCTATATCGCCCCGTATACAAAAAGGTGTACTCACCTCTGGGAGTTACAGACGAGCCACTCAACGTGTTTCACGACGCCCTTCATAATATATGAAGCACTATCTCCTCTCTTAGCCTTGTGAGGATAAGGACGACTTTCTCGCCCTCTGTGGTTAATTATCCTTACGCAACATGCCGAATCCTTTTACCGGATTTCCATCCAGCTTCTCGTCCTTCATCTTTCAATCCATCAGACTACTAATGTGATAGCTGTGACTTTCATCTTCCAGGTACATGCCCCGTAATTTTACTACCTATGGATTTCTCCACAGTGCAAATACTATTGCAAATCTGTAACTGACTATTCAGTTGTAATGTCCAATATCTTTTGGACACTTGATATTCTACTATGCACCCCTGATATGCGGAAGTGACACCACTGGTGTATTTTTACGGATTTCCACCAGTTTTTGGTGTTTGTTCTTTATCCTTTAATTTATTCCACACATGCTTAGGTAATGTCCTTGCTGGCTCTCTAAACTGTTCTAAATACTCTTCAAACAATTCTGTATTTATTAAAGCCGAATTTCCTACCTTATAAACTGCACCAGCCTCTCTCGCAATTACAATGATACGAGACTTGCTAATACCATAGATAATTGCCCCTTCTTCTGCATTAACATACTTCTTCATAAAGTCTTTTGTGTCTGAGTAGGTTTTATAGGAGTATCCCATATCAATCGCCTCCTTTCCTATTTGGTAGTGGGTGCTTCATTTCAGTAGGTGGTTCTCTAAATTGCTCCATATATTCATCAAGCAGCTCTAAATTGATAAGGATTGTATTTCCTTGTGCTGTTCCTATCTTATATACAGCTCCTGCTGCTCTTGCCATTTCAATAAATCTATGATGACCAATGCTATATGTCATTGAGCCTTCACCGATCCTAACGAACTTCTTTTCAACTATCTTGTTAGAGCTCGGCACTCTCGTGAAATGTCTCATATTTTTCATCAACCTTTCTTTATGTACCAATGTAATCCTCGCTAGCTGATACCTTGCTCCTGCTGCAAGTGCTACAGCGAGTGCTTCTTCTCTTTCCAATCCAAACATATCCATGACATCTTCTATGTGAATATATCGCTTATTGACATCTTCGGTACGATATGAACTGACTGAACCACTTAACTTGCTAACCATGCAATCACCTACCTATAAAAACTTGAATCTGTTATATGATAAGCTTCCAGATACTTGTCTAATATCTCTGTATTCACAAGCACAAGCTGACCTATCTTATAACAGGCATTTGCGTCCTTTGCTAGCTGTTGAAATTTCGTTAAGCCCATGCTATACATTCTTGCTCCGTCCGCATATCTGACAAACTTCTTCATTTCCTGAACTCGTCCAGTGCTCTCGTTTACTTCACTCATGTGTACCACCTTTCTCTTTGCTTCAAACAAAAATGACGTATTTTCTCCATAACGCAAAAAAGAGGACATCTTCTAAATTTCTTTAGAAAATGTCCTCTAAGTAGTTCATATTTGATTGAATTTAACTCTAGTCAGATTGTGTACTCTTTCATACTGTTGTAAATGACTATACCAAAATGCGTCCTTTAATGCGTCCTTTGACACATCCAGATGCCTCAAACCCGTGTAAATAAAGGCTTTATTTATCTAATGACTTCATCGTCGGGAACAGTAATACATCGCGGATTGCCGGTGAGTTTGTCAGTAACATAACCAGACGGTCAATTCCGTATCCGATTCCACCTGTTGGCGGCATTCCGATATCAAGTGCGTTTAAGAAGTCTTCGTCGGTGTGGTTTGCTTCCTCATCTCCTGCAGCAAATGCAGCTTCCTGAGCAGCAAAACGTGTTCTCTGATCGATTGGATCATTTAACTCTGAGTATGCGTTACACATTTCACGTCCATAGATGAATAACTCAAAACGCTCTACATAATCCGGATTTTCCGGTTTTCTCTTGGTAAGTGGAGAGATTTCTACCGGATGATCCATTACGAAAGTAGGCTGGATCAGTTTCTCTTCTACGAATTCCTCGAAGAACAGGTTTAAGATATCGCCTTTTTCATGTCTCTCTTCGTACTCTACATGGTGTTCGTCAGCGACTTTTTTCGCTTCTTCTGTAGAGTGGATCTCATTGAAATCAACACCTGCATATTTTTTAACTGCGTCAAGCATGGTGATTCGCTCGAATGGTTTGCCGAGGTCGATCATTTCTTCTGCGTATGGGATCAGTGTTGTTCCACATACTTCCTGGGCAACATAACGGAACATGTTCTCTGTAAGATCCATCATTCCATAGTAATCGGTATATGCCTGATATAACTCCATCAGTGTGAATTCCGGGTTATGTCTTGTGTCGGTTCCTTCATTACGGAATACACGTCCGATCTCATATACACGCTCTAATCCGCCGACGATCAGTCTCTTTAAGTAAAGCTCAAGGGAAATACGTAATTTTACGTCCTCGTCAAGTGCGTTAAAGTGTGTCTCAAATGGTCTTGCTGCTGCACCACCTGCATTGGCAACAAGCATTGGTGTCTCAACTTCCATGAAGTTCTGTCCGTCAAGGTAACGGCGGATTGCACTGATGATCTGGGAACGTTTTACGAAAGTATCCTTTACATCAGAGTTCATGATCAGATCCACATATCTCTGACGATATCTGGTGTCTGTATCTGTAAGACCATGATATTTTTCCGGAAGAATCTGTAAGCTCTTGGATAAAAGAGTTACCTCTGTTGCATGGATGGAAATCTCACCTGTTTTGGTCTTGAAAACGGTTCCTTTGATTCCTAAGATATCACCAACATCGTATTTTTTGAAATCCTTGTAGGAATCCTCTCCGATGTTGTCTCTTGCAACATAGGCCTGAATGCTGCCCTTTAAATCCTGGATATTGCAGAAGGATGCTTTACCCATGACACGTTTGAACATCATACGACCTGCAACTGATACTTCTTTTCCGTCCATTTCCTCAAAGTTATCTTTGATATCAGCGCTGTGCGCGGTCACATCATATTTTGTGATCTGGAATGGGTCTTTTCCATTCTCCTGTAATTCCTGTAATTTTTCACGACGAACCTTTAACAGCTGGTTTACATCCTGCTGTGCATTGTTCTGTCCATTTTTCTGCTCTGCCATTGTTTCCTCCGTTCTTACAGCGGGACGCTGTTTTGCGCCGGCCGTATTATTCTACATTTGAACGCTGGATCTCAAGTACTTTGTACTCTAATTCTCCAGCCTGTGTCTCAACTGTTACTACGTCTCCTACTTTCTTGCCAAGTAATGCTTTTCCTACTGGAGACTCATTTGAAATCTTGCCTTTTAAGCTGTTTGCCTCTGTAGATCCTACGATTTTGTACTCTAACTCTTCGTCAAATTCGCAGTCTAAGATACGTACTTTACATCCAATGCTGATCGCATCGAGGTTCACTTCTTCCTCTACAACGACTTCTGCATTTTTTAAGATTTTCTCGATCTGCTCGATACGGGCTTCGATATCGCGCTGCTCATCTTTTGCTGCATCATACTCTGCGTTCTCGGATAAGTCTCCCTGCTCACGGGCTTCTTTGATCTTCTGAGAGATCTCTTTACGTTTTACAACTTTTAAGTCTTCCAACTCATCTTCAAGTTTTCTAAGACCTTCGTAGGTCAAAATGTTTTTTTTGTCCATTCTTTTACCCTTCTTTTTTATTAATTCCCGCATTCGATACTCCAGAATGGGGTAATTCGCCTAATTTAACCAATGTATTATATCTGAAAGCCCCGGAACTGTCAAGGCTTGCGGTGCTTTCCAGACATACTATCTGTTATTTTTTTAACAATCTTTCCAGTTCTTCATAGCTCTCTACTGCATTGATCGCTACACGAAGTTTTGCTGAATTTGGATATCCTGCCGTATACCATGCCGCATGTTTGCGGATTTCGCGAATTCCAGTGTATTCTCCTTTGAATTCGAGCATCATTTTTGCATGGCGCAGAATCATGTCTGTCACTTCCTCCGCCGATGGTTTCGGGAGTTTTTCGCCTGTCCTGAAATAATGAAGGATCTGTTCAAAAATCCATGGATTGCCCTGTGCGCCACGGCCGATCATAAAGCCGTCGCAGCCGGTCTGCTCTTTCATCGCGATGACATCCTCTGCGGTAAGCAGGTCGCCATTTCCGATCACCGGTATGGATACTGCTTCTTTTACCTGACGGATGATGTCCCAGTCTGCTTTTCCGGAATAATACTGCTCTCTGGTCCTTCCGTGTACCGCAACTGCTGCTGCACCGGATTCCTGTGCGACCCTTGCCATCTCTACTGCATTGACATGCTCATCGTCAAATCCTTTGCGGATCTTGACTGTGACCGGTTTCTGGATCGCTTTGACGGTTTTTTCTATGATTTTTCCCGCAAGAACGGGATTTTTCATAAGCGCGGAGCCCTCTCCGTTGTTGACGATCTTTGGCACCGGGCAGCCCATGTTGATGTCTAAGATATCAAACGGGCGTTCCTCGATCTCATGGGCAATCTGTGAGATGATATCCGGGTCTGAACCAAACAGCTGCAAAGATACGGGATTTTCCCGAGGATCGATCTCTAAAAGCGCCTGTGTATTCTTGTTTTTATACAGGATTGCTTTGGCAGATACCATCTCCATACAGAGAAGTCCTGCGCCTTTTTCCTTGCATAGTAAGCGAAATGGCAGGTCCGTCACACCTGCCATAGGAGCCAATATTAAGTTATTTTCTAAGGTTACGTTGCCGATCTGAAGCGGCGTGATCTTATTTTGTTTCATTTTGTTTTGGCTGCATTCCGTTGTTGTTTATTTTGTCTTGCGGTTCTGTTTCTTATACACGCGGTAAATACCCTGCAGTGTCAGGTTGGAATCGTAGATATCGATGCTTTCTGTCTCATTTGCGATGATACGGCCAAGTCCACCGGTTGCTACGACTTTGATCTTGCCAAGCTGTGCTTCTTCCTGCATTTTGCGGATGATATACTCGGTCTGACCGATCTGTCCATACATCAGTCCTGCCTGCATACTGCTGATCGTCTCTTTTGCAAGGATGCTCTGTGGTTTTTTGATCTCGATCTCCGGAAGTTTTGCTGCGTCCTGCCACAGTGCTTTTGCGGAAATGCGGATTCCAGGTGCTGTAACTCCGTATAAAAATGAGCCGTTTGCATCTACGAGATCGTAGGTTGTTGCTGTACCGTAGTCAATGACGATGACTGGTCCGCCGTAGATCTCATATGCAGCAACTGCGTCCACGATTCGGTCTGCACCGATCTGCTGTGGATTCTGTGTTACGATACGGATTCCGGTCTTGATTCCGGATTCTACGATGATTGGTTTGATGTCAAAATATTTGATCATTGCACCTTCTAAAGAATGCATGATATTTGGTACGACTGAGCAGATGATTGCATCATTGATCGAACCCGGTTCAATGTTGTTGTTCTGGATCAATGTTGTAAGAATCATTGCATATTCATCCGATGTTCTCGGCATTTTCGTAGTAATGCGGAAGCTTGCCGCCATCTGGTCTTTTTCCTGGTCAAATACACCTACTGTTATATTTGTATTTCCTACATCTATCGTTAATACCATAATTTACTCCTCCTCGTCAAAACCTTCTCCAAGAAACATGATCCGGTAATATGTTTCCACGGATTCCAGAAGTTCACGTTTTGTGTTCTGATACTGCTTGATCTTTAAAACGCTTCCGATCTCATCGTACAGAAGGTCATTTTCATCGCAGGAGGTACGGAATTCCAGTTCCCCGTCCTCATTGAATACCAGCTGCAGGATTCCTCCGACATCTTCGGTAAAAAGTACGCACATAATGCGGAGTTCATCCTTGATCGTATCCGGTAAACCGGTAAAATTCTCATTGAGATAATATTTTTTATTGTATGCACTGGCTCCACAGAGCACGATTTCCTCATTAGACATAGCCATATAATCCTCTTACCGATACTTCTCCGCTGGATACCATTTTGCGGGATTCCCAGGTATCCACGATCAGTTCGCCTTTCTTTGTGATTCCCATTGCTTTTCCCTCGAAGGGCTCCTTCGGGTCTAAGACTCTTACGCTTTTGTTCATGTTGACAAGTATGGAGTTATATTCCTTTACCAGTCCGCTCAGATCCTCGGTCTCCATGAAAATTGCATAATAATGTTCAAACTGCTCCAGTATCTGCTCGATCAGTTCCGCTCTGCGGATTCGTTTTCCGGTCTGTAAAAGTATGGAGCTTGCGGTCTCAGCAATCTCCTCCGGAAAATGCTCATTATGTACGTTGATTCCGATTCCGATCACGATATGGTTGATAAAATCGAACTGCGCACTCATTTCTGTCAGTATTCCACAGATTTTCTTACCTCCGATGACAATGTCATTCGGCCATTTAATAAGCGCTTCTGTGTCGGCACATTTGGAGATTGCTCTTGCAACAGCCATTGCTGCGACAAGTGTAAGCATGGATGCATGATTCGGGTTCATCTCCGGTTTCAACAGAAGTGTCATAAAAATTCCCGTTCCAGACGGTGAATCCCAGCTTCTGCCTCTTCGTCCGCGTCCTGATTCCTGATGGTCCGCAACGACAAGTGTGCCGCTTGGATGTCCTTCCTCTGCGAGCTCTTTGGCTCTTATGTTCGTGGAATCGGTCACATCATAATAATAGATCTCCTGTCCTGCCCACGTTGTATTGCGGATGCTTTCCAGTTCTACTTTATTCATAAGATCCGGCGCAGATACGATGTGATACCCTTTATTCGGTACTGCCTCGATCTCATATCCGGCTTCTTTTAGCTGTTTAATTGCTTTCCAGACTGCGGTTCTGGATACTCCGAATTTATTGCACAGGTCCTGGCCGGAAACATATCCATCGGTCTCCCTCAGGGCCTCAAGAATCTCTGATTTCATAATTCTCCTTATTCGTCAGAAAGTGTAGCTTTCATTACGGCTTTGATCGTATGCATACGGTTCTCTGCCTCGTCAAATACAACAGAACGAGGTCCTTCAAATACCTCATCGGTTACTTCCATCTCACTCAGGCCGAATTTCTCATGAATCTGACGTCCAACTCCGGTCTTTAAATCGTGGAAGGCTGGAAGACAATGCATGAAAATTGCGGTATCTTTGGCATTTTCAAATGCTTTTGCATTGACCTGATATGGCAAAAGATCTTTGATTCGCTCTGCCCATACTTCCTCTGGTTCGCCCATGGATACCCACACATCTGTGTAGATGACATCTGCATCTTTTGTTGCTTCCGCTACGTTTTCAGTCAGTGTGATGGATGCTCCGGTCTCTGCTGCCGTCTTTTTGCAGTATGCAACGAGGTCTTCTGCCGGGAAGTATTTCTTATTGGTGCATGCCACAAAATCCATGCCAAGCTTTGCACAGGTTACCATGAGAGAATTGCCCATGTTGTAACGCGCATCACCCATGTATACAAACTTGATTCCTTTCAGATGTCCGAATTTCTCGCGAACGGTCAGCATATCTGCTAACATCTGTGTCGGATGGAATTCATTGGTCAGTCCGTTCCATACTGGAACTCCTGCATATTTGGCAAGTTCTTCTACAATGTCCTGTCCATAACCACGGTATTCGATTCCATCAAACATGCGGCCAAGCACCCTTGCAGTGTCCGCAATGCTTTCCTTTTTGCCGATCTGTGAACCGCTTGGATCCAGATAGGTTACATGCATACCGAGGTCATGTGCAGCCACTTCGAAAGAGCATCTGGTACGGGTACTTGTTTTCTCAAAAATCAGTGCGATGTTTTTGCCGATCAGGCTGTCATGCATCACGCCCTGATGCTTTTTCTGCTTCAACTCTGCGGCAAGATCAATCAGATAAATGATCTCCTCTGGAGTGTAATCCATAAGTTTCAAAAAGTTCCGTCCTTTTAATGTCATAGCTCTTTCCTCCTGTTTCTACAATGATGTTATTTTACCGCATTTGAAATTGGAATACAATAGAAAAAGAGCCGGCCCCTGACCTCATGTCATGGTTCCGGCTCATCACTGGTTATATAAAATTAATAGAATACCATAGATCCAATCGCAAGTCCTGCGTGACCGGATGAGGTGGTTTTAAAGTAATGTGCACCTCCGGTATTGTCCTGTCCGGACAATGCTGCGTTTGCAGCCTGCGTTGCTGTGGAACTTGGTCCGCTTGCAAGTACACTTGCCAGTCTACCGGAAGATGCCGGTGTGAACTGGCCTCTCTGATAAACGACTTCGTATACGCTATATGGGAATGAACCACTCTTCACACGGTTTACAACAACTGCTCCTACTGCTAACTGGCATTCATAAGATTCTCCGCCAGCTTCGCACTGGATGATCGCTGCAAGGAGTGTTGCGTCATCGACCGATGCTGCAACTGCAGATCCCTGCTGTGTCTCTGTGGCACTTGCAGAACTGATGCTCTTCTGCGCTGCTTCCGCTTCTTTCTTAGCTGCTTCAGCGGCTGCCTTCTCTGCTGCTTCTTTTCTCGCAGCCTCTTCTTCCTCCAGTGTGACTCCTGTTCCTACGTTCATTGATGTCTCAACATATTCAGCACTTACATAACAGGTCAGGGAACCATATTTAACTGCTACCCATCCATCCTGTACTTCTGCTGAAGTATCTACGGAGATCAGATCTCCTTCCGCCAGTGTCGTAACGACCTCTGCTTCTGTGTTCTGATCCTTTCGTACTCTAAGTCCTCCAGTCAATGCTCTTGCAACTGTCTCACAATGTGCTTTTGCATAATTCAAAGCATCTGTTCCCATTACACAGTAAGCATTGTTTACATATCCGGTAAGATTGCCTGATGTGATCTTGGTCCACTCAGGTCCCGCTTCTACGATCGTAGCTCGGTCTCCCTTGTAAAGTTTACCAACGATCTGTGCATCTGAATTTGCATCCTCGCGGACATTCAGGCTGCTGTCCTCGATATTCGCCATCAGATAATTCTGCCATTCCTGCTCCTCCGGAGTCAGTTGTGGCTCTGCCGTTCCTTCTGTCTGTACATCCGGATCCGCTGCAGCTTCGGTTTCTGCGTCATTCGCCGCAGTCACCACATCGACATCCGTCTTCTGGATATCAACGATGTCATCTAATCTCTCTGCTGTCATTAACTGATAGTTTGTTAAAACTGCAGTTACGCCAGCTATGCCTTTCAGCTCAAAACCAGTGTTTCCTACTTTGGTGCTTTCGTCTGCCGCAGTTGTCTGCGCCTCAACGATTCCTCCGTCAGTTACCGCTGTGATTGTCATAACGCAAAGTGAACAAAGGACAACAATGCTCTCAATCACCTTTTTGTTAAGCTTCATACATAACCTCCATATGGTGTAATCCTTAAGCAAAAGTATTACACTAATGTTTCGTTTTTAAACATTATATTGCAAATGTTACGAATTTGTTACGATGGATAGTATAGCAGAAAGACCGCTATTTGTCAAATTTCACCCATTTTTATCCAGTTATTCAGGGGAAGATTTCCTGTAAAACCGTTGATATCAGGCGGTTTTGCGCTTCTTCATCCATTGGCTCTTTTGTGCTTCCTGAAAGTGTCTTTTCTGATGCCTGGACGCTCTGACTGGATTCCTCTTCCATGACGATCGTAAGGTATTTTTCTACTCCGGAAATGATCCGATCTGCTTTTCTTCTCATTCCGTTTATCTTATGTATCAGTACAAGCATTCCGATAAACAGCAGTGCCTGTCCTCCAGCCATGACCGGCATCGCATATTCATGCATCCATACAATGAACTGATCCATATATTTCACTCCTTTTTCAATTGATCACCTTCTGTGACAGAGATCTGTCCTCCGGCTGACTCTATTGTATACGATATCTGCATTTCAAAAAAGAGCCCGCGCCCGTCTTTTCATCGCAAGTTTCGCTATAATCTGTCATTGGATATCAGATAACCGGAAAAACAATAGCTGAATGCATCATTAATGTTGATCAGCCTGTTATAGCCCTGTTTGGTAAGGATCTCGATCAGCTGCCCGGGATCTTGACAGTTTTCTGCCGATGTGATCCAGTAAATCGTTTCCTCTCCAAGAAATTGTTTCAAAATCTGCGGATTCCACAACTCCCGGCTGCCACATTCCGGGACTGTCAGCCCCCTTGTTTTGTCGATAATATCCTCAAAATACAGTAAAATCTGTGGAAGATATTCCTTCAAGCTGATATTGCCAAGATGCCAGATGCCCATACGGGACTGATTGCGTTTTTTATCCCGGTGATACTGCATGCACTCATAATCGTTGTCGTGCTGGCATTTTATTGCGCAGTCGACCCCATTCGGAGATATTCCTGCCAGACATCCCCGATCCGCCGGGAAATTCCTCCCTGTCATAAGGGATGTGTATTCGCGTGGCGAATCCCAGACCGGACCATGATACAGAAGAATGGAAGGATACGGGCTGCTGCCGAATTGCCGTTCAAACAGCTTTAACATTTCCTGAAGTTTCTGGTAATCAGAGCCGGGCCGGTCTTTGTTCTGCTCCGCATACTGTCTCGCAAATGCCTTAATACGAAGCACATTCGTACCAAATGTCCCGAAGTAAAAAAGCCAGTCATTTTCCCGTATATATCCCGATTTCAACACTGGAATCGTCTGTCCTTCCATTCCACAGATCAATTTCGTAAGTTCATCATTTTCCATTGTAAAATGATAGCCTTCCTCCAGGTAATCGAGATTACCGCGGATTGGATCCCCGTTTCCACATAAAAAATATATATTTTCTGCTCCTGTTTTCCGGAGACTTTCATATGGATAATCAAGAAAATAGATCAGTTCCCGCCGATGTGGATGATCGATCGGTATATTGCCCGCCAGGTGCAGCCGCTGAAGCGGTGTGATATAAGGTAAAAGTACTGTGCAGGTCGGATATTTCTTTAGAATATGAAGAAGTGCAATGATTGTGGCATACGTGTATACACCCAAAACACAAAGGTCAAGAACCGCCCCATCTTCCAACGGAAATTTATCTTCCCATAATTGCTGTTCCCGCTGGAACCGGTCTGTCTGCGCGGATTCCCGGTGATAAAATCCCGTCAGATACACATACGTTGTCCGCTGATCGTCCACGCTGTTCAAAATGCTTCCACTTTGAATGATTACGTCCTTCTGACACTGAAAAAGATGCCGATAATATCGTGATCCCAACCTTCTGCCCTTCCTTGCCCTCTACATAACGTGCCATGCCTGTCCGTGTAAAAATATACACAAAAATGTAATTTCATTTTAATCTATCCAGTTTTTTTTACAAGTGTTTTTGTTGACTTTTCATTTTTAGAGTATAATATATAAAAAGCATAACTCACCCGAGTTACATAATCCTGAATCAAGAAAGGACATGAACATGAAAAAGATCATTATGACCGGTGGCGGCACTGCCGGCCATGTTACACCAAACATTGCGCTGATGCCTTCTCTTAAGGAGGCCGGATATGAGATCTCTTATATCGGTTCTTATAACGGGATCGAGAAAAAACTGATTGAGGACCGTGGTATCCCATACTACGGAATCTCTTCCGGAAAACTCCGCAGATATTTTGCCTGGAAGAATTTCTCCGATCCATTCCGCATCATAAAAGGATACGGTCAGGCAGTACATCTCATGCGCAAAATAAAACCAGATGTTGTATTCTCCAAGGGAGGATTCGTTTCTGTACCTGTCGTTCTTGCAGCAAAGCTCTGCAATGTTCCGGCCATCATCCATGAATCCGATATCACCCCGGGTCTTGCGAATAAACTGGCGATTCCAGGCGCCCGCAAGGTATGCTGCAACTTCCCGGAGACATTAAAATATTTACCTGCAGATAAAGCAGTTCTTACCGGTTCACCAATCCGACGTGAATTATTTGGCGGTGATCCGTCCAAGGCGATCAGTTACTGCAATTTCCCGGATCATAATAAGCCGGTTCTTCTGATCATTGGCGGAAGTCTTGGTTCCAAAGCTATCAATGAAGCGGTCCGCAAGATCCTTCCAGAGCTTCTGGAGCATTTCTATGTCATTCATTTATGTGGAAAAGGGAATCTGGATGAGCAGTTAAAGGGCGTTCTTGGTTATTCCCAGTTTGAATATGCCAATGCGGAACTTACCGATATGTTCGCACTTGCCGACCTTGTGATCTCGCGTGCCGGCGCCAACTCCATCTGTGAGCTCCTGGCTCTGCATAAACCAAACATTCTGATTCCGCTGTCTGCTGCTGCAAGCCGTGGCGATCAGATCTTAAATGCCAGATCCTTTGAGAAACAGGGCTTCTCCTGTGTCTTAGAAGAGGAATCCCTGACTGACCAGCTTCTTTTAGATACAATCCGGAAAGTATATGACTCCCGTGAGCAGTACATCCAGGCGATGTCCCAGAGTGGACAGATGGATTCCATTGGAACTATTATGAAACTGATTGAAGATGTTTCAAAATAATATTGTTTGCAGAATAACAAACTCCCGGAAATAACGGTTTGATTCTTATAGAGTTAAGCAGTTATTCCGGGAGTTTTCTGGTTCTTATCGTTTGTAATTCTTATATTTTGTAGTTCTTATCGTTTGTGGTTCTTACTGTTTTGCAGATCTTACAGTTTCATCTCTTTGCAGATCTGTGCCATCTCATCATCTGTGAATTCTTTATGCTTCCATTCGATCACATTGGTGTTATCATCGGATGCATAACGCGGGATCAGATGCATATGATAGTGGAACACGGTCTGTCCTGCAACTTCTCCGTTATTCTGGACCACATTATATCCATCACATTTCAGTACATCTTTCTCATGAGTTATGATCTTTTTGGCAAGTTTGGATGCCTTTGCCAGGACTTCATCATCAATCTCATAAATATTGGCATAATGCTCTTTCGGAAGGATCAGTGCATGACCCTTTGATGCAGGACTTGCATCCAGGATCACCTTAAAATCCTCATCCTCATAAATGGCGTTGGTAGGAATTTCTCCGTTTGCCAGTTTGCAGAAAATACAGTTATTGTCTTTCATATTTCTCTATCTCCTTTACCTTGATTTGTCGAATTGTGTAGAATGTAAATCGTTGCATTCGTATATTGAAAATGCTAAACTCTACCCTATGGGAGGGATGGTTATGCTACGCAACGAGGATTATCAACATATATTTCATGAAATCAAAAACATGATCACAATTATAAACAGTTCACTTCAGCTGATCGAAAAACAGCATCCGGAGGTGTCTGGTTTTGCTTACTGGAACGATACGATTTCTGACGTCCACGCTCTGCGGAACATCATCATCGAATTATCTACTGCCAGGCTTGGCAGTGATCTGAACAAAACTCCAACCGATATTACCGAATTTATGGAGCAGATCATGAATTCCACAAAGGTCTGCTTCGAAGATACTGACATTCTCTGCACATTCCATGCACAGGACAATCTGAAACCTGTTCCCATTGATCAGATGCGCTTAAGGGAAGCCATCGTCAATCTTCTCAAAAATTCCTACGAAGCTGTCGGCACTTCAGGAACAATCAATATCTATGCTTATGAGACCTCTGATTCGCTTTGTCTGGATATCAAAGATTCCGGCTGTGGCATGGATCCACAGACTCTGGCTCAGCTCTATACCCCATTTTTCACTTCCAAAGATAAAGGAAACGGTCTCGGTCTTGTTATTACCAAAAGCATTGTCGAAGCACACGGCGGAAGTCTTACCTGTCAGTCCATGCCGCAAAAAGGCACAACTTTTACCATTTCTTTACCGTTTGAACTTCCGACGTCCCCTTAACCTGCGATCGGGAACAGCTGATCTAACATGCGAAGTGTCTTAAAATCGCCTTTTGCCGTCATTTCTCCTGTCATAAATGCTCTCTGGAAGGTCATTCTTCCATCCAGGATCGACTGCATTACTTCCGGTGTCATACGAACCAGAATATCTGCGGTCTCCTCTCCGTAATAGATCGACAGTTCCTCATTATTCACCGATACAAATAACGGCTTTTTAAATCCATCAAATGTAAACAGATAACTTGCTGCGAAATCTGCTCTTGGAACAAAATGAGCTTTTAACTCTGCAATATAAGGATTATCATTCTCATTTTTGGCCATTCCAAGCATATCCTTGAACATGGAAGCAAGCTCTTCAATGTCTTCCTTCTGTTTCTTCACATACGTATCATCGGACACATACTTTGAAAGCTGCTCACTCTCCTGCGGTGTAAGGTTCAGCTGCTGTGTGCGCAGTACCTTCTGTTTTACTGCCTGATTGCTGTTTGGCAGACTCTTCACCTTCTGCGATATTGTTCGATACAGATTCTCTGCCTTTTTCTCAATAATGAGCGTATAATCCGTGTTCATCTGAAAAGCAACAAGATCATCTACGTAACCGCATAATCCAGCACACGGACGTCCACCGAGAATCTCCCATGCATTGGCAAGTGTAAGCTCGCCCTCACGCTCTCCATATGTCGTTGACATTACGATTGGCTGCATATAGGTATTGCTGATCTTGTCTTTATCGCCATAAAGCCAGCATGCATCCAGAAACTGCTGCATAAATCCGCCAATTCCAAGCCATTCGATGGTCGTCGCAAGGATAATTCCATCTGCGTCTCCAATGGTCTGCGGAAGTGTCGCGATCTCATTCTTGTGCTCATAAATATTGTAGCGCTGTACCGTTACCCGAAGTTCATTTAAAACCTCTTCCATTTTATTTAATACATATAAGGTAGGATCGTCTAACAGACCTCTTCCACCATAGTAAATATTGATTTTCATCTGCTGTATCTCCCATCACATGATCTCTTTTCAGTATATTGATTTTCAGGCAGAAAATCAACTATTACTGTCGGATCGTTTTCTTCTGTACAACAGCATTCCCATAAGAATTCCTGTAAACAGTCCACCTATATGCCCCCAGTTATCCGTGCCCGCTGTGACAACTCCATAATACAGGCTGAAAGCGATCATAAATATAACTCCAGGTGTCGTAAGAGACTCATATCTCCCACGATGACAGATGACAACCCATAGCGTGCCTCCTACCACTCCAAAGATTGCTCCGGAAGCACCAGCCGCCACCGCATAATCTCCGGTTTTACACATAATGAGATAAGATAACAGATTTCCTCCGATTCCTGACATCAGATACAGGATCAGAAAACGGACATGTCCTATTGCCTTTTCCAGCCAGGATCCCATATACCCCAGCATAAACATATTATTGACCAGATGCCGCATTCCAAAATGTAAAAATGCCGCTGTAATGAACCTCCAATATTCTCCGTTCTGAAATATCCGAACCGGATACATTGCACCTTTTGAAAGCATATAGGATGCCTTTTCCGGATTGCCGTTCACCGCAAGATGAATAAATACCAATACATTGATCGCGATTAATATCACAGTGACTATATAGGACAAAAAAGGCAGCTTTTTCTTATTTTTCTCCAAAGCCGTTATCAATCCATAAAAATCTGCCGGCTGATCCTCATATATCATGACTTTTCCACTGGTCTTATTATATACCCAGACGTTTTCCACATTTGCACACAAAATACGAACATCCTGCTCGTCATATCCGATCAATATGGTCAGAATATCCACCGAAACCTGGTCTTCTAAGACCAATCCCCCCTGAGAAGCCGCTGCAGTCTTTTTCATCATGAACCGGATCTGCTCTTTCAGCCTTTGCAATTCCGATACTGTGATCGGTCTGACAGTCGTTCCATCAAGAACGAGAATTGTTCTGCATATTCCCTGCACATATTGATAAAAGATCTCTGTCGGTCCATATTGTCCCTGCAGCCTGTGATATCCCTGTTCTTTTAGGATCTCCTGTATCTGTTGCATCATGCCAGTCACCCCCTGCGTCGATAAGGGTATTATAATATATGACCGGTGTTTCTTCTAGAGAAACCTGTATTTTACATCTGCAAACCGGATGATGTCATTGCTTTTTAGCTGTCGCACTTCTTTGTAGGGAAGCAGCTCATCGTTAATATAGGTTCCGTTTGTGGAATTGAGATCCTCGATATAGTATTCTTTATTCTTTGCATCGATTCTGGCATGATATCTGCTGATCGTGTCCTTTTCAATGTGAAGTTCTGCATCTTCTGCTTTTCCAATCCGCACCGCCTGGCTGGAAATTCTTAAATTCTGCAGCTGCTCCGTTCCCTCATACATTAAAATTCCTTCAGGATGAACAGCATATTCTCCCAGACAGACTGTTGGATGAACCTGGATCTTTTCCTCCGGAATAGGATCATCGGGGTAAGCAATCCAGGAATCCTGCTGTTTTGGAGCTCTTTTTACTTCTTTTCTTTCTGAATCTTGTGGTTTCTTATCTTTTCCAAGCAATTCCGCCAGATTCTGCTTCCATTCCTGATAAATTCTTCGGATCTCACCAAATAACTGATCTAAAACATGATTCTGACTCTCATCCTCTTCCTGCTTCCAGATGTTATCTGTTTTCAATCCCTCATACCGCTTTCTGCCTGACATATCATTTTCAAAGGATACATCTTTTTCAGCTAACACATCATTATCAAAAGAACGAACGGGCTCCCGAGACTTCCATTGTTCCTGTGTTGTATCTTCAACTGCTGAAGTTCTTTCACTTCTTCTTGCGATGATCTCATCCCGGATATCCATAATGCTATATGCTTCGTCCAATGTTTTCTCATAGATTGCATATCCGATGCGGACTGCTTCCTGATCCATATGGTCGATCTTTGTCAGAAGATACTCCATAAGCTGTTGGAATTCTCTAGAAAGCTGCTCATGATGTCCCGGATAGATTGCAAAAATGATCTCCTGATTCTGATTGGTCACAAACACCTGCTCCGGATCAAGCAAAAGACAATTCTGATCTAAAAGATTACATTCTAATATCTCAATCTCACTACAGATACTGATGATCATCCGTTCCACAAAATCAATGCCAATTTTTTGTATTCTGCAATATGTATCTAACGACTGCTTTCCGGAAATGTTATACCAATACTGTCCTACCCCGTCGATATAACACCGTTCAACCGGCAAAAGCCCTGGCAGCTTTCGCCTTAACATCATCCTCTCATCAAACTCATGCCCGATGCTGACCGGTATTTTCATATAACTTCCAGTCAGATTCCGGTCATAAATTACCTCCCGATTAATCATCGATTACTCCTTTCCAGATCTGATACTTATAGAATTCGTCCACAAGCCATATCTCCTCTCTCTCTGCAGCCTTTGCATCCTCCCTTATTTCACAATAAAGATATATGGATATACGAATTGCAAGTACAAGCACGAACAGATAGAGTGGTACGATCACAGCTGCCTCCACCGTATAATTTCCTTTCAAAGCCATGTAATACACCTCACCCAGATCAGCCCACCAAAAAGAAAAGGAATAAACGGAATTTCATATTTTCTGTTCTTGTGGAAAAACACGATCAGCCCAAGCGCCCAGATTCCAGAAGCTATGATCGCTGCCATTGCTACAGCAAAGCAATTGCTTCCACCAAGCAGGATTCCAAGCGTAAGAAGTACCATGCCATCCCCATAACCGATTGCTTCCCGTGTAACCCATGCCAGAAATAGCACTGCGAATCCGATCAGAACTCCCGTCAGCAGCTCTGTTGACGCCCCTGTCCATTCCACACATACACAAAAAAGCCCTGCCAAAGCTGCTCCGATCGTTAACCATGTATAGATTCTCCGGCATCGAATATCCTTTATACTGTTTATCCCGGTAACAGCAATTGCTATCCCCCAACGTAATTGTTCCATATCCATTCCCGTCTTTCTCCGTCTGTCTTCTCTACTTTACACATTTAGTGCAGCCTTTTCTTCCGCCGGTATCGGATTTTCGTATCCGGTAAACGGTTCGTTTCAATCCACTACATCTTAGATCTGCATGATAACATTCCCCATAATCCGTAACATAACACCAGAAATCATCAGAAATTTCTGCCACGCACCCGTCACATATTCGGTATTTCTCTCCATCTTTATTGCGCAAATCCTTTATTTCTGCCATTTTAAAAGATTTGATCGATAAATCGAGATATCTGCAGCTTTTTGTATTATGATAAGCCTCTCCATCCGGGGTAATATATACCCAGTCACCGTCTGAAAGTCCGCTCCCTGTCGCACTCCCCGTCCATTTCCGAATACTTCCGGCCTGTCTGATCAAAATCCCTTTTATATAGAAGAAACTCACCGGCATCTGCACCCGGTAACTGGCTCTTAATGTGATAAACTCATCTTCTGTTCCAATCGATTCCAGCACGATTCCACTGCTTCCTCCCTGCACATATTGTGAAATAAGGTCCGTATCCTCCATACACTTTCGAAACTGCAGCTGTGCATTTACAAACTCCCATGTTCCACCACAATCTGTTGCCATGACAGCCGTCTTTCTTCCAGCCATCACAAGTGCCTCCTGCACCTGTGTCTGAATCTGAAGGATCCTGAAAAACATAAGAAGCACAACAAAAAATCCGGTAACAAGCGGTATCACAACAGCCGCCTCTAACGTGAAGGAAGCCTTTTGTAATTTAATTTTTATCTGACGCTCCACACAAGTGTCTCCTTTTATAAGGATCAGGTGCATCAGGGTGTCTCATTGATATTGTCTGATTTTATATAGATGATTTGTATTTCCGCACATGGTCTGGGAGAGATTTCTGTTCGTAGGATATTAAAAATACAAAGAGACACCCTGATACACCCGATCATTTATAATATGAATATTTACTGTTGCATTGCACCTGAAATACCTGGTCATGTACTGTTCCCAAAGAGACCGGGCTTAAGAAAATGCTGTCCCATTCTCCGCCAATCTCAAATTCCGCTGATATCACCATATGATCCAGTCGGAGCATTTCACACCCGGGTCTGTTTTGCAGATCGACTTCTATCAGATCCATACTCCGGAATGCAATTTTTTCTGTGGACTGTGTGGCAAGAAGCAGCTCCAGATACTGCGCATAGCTAAGTCCATTGGAACACTCCTTTGCTACCAGAAATTCACTCCCAATATTTCCAATTGCATCCAGATCTGTGCTCCACTGTTCTGCATTTTTCAAAAGGGCAATCTTACGCCCCTCCAGCAATGCCCTTACATCCAGAATACTTTCTGCATATGCCCATGACCCAAGAATTCCCGCTTCCACAGTTGCAATAATGAGTGGATTGGCGGTCGCTCCAGCAAGCGCAGTTGCCAGTTCGGTTGCTTTACTCACCTTATCCGGGTCTGAAAGCAGATATGCAAAGTTAGCTGTTTCTCTGGCAGCAATCAGTTTGTTTAATGTCGTTTTAAGATTATCTGCATCATTATCCTTACCGCACAGAATATATTCGACTTCATATTGAAGCAATCCATCTGCATGTGGATTCCGGTAACTTTGGAATGTTTCTGACAGATATTTATCCATCAGTACCCGGTCATATAGTGTATTTTTATATTCCTCAGGACTGTTTCCAACAAGGCACTCTCGGTTCGAAAGAAGCACCTTAGAATCCGCAATCGCATTTCCAGATACTGTCGCATCGGGTCGGAGTACAAGCGCAAGAATTCCTGTTTTCTTTAGCTTGTCCGTCTGGTCCATAGGATTATCCGGACTCACCTCCGGGTGGGAATCAGAATCCGTTTCAGAATGTGCCCCGGAATCGGACTCTCCATCTTCCAATGCAGCTGCCTCTTTCGCTTTCTTCAGTTCATCCTGTGCATTCTCAATTGACTCTTCCGACTCCCGATAAGACTCTTCCATTGCTTCCGAAGCCCGACAGCGATGATAGGTCTCTTCTACGACATCCAGAAGCACCTTTTCTTTCATATAAGCAGACGTCGCTGCTTCAAATGCCTCTCCCTTCTGATCGGTAAGCAGGCCATAGCGCAAAAGCTCGATTTCCGTTGGAGAAAGGCAGAGCATTGCACTTCCTTCTCCCTCAAATAGATCCGGATTCATCACTCTTTCGGCATAATCTTCAACTGCATCCTCTAATCTTGCTTCTGAGAATTCGCCTTCTGTATCCATACCATTCACTCCCAGCAGATGATATCTTTGCCAGAGTGTCCGGTCATAGGATGCAAACAGTGATTCCGCTGCCGATTCCGCTTCCAGCCAGGAGATTCTTTGGATCTCAATGTTTCTTGCTCCTTCCAGAAGCGTAAAAATCACGGCAGCAACAAGCAGCATACTGAGTGCTGCAAAAACAGTCAGACTTCCTTTTTCTTTTCTCACACTTTTCCGGCCTCACTTGTGATCGTTTTAAAAATGCTGTTCACAAGATTGGTCAGCTGCTTTTTAAAGATCATGACAAGTGAGATCAGCACGACCAGAATCAAAATCAGTTCCACAACGCCAACGGCGTCTTCTTCTAATAAAAATTTGTTAAATCCTAACATAATTCTTCCTCCTTATATTTGAAAACTAACAACTGCCGGGACAAGAACAATCGCCATAACGATTGCCAGCATCAGAATCATCGGGAAAAGCATCTTGGTTCCGGCCTCTTCCCCACGTTTTTTTGCAAAATTTCTGCGCTGAATGTATGCATTTTCTGTTTCCTGTTCCAAAAGCGAATAAAGTCCTGCGGATCCCTTGCTCAGATTTTGCTGCAGCAATCTCACGAATCTCCGGTACATTGGAATTCCAGTTCTCTCCGCAAATTTCTGATATGCAGCCTTCTCGCTCTGTCCATCACAGATTTCCCGGTTGGTTTTCACCATTTCTTCATATCCTGGATGCAAATTTTTCTGTTTTTCCTGCATTTTATCGCAATATTGCGCGGAAATTTTATTCCAGGCCTGTTTTACAGACATTCCAGCCCCAAGAAGAACCGTCAGTTTTCCCACAATTTCCGGATAGTCGAGTTCTAACAGTTCCTTTCGCTGCTTCGCTTCCTCTTTTTTCTTCTCTCTTTTATGCACCATCAGCAGTCCGCCACCCAGAATGACAAAAATGACTATTTTTATCCCAATATATTGCTTTGGTCTCTTCCATGTCAGTGCTACCCCTTCGCACTCCTGTGGCAATTCCAGATATGTTTTCCCCTTGTTTTCCTGTTCTCCTCTGATTTGTAGGGCAATCTGCTTTAAGAATGCCTCTTTTTCGTTTAATGGTCTTGGATATGCCCGGAAATAAAACTGATACTCCTCCTCATATTCCTCACAGGAAAGCATGACGGTCGCGCAAAGCAGAACTCCTTCTTTCTTATTCAATGCATCTTCATTTAATTGATCTTCATTCAGAACGCCTTCTTCATTGATCACTTCATAATTATCAAAATACCACTCTGCTTCCACCATTCCATTCTGATAACTCTTTTGAGGCTGAACATCCAAAGTCACATAATCCGCGGTTTCTCCTTCCATATAGAAAGTTGCATCGATCTCTGCCTCCGCCTGTTTCAGAAATTCTTTCGCTTTTTTCTCTGTCAGCTTCTGTGGCTGTACATTTATGGAATACGGATAATCTTCAAGCAGCTGCCCTGCGCTTAACAACAGTTCTTCCTCATATCCAGCGCTTCCTGTCTGCTCCCGCTCCAGCTGTTTCAATACTTTTGCATGGGATAATGCCATTTCAGCCACAATAACTGCAGTTCCTACAAGCAGGGCAAACCAAATTCCTTTTTTCTTCATACGGTCACCTCTTCCGGTCCTTCAGGTCATCCAGACCTTCAGACCCGTATATCCAGTATCCGGTCTGATAAGACCAGCGCTGCACCATAAGCTGCCAGACAACCGGTCATAAACAAAATCCCAAACCAGTTTCCATACAGTGTACTGAGATAATCACCAGATGTCAGTTTCAGATAGGCAAGTATCAGAACCGGTATCACATTCATGATCTTCTGTTCCAGCTTTTTGGATGCCGCAAGAATCTGAATCTCTTCTTCCGTCTCCTGTTTATCCTTCATATGATATGTCGTATTTTCAATGATCTGCACAAAATTGGCACCCTGGCGTTTTGCGAACAGAAATACCTCCGAAAAACTCAGAATATCTTCTACGCCTGAACGCCTGGCAAAATCCTGTAAAGTCTGCTCCAGCGGAATATGAAACAGAACCGCCTGATTCATAGATTGGAACTCCTGCGTGATCCATGCCTGTTTTCCATACAGTACTTCCAGTTCCCGCTCTGCCTCCTTCCATGCATTCTCCATGGAAAACCCTGCAAGGAGTGCTGTGCACACTGACTGCATTCCATCCTGGAACTGTTTTGCCAATAATCTCTGCCGCTCTTTCTGTTTCTTTTGTCTCTGCAGCTTCCGGACAAATTTCCAGACAACCGGGCATAAAATCATGCCCCGGATATCCTCATAAAACAGATACGCAACTCCTGCTGTAACCGCAACTGCAATTGCGATATTTTGTAATTCTTCCATCACCGTAAAGCTATAATTCTTATAGTCTGTTTTAACTTCTTTATTTGTTGTTGTATTTCTGCTTCCTAAATCATTCATACTCATATGTGGATTCCTGCCGTTTTCAGCTTATATGTGTGCTTAATCCTGCCTACTTCGCTTAATGTTCCATCCCGGTATTGAAATAAAGGATGAAGAACGATCTCCCCTTGTTCGATTCCATCCATCTCCACAATGTCTGTCACCTTGCGGCTTTTGTCCGGCATTCTGGCAAGATGGACCAGAATATCAATTCCGGATGCAATCTGCTGACGGATTGCCAGAAGCGGAAGCTCCATCCCCGCCATCATTGTCATGGTTTCCAGTCTGGAAAGCATATCCCGGCAGGAATTGGCATGTCCTGTTGAAAAACTCCCGTCATGACCACAATTCATACTCTGGAGCATGTCCAGCGTCTCCGCGCCTCTGCATTCTCCAACGATGATCCGGTCGGGACGCATCCTCAAAGATGTCCGGATCAGATCCCGGATCGAAATTGCTGTGACACCTTCCATATTGGCATTTCTGGTCTCTAATCGCACCAGGTTATCCACACCCTGGATCTGCAGTTCTGCGGAATCTTCAATTGTAATCACACGCTCATCGGATGGAATATACTGCGATAATGCATTGAGAAATGTTGTCTTTCCGGAAGAGGTCCCTCCGGAGATAAATATGTTATATCTTGCTTTAACAAGAGACTTTAGTAATTCTGCCGCCTCGACATTTATTGATTGCAATTGTATCAGTTTTTCCATGCTGATCGGCTCTTTCGGGAACCTCCGGATGGACATTGCCGATCCATCCAGGGCAATCGGTGACAGAACAATATGTACGCGGGAGCCATCTGCGAGTCTGGTATCCACAATCGGCGAAGCCTGGTTCACAACACGGTTATGTGCTGCCACGATCTGCTGCAGAAGATCGATCAGTTTATCCTCTGATAAGAACTGTTTGTCCGATTGATA
The DNA here is from genome assembly GCF_009695765.1 of Roseburia porci. Classification (GTDB taxonomy): domain Bacteria; phylum Bacillota; class Clostridia; order Lachnospirales; family Lachnospiraceae; genus Roseburia; species Roseburia porci. Next base: position 46,439 of record NZ_VUNI01000014.1, read on the forward strand.
TACCTTTCCGGCTTTTTCATAAAAAATCCGGTTTGGACCATTCACCATGATCTCTGTCACATCCGGGTCATCCACAAGTTCCTGCAGCACATCGAGCTTACGCAGCGAGTCAAAAATCTGTTTTTCTGTGGTAACTCTTTCCCGGATTGAAAAAGTCTGCCCGTAAAATTCCTTCGCTGTCTCATCGGAAATGATATGACGGATTTCTTCATCCGACATCTCCCGTGTCAGATCCATCTGCTCGAGCACTCTCTGGCGGATCTCGTATATTCTATCCTCCAACCTGCATCACCCCGGAGGCACCCGATATGGTTCTTCGGATCAGATCACCGAATTCATTCCATTTCCACTGCTCCACCAGACGTTCACATGAGGCAACTGCATTCGTCAGAATAGGAAGTTCCATACGATGAAGCCTTCTTTCCAGCTGTTCATAGCCTTTTCGGTGAAGTTCCTCCATAAATTCATACTCCCGCCACTGGCACAGTCCGCCTCTTCTCTGCATCAGATAGACATCCTGACAATGATTTAATACCTCGAAAAATCCCTGAAAGCGGGAACCAAGATTCAAAATAATGGCTCCGTATTCCATCTCCTGCTGAAGCATCTGAAGTATTTTGAGATATGCAGAAGCGTTCGCTTCACAAAGACACTCCGTATTGCTTACCGGATATACATAATCGATTTTGTCCATCTTTCCAATGCAGTCTCGCATTCTTGTATTGGAAAAACTGTCTGCCTCCGCCATAACGAGAAGCTCTTCTAATCCCATTCCGGCGTCGTTTCCAGTCAGCTGGCGAAAACCACTGTTTTCCTGAAGATCGAGCAACAGAACATTCTCCTTCTCACCCAGAATGGATGCAAGCGTGATTGCAAATGGAAGCTGATATTCGTTCTCCGTCAGTGCATACACGGCTGTGACTTTGGTTTTGACCGGTAAAACTCCGGTTTTTTGCACTTCCTGGATCTCCTCACCGACATGTTTTAATATCTCACTGACGATCTCATTTACATCCTGATATTTGTCCACAAAGCAGATTCCTCCATCTTCATTCTCCACCGGGTTCAGATTCTGATTCCCCAATAATTCTTTATCCTGTTCGTTCTCTGTGTCCGCCAGATACAGGACCGGATGCCCTCTTTTGCTCTGTGTCCGGATAAATTCATGATCGGTATCCAGATCCGCCAGGATCAGCACGTCATATGACATGTCCTGATTCTCTACCCATTGGTCGATTCCACTGAATATTGCAATTTCAAACTGATCTCTGTAATAATTCATCAGACAATGAACAAATCTCTTCTGATATTCCTCATCCTCGATCAATGTCGCAAGGCGTATTTTATGCACAAAAACCTCCTCCTTTCACCCAAACGATTCCAATACAGATGGCCAGTGAAAAATGGATCCGGTTGTGTCCTCCGGAAGTGGTCCTGTCATATGCTTTATAATCCCCCATAAGGAGCATTCCTATGTAGGAAAACGCGTGAAACATGCTGATCTGCAGATTCCTGTTTTTTAACATCCTGCAAAGGGAAAACACTGCCCCGATCACAAACGATAGACCCATACACCAAACCAACTGTCTGAAATTAACAAAACTGCCTATTACGGAAAATAATTTGATATCCCCTGCGCCGATAGCGCCCATAAGGAAAAAAAGATATAGTACGATAACCGGAAAAGATATGTTCACAAGAAACGGAACGATTGCTGCCGGACCTTGCATCCAGAGCCGGAATCCAAGTCCTGTCATAATCCCTGCAAGAATCAGCCGGTTACTGATCCGCATAAAACTCAGATCCTGTATCACAGCAAGCATTGTGATGCCATACATCACTACATTCGATGCTACCCCAATCGCATCCAACTCTGCATCCCCCCTCTGTAACAGATTTGCTGTGTGAATTGTGTTGTAATCCGAATTATAGCCAGTCCGATTCCGAATGTCCATATGTTTTTTGCAAAATTATCCGGTTTGTGAATTTCTCACAAATTCTGCCACAGCACGATTCCGTAAAGCAGAAAAATCCCGCTGAAACCAAGAGTTCCGACTGTTACAAGGCTCAGTTCGTTTACCCCGACAATAGTAGAGATTCCCTGGTTTTTTAAAAATTCTGCAATACAGATGAGTGCCGCCACACCAAAAATAACCCGCAATATAAAATTCATCAATGCTCGAATAAGTTTCATGTCTGATATCCCGGACAGCTTTTTTATAATATATGCAGGTAATTTTTGTATAGAATTGGTTTTTTATGCTTATACTGTACTAAAAAGAATTTCTCGAAAGGACGTGGATATTTTGAAGCTTTTCAAACCTTCAAAAGAAACAGATGACCGGTATACGCTGCTCAAAGATGACCTTGCGCGGACAACCGCAGAACTGAATATTGCTTACACCAATCTGCAGAATGTTGTTGAGCCGGATCTGATCGACTACTATATCTATCAGGCAAAAGCGGTTCAGATGCGCTATAAATTTCTGCTGGAATGCGTCAAAAAAATAGAGGATTCTTATGCAAAGAATCCTCTGTGAGTGTCGATTTCCATATAATTTTCTGTAAGCTGTCCCTTCCCGTATGTCATGCCGGCGTAAACCTGCTGCGCATTGCTCATAAGCGGCTCTGAAGTATCCTGTTTTGCGGCTTCCTTAAACCCCGCATACAGATGCTTCAGAATATCTTCTGTCGTGTCCAGCCGGTCACTTTTTCCCTCATACATGACTTTTGCAAGCTCATTTCTGCAAAAAACATATAAACTGTACAGATTTTTGGATAAATCATAGTGAAAATCCAATGCCCCGATCAGCTCTGACAACGTATCCTGAGCTTTGCGGAGTGCATATTTATAACTGTCGCGATCATTTTCTTCAAGGGCTTTTCTCGCATCTGCCAGATACGTAAAAAGTATATCGTACACAATGATGATCATTTCACCACGATTACACTGGCTCAGCCTTCTGGTAAAGCCCTGGATCTGTTCATGGTTCATCTATTTCACCCCACTATCTGGAAAGCAGTGAAAGAATCTGCTGTGGAATATCATTTGCCTGCGAAAGAACGGAAATGGAAGCCTGGTCCAGAATATTCTGCTGTGTATATTCGGTCATCTCTTTTGCCATATCCGTATCTACCAGATTGGAAAATGCGCTTGTCATATTCTCGGATGTCTCACTTAAGCTGTTTGTCGCGTACTCCAGACGGTTCTGGCTCGCACCAATTCTCGAACGGACTTCGGAAAGTCTTGAAATTGCGCCATCCAATGTTGTGATAGCCGCTCCTGCGCCCTCTTCTGTGACAACATTTACGGTGTCAAGATACAGAGACTGCGAAGAAATCTCCGGAATACGGATATCCATTGTCTGATTCTCATTTGCTCCAAGCTGGATTGTCATGGCTCCGATATCCGTAACCTCAAGCGATACGTCTCCGCTTGCGCCTACCTGAAAATCCATGGAAAATCCATCAATATCGGTAATCTTTACCCGGTCTCCATCGATCGTTGCCTGTGCAGTCTGGCTGAATCCGTCTTTCTTATTCGGATCCGGCTGAACATTAAGCGTTACACTTGCTGCATCAAGGTCAACATTCAGTTCATATTTTCCGCTTGCAACCCCATCTGAAATATAAACACGATCTGCATTCTCCGTATATACGCGGACATCACTGGACCCATCTAAAAGTGTCTTGGTGTTATATTCGGTGTCACTTGAAATACGGTCAACTTCCTTGGTAAGCTGATTGATCTCATCCTGAATTGCCTGTCTTTCACTCTCAGAGTTTGTTCCGTTGGCTGCCTGTACGGAAAGTTCTCTCACTCGCTGAAGCATGCTGCTGACCTCATTCAATGCGCCGTCCGCGATCTGAAGAACGGAAACTCCGTCGGTACTGTTGCTCTCCGCCTGATCCAGCGCATCGATCTGAGCCTTCATTTTGTTGGAAATTGCCATTCCTGCCGGATTATCTGATGCGTGATTGATCTTATATCCGCTGGATAAGCGTTCCATAGAAGCAGCAAGATTCTTTTCGGTACGGAGCAGCTGATTGTTCGTTCTGACTGCTGACATATTCTGATTAATTTTCATATATTCTCCTGTCCTGCCTTCTTAAGGCCTCTGGCATCCATGCACTGTTTTCTGACATTCCGTGTCACATACATTTGTTCAATATATCGACCGTATCTGCCCATTTCTTAACCGCAGGAAGATATGGAAAATTGTATTTTTTTCCGTTATTCGCCGAAAGTTCTCATGTATAATTTGCATTTGACAGGGAATCGTATTATAATAACCACATTATATGAACAATGATTCAAAGGAGGATATGACCTATGTCTAGAGTAACAAAGGATACTATGATCGGCGAACTTCTTCAGATCGATGCAAATGTAGCTCCAATGCTTTTAAATATCGGTATGCACTGTCTTGGATGTCCATCATCCCAGATGGAGACCATCGAAGAGGCTGCTGCTGTACACGGTATTGACGCTGACGATCTGGTTGAAGAACTCAACACATTCATCGCACAGGATTTAGGCTGATCATTCAGTAGATAGAACACAAAAAAGGATGTCGTACGAAAGATAATCTGTACGACATCCTTTTTATTTTATCATTTATAGCTGAGCTAATGTCTGAAGCGCATCCTTTGTGAGGATGATCTCACTATGTTCTGCAAAATATGCGCCTACGGCATTGGTATAATTTTTCTGGACTCCGTATTCCGAAGCAATATTGCACACCTTGTTAAATTCCTCCGGTGTATGTGCACTCTTGCGGATAGTCAGGTAAAAACGCTGTTTCTGTGCATTCTTGAACAAGTCGTTCTCTCCATGGTAAAAACCGGAAAGTACATGGGAAAGTCTCTCAACCTGATCCATATTACGGAATTCAAAAAGTCTTGTCAGATTGATCGGAGTTTCCGGCTTCTTCGGCTCCTGAACCGCCTCTGTCTGAGGTTCTGCTTCATCCGTCTTCTCTGCGGCGTCATTCTTCGGCTGCTCTTCCTTCGATGCCTCACCGTCTGCCTTGATTCTGCGGAAAAGGTCTAAAATGTCATCCGCGCCCTGTGGCAGCGGTGCCTCTCCACTCTTCTCAGCATCATAGAGGATCTCTTCATCCGGTTCCGAAAACTTGGAGAATCTTGTGTCCAGTTCCTCCGGGTATTCCACTTTTGTAACAACTAATATAATCGTATCTGCTGAAAGCGGAATTGCCTCTACCATCAGCGGAATATCGTTTGCTTCAAATCCAAATTCATAATTGGCCTGCTGCATCATATCACGAAAAAGGCTTCTCGCCTTCTCAGAACCATACGCAAGCTCACTCAGCTTGATCTGCCGGTCTGCCAAATCTTCCTTTGTCAGGGTACAGCGGATCTGATTATCGTTTACTTTTTCAATTTTCATAAAATCACATCCTTACCTTGAAAATTTCTTGTAAATCGTACACTTATTATAATAAAATGCCTGGTTGATGTAAAGTATGAGGTTTTATTAAATATTTCTAAACCAAACAATTTTCAACAAAAATTTCAAAAAACTCTTGCATTGTTTGAACAATTGTGCTATATCTTGGAACAAGAGATGCGTTGCTGACTTAAAAGGAGCGTATGACAAACAATCACACATTTATCTTATCTGGCAGATATCAGATCATCCGGAGCCTTGGCACCGGACAGACAAGTACCGTTTATCTGGCCAGACATCTATCACTGGATGCGGAACGCGCCATCAAGGTTATCCCCAAGACCGGAGCAAGTCCCGTTTCCGTACTTACGGAAGCACAGCTTCTGAAATCTTTGAATCACCCAGGAATTCCCATGATATTTGATATTGAAGAAGACGATAGCAATTACTATCTCGTGGAAGAATATATACAGGGTGAATCATTAGAAGCCTATCTGCTTCATCACAAGTTTATTTCCTCAGATTTATTTTTATCATTTTGTGAACAGCTTTGCGATATTTTCAGATATCTGCATTCTTTACATCCAACTCCGATTCTCTATCAGGATCTGAAACCGGAACATATTATAGTATGTGGAACACAGCTGAAATTAATTGACTTTGGTGTCACATGGAATACTGGCAGTTCAGGAAATAACTTCAAACGTTTTGGGAATGCTGAATTTTCCGCACCGGAAGTTCGGTCAGGTGAAATTCCTTCGATTACCTCAGATATTTACAGTCTTGGAAAAATTATACAATTTCTGGCAGGTTCTCAAAGCTTTCATAATTCCCGGAATATCCGACATATTATCCAAAAAGCAACTTCGCCGGAACCGGATCATCGATATGAAACGGTGGATGATCTCATTCTGGCACTTCAGACAGCATTACAGCAAAAGCGTCAGCCACATCTCTTCGAAACTATCGCAATCGTCGGAAGCTGCAAAGGCAGCGGATGTACTCATCTTGCAATATCTCTCGTTTCCACTTTAAACGAGCTCGGACAATGCACATTTTATCACGAACGTAATTCATCGGATCATGTGCGCCAGCTGCTCCGCCATCAGCGGAACTGGAAGGAAAAAGACGGATATTACATTTTGAAAAGCTGGATGGGATTTCCATTTTACGGTCCAGGCATCGAGATTCCAAAAACCGGGCCGGCGCTGCACATTTATGATTTCGGAGCAGATTATACCAAAGAGGCTCTGTCCGATGCGGATCTGATCCTGCTCCTGTGTGCAGATGCACCCTGGCATTGGAATGATGCTCTCCGGAAAGCGGATCTTTTACAGCTTTACCAGGATCGTGTACGTTTTGTCTGCAATCCCGGAAGTCAGGTTTCTTCCCGGTTTTATGCAAAACAGTTTCACGCACCGGTGTACTCCTATTTTTATGATCCCGATCCATTTCAGGTAACCCGGGAAAAAAGAGACTTTGCACTCCGGCTTTTGTCCGAGAAAGGAAGGGCTTATCCATTTTCAGATCTATTTCATCCATTTCCGCACCGAAATGTATAGCCGTCTGTGGCATACAGCATCATGTTGGTACGACTACAATCAGTCTTGCACTCTCTAATTATTTATGCAGCAAAGAGAATCTTAGAACCGCATATGTGGAACTAAATGCATCCGATCAGATCCTTGGGCTCACTTCTGGGAAAACATCAGGTATTTTTACATACATGGGGATTGATTTTTTCCCGAATGCCACTCTTCGCGATCTTGATCAGATCCGTCTTCTGCATTATGATTACCTGATATCTGACTTTGGGGTTTTTACACCGGATGTTTTGTCGGGATCTGTGCATTCGTCTGCCTGCATGATCGTCGGGTCGGTAAGTCAATGGAATACCAGACGATACGGGTCTTTCATTATGTCACTTGAAAAACAGAGAATATATCAGGAACCTATTATTTTTCTGGATAATCTGGGCAGCAAAAAAGAATCCAAAACCATGAAACGCCTGTATCATACCGATGTGATCCCATTTCCTTATCTCACAAATCCGTTTCAGCTTACCTTCGATGATTTGGAAATTTTTAAAAGGCTGTTGGGAAAAATATAATATACCACGAACAACATTTTCCGGCAGACAGGAACCTGCTTATGACCAATATCTACGATCAGCTGCTTGTGGAATACAAGCCAGTAAATCATCAGGGAGCTGTGATATGGCTCCGCGATGATCCAACCGATACCTCGGGATACCGTTTCTTATTTATACGGGAGGTATCTGATTACAATCATACCAATAGAAAGGATGGTGGTCTTCAAATTCCATATATCCTGCCACAAAAAGCAGGAATTTTGTAAACATCAACTATTAAATTTATAAATTGTAGGGAAAAGGAAAGAGTCTCAACGTCTTTTCATAATCCGCAGATTCAATCAGAAAAAAGATCAGTAGAGGTCATCTTCGGGAACAGATGACCTCTATTTGTGTTTTTATTCCTTTTCATGGTATAATCGAATATACATAATAATCGAACGACAAAGAAAGGAATTCACATGAAGAAAAAGGTATATCCGTTAATTGCAGTCCTTGGTCTGATTCTGATCATCATTGCAATTATGTTTCTCTCGCAACTTATTCAGAAATATACTCCGACCAAAACTCGTCAGGATCTTTCCGAGCACTACAATGTAACTGCCGATGACCAGGTCGCTATCATATTAAATAATGAACTTGTCGAACCACAGGCTAAGATTATCGATGGGAACCTCTACCTGGATTACAATTTCGTCCACGACATGATCAACCAGCGTTTTTACTGGGATTCCAATGAAAATATTTTATTATACACCACAGCTACCGATCTGATCAGTGCACAGGCCGACAGCACCAGCTATCTTATCACAAAATCTTCCAACGATTATGGAAAACCAATCGTGAAGGCATCTTCAGATTCTGCATACATTGACATCGACTTTGTAAAAATGTATTCGGATTTCAGCTATGAATATTTTGAATCGCCTTCCCGTCTTGTCGTGACAAACCAGTATGGGGAAGTCACTTATGCAAATGCCAGAAAGAATACTGAGATCCGTGTTCTCGGCGGTATCAAAAGCCCGATTCTTGCAGATATTGCAAAAGGCGACAAACTGACCGTGATCGCACCGGATACAAAATGGACCGAAGTTATGACTTCCGACGGTATTATCGGATACATTCGTTCCAAAGCTCTTTCCGCGACTTCTACCGAAACAACAACGAGTGATTTTACGGAAGAAGCACATGCTCATATCCGGAAAGATTTCAAGATCAACATGGCATGGCATCAGGTAACAAATGCCACCGCCAATTCCGATATTGCCAATGTTCTTGGCAGTACCAAAGGCTTAAACGTAATCTCTCCGACCTGGTTCTACCTGAATGACAACAATGGCGGACTGGAAGACCTTGCAAGTTCTTCTTATGTCACCTATTGTCATCAGCATAATGTAGAAGTCTGGGCTCTGGTAAGTAACCTTGAAAAGAAAGATGTGGACAGCACTTATGTGCTGACACACACTTCCGCCCGTCAGAATCTGGTCAACCAGATCGTTTCTGCAGCAATCCAGTATAATCTGGACGGAATCAACCTTGACTTCGAAGCACTCGACGGAGCTTCTGTCGGTGATGGTTTTATCCAGCTTGTACGTGAACTTTCCTTAAAATGTGCGAATAACGGAATTGTTCTTTCTGTTGATAACTACTCACCATATTCCTTTAACGCATTTTACAATCGTTCCGAGCAGGCCGCTTTTGCAGATTATGTCGTACTGATGGGGTATGATCAGCATTATGCCGGTTCCGAGGAAGCAGGATCTGTCGCTGCCCTTGACTGGGTAAAAGAAGGCGTTTCCAATACGCTTGCAGAAGTACCTGCGGATCAGCTCATCCTCGGCATGCCATTCTACACACGTGTATGGAGCGAAACACCGACCAACAGTGATGCTGTTTCTGAAGGAGATGGTGCAACGGACACCGAACTTCTCTACCAGCTCGATTCCTACGCCTGTGGCATGAAAGAAGCCGAAAAGCTTGTATCCGCCAACGGTGCCGAAAAACAGTGGCTGGATGACTGCGGTCAGAACTATGTCGAATACACAAACGATGGTGTGATTTATAAGATCTGGCTCGAAGATGCCGCTTCCATCGAGAAAAAGCTCTCCGTTGTGACCGATAACAACCTCGCAGGTGCATCTTTCTGGAAGCTTGGATTTGAGACCAGCGATATCTGGGATACGGTAATTAAATATATCAATTAAAGAAAACTGTACTGAATCGAATCTTTTTTTCATATGTTAAACAGAGAGTGAAAAAGGACCTCTAATATGAAAAAAAGATTCGAATTTTTTATGGTTTTCTGCCTTTTTGTCACATCTTTTGTCCTTGCCCGAAGAGGTGCTGCTCTTGTCCAGAGCAAAAAAGCGGAAACTTCAAAGCTTTGCGTTGTGATTGATGCCGGTCACGGAGACAACGACCCCGGGAAGATCGGTGTCAATGATGCCCTGGAAAAGGATGTCAATCTTTCTCTTGCATTAAAGCTCAAACCTCTTTTCGAAAACAAGAAGATCCAGGTAATTCTTACACGCGATTCCGACCAGACACTTGCAGACAGTTCTGCCACGAATAAAAAAATAGACGATATGCAAAAAAGAGTAAAGCTGATTGCGGATTCCAAAGCAGTCTTTACCATCAGTCTTCACCAGAACAGTTACCCTGACAGCTCAGTTTCCGGCCCTCAGGTATTCTACTACAGTCAGTCCCCGGATGGCGAGGCGCTTGCCTCCCATATTCAGGACAGTCTGAATGAGCAGCTGTCGCCAGCTTCTCCAAGGTCTGTAAAATCCAATGATAATTACTATCTTTTGAAAAAAACACCCACACCTACGGTTATCGTAGAGTGTGGGTTTTTAAGTAATCCCGATGAAGCTGCCCGCCTGATCGACGAGGATTACCAGAATAAACTGGTCCGCGCCATCTATCTTGGTGCGATTTCGTATCTGTCGGAAGCAGATTCTATATCCGAAGAAGATCCCGTGTCAGATGAAAATGCCGGATCTGAGGAAGTTCTATCCTCAGAAACCCGCTAGAATCCACCATCCGTTAATTCTTTTACGGTCGACAGAAAGCTTTCTGCAATATGATAGAGTCTGCGTGTCTGAACCGGTGATTTTGTCTCCGTGGTCTCTGTCGTATGACGATAATTAGATAGATCCAGATCTTTTACATAGGCAACTGAGATGTCCACAGCCTCATTGCTGTCTTCACCAAGAGCTTCTGCGAACAGTCCCATGTGATCGGCCAGAAGTTCTCTTGTGTCTGGATCATCCGTAGCAATCATTCCGGAGATTCCATTTTCTTTCGCCTGGAAAGATGCTGCGACTTTTCCCATCATCTCTCCACGGAACATAATGTCTACAAATCCCTGATCCTTCGTTCCACGGACGATCTTTAAGGATACTCCGGTGATCGAATCGCCGGTCTGCATCGGTATCATATAATTTTCTTCCTTTGCCTGCTTTGCGCAAAGTGCAAACTGTGTGCTCATTAAACGGAGTTCTTTCAGATCCAGTGCGGAAACCTGATCATTTTCGATAATCATCGTCTTCATAACGTTTTCCGCAACTTCTGCAAGCGTCTCCTGTGCATCTGCCAGTTCCTGCGGATTCTCGACTGCCTCTGCAAAGTTCTCAAGAACCTTTTCTTTGAGGTCTTCGACTTTTTCTTCTTTTCCGTCACCGGAGCTTCGGAACAGATCACGGAACATCTGATTCTGATCCATGGTCATCCGCTGATATGCCATGACATTCGTCATGGTATTTGGAATGTCATATTGATCCAGTATCTCATAGATCTGCTCCGGAACTTCTACGGTTTTTTCATATTCCGCAAGCATTTCTTTTGCATATGCGTCTTCTGCCTGCTCTTCCTGTGGATCTTCAAGTGCCTTTTGTAAAGCTTCCTTCATCTGATCCGGGGTCATATCTTCCCAGCCTTTCATCGTCTCGGAGGAAAGTGCGATTGGAGACAGGTTTTCTTTGATATCCTTGATGCAGTAACTCTGATATGCCGTCTCAATCTGCTCATCGATTGCCATTCCTGTGCGGCTTCCCGAAACTCCATCGAATTCATCATCCACCGTGTAGTCCATGTTATTTTTGTGATGCGTCCGAACCGCAGAAAGCAGATTGCGCATACTCAGATCTGCCCCCTGTCCGATCAGCGCGCCGATTACAGCGCCATCTGTCTGGTCAACCTGATTGATCAGGCGGTAAATTCCAATGTACGATGTCCGTTCTTCCTCTGTGATTGCATTTTTCTTCTCCAGTTTCCAGAGATATTTGCTAAAACGTTCGTGATCTTCATAGCCCAGATCTGTACGGATATCTTCCGCTGTCTCATTTAACTTGGTCAGATCCATATCAAGCGGATTGATTCCACGCCGGATCATCTCAAGCGTTACTGCTGGTGACATGCTTGAAAAAGTTCGCTGTACCGTCTCATCAGCCTGTCGTATCGTCTTGATATTCTCCTCCGTCAGCTCGGTCTGATTGTATGCAAGAATACGGACTGCCCGCTCATTTGCCTCACTGGTGTCCATTCCGAGATCCCTCAGAATGTCATCCACATTCTGAAATGCCTTCTGAATGGAATCGCCCCTGTCTTTCCGCGGCGCTGTCCACAACGTCTCATAGGACTGACCTGCATTTTTCAATGCACTCTGCAACGCACTTCCTGCTGCGTCAAGACTTCGGATTGTCGGATTTTTAACATTCTCCAGCGTAAGCACATAGGCCGGCTGCATCTTCAGACGTTCGATCATGATCGAACTTTCGGTAAGCTGTGCCGCCTTCTCGGACACTTCTACATTCTGTGATTCACCAAGCAGTTGTGCATGATATGCATTTTCCTGTTCTTTTAACTGGCTGACTAATTCCTCAAGCGGAGCCGTATCGATGGAAATTCCCTTTTTTAAAAGTGCATAGTTCGCCTGTGTTGTCATCATAAGGCGTGTCTCTTCCAGCTGCCGCTTTGCCGTGATAAATGCTGCGTCTGTGGCCTCCTGACCTGTATAGATCACAGAATCTGCCTGTGGCTTTTGCTGTGCATCGGAGGTATTGTTTTCGGAATCCGAAGTATTTCTTGTGCTCTGCGCATATCTGAGGTTTGCGATTGTAACCGGAAGATCATGCTTCTGGCAAAAACGTATGTCATCATCATTTGCCTGATCGATTACGTTTTTGGCGTCGTTTGCCTGATCCATCATGGAAAATCCCGGGATCAGATATGCCTGGGATGCGCTTTTTCCTTCTTCAATCGCCTGAATTTCTGAATCCAGTATCCAGTCTTTATCTCCTGCAGGATCTGCAAGATTTCCGGAAAGCTCACTCAGCTGCTGCAGATATGTAATATTCTCTTTTGTGAGTGGAAGATCGTTCGCGATCATCCATTTTCCCAGATTTATGGAATCCGTATCCGGTTCTATTCCCGCATCACTTAATACCTGTCTGATCTGAGTCTCCAGATCGTCATACTGAGTCGAGGCATCTTCCCTGGAAACCATGCGGGAAGATCCACCACTGTACTGTGCTTTATAAACGTTCTCAATGGTAGGCTCTTTCTGGTTTCTGACAAGATAGTCCATAGTCTCATCCTGAAGTCCGTCCACCGATGCTGCCTGTGTATATGCGTTCTCGACGTCTTTTACCTGATCCTCGCCGGATGGAAGATCCGCAGCTTTCAGTTTCTGTACGATGTCCCTGGCTACAGCTGAACTTCCGGTGATTTGCTCGAGTTCATCCATGTCCAGTTCATCCCCATAAGCAGAAATATCGACCCCCGCTTTCGCCAGTACCGCTTTGATCTTATCGGTCACTGTGATAATGGTATGGCTGTCTGTATCATTTAAGGAAAATCCTTCCTTCTGAAGTTCCCGGTAATCATCGGCTGAAAGCGTATTGGATAACACAACCATCTCATTTTTATGATTGAGGGAATCCTTCCCCATCTCCTGCTCTAATTGCTCGGATACGGTCTTTGTCTCATCCTCTGGTCTTCCGTATGTCGGATTTTTTACCTGGATATTTCCTGCGTCACTGACTTTCGCAGCCTCCTGACTTTTGCTGAATATTCCTGCCTGTCCTGCGATTCCTGTTTCCCTGGTCTGCTCTGCAAAATAAGCTGCGATTCCGTTATTTCCAGGATTTCCTGCATTTTTAACGACCTGATCCATATTGTTTGACTGTTCTATCTTCATATATTTCCCCACATGTGTCTTTTCTATCGAATCCATTGTTATAACTATTCAGAATCCACCTTGTGAATCGTTATTCTCTGTTTATATATATCGGATTTTTTCTAAAATTCCTTACGTTTTCCTGATAACTAAAAAAGAACCGCCGCACTGCTGATTTCAATCAGCCGGTGCGACAGCCCCTTCATCTGAAAATTAATATTTAAATACTGCAACTCCGTATCCCGGAAGCGGGTATGCGAAAGAATATTCTCTTCCATCACACTCGGATTTCACTGCTTTATAAGATACTTCACGATTCTCATCGGAACCAAAGAATTTCGGATCTTCGCTGTTTAAGATCAGTTTGTAGGTTTTCTTTTTCGGAACACCTACGCGATAATCCGGCCGTTCTACCGGCGTAAAATTAATTACAAACAGCAGATTGTTCTTTCCATCTTTGCTCTTTCGGATAAAGCTGAAAATGCTTCTATCCGCATCATTTGCATTGATCCATTCGAATCCGTCCCAGCTGCTGTCAAGCTCATACAGGCAGCGGTTCCGTTTGTAAATGTGGAGCAGTTCCTTCATCCATTTACTGATTTTCTGATGATTTGGATTCTCAAGCAGATACCAGTCGAGCTCTCTTGCCTCGCTCCATTCCTGTGCCTGCGCAAAATCCTGTCCCATAAACAGAAGTTTTTTGCCCGGATGTCCCATCATAAATGCATATCCTGCCATCAGATTGCGGAATTTGTCATCTTCAAGTCCCGGCATCTTATTTAACATAGAGCATTTCAGATGTACAACCTCATCGTGCGATAACACAAGTATGTATTTCTCACTTTCATTATAGGTCATGGCAAAGGTCATCTTATAATGGTTATTTTTCCGGAAATATGGATCCAGCTTCATATAATCCAGGAAATCATGCATCCAGCCCATGTTCCATTTGTAGCTGAAATTCAATCCATCTTCTTCGACTGGTCCGGTCACTTTCGGCCATGCGGTGGATTCCTCTGCAATCATGACGGTTCCAGGATTTCTTCCCAGGATCAATGTATTGATATGCTTAAAGAACTCAATCGCCTCGAGGTTCTTATTATCTCCATATTTATTCGGGATCCACTGTCCTGGCTGTTTTCCATAATCAAGGTACAGCATCGATGCCACTGCATCTACACGGAGTCCGTCAATGTGGTAATGTTCAATCCACATAAGTGCGCTTCCGATCAGGAAGTTTTTGACTTCATTTTTGCCGTAATCAAAGATCTTGGTTCCCCAGTCCGGGTGCTCACCCTTCTTCGGATCCGCATATTCATAAAGCGGTGATCCGTCAAATTCTGCAAGACCATGTGCATCCTTTGGAAAATGCGCTGGAACCCAGTCAAGGATAACTCCGATATGATTTTTATGGCATTCATTGACAAAATGCGCAAATTCCTCCGGTGTTCCATATCGTGATGTCGGTGCATAATAGCCGGTTACCTGATATCCCCACGAACCATCGTAAGGATATTCCAAGATTCCCATAAGCTCGATGTGTGTATATCCCATGTCTTTGACATATTTGATCAGGCTTTTTTCCAGATCATGATAACTGTAAAAACCATCGTCTTCTCTTCCCGGATGACGTTTCCAGGAGCCCGAATGAACTTCATAGATTGTCATCGGCTGTTCATAAACCTCATCTTTGCCAATCGATCTGCGGTGATCCATCCATTCGGAATCCGACCAGACAAAATGATCAATATCCGTAACTGCAGATGCCGTTCCCGGTCGAAGTTCTGCATAATTTGCATAAGGATCTGCTTTGTATAACTTTCTTCCATCCTTTGTGATAATCAGATATTTATACAAAGATCCTTTCTGTACCTTTGGTATGAACAATTCATATACACCCATGCCTTCCGGCTCGACACGTTCCATCTCGTGGGAGGTTTCATTCCAGTTGTTGAATTCTCCGATCACGTATACCTTTTCGGCATTTGGTGCCCATACGTTAAAACAAACCCCTTTTGTGTTTTTTCTCATCTGGATATGAGCGCCCAGCTTTTTGTAAATATCATAATGTGTGCCCTGTCCAAATAAATAGCTGTCTAATTCTGTAAAATTGCTCATAGATATGCCCCTCCAATACTCATAACCATGATGTTATGTTATTTTTTATTCCTCAAAATCTCGCTCCCTCAAAAGAATCCGGTCATCCTCCGTATGCCGTTTTGCTGTTATAAAGCTGAATGCTTTTTTCCATCCAATGTGCTTTGAACGTTCGATTGCCTCGTCTACGATCTCTTTGACCTCCGTCAGTGTCGTTGCCTGATCGAGTCTCTGAATATTGCTGATGCGGTTATATAACGCAAGCACTGCCATCTCTTCCATCTCATATCCAAGCTCTCTGGAATAAGATTTTGCAAATGCTACCAGTTCGTCATTGGTAAAGATCGGAACATTGATCTTCTCCGTGAATTTCTTGGCATAGCCATCATCCAGTGAAAGTGCCTTTTTTATGCCCTTTGTCGTGTCTTCCATAATGACCAGAATTCCGCTGGAATCCTGCTCCAGAAGCAGAGAAAGTGTCACCGCACTTTGTCTGGACAGATTTCCTGCATTTTCAATGATCAGGCATCCTCCTGCCACCTTGCGGAGCAGCTGCTGGATATTCTTATGATTCAGTGCCTCGGAATCGATCTTACCAATTCTTCCGTTCGGACGACCTGTCTCCTGCTGCATAGCCTTGATGATGCTTGTCGCAAGAACGGTTTTTCCACATCCATGTCCCCCCTGAATGATAAGGTTACCGGTAAAGGCTGTCTCATCCTCTTCAAAATGTCTTTTCAGTCCTGCAATTGCCTGACACAGCTGATCTTCCATTCCTTTTACCGGGACAAAATAAGAAAATACACTTCTTAATTCATCTGGAAGATGCATCATCGGCTTTTTCTCTTCCGGTTCAATAAACGGAATATCCGGAAGTCTGGTTGTCTCCGCCTTTAAAAATGCATCCGGATGAAATTTCGAAAGATCCGGGATTCGTTTGGTAATATCCGGAATCTCCTCTTCCTTCTCAGGAAGAATGGACTCTGTCATACTCTGTACGATCTGATCTGCTTCCTGTTCTGCCATTTCCTGCTCGATCGAATCCGCGATTTCCTCCGGATTCATTTCGGTTTCTTTGATTCCGTCTGTTTCTTCGAATTCCGCTATCGTATCCTGAATTGCATCCGTTTTTGGCTGCTCTTTTGTCTGGTCAAATTCAACGGTTTCGATCTCCGGTGCCTCAGATTCTTCCATCTCAGGCTCCGGCATCTCATCCTCTGAAGTTTCAATCTCCAGAGTGCCTGCCCCGGCAGCTTCCTCTACCGGAATCTCTGCCTCATCCACATGGCTTTTGACACTGGCAAGCTGCTCATCGAAAAATGCGTTCTCATTGTTCAAACGCTCGATCTCTTTGCCAAGAATATCATTCATATCGGCAAAAATCTGTCCTGCCTCTTTCTCCTGTGGAGTAAGAATATCATCGTATTCATAATCATCATCTTCCGCATAATCCTGATCGGATTCTAATTCCCGGAGTTCATCCGAATCCTGTTGTTCTGCAGGTTCTGTAGTATCAATCTCCGTAATTGGGATCTCAGAGGATACTGTTTCCCCGGATTTCGTTTCCGCTTCATCGTCCTGCTCAGGTTCATCTTTCAGATACTGCTGCTGTAACAGTTCTCTCGGTGAGATTCCTGCATCTAACTTCGGTATTACATCGGTAAGCCGGTCCATAATGTCCCCTGCTTCCTGTAAAGCCTTGGCTTTTGCAGATTCCAGCTTCCGCTGTTTTGCAATCTCAAGGGCTTCTTCTGCCGCTTTCTTTGTCTTCTCCCACTCTTCAAGAACTTCCGCAATACTCATCTGTCCGGTGATCTGCCTCTCCAGCTGCATCTTCTCTGGAACGACCATGCTCATCTGTCCATCGGAATCCTCTCCGATCATCTCCTGGAAATTGATTTTCAAAGAATCATCGATTTCCTCATCGGTCTCAAACTGCGGTTCGTCATTCTCTTCTTCCTCTTCTCTCGGAAGCTGCAGATATGGGATCTCTTCCACCATCTTCTTGATATTATCCATTGTATCGGATACTGTTTCCTTCTCGGTTGCATCGAGAATCTGCTGCATTCCTTTTGCAATCTCTTCCTGAAGGTTTACGGTATTAAAACGCTCCGGATTGATATTGACCTGAGGAATCTCAACCGCCTCATGTTCATATTCTCCGGCTTTTTTCATCTCTTCTGCACCAATCTGTGTCACTCCGGTGCGTTTCTGACGGATCTCCCTGTATTTTTCTTCCTGCTGCCTGGTAAGTGGCTGGTATAACATTTTAAGTTCCAGCGCACGTTCCACATAAGGGCCATCTCCAAACCATAAGATCAGCTCATCACATGCCTCGACGCATTTTTCACTCATTCCGGCTTTGTGATACAGATAAGCAAGCTCATACGCCCATTCTTCGGAATATTCCTGTTCTTTCAGTTCCTCCAGAATCGGAATCAGCTCCTCATAGGAAGCGCCCTGTGCCTTCTTAATCGTGTATTCCAGAACATACTTCAGATTATCATGTGGAGCGATCTCAACAAACTCCTCATAATACTCCTGAGCCAGTTCGTAATCTTTCATTTTGACGGCAACTTCTGCCAGACGGTAAATGATCGTGCGTCCGATCGGAGACCGGTCATATGCCATTAATAAAAGTTCTTTGCTGTCTTCGTAACGACCTGTTTTTTCGTATATTTCACCTGCACTCACCAGTGCATTTACATTCTTAATCTTATTCCAGTTGATTGTATCTGCAATCTCTGCCGCAGCGTCATAATTCTCTTCTGCACAGAGACTTTTCATTTGATCCTGCTTCAGATTATATTCATATTTATCCAACTGTTTCCACCTCAAATATATGCCTGTAAATTGAATATTTATATCTGGTTTTAGTGTATCATAGGCGGTATTAGATGTCAAAAAATAAGCCGAAAAAAAAGGAACAACTGCGCCTTTCTGGCAATTGTTCCTTCGTAATCTGATTACTGATTCTTTTGGTTTTCTTCACCAGGTGCTTCACCAAATTCCACATCTGATTCATCGCTTTTTACCGGTTCACTCTGACGCATTTTATACTGCAGTGAATTTTGTTTTTCATCCACATGTGTCATGTGGATATATTTCGTTGTTTCGGTTGGAAGCTGCTTTTTCCTCAGTGCATATGCCACCAGTCTGCGGATGATATAATAAATGACCGCAAACACCGGAACACCAAGCACCATTCCAGCAAATCCCCACATTCCTCCGGCGATCAGGATTGCAAACATCACCCAGAAAGACGAAAGTCCGGTAGAATTGCCAAGAATCTTCGGTCCAATGATATTCCCGTCCACCTGCTGCAGAATAATAATAAATATCAGCAGATACAGTGCGTGGATCGGACTCTGGATCACAACCAGAAGAAGCGTCGGAATTGCTCCGATGAGTGGTCCGAAGAACGGAATGACATTGGTACATCCAATGATCACCGCAACAAGTATGGAATCTGGGATTCTTAAGATCAGACATCCGATATAACAGATGACTCCGATGATCGCAGAATCAAGGATCTTTCCAGTAACAAATCCACCAAATATCTCGTTGGATTTTCTTACCATCTCAATAATGATATTCCCGGTCTTTGGACTACATACCGAATAAATAATTTTTTTGCTCTGTCCGGTCAGTGTCTCCTTGATCATCATGACATAAACTGCCACGATGATTCCAATAATAAAGTTCATGATTCCTTTTACAAAGGAGATCACACCACTTGTAATTTCAGTAATAAATGTATTTGCCTGCGGAAGAAGTGTGTTCCGAAACCAGTTTTCAACAAAGTCTGTCGCCTTTGTCATATAATCACCGATCATATTTGTCACTTCGGTATCACCGAAGGACTGCCCATTGATCCACGAAATAAATGACTGTACATTTCCCGGAAGCGTATCCGCAAGACTGATAATACTGTTTATTACGGATGGAACGATTGCTGCGATCAAAAGCCCTATGATCACAAACAAAAACAGGATTGCACCGGTAACACCCAGTGCTCTCGCTGTTTTTTTTGCCTTTCTCTCACTTTTCATACGCGGTTTCAGAAATTTAAGCAGATGACTCTCGAAAAATTTCATAACCGGATTCAAAAGATATGCAAGTATCAGTCCTATAATGATCGGCTGTGCTGTTGCCATGATTTTTTTCCACGTATCTGCAAATCCTTTGTATCGAAGTATGATGAAGAAAAACAGGATACAACATACAAACGTAACAAATGTTGTAATGCCAATTCGGATATATTTATAAAGTTCCCTTTTTGTTTCTGTTGAACGCGGGACCAGTCTCTCCTCTTCTACGGATCCACGGTTCATTTCCTGGTTATTTATCTGTTCCGAATTACTCAAATTATTCTCCTATCCTCTATAATAATTGATCAGGCAGCCTTTTAATATAATCTCTCTCTCATCATCGGTAAGAGGGCTCATCTTAAGTGTAAACGGAGCAAGTTTACCGTCTTTTACAACGTATGCATCAAATTCCGTTTTCTTATCTGCAATCGCTTCACGGATACCTGGAAGGAAAATGTAATCCAGATTCTGGAATGGAAGCTGTCCCTCGTCAATGATAAATGGAATCATTCCCCAGTTGATCAGGTTTGAACGATAACGCTTGGTTGCGTAATCATTTGCAATATTTGCCCATCCACCTAATACCTTCTGGCAGGATGCTGCCTGTTCTCTTGCAGAACCGTCACCCGGTTTTACTGCAAAGATTGTGCTGCCGAATCCAAGATTCTCTTTGCTGACATCCGGATAAGCTGCTTTAATAGTATCCATTACCGGCTTTAACTCTGCCACTGCATCTACAGGACATGTTCCGGCCTCAACCGCTTTCTGTGCTTTCTGAATCTCTTTTGCGCGGCCGACATATAACGGATCTTTTCTGGACAGTGCAAATTCTGCCAATCCAAGAGGATTGGAGCGGAAAGAAGATGTTTCTCCGGATGGAATCAGCTCATCTGTTGTTGTAACCGGATCATGGATCTCAGAAACAACCTTTAATACCATGTTCTCAGGAAGTGCGCTCATTGCAGGCCAGTCTTTAATGTTTGGTCCAAACTGGATCTCAACCGAAGGATCTGCAACACCCTTGCTGTCGAATACACGGTTCTCATAAATAGTCTTATCAAAGAAGTATTTTGGTTTGCTGTAATTTACATCCATGTCCATTGCAGATGTAAGGTAACCCTTATTTGCTGCTGTTGCTGCAATAGAACGTGCATCCATAAGTGCAACGGATGCCACCTGTCCGTTCTGTACCTTGGAACCTTCTCTGTTCGGGAAGTTTCTTGTTGAATGACGGATTGAAAATGCATTATTTGCCGGTGTATCACCTGCACCGAAACATGGTCCGCAGAATGCAGTCTTAACAATTGCACCTGTCTCCATAAGATTTGCGATTGCACCATTTCTTACCAGTTCCATATAAATTGGTGTTGAAGCAGGATATACGCTGAGTGTAAACTCATCAGCTCCGATTGAGCATCCCTTAAGGATATCTGCTGCATCACAGATATTTTCAAATCCACCACCTGCACATCCGGCGATGATTCCCTGATCAACATAAAGCTTTCCGTTTCTTACTTTGCTCTTTAAATCAAGATCAACTTTACCATCAAAGCTTACCTGTGCACGTTTCTCACAATCATCAAGGATGTCCATAAGGTTTGCATTTAATTCATCGATGGTGTATGTATTACTTGGATGGAATGGCATTGCGATCATTGGTTTGATCTGGCTTAAATCAAGCTCGATAAAGCTGTCATAGTATGCCACTTCTCCAGGATTTAATTCTTTATAATCTTCTTCTCTTCCATGGATCTCGTAGAACTCTTTGACTTTGTCGTCGGTTCTCCAGATAGAAGAAAGGCATGTGGTCTCTGTTGTCATAACGTCAACACCGATACGGTAATCCACACTTAAGTTGGAAACACCAGGTCCGACGAACTCCATAACCTTGTTCTTTACAAATCCACGTTCAAAAACTTCTCCGATGATTGCAAGTGCGATATCCTGAGGACCTACACCCTTCATTGGCTCTCCGGTCAGGTAAATACCTACAACGCCCGGCATATCAATGTCGTAAGTCTTGTTCAGAAGCTGTTTTACAAGCTCTGGTCCACCTTCACCAACTGCCATGGTTCCAAGTGCTCCGTAACGTGTATGTGAATCAGATCCAAGGATCATCTTACCGCCTCCGGCAAGCATTTCACGTGCAAACTGATGGATAACTGCCTGATGTGGTGGAACATAGATTCCGCCGTATTTCTTTGCACAGGTCAGACCAAACATGTGGTCATCCTCATTGATGGTTCCTCCAACTGCACAAAGACTGTTATGACAGTTTGTCAGGACATATGGAATCGGGAATTTTTCCAGTCCGGATGCTCTTGCAGTCTGAATAATACCTACGAATGTAATGTCGTGCGATGTCAGCTTGTCAAATTTGATCTGAAGCTTGTCCATGTTTCCTGAAGTGTTGTGTTCCTTCAGAATTCCATATGCAATCGTATTTTCTGCTGCTTCTTTTTTGTTAACTGCTTTTCCAGTCTTGCTTTCTACCGCAAGAGCTGCTTCCGGCGAATCAATCACAACATCTCTGCCATTGATTAAATACGCGCCTGTCTCGTATAATTTCATATGTCCCATACCTCCATAAATCTATTACTAAAAATTATATCTTTTGCATATATGGAAATCAAGCACTTTCTGGAAAACGGATGGTTGCTATAAACAGATCTCCGTCCACCGAAATGTCAAATTTACCGCCCATCAGAACCGTCAGGTTCTTCGCAATGGATAATCCAAGCCCGCTTCCTTCGGTCGTTCTGGACGACTCACCTCTGACAAATCGCTCTGTCAGATCATTTCTGCCGCCCTCATCTGTTTCGACCGGCTTTTTTGATATATTTTTTATGGAAAAAACGGCTTCTCCGTCTTCCATATAAAGTTCCACATAAACCCTCGTTTTCTCAAGAGCATATTTGGAAGCGTTTGTATACAGATTCTCAATCGCGCGGTACAGATGTCTGCCGTCCGCCCATATGAAAATAGACTGGTTTGGAATTTTGGTTACTATGGTAAGGTTTCTTGCCTCAAACCGCTCATTAAATTCACCGCCGGTCTGATACAAAAGCTCGACAAGATCGATCTTCTGCATATCCAGATTCACATTTCCAGAACTGATCCGCGAAGCCTCCACAAGGTCTTCCGTCAGCTGTTTCAGTCGCTGGGATTTCTCATCCAGAACACGGATATAATATCTCGCATTATCGTTCTGAAGATTCTCCCGTTTCAAAAGATCCACATAATTTACAATGGACGTCAGCGGTGTCTTGATGTCATGCGATACGTTTGTGATAAGGTCTGCTTTCATGCGTTCATTTCGTATGCTCTCATTTACCGCTTCACTAAGTCCTTCGCGGATATTATTTACTGATTGTGCAATTTCGCGTTCCTGTCCCTTGAAATCATCCAGGTTCAATCTGGTATCGAGTGCTCCTGCTGCGATTTCTTTTACCGCATCGTGTATTTTTACCTGATCCGAGGTTCTTTTCATATTCTGGAACACGTTCATGACACATACGAGCACGATAAAACCGATGCCAATCTTATCAAATCCTTTAAAATACAGAATTACACCCGCAATTAAGAAAAGCACGTTATAGATTCTGCGGCTGCTGTATTTTAAGATGCTGACTCTCTGGTCTGCCAGTTCCAGAATAAGGCGGTAACCTTTGTAGATCAGGCTCTGCGTCCATAAAATGTTTCCCTTGATTCTTCGCACGATGCTCATATAAAAAATCAAAAAGACTGCATCAATAATATAGGTCAGCGTTCCGACCGCCACCATAAGACCGGAAATTTCAAATCTGCAGCGATCGATTCCATGCATCAGAACTGCAATTCCATATACAAATAAAATAAATAACAGCAACAGCACATCACTGTCGATTTTATCAATGATCGAATAATAAATGACCGGATCATCTTCCGCTTTTCTTCCTGCAACACTGGTCAGATATGCAAGTAACACCAGAGAGCCGACAAAACTGATCACTGTCAGAATGCCGCTTTTATCACTTCCCGGAAAAATATGCATCTGAAACAGATACCCCGAGTAATAAACCGAAGCCATAGTCAGGATCATAAAAAGCTGATGCAGCACGAGTACTGCCATTTTCTTACCTATCGTATATTGTTTCATACACTATGCCTCATCCATTAATTACTTTTTTCGATTTTGTATCCGACGCCCCATACTACTTTCAGATAACGAGGTTCTTTCGGATTGATCTCGATTTTTTCACGGATATGACGTATATGAACTGCCACGGTATTGTCTACACCAACCGCCTCTTCATTCCAGATATTCTCATAGATCTGGCTGATGGAAAATACTTTGCCCTGATTCTTGACTAATAACAGCAGGATATTGTATTCAATCGGTGTAAGTTTAACTTCTTCCCCATCCACGGTAACTTTCTTCAGATCATCATTGATCACAAGACCGCCTGCCTCATACACAGCATCTGAGGCCTCTCCACTGCTGGAAAGTGTGGTATATCTCCGGATCTGGGATTTCACTCTTGCCACAAGCTCCAGTGGATTGAATGGTTTGGTCACATAGTCATCTGCTCCCACATTCAGTCCGAGTATCTTATCGGCGTCCTCTGTCTTGGCAGAAAGTATGATGATTGGAATGCTGCTTTCTTCACGGATTTTTAAAGTTGCGCGGATTCCATCCAGCTTCGGCATCATAACATCAATAATAAGAAGATCTACCTTGTTGCTCTTCATCATTGAAAGAGCTTCTTCTCCGTCGTACGCCTTAAGGATTTCATAGCCCTCCTGGGCAAGATATATTTCAATTGCTTCTACGATTTCTCTGTCATCATCACAAACCAGAATGGTCAACTGTTTTCCCTCCCTATTTCTTCTTGTTTCCGTTTTTCCAGCGGAAATATTCCGCATCGAGATTGACTTTGATCTCAGGCTGGATCTTTGGTGCTTCTTCCTGCATATCAAGCTCTGTCTCATCATCCAGTGCTAAATCTTCCACCATTGGAATTCCGGCTTTCTCAAAATATTCCGGATTCACCTTAATCTCAGTCTGTCTGTTTGCATAGATAGAGGATTCTTTTCTGGAATTATTCTTCAGTTCTCGTTTTTGCTTTTTGCCTTCTTTTTCGTCCTTTTCCTTCTGAATCTCACGATTCCTGTCTTCGATCATCTTCAGGTATTTATCGGTATCTTTCAGATCCTGCAGCTGGGATTTCAGTTCAAGCTGATTGGTTCTTACAATATGTTTCTGCTCCTCCAGCTTATGGTCCATCTCGTTATAGATTGCCTTTACAGAATCATTTGCCTTCTGCATGATCTCCTGAATACTGCTGAGTGCCTCATCTGTGTAGATTACAGATGCCGCATAAATATCCTCCGCTTTCCGGCTTGCGTCCATTACGATCTCATCTCCGCGTTTGCGGAATTCACGCTCTGCCTTATCCTTGCTCTGTCTGGTCAGTTCATATTCTTCCATCATTGCATACATGCATTGATTCAACTCCTTCAACAGACTAAGCATTTTATCCCTGTCCACAACAACCTTGGACGGATCTAATTCATAGCTCTGCCCTTTCGCGATCATCACATGCAGACTCTTTAATACTTTTTCTGTGTTATCCTGTGCGCTCATATCTGCTCCTTATCATCATCTAAACCTTTACCCTTTATTGTACTTGATTCCCCCAAAAACGTAAACCTAAAAATGGACTGGTCACCCAGTCCATTCTGCTGATATTCTGTTTAAGAAAGATAAGCTCCTGCTGCCCTCTGAAGTTCTCCGGTTGCACGCCGGATCTCATTTGCCTGTTCTTCGGATACATTTCCTGGTTTTGTACGGACTACAAGTTTTTTCAGATAAGAAAGCGCCTGCTTGATCTCTTTCATCTGCTTTTTATCCATTGTCTTTTTCTGTTCTTTCAAAACAATTTCCGTTTTCTTGATCAGCGTATCTGCCTGGTTTCTTGCGTCAATATAGGATTTACGCTGTCCATCCGTTGCCTCGTACTCTGCTGCCTCACGCATGGCCTGCTCAATGTCGGCATCCGACAGGTTGGTACTTGCCGTGATCGTGATTTCCTGATGTTTTCCGGTTGCAAGATCCTTTGCGGATACCTGAAGGATTCCGTTAGCATCAATATCAAATGTAACCTCGATCTGTGGAACTCCAGCCATTGCACGCTTGATTCCACTTAGCCGGAAACTTCCTAAAAGCTTGTTATCCCTTGCAAACTGCCGTTCGCCCTGTAATACTTTGATCTCGACGTTGCTCTGGAAATTTGCCGCGGTCGTAAAGATCTGACTATATCTGGTCGGTATCGTTGTATTCCGGTCAATGATCTTCGTTGCCACACCGCCTACGGTCTCTATAGAAAGTGAGAGTGGTGTGACATCCATAAGGATAATCTCTGCTGCGTTGGAACCCGCCATCAGCGCTCCACCAAGCTTTCCACCCTGGATTGCGGCTCCTAATGCGACACATTCATCCGGATTCAGTGTTTTGGATGGTTCTTTTCCGGTCAGACGTCTGACTTCGTCCACAACCGCCGGAATTCTTGTAGAACCACCTACCAAAAGCACCATACCAAGTTCTGACGCTGTAACGCCGGCATCATTCAAAGCCTGGCTGACCGGTCCACTCGTACGTTCTACCAGATCATGCGTAAGCTCATCAAATCTGGCTCTTGTAAGTGTCATTTCCAGATGCTTTGGCTCTCCTTTTACGGTCGTGATAAATGGAAGTGTGATATTTACCGTAGAGGACGAAGACAGCACTTTCTTTGCCTTTTCTGCCTCTTCTTTTACACGCTGCATCGCAGTGGTGTCTTTTCTTAAATCCACGCGCTCTGTCCGCTGGAATTCCTGAACAATATATTCCGTAATCCGTTCATCGAAATCATCTCCGCCAAGATGATTATCTCCTGCGGT
Organism: Roseburia porci; assembly: GCF_009695765.1. Lineage (GTDB taxonomy): Bacteria > Bacillota > Clostridia > Lachnospirales > Lachnospiraceae > Roseburia > Roseburia porci. The sequence goes on from NZ_VUNI01000014.1 coordinate 73,228, forward strand.
TGCAAGTACTTCGATCAGATTATCTCCAATCTCGATCACCGACACATCAAATGTTCCGCCTCCCAGATCATAGACAAGGATCTTCTGCGGATTTCCGTGATCCAGTCCGTATGCAAGCGCAGCCGATGTCGGCTCATTGATGATACGGAGCACGTTAAGCCCGGCAATCCTTCCAGCGTCCTTGGTTGCCTGTCTCTGTGCATCACTGAAATAAGCCGGAACGGTAATGACTGCATCACTGACCGGTTCGCCAAGATAGCTTTCTGCATCCTTTTTTAGTTTTCGAAGGATCATGGAAGAGATTTCCTGTGGACTGTAGGCCTTTCCATCGATTTTTGCCCGGAAATTGCTTCCCATTTCTCTTTTGATGGAGAAAAATGTACGATCTACATTGACTGCTGCCTGACGTTTTGCGAGATCTCCGACAAGACGTTCGCCATCCTTGCTGAATGCCACGACCGAAGGTGTTGTCCTTGACCCTTCTGCGTTTGTGATAACCACCGGCTGATCATTTTCCAGAACGGCAACACAGCTGTTCGTTGTTCCAAGATCGATTCCTATGACTTTTCCCATGAAAAAACCTCCTGACGTTTTCGTTTCTGAATATTACACTAGCCCCGAAAAAAAATGAAGTCAATATATTTGGTGTATATTTCATATAATGTTTAGAATTTTCACAAAATTTTTCAAATATCCACAATTTCTGTTGTTGTTTTCCATATGGATTTTTATAATAGGTGTATCACATGACCGCTCAGATTGGAGAAACTATGAAATTACACCGTATTTCATTTTATGATAACTTTACTTGTGCCACAGACCAGTGCCCGGACACCTGCTGCGCCGGATGGAATATCCCTGTGGATCAGGAAACAATGCAAAAATGGCAGACTTATCCGCTTTCTCTGCGGCTTGGGCTTTTCTCACACCTCTGCAAAAAAGAGGGCATTCCATGCATCCGCATGACGCACACCCACTGCCCGTTTCAGGACGCCGACATGCTCTGTTCCTTGGAGCGCCATCATGGAGAAGACGCAATGCCTCACATCTGCAGAATCTATCCAAGAAAACGCAAAAATTACGGGATTTGTGCCGAAGAGACCTTAGAACTCTCCTGCCCAAAGGCAGCGGAGCTGTTTCTCGAACATCGTCATGATTTTCATTATGTCAGCCTGGATACGGAAATCTCTTATCCGGTATCGGGAACCAATCAGGATGCAACGTTTTTTGAAGATCTGTTATTCTGCCGGGAGGAGCTTATTTCTTTTCTTCAGACTGCAGATATGGATTTTCCTGCGATCTGTGCCGTTCTCATCCGCTATGCCAAAAAACAGCAAGAGTTCTGGATCTCACACGGTTTTTCTTTTGCCGATGGCATTCAGCCGCAATCACTGCATCATTCCGATGATTTTCCACATCCTGTGCAGATAAATCCTGCGGATGCTTTTCTGATCTCCGGTGATATCCTGTCACGGATGATCTCGGAAGGACTTTACCATGAAAAAATGCGTACAAAGTCTCCGTTTTTATATGAACTGTGCCACTTATATTTTGATGAGTTTTCAGGTAGCAAAAAAACACCAGATGTCAGTCAGCATCTGATGTTTCTTCACAATGATCTGCAGAATGTTCTCCCTGATGTGGAAGATCTGCTCCGCAGCTATTATATTTATTATCTGGATTCCTGTTTTCTTGATATTTTTGAAACCTATAGCTTCTTAAAAACCATTGCCTCAGGAATCATTCATGTGTCTTTGATCTGGCTTTTCTTTTCTCTGTATCATCGGAAATACCATTCTCTGACCGGGGCAGAGCAGGCCAGAATTATTGCCGCCTATGAAAAACGTGCAAGACACAATGATGTGGTCTTAAATGCCATGTACGAGGCGCTTACACCTCTGTTTACAAACCTGCAATAGCACAGATGCTATTTTGTAGTATCTGTGTTGCGGATTCTGTCACGAACCCTTAAGATCATGGATGGACTTACGGATAATTCATCAAATCCCATCTTTAAGAAGGTCTCTGTCAGAGTTGTATCCGCGCCAAGTTCTCCACAGATTCCAACCCAGCAGCCACCTTTGTGACCATTGTCTACAACCATCTGAAGCATTTTTAAGATTGCTGGATGATGTGAATCATAGATGTTGTCCAGCTTTGGATTCTGACGGTCGATTGCAAGTGTATACTGTGTCAGATCATTTGTTCCAATGGAGAAAAAGTCCACTTCTTTTGCAAGCTCTTCACTCATCATAACTGCCGCAGGTGTTTCAATCATAATTCCAATCTCAACATCCTTGTATGGAACATTTGCTTCATCAAGTTCTGCTTTGACTTCACTTATGATCTGCTTGATCTGTTTTACTTCCTGAACAGAGATGATCATCGGGAACATGATAGAGATTGTTCCATAATAGCTTGCACGGTATAATGCGCGAAGCTGTGTTTTAAAGATATCCTTGCGGTCAAGGCAGATACGGATCGCACGATATCCCATCGCAGGATTCTCTTCTTTATCCAGATTAAAATATCCAACCTGTTTATCTGCTCCGATATCCAGTGTACGGATAATGACTTTCTTTCCGGCCATATTCTCTGCAACCGTACGGTATGCTTTAAACTGTTCCTCTTCTGTTGGATAGGTTTCTGATTCCAGATACAAAAATTCACTTCGGAATAAGCCGATTCCACCGGCATCATTGGCAAGTACGGATGCAACATCGGATACACTTCCGATATTTGCGTAAAGATTGATCTTCTTTCCGTCAAGTGTCACATTTTCTTTGCCTTTTAATTCCTGAAGCAGTCTCTTTTTCTCATCTTCCTGCTCTTTTTTTGCCTTATAATCTTCCAGAACAGATACTTCCGGATCAATGATGATCTTTCCTTCGTATCCATCTACGATACCCATTTTTCCATCTGCATCATCCGGGTAATCAACACCGATCAATGCCGGAATATTCATGGTTCTTGCAAGAATCGCGGTATGGGAATTCGTAGATCCATGTTTTGTTACAAAGGACAATACTTTGGATTTATCCAGCTGTACGGTCTCACTTGGTGCAAGGTCATCGGCAAGTAAGATCACCGGCTCATCGGATCGGATTCCTCCTGCGCCATTTCCCTGAAGAATCATGATCAGTCGATTGGAGATATCTTTTACATCAGCTGCACGTTCTTTCATATAATTATCGTCCATGGATGCAAACATCTCGGAAAAATTGTCTCCGGTATTTGCAACGGCGAACTCTGCATTTACTTCCTGAGACTTTATCATATTCTGAATGGATTCTACATAGTCCAGATCATCCAGCATCATCTGATGTACTTCAAAGATTGCAGCGTTTACTTCTCCAACTTCTTTTAATGCCTTTTCGTACAAGCCTGCAAGCTGTTTTTTGCCTTCTTCGCGAGCTTCTTCAAATCTTCTGATTTCCCTATCAATATCAGTAATTTTTACTCTTTTTACAACATTTTCTGCCTTATTATATACAGATAATCTTCCGATTGCGATTCCACTGAAAACACTTTTTCCCTGAATTACCATTGCGATCTCCTTTCCTTTTCCCTGACCTTTCTTCAACTGAAAAATGCCTGCTGCCCGGTTACGGACAGCAACGACACTTTTCAATGATTGATGTAAACCGATTATAGAATATTAGAGGTTTTCCTCTAAAAATTTGCTTAATGTTTCCATTGCTTCTTCTTCTTTTTCACCATCTGTCTTTAATGTGATCTCCTGTCCACATTTTACGCCAAGTCCCATAACTCCGAAGATTCTCTTTGCATCAACTTCTTTTCCGTCTTTTGTAATAGTTACAGCGCAAGGAAAAGCTGCTGCTTCCTTTACAAATAATCCTGCTGGTCTTGCGTGGATTCCCATTTCGTCTTTGATTGTGTAAGTAAATTCTTTCATTTTTAATTCCTCCTGTTTTGTTTATTAACGATACTATTATTACCTTATCTCTTTTATTTCTCTCATTTATTTTGCATCTTTTTTAATCAATCCGAGCAATACTGCTGTGATCACAGATCCAATTGCCCAGGCAATGATATACATAAGTGGATTTCCGACGGTTGCGAATACGAAAATTCCACCATGTGGTGCCATAAGTGTGCATCCGAAGAATGCGGAAAGTAATCCGGCTACGCCGGCTCCAACCATGGTACATGGAATTACATGTGCCGGATCTGCTGCTGCAAATGGAATTGCACCTTCTGTAATGAATGAGCATCCCATTACAAGGTTTGATACTTTTGAGTTTCTCTCAGCTTCTGTAAATTTCTTCGGGAAGAACTGACATGCAAGTGCGATACCGACTGGTGGAACCATTCCACCTACCATGATCGATGCCATTGCGATATAACATGCCTGAACTGCCGGGTCAGAAGACTGTGCACCGTTTGCCATCATCTGAGATGCTGTTGAAAGCATTCCTGTACCAAATACATATGCTGCTTTATTGATTGGGCCACCCATATCAATTGCCATCATTGCACCTAAGATCAGTCCGAGTAATGTAATCATTCCTGCATTTGATAATGCGGTTAACATTGTGCTGAGTCCTGTATTGATCAGTCCGATCAGCGGGTTGAAAATGAAGCACATCAAAACACTGATAATGAAGATTCCACCAAGCGGATAGATCAGTGTCGGTTTAATTCCATCCAAAGAAGCTGGAAGCTTGCTGCAGATCTTCTTTAAGAACAGTACGATAAATCCTGCTAAAAATCCAGCAAGGATTCCACCAAGGAAACCGGATACCGTATTACCGCCATTCGCCTGCTGGAAAGCAAAATCAGAGATAAATTTCTGGAAACCAGTTGTCTGATCTGCCCAGGTATATCCACTGACTAATGCGTTACCGCTGGAAGCGAGAAGTCCTCCGGTAAATCCAACTGCAAGTCCGGGTCTGTCAGCGATCGAATATGCAATATATCCGGCAAGCACAGGAACCATCATTCCCATAGCAAGTCCGCCGCCATATTTAAAGAATGCAGACAATGGTGTGCAGGAACCAAATGCAGAACCACCGGTTGCTCCATATCCCATCAGCGTATCGATCAGAAATGCGAGTGCCGTCATGATACCTCCACCGATTACGAATGGAAGCATATGTGATACACCACTCATCAGATGTGTATATATCTGATGTCCGACACTTCCGGTATTAGAAGCTGTTTCTTCCTTGCTTTCCTCGCGGGCTGCTTTATACACCGGAGCATCTCCATTTACTGCTTTTTTCAAAAGTTCCTCTGCTTTGTTGATACCATCTGCAACTTTGCATTCGATCAGCTTTTTGCCATCAAACCGGTCCATTGGAACCTTTGTGTCTGCTGCAACGATCACGCATTTGGCATTCTTTATTTCTTCATCTGTAACGATATTCTTTGCTCCGCCAGATCCTCTTGTCTCAACCTTAATGGTAATTCCAAGCTCTGCAGCTTTTTTCTCCAGTGCTTCCGCAGCCATATAAGTATGTGCAATTCCAGTCGGACATGCAGTTACTGCAAGAACTTCAATTCCCGCTGGTGCTGTCTGTGTCTCGGTCTTTTCTTCTTTTTCATCCTTTTCAGTCTCAGCTGCATCGATTACACTTAAGAACTCATCTACTGTTTTTGCATTTTTAAGTCCATTTGTAAAATTCTCATCCATAAGAAGTACAGATAATTTGCTCAATACATCCAGATGAACATTGTCCTTGGTGTTTGGTGCTGCAATTAAGAAAATCAGATTAACTGGTGCTCCATCCAGGGAATCAAAATCAACGCCCTCTGGAATCACCATGGCTGCAAGACCTGGTCTGCTGACTGCATCGGATTTGCAATGCGGAATGGCAATTCCTTCTCCGATTCCGGTTGTTCCTTCTTCCTCTCTTGCGTAGACACCTTTTCGATATGTCTCCACATCATTGATTTTTCCACATTTGGCCATCAGGTCTACCATCTGGTCCAAAAGATCCTGTTTTCCGGTGGCTTTTCCACCGAGCTGAATACTTTCAGCTGCTAGTAAATCTCTTATCCTCATATTCGTGCCCCCTAATTTTTAAAGGTAGTGTCAAGTTAACTACCTTTTTTATTTTTATAAACATTATATTTTCAAGGATTTCTCACATTTTTTTACAAAAAAAGTGATTACCCCCTAAAAAAGCAGTATAATTGAATCTGCGAAAACACA
>NZ_VUNI01000015.1 GCF_009695765.1 Roseburia porci
TGTGTTTTCGCAGATTCAATTATACTGCTTTTTTAGGGGGTAATCACTTTTTTTGTAAAAAAATGTGAGAAATCCTTGAAAATATAATGTTTATAAAAATAAAAAAGGTAGTTAACTTGACACTACCAAGTAATAAAGGGGAGCATATATATGATTGCTGCATTAAAAAAGAAATATATCGGGGATAAAGCCTTTTATAAAAATTATTTATTGCTGGCACTGCCAATGATCCTTCAGAATGCGATCACGAATCTTGTAAGTTTTCTGGATAATATCATGGTTGGTCAGCTGGGAACGGAGCAAATGTCAGGAGTGGCAATTGTGAACCAGCTGATTTTTGTTTATAACCTGGCAATTTTCGGGGCTGCATCTGCGGCAAGTATTTTTGGCGCACAATATTATGGAAAAGGCGATCATAAGGGGCATATGTATTCGTTTCGCTTTAAATTATATGCGACGCTTCTTGTGACTGTGGCAGCCATGATTTTATTCAAAGCAAAAGGGGCAGATCTGATCTCCTTGTATCTGACGGATACCACAGGGAATGGGGCAACCGAAGCTGCTTTGCAGTATGGTCTGGAGTATCTGGCTGTTATGATGGCAGGGCTGATACCGTTTGCTATTAATCAGTCTTATGCAACCAACATTAAGGAAACCGGACAGACGTTTGTGCCGATGATCGCAAGTTTTGTAGCTGTTGGTACGAATGCTGTGCTGGATTATCTGCTGATTTTCGGAGTCGGACCGATCCCAAAACTGGGAGTCATGGGAGCGGCACTGGCTACTGTGATGGCACGTTATATTGAGGCTTTGATCGTCATAATCTGGGCACATGCACACAAATCCAAAAACCGGTACCTGCATGGTGCGTATACAGGATTTGGTGTGCCAAAGGCAGAATTAAAGGGTATTCTGATCAAAGGATTCCCGCTCATGCTGAATGAGGTGTTGTGGGCAGCAGGAATGACTGCGGTAACACAGTGCTATTCGGTCCGGGGACTTGAGGTCGTGGCTGGATTAAATATTGCTACGACGATCACAAACCTGTTTAATATTGTATATATCCAGCTTGGAGCATGTATCAGTATCGTTGTTGGGCAGTACCTTGGAGCCGGAAAACTGGAAAAGGCAAAGGATGCCGATAACAAGATGATCGCATTCAGCGTTTTCTGCTGTGCAGTGGTAGCAGCCGGGATGTTTCTGATCGGTGGATTTTTCCCGGGAATCTATAACACGAGTGCGCAGATCAAGGAACTTGCGACCAGTTTCATCGCGGTTTCTGCGTTGATTATGCCGTTTTGTTCCTTCAGCCATGCATCGTATTTTACACTTCGTTCCGGAGGAAAAACGCTGGTTACATTTTTATTCGATTCCGTTTTCACATGGGTCGTTGTTGTACCGACAGCATTTCTGTTAGCGCACTACACCGGCCTTGGCATCGTCAGCATCTATTTCTTTGTTCAGGCAACTGAAATGATCAAGGTAGTGATTGGGTATTTCATGGTGCGGAGCAATGTGTGGCTCGTACAGATGGTATAAGGAATCTCATAGTTCTCAAATACTAAACTTCTCGAAAAATAACCGAAAATTTACGAAATATTATCTTGACGTAGATTGTAGTAAAAATATATAATGAGGATAACAGGAAGGAAAGGTATTTGGCTTTATGGGAGGAAAATTATGGGTCAAAGATATGAGAAACCAGAGGTTGTTAAAGTAACCGAAGCACAGGAAGGGGTTTATCTGGCAAGTGGTGCACGTGCTGGAGCTGGCTGGAACATCAGTGTGAGCGATATGGGCACAAATGAAAACGGACATATTTTCAAGGCGGAATGTACATCCACACAGGATTTTTCTGCTCCTGGGATGACAATTGTTATGGATTTTAATCATCCGATTGTATCTGCAATTGTGGATCAGCCGGGATTCAGCTGCTCCTGCAGTGGAACAACACTGACGGTTACATCAAACAGTGGAATTGAAGGTAGCAGTGGTTATAAGGCATATGCGCAGGTAACGGTTAAAGCAACGGAAGCATCATTTACCGACAGCCTGGTATGTACTGCATCATCCTGTGTTTAATACAGGACTGGTATCAGCCGAAGGGGATCAGGACAACAAATCGAAAACGCAGACCGAAAACTCTTTTTTGAGTTTTTGATCTGCGTTTTTTGCGTATGTGAAATAAATCAGACATTATTCTGCATCCGACTCATTTGGAATCTGAGGAATATTGGACAGCCGGTTTCGAACTGCATGATATTTTTCCGGTATATCAGAAATGGATATATTTTTAAGCGCTTCAACGGTTCCTGCTTTCTGGGCAGTTTCGTAATACCAGCATTTATAATCCAGAACTTCCATAGCCTGTTGAAGAGATTCCAGCTGAATCTGGAGCTGTCTGCGCTGCTTCTGGAAAAGCGCGAGACGCTCCGGGATCGTATCATCGCCCTGTAAGGTCAGTTCGATGTAGTTTTTGATATCTTTAATTGGCATTCCTGTTTTCTTCATGCACTCGATTATTTTGAGCCATTCGAAATCTTTTTCCTGGAACATGCGGATTCCTCCGGAAGAACGTTCCACGAAAGGTAGTAATCCTTCTTTATCGTAATAGCGCAGTGTTGAGCTTGGAATTCCAAGCAGCTTTGAGATTTCACCGACCGTGTAGAGCATAATGATGCCCCTCCTTTTTATAAATTTCAAAAAAGTCTTGACTTAAAGTTGACTTCAACTTGTATGATTGATATGTACTTGAGATACAGTATATATGAAAAACAGACATTTGACAATTATGATTAGAAAATGGAGGATGCATATCATGATTTTAAAAGAAACATATGAATTACAAAACGGAGTAAAAATCCCAAAATTAGGACTTGGTACATGGTTCATTGACGACGATAAGGCTGCAGATGCAGTTAAAGCCGCTGTAGCGAATGGTTATCGTCTGATCGATACTGCCCAGGCATATGGAAATGAAGTGATATGCTGTGAACTGTAGATGTCAGATATCCCCATAAATGTTGTAATTTAGCGGATTTCTACATCTGCTAATGCACAACATAGGCGGCTGGCTCATTTGTGGTGAATTGAAGCGCAGATGTTGTAGAAAAGAAGGTAATATTTTTTCTTACCTGTATATCATAACACAAAGGAGGCAGTCGCGTATGGAATTAACATATCATTGGAAAGGTGACTATCTGATACCAGATGTTTCATTAGATGATGGCAGTAGTTATAATATTGGTAAATATGGCAGAATGCGTCAGAAATATTTATGTGAAAATTACCCATCAGAATATCTCCATCTGGTTATTACTGAAAAATTATGGAAACAGCTCGAAGATCTTGAGGAAGAATGTCATGAAATGTTGGACCGGCTTATGGAACAGATGGCGAAGAGGGAAGGATTAACTGAGCATATGAAATCTACAGACCAGCTTGGATGGATACGGAAAATGAATAGCATTCAGAGCCGGGCAGAAGAAATTGTGATTCATGAGTTGATATATACAAATTAAAAATACAGCAGGAGGTCTATATATACAGATTTCCTGCTGTTGTATTATATGGGTGTTTGGATATTACTTAAAAAAGCAACATATTAGTCTTTCAACTCTCGTTCTATCTCTTCAATAGTAGGCATTGAACTTTTATAGTCATCAGGAATCAGATTATTAAGTTCATATTCGGAAATTCCAACAGGAACATTCACTGCACTGGTAGCATATTGAGCCAGAACATTATCTTTTGTTTTGCATATAAGTAAGCCAATTGTAGGATTATCGTTATCTGTTCGCAGTATTCCGTCTGTAGCTGCAATGTAAGTTCCTAATTGCCCCATATCTCCGGGATCAAATGCCCTTGTTTTGATTTCAATTACAACATAACAGTGTTTTTGTATGTTGTAGAACAGCATATCAATAAATTGTTCAGTATCTCCGACAACAAGCCGGTATTCTCTACCGACAAAAGCAAATCCACGACCTAGTTCAAGAAGGAATTTCTGAATATTATCCATGAGTGCATCTTTCAATTCTTTTTCATCATACCCTTCTCTGAGAGTAAGAAAATCAAAATTATATGGGTCTTTTGTGATTTCTCGGGCAAGATCGCTGCCAATATCAGGAAGCAGCTTTTCAAAATTTGTAATGGCTTTACCTTCTCTTTCATACAAGTTTGTATCGAGAAAATTTAAAAGGACGGCTCTTGACCAGTTGTTTTCATATGTCTTTTTAACAAAAAACAAAGCCTTATCCAAATTACCCTTACATTTATTGATTATCTGAATATGATGTCCCCACGGAATCATAAAAATACAATCGTCAACAGCTTGTTGACATATTCGTGTGTCTGAATCGTCAACAAGTTGTTGACGATTTGAATTGCTGTATAAATCGTAAAAATATTTCATATATTTTAAATTACTAAAACTTCCCACACCGAAAAGGTGTGTAGAACCTTGAAAATTCAACAATGTAGGCAATAAAATGGGCATAGATGCTATGTCCGTGGTATAATTGAGTTGACGAAAAACAAAAACACCCAGGAGGTCATCTATGCCAACTTCAATTCTACCACAAAATCAGGATGAAAAGGAACTTTTTAATGCGATTTCTTCATTTTTTTGCAGATTTAAGATTGGAGATCTGCTTCGGGCATGTAATGCCCAGAAGGAGAAGGGTATTCCTGTCATCCGGATTTTCAAATATAAGCTCTGCAACGTATTCACTGACCGAAGCATGTATATGCAGCAAAAAACCGGCTCGTTCCGTGAACCATTTTCGAAGAATACATTTTATCGGTTCCTGAATGGTGTCAAGACCAACTGGCTGCGTTTTACCACACTGCTTTCTAAAACTGTTGCAGATACGATTGAACCGCTGACCGGTTCCGACCGGGTAAATGCATTCGTGATTGATGACAGCCTGTTTGAACGGACAAGTTGCAAAAAGACGGAACTTGGATCAAAAGTATTTGATCATGCATCCATGCGTTATACAAAAGGATATCGTCTGCTGACACTGGGATGGACGGATGGAAACACCTTCCTTCCGGTCAACAGTTGCCTTTTGGCATCATCAAAAGCCAGTAACATCATTGGCCCTCAACAGCATTTTGATGGAAGGTCACTGGCTGCCAAGAGAAGAAATCTTGCCCAGATGAAAGGCACTTCTGCCATGCTGGAACTCCTGAAAACAGCATTGAACGCCCGACACACAGCCGATTATGTGCTGATGGACAGCTGGTTTTCCAATCCGGCACAGCTTGTTGCTATCAAAAACCTTGGACTGAATTCCATTGCAATGATCAAAAAGAGTTCCCGGATCCGGTATGAATATGACGGTGAACAGCTGTCAATCAACAAGATCTTCGGTATCTGCAAAAAGCGCAGAGGTCGCAGCAAATATCTGCTTTCCGTAAATGTTATGGTCGGTAAGGATCAGAAAATACCGGCTAAGATCGTCTGCGTTCGTAATAATCGGAACAAGAAGGACTGGATCGCATTTATCTGCACTAATCCGGATCTTTCCGAAGAAGAGATCATTCGGATTTATGGAAAACGTTGGCAGATCGAGGTGTTTTTCAAGACCTGCAAGTCGTATCTGAACCTGATCGGTGAGTGCCATAGTCTGTCTTATGATGCGCTGACAGCACATGTGGCAATCGTCTTTGCCAGATATATGCTGCTTGCGCTGGAGCAACGAAAGGACGAAGACAACCGCACACTTGGTGAGATCTTTTTCTACCTGACAGACGAACTGACTGATATCATTTTCGGAGAATCGTTTCAGATCATCCTGAGAGCGATGTTTGAGGGAATCTATGCTGTATTTCAGGTGACAGAGGAACAGATAGATACTTTTATTAATATCTTTGTAGACCAACTGCCTGATTTCCTGCAAAAGTCGCTAGCCAGATCCGCTGCATGGGCTTAATTTGTTATCTGATTGCCTGTATTGTTGAATTTTCAAGGAACAAGACCCATTTGGGATATGGGAAGTTTTAGTAAATAAATTAAAAGAAGTGTTTCAAAATGCAGATGCGATTATTGTAGGTGCAGGGGCAGGCTTATCTTCGTCAGCAGGTTATGATTTTGGTGGAGAACGCCTGCAAAAATATTTTGGCGATTTTGTAGAAAAATATGGAATGAAGGATATGTATACCGGATGTTTTGCAGATTTTGAAACAAACGAGGAGCGATGGGCATACTGGTCAAGATGGGCGTGGATTAATCGTTATGAACCGATACCAAAGGATACACATAAAAAATTGCTAAAACTCTTGGAAGGAAAGGATTATTTTGTCCTGACTACCAACATTGACCATGCATTCCAGAGGGCAGGTTTTTCAAAAGAACATCTGTGCTATACACAGGGGGATTTTGGTCTGTTCCAATGCTCAAAACCATGTCATACAGATACCTATGATAATTATGCAACTCTTCAAAAAATGGTTCGGGAAGAAAAAAATATGTCTGTTCCAACAGAGCTCATTCCACATTGTCCAAGATGTGGACGGGAAATGGACTTCAATTTATTCTGGGATGACACATTTATCAGAGATAAGGGATGGCATATCGCACATAAGCGGTATACAGATTATATAGAACAGCATAAAAATGGAAAGGTATTATATTTGGAATTAGGAGTCGGATTTAATTCTCCCGGTGTCATAAAAATTCCATTTTGGAATATGGCGGCAGAAAACCCGGATGCAGTATTTGCAAGCGTAAATCTTACGTTACCTTGTTACCCGGAAATATTGGAACACAGAAGTATAGTCATTCAGGATGATATAGACCATGTTATAGAAAATTTGATATAATATCTTCATATACAGGAGGTGAATGAAGCATGAAAGCACATAAATATTGGTCAATCGGAGCAGTGGTTACAATGGCTGGAACCTTTTATACCGGATATAAGGGGTTAAAGGCGGCACACAAATACTTTGCGTTTGGTTCATTGATATGCATGATTATGGCAGTTTATTCCGGTCATAAAATGATTTCAGGGAATAAGAAAGCAAGAAAACAGACGGAAGTGAAAGAAGTGGAGGAATAACGGATGTTAGAAGTAGGAACAAAAGCACCGGACTTTGAATTGCCGGATCAGAATGGAGAAATACATAAATTAAGCGATTACGCAGGTAAAAAAGTGATTTTATATTTTTATCCAAAGGATAACACGGCAGGCTGTACAAAGCAGGCATGTGGTTTTTCAGAGCGTTATCCTCAATTCACCGAGAAAGGAGCAGTTGTTCTTGGGGTGAGTAAGGATTCTGTAGCCTCTCACAAGAGATTTGAGGAAAAATATGGATTGGCATTTACACTTTTGGCAGATCCGGATCGCAAGGTGATCGAAGCGTATGATGTATGGAAAGAAAAGAAAAACTATGGAAAAGTCTCTATGGGCGTGGTAAGAACCACATATCTTATTGACGAGCAAGGAATCATTATAAAGGCAAATGATAAAGTCAAGGCGGCAGATGATCCTGAAAATATGCTTAAGGAATTGGCATAATGAAGATTATTTTATCACCTGCAAAAAAGATGATTGTAGATACCGATAACTTAGCACCGGTTGAACTGCCTGTCTATATTGATAAGACAGCAGAAGTATTAAACTGGATGAAAAGCAAATCAAAAGAAGAACTGAAAGCTATCTGGAAATGTAATGACAAGATTGCAGAACAAAATTTCAACAGATTGGGAAATATGAACCTTTATCAGATGCTCACTCCGGCTGTCTTATCATACGAAGGAATTGCTTTTCAATATATGGCACCATCTGTGTTTGAAGATATGCAGTTTGAGTATGTTCAAAATCATTTGAGGATATTGTCTGCATTTTATGGTGTTCTGAAACCAATGGATGGTGTGACACCTTATCGTTTAGAAATGCAGGCAAAGGTCAGGATTGGAGATGCCAAAAATCTGTATGAGTACTGGGGTGACTTCTTATACCGCTCAGTAATCGATGACAGCAGGATTATCATTAATCTTGCATCAAAAGAATACTCAAAATGTATAGAAAAGTATCTGACACCACAGGACAGGTATATTACGATTACATTTTGTGAAGCTTCTGGAGATAAAATGGTAACAAAAGGTACATATGCCAAGATGGCTCGTGGTGAAATGGTAAGATTCATGGCAGAAAATAATATTGAGAATCCGGTGGAGATTCAGAAATTTGACAGACTTGGATATTCATTGCGGTCTGATTTATCATCAGATACTGAATATGTTTTTGAACGAAAAATAGAATATTGATTTAGGTTAAAGATGCTCAGTGTGGGCATCTTTTTATAATAATGAGAATTGTTACTAATTTTATTGACAAGATAACAATACTGGTATATAATTCTTATTAAGAATTAATCCTAATAAGGAGGACGAATGACAAGCAGAAGAAATACCATTCAAAAAGATCTTGTAAGAAATGCCGTATACGAAATGAGAAGACATGTTACAGCGAATGAAGTGTATAATTTTATAAAAGAAGCATATCCTACAATCGGAAAAGGAACTGTATATAGAAATCTTGATATATTGGTAGAGGAGGGTGCGTTAAGGAAGGTTGAAGTTCCGGATGGACCGAACCGACTTGATTTTACATTGAAAAATCATTACCATGTAAGATGTATAAAGTGCAGTGAGATTTTTGATGTGGATATGGATGAAATACCGGATTTGCTGGAAAGAATTCATAACACTCATGGAATTGAATTTTTGGATTATGATATTTCATTTAAAGGCATTTGCCCGAAATGCGGGGAGAAGGTAAAGGAGGAAAAGAATGGATAGGAAAGCAATGTATAAGCTGAGTTATGGATTGTTCGTACTGACTGCCAGAGAAGACGGAAAAGACAATGGATGTATTATTAATACAGCCATTCAGGCAGCTTCAGAACCGAACCAGTTAAGTATCTGCGTCAACAAAGCAAATTACACACATGACATGATTCAGAGAACTGGAAAATTCACAGTATCAGTCTTAAGTCAGAAGGCACAGTTTGAATTGTTCAAACATTTTGGCTTCCAATCAGGAAGGGATACCAATAAATTTGAAGCATTTGAAAAGTGTGCCAGAGGCACAAATGGTATTTATTATATTACAGAAGGTACAAATGCATACATTTCTGTAACAGTTAATAAAACAGAGGATTTAGGCTCACATACGATGTTTATCGGTGAGATAACAGATATGGAGATTTTAAGTAATGTTCCTTCAGTCACATATGATTATTACCAGAATAATATTAAGCCAAAGCCACAGGCAGTTGGAAAAACCGAGGATGGACAGACAATATGGCGTTGCAGAATCTGCGGATATGAATATGTAGGAGAAGAATTACCGGACGATTTTATATGTCCTTTATGTAAGCACCCGGCATCAGATTTTGAAAAAGTAGTAAAGAAAACGGAGGTAAAAGAGATGGCAGCAAACAAATACGCAGGAACACAGACAGAGAAAAATTTACAGGAGGCATTTGCAGGGGAATCACAGGCAAGAAATAAGTATACTTATTTTGCATCTGTAGCAAAAAAGGAAGGCTATGAGCAGATGGCTGCATTATTTTTAAAGACCGCAGATAACGAGAAAGAACATGCAAAGATGTGGTTCAAGGAATTAGCAGGAATTGGTGATACAAAGGAAAATCTTGCGGCAGCGGCAGAAGGCGAAAATTACGAGTGGACAGATATGTATGAAGGCTTTGCAAAAACAGCTGAGGAAGAAGGCTTCCCAGAGCTTGCAGCAAAATTCAGGGCAGTAGGAGAGATTGAGAAGCATCATGAAGAAAGATATCGTGCACTTCTCAAGAACATTGAAACTGCACAGGTATTTGAAAAGAGCGAAGTTAAGGTGTGGGAATGTCGTAACTGTGGACATATCGTAGTAGGAACAAAGGCTCCTGAGGTATGTCCGGTATGTAATCATCCACAGAGCTATTTTGAAGTACATGAAGAGAATTATTAAGGAGATGAGATTATTACGAAGAAGCAAATGATTAATTCTAAAAAGCAGTAATGATAGGCTGTGGCTTTGTTGGTTCTGCATCTGTATTTGCTCTTATGCAGAGTGGCTTGTTTACAGAGATTGTCCTTATTGATGCAGACAAGAACAAGGCAGAGGGAGAAGCGATGGATATCAGTCATGGTATTCCGTTTGCCAGTCCGATGAAGATATATGCCGGAGATTATGATGACGTGGCTGATGCTGCAATAGTTATAATATCTGCAGGAGCGGGGCAAAAACCGGGAGAGACTAGGCTTGATCTTGTAAATAAAAATGTAGCAATATTTAAGTCAATCATTCCTGAAATAGCAAAGAGAAATTTTGCAGGTATCATGCTTGTAGTAGCGAATCCGGTAGATATTTTGACACAGGTAGCCATAAAGTTATCAGGACTTCCGGAAAACAGGGTTATTGGATCGGGTACAGTGTTAGACAGTGCACGATTAAGATACAAGCTTGGTGAGCATTTATCTGTTGACAGCAGGAGTGTTCATGCATTTATAGTAGGTGAGCATGGAGACAGCGAAGTTGTAGCATGGTCATCAGCCAATGTATCCGGTGTTCCATTGAGTGAAATGTGTGAAATGCGTGGACATTACAAGCACAAGGAAAACACGGCAGAGATAGCTACAGCAGTCAAGAACAGTGCTTATGAAAAATAAATAAAAAGCACGCTACATATTATGGAATTGCAATGTCTGTAAAAAGAATCTGCGAAGTGATTATGAGAGATGAAAAATCAATACTTCCTGTATCACACATGATTCATGGAGTATATGATATTGACGGAGTATCGTTAAGTATGCCGGCTATTGTAGGTGCAGATGGTATTGAGTCTGATATACCTATTAATTTAAGTGGTGAGGAAGCGTTAAAGCTTAAAGAATCCGCAGATTCTTTGAAAAAGATTATAGAGACAATTGAATTATAAATTTTACACATGGAAGGAGATAAAAGCATGGAAGTAAAGTATTATATATGTAAGCATTGTGGAAACATTGTTGAAAAGGTAAAGGATAAGGGTGTGCCTGTAATTTGTTGCGGAGAACCTATGCAGGAATTAAAAGCCGGAGTGACAGATGCTGCTGTTGAGAAGCATATACCTGTATATACAGTGGAAGGCAGTCATGTTCATGTTGTGGTTGGAGAGACAAAACATCCAATGCTTGAAGAGCATTTCATTGAGTGGATTACATTAAATACAAACCAGGGAATATACAGAAAACAGTTAAATCCAGGGCAGGAGCCGGTAGCAGATTTTTGTATTTGCGATGGTGAACAGGTAGAAGAAGTATATGCATATTGTAACCTGCATGGATTATGGAAATGCTAAAAGCATTTATACATATTAAGATTACAGAACAACACAAATATAACAGTAATAAAGGCTGTGTATTAATATATTTACAAGGAGGAACAACAAATGAAATACGTATGTGATGTTTGCGGATGGGAATACGATGAGGAGAAGGGCTATCCAGAAGGTGGTATTGCACCTGGTACAAAGTGGGAGGATATTCCGGAAGATTTTGAATGTCCGTTATGCTCTGTAGGCAAAGACCAGTTTTCAAAGGCTGAATAAAAATGAAAGCAGGACTAATGGATGTATGAAATGAAACCAGAATATTATATCGGCATAGATATGATAGACGAAGAACACAAGCAGTTGTTTAAATATGCAGATGAGGCATATGAACTGCTCCATGATGAGTATACACCGGATAAATATGATAGGATTGATATAATATTAGAAAATCTTCGAAATTATACAGTAAAACACTTTACTGATGAAGAGCAGTATATGGAATCTATTAATTATAAGAAGTTATTTACACAGAAAGTTCAACATCAGGAATTTATACACAAACTTGATGAATTTATGGAGCATCATAATGATGAGATAGAAGATCAGGATGAACAGATTATGGGAATTTTAAAATATCTCACAGAGTGGTTAGTTAATCACATTCTGTATGTCGATGGTCAAATTCCAAAAGGCTGATATAGTAAGAATGGCTGTTATTCTTTTGGGAGTAGCAGCTTTTTTCTATTTTGAATATAAAATCTGACATCTACACTTGACAATATGCTTACGAGCGCGGAGTTGGTGAAGGTGTCCGCAATTGTGGCGTATCAAGAAGTGAGTTATTTGTAGCAAGTAAAGTTGCGGCAGAGAACAAGAGTTATGAGAGTGCTGCAAAATCCATCGATGAGACACTCGAGAAAATGGGTCTGGATTATCTGGATCAGATCATCATCCACAGTCCACAGCCTTGGGTTGAAGTAAACCAGTCTGAGAACAGATACAAGGAAGAAAACAGAGCGGTATGGAAAGCCCTTGAAGATGCTTATAAAGCCAAAAAGGTAAGAGTGATCGGTGTTTCCAACTTCCTGCAGGAGGACATTGAGAATCTTCTTGAGGTGGCTGAGGTAAAACCAATGGTAAACCAGGTTCTCTGTCATATCAGCAACACTCCTTCAGAGCTGGTAGAATACTGTCAGAAAAATGGAATTACAGTGGAAGCATATTCTCCAATCGCACACGGTGAGGTCTTACATCAGCCGGAGATCAAGGCAATGGCAGACCGGTATGGAGTATCTGTTCCACAGCTTTGCATCCGTTATACATTACAGCTTGGAACCGTTTCTCTTCCAAAGACTGCAAACCCAGACCATATGAAGACAAATGCAGAAGTGGATTTTGAAATCAGAGCAGAGGATATGGAGACATTGAAGAACTTCAAGAAGATTGAAAACTACGGCGCAAGCAGTGCTTTCCCTGTATATGGCGGAAAGATGTAAATCAAATCTGAATTTAATACATACAGAATTTGTGCAAAAAGGTCCCGGCAGAAATGCCGGGGCCTTTTTGGGCGTGTTACTCAGAAATATGTAAAGGATGCCGGTCTTACAACCGGGGCATTTTACAAGTAATATCCGACAAAGGAGAAGCTGTTTGATGCATTTATCGATCCTTATGTGGAAGCGGTTTATGAAATATATGATGGAATACTGAGCGGATTTCTGGAACTTCCGGTCACGGAACAGACGCAGAATATGACGGGAGCATCCATGGATGGGATGGAACAGATCGTGGATTATGTTTACGATCATTATAATAATTTCAGACTGTTATTGAAATGCGGCGACAGCGGAAAATATGAGGATTTTATCCATAATATGGTGAACCGGGAGATGAAGTCCAGAGGCGAGCCTTGCCGGACGGAGGGAATGGGTGTAAAATATGCATAAGAAATCGATTCCACATCAGGTATGGATGTCGAAGTATAAAGCACAGGAGCTGCACCATGAATATTAATGAAATTGCAAAGATGGCGGGTGTATCACGGGCAACCGTGTCCCGCTATCTGAATAATGGATATGTGAGCGAAGAGAAGAAGGAAGCAATCTGCCGTGTCATTGAGCAGACCGGATATGAACCGTCAAGGCAGGCAAGGAATTTAAGAAGCAGTGTTACAAAGCTGATCGGAGTCATCATTCCAAGAATCCAGTCCGAAGCAGTCAGCCGTATGGTAGCCGGGATCAGTGAGATCCTTTCGGCAGAAGGCTATCAGCTGCTTCTTGCAAACACGCAGAATTATGCGAAGGAAGAACTGAAGTATCTTCGTATTTTCCGGAAAAATCAGGTGGATGGCATTATTTTTATGGGAACGATATTCTCCAAAGAACATTTGAAGCTGATGAAGGAGCTTGAGGTACCGATCGTCATAGCCGCGCAGGAACTGGACAACTATTCCTGTGTGTATCAGGATGATTACCATGCTGCTTATGAGGCGGCAAAATTGCTCTTAAAGAAGGGAACACATTTCGGTTATATTGGTGTTACGCAGAAGGATAAAGCGGTCGGTGAGGCACGTAAAGCCGGTTTCCTTGATGCACTCAAAGATTCGGGTGTCAAAGCGGCAAGAAAATGCATGTACGAAACAGAATTTAAAGTGGAAGGCGGCTATGAAAAGGCAAGGGAACTTATGGAACAGAATCCTCAGACGGATTCCATATTCTGTGCAACAGACAGCCTTGCCGCAGGTGCACTGCGCTATCTGCATGAGCAGGGAATCGAGGTTCCAGGGCAGGTGCAGATTGTTGGTTTTGGTGATACGGAGCTTGGAAACGTTGTGACACCGGCAATTACCAGCGTTCATTTTCATTATAAGACAACAGGAATGGAAGCCGCGAAACTGCTGCTTGAGATACTGCAGTCCGGCACGGACCTGAAAAAACAGATCAAAATGGGATACCAGCTTGTGGAGAAAGCTTCTACAAGATCTTAAACAGGGGTTGTGAAAAGGTTACCCTTTTTCTGTAAATCGTTATTTTTTTGTGATTACACCGACAATTTTTCGGTATTTGACGGTGTAATCAATGATTTTCTTTTCATTACGGAGAAATTGCCATTTTTTGTATTGAAATTTGCAAATTTTTGGGCGTAATGAATCATTATCCGTTATTTACGGAGAATTTATCGCATATTTTAAAATTCGAGCAGCAAAAGTCTTAACGCCCCACGGACGGGGCGTTTAAGACGTACACGTCACTTTAAGAAATATAAATCAGGCAAACATAGATTTTCTTATTTTCGGACAATGGAACATAATAGGCACTGTTTTGTGCAATTTGCAAGTCTCTATTTGCAAGACGACACTTTCGAATCCCCGAATCTTTAAAATAAAAAATGTCCTGCATGGATGCGTCCAGTTTGTGAAAAACTGCCAAAATGTCAAATGCAGATAATTATAATGAGACTGCTGTATTAAAAACAGGAAGAATCAAGGCAGCAGAGAAAGCAATTGTGGTGAAATAATATGAATTTAAGCGAGAGTTTAAGGAAACAGACACAGGAAGCAGAAAAAAAACAGTATATGATCGAACAGGACCCAAACCGGCTTGCACTTCATCTGATGCCGCCGGTTGGATGGATCAATGATCCCAATGGATTATGTCAGTTTCATGGAGTGTACCATGTGTTTTACCAGTACTCTCCATTAGATCCGAACGGTTCCATGAAGGCGTGGGGGCATTATGCATCCAGGGATCAGATTCAATGGACACAGCTTCCTGCGGCATTGTATCCGGATCAGAAGTTTGATCAGGACGGTGTGTACTCGGGAAGTACATTTATTGAGAATGATACGATGTATATGTTTTACACCGGAAATGTCAAACAGCCGGGAGCGCACGATGACGAGCTGGCTTATTCCGGTCGTGAAGCAAATACTGTACTTGTGACAAGTAAGGATGGAATTCATTTTTCGGAAAAACAGGTCGTTATGACAAATGCAGATTATCCACAGGAATATACCTGCCATATCCGAGATCCAAAGGTCTGGAAGAAAGAAGGCCGCTATTATATGATTCAGGGCGGAAGAAAAATGCAGTATCCGGGCGGTGGCGCAAAGGAAAACTCCCAGCAGACAGACTATGGAACTGTGCTTATTTTCGAATCGGATGACCTCGTACACTGGAACTTTTTAAAAGACATCACGACGGAAAAACGGTTCGGTTATATGTGGGAATGTCCGGATTATTTTGAAGTGAGCGGGCATCCGGTGCTTTCCACTTCTCCGCAGGGACTGACACATGAAGAATATTGTTATCAGAACGTATATCAGTCCGGATATTTTTTGCTTGACGATGAGATCATTGGCGCGGATGATAAACATAACAGGATCGTGCCAGATCCGGAAAAATTTCATGAATGGGATTATGGATTTGATTTTTATGCACCGCAGACATTCTGTGATGAAAAAGGCCG
Organism: Roseburia porci; assembly: GCF_009695765.1. Taxonomy (GTDB): domain Bacteria; phylum Bacillota; class Clostridia; order Lachnospirales; family Lachnospiraceae; genus Roseburia; species Roseburia porci. The sequence goes on from NZ_VUNI01000015.1 coordinate 15,799, forward strand.
GCGTATTCTGATTGGCTGGGCGGGCATCGGAGATGCCGATTATGACAATGCACCGACAGTAGCGGTCGGCTGGCAGCATGCCCTCACGCTTCCGAGAGAGATTACATGGTCAGATGGAAGACTTTTACAGAATCCGCTGCCGGAATTAAAGGAACTGCGAGGAACCGAGCTTGCGATCGGGGAAGAATGTTATGCGGCAGATACCGTGTTTGAAATTGTGGCAGATGAGATCGATGCAGATTGTCTGGTACAGATCAGCACGGGAGAGGAAGCGTTTTGTGCGAGATATGAAGCTGGAATTTTTGATTTTTCCCTTACGGATGGCGCGGGACGTGGCAGAAGATCGCGAAAGATCCGGATCAGAGACCTTCGCAGGATACGTCTGATCGTTGACAATTCTATGGTGGAGATCTATATCAATGACGGAGAATATGTGATGACTTCACGTTTTTATTTCCCGGATGATCAGCGGAAAATCAAAGTAAAAGGCGCGAGAGAGACAAAAATGTGGTATTTAAAAGGATTGGAGATTGTAAAATAGATGAAAAAAATAATGGCAATCGGAGAAGCACTGATCGATTTTATCCCGGAAGAAAGTGGAAAAGCAATGAAGGACGTCTGCGGCTTTCAGCCCGCAGTTGGCGGAGCGCCTGCCAATGTCTGTGGTGCCTATCGTAAGTTAGGCGGACCGGCAGAGATGATCACCCAGCTTGGCGATGATCCGTTTGGTGATAAGATCATTCAGGAATTTTTACATTATGACATTGGAACCGCGCATGTGCTGCGTACAGATGAGGCAAACACATCCCTTGCATTTGTTGCATTGAAGGATGACGGCAACCGTGAATTTTCGTTTTACCGGAAGCCGGGGGCAGATATGCTGATGTCTGCGGACGTTATCAGGAAAGAATGGTTTACGGATAGCGCAGTGCTTCATTTCTGCTCGGTATCACTTGGCGATTTCCCAATGAAGGATGCACATAAAAAAGCAATCAAATATGCAAAAGAAGCAGGTGCAATCATTAGTTTTGATCCGAATATCAGGCTTCCACTCTGGAAAAATGCAGAGGATCTGAAGGCTGCTATTCTGGAATTCATTCCAAAAGCGCATATTCTCAAAGTATCTGACGAGGAGATCGAATTTATCACCGGCAAAAAAACAGTCGAAGAGGCAAAAGATCAGCTGTTTACCGGAGATGTCCAGATGGTCGTTTATACAAAGGGGGCAGATGGTGCGGAATGCTACACAAGAAACGCAAAAGCATCTGCCAAAGGACATAAAGTAGATGCTTTTGACACAACCGGCGCAGGGGATGCATTTATCGGCTCTTTCCTCTATCAGCTTTCCGCAGATGGAATCGATGCCTGCTCCCTTGCAGATGTTTCCGCAGAAAAAATGGAGACATATCTGGAATTTTCCAACCGCTACTGTGCAAAAAGCGTATTAAAAGCAGGAGCAATCGCATCTTATCCAACGATGGATGAGATGTAGATTCACCATATACATACAATTTTGACAATACACAGCCCCAAATCCGGGCTGTGTATTTGTTTGCAGGAGAAAAATGCCCGTAATTTTAACATCCACCGGCTTTTCGTGTTAAAAAAGGTTGGTGGATGTTGTATGTCCGCCTTGTTATAATTTGTAAAAAAAGATAGCAAAGGTGGGAAAAATATGAGAAAATATTATATCGACCGTATTCGTGTCATGACAATTATACTGGTTGTGGTCTATCATGTAATCTATATCTACAACTCTGTGATCAAAGATGGCGTGATCGGACCGGTTACACAATTCCATGGACTTGATGCCATACAGTATGTGCTGTATCCATGGTTTATGGTGATCTTATTTCTGATCAGTGGAATGTGTTCAAGATATTATCTTGAAACGCATACTGAAAGGGAGTATTTCAGGGCACGAACAAGAAAGCTACTTGTGCCGTCCACGATCGGACTTTTTGTGATCGGATGGATGCAGGGGTATCTGAACATGTCCATATCGCACGTGTTTGATGGCATGACAGGAAAGATTCCGGGTGTGATTTTTTATCTGATTCTGTGCCTTTCCGGAACCGGCGTACTTTGGACGATCCAGGTGATGTGGGTATGCTCGGTTGTGCTTCTGATTGTACGCAGGATCGAAAAAGGACGCCTTTTAAAGGCAGGAGAGCATGCAGGTATTGCTGTTCTTGTTTTACTTGGAATCCCTGTATGGATATCGGCGCAGATTCTCAATATGCCCATGATCGCAGTATATCGCTTTGGAATATATGGATTTACATTTTTACTCGGATATTATGTTTTTTCATGGGAAAAGGTAACGGATACCTTGAAAAAATACAGCATTCCGCTTCTGATCGCAGCAGCAGTACTTGGAATTGCTTATGTCTGTATGGATTATGGGAAAAATTATGCTGTGGCTCCGAATGTCAACAGTCCGCTGGCGATCGCATATTGCTGGATGATGTGTCTGGCACTGATCGGAAGCATGAAACGCTGGGGCAATAAGAGCAGTGCAGCCGGACGTTTTCTGGCAAAAAGGAGCTTTGGACTGTATGTTTTTCATTATCTGACACTGTCTGCATGCGCTTATTTTCTGACCACATATACGGATCTTCCGGGTGTGGCACTTTATCTGCTTACTGCAATTGCTGCGTTTGGAGGTGCATTCTTACTGAATGCGGTCGTATCGCGGATACCGGTGATACGCTGGTGTGTACTTGGCATAAAAAAGGAGGATTCACATGTTTCATGAAAATCTGGTTTCACTTCGCAGGATAAATCACATGTCACAGGAAGAACTTGCAGAAAAAATCGGGGTCAGCAGACAGACAATCTCCAAATATGAGACGGGAGAGGCGCTTCCTGACATTGAAAAATGCAAGGCACTCGCAGATCTTTTTGACGTTTCCATGGATGATATGGTAAATTATGAGAAAGAGGCGAACGGTCTGGGAGTTCCACCCAGAGGAAAGCATATATTTGGAATGGTCAAAGTCGGAGATAAAGGACAGATCGTGATTCCGGCAAAAGCCAGAAAAATATTCGGTATTGAACCCGGCGACAACCTCATTGTGCTTGGGGATGAAGGACAGGGACTTGCCATTCTTATGGAAAAGGACTTCATGGAGCTGGTAAAGAGCATGCGCGGCATTTAAATGGTGCAGATCAGGAGGCAGTATGTTTTTCATAATGGGAATAAATGACGGAAGGAAAGATTTTGATTTTAATCAGGTGATCACCTGTGACGTATGTGGTTCATATGGAAGATTTCATGTGTTCATGACATATATGGCGTTATCCCTGTTTTTTATTCCGTGTCTGAAATGGAACCGTCATTATTATGTGCAGACAAGCTGCTGCAATACATTATATGAACTTGACCCGGAGATCGGGAAAAGGATTGCACGGGGCGAAGACGTGGAGATACTTCCACAGCATCTGAGACGGATCCAGCAGCCTGGATACCAGCACGCTGCAAAAAGATGTGGATACTGCGGCTATACGACCACAGAGGATTTTGAATATTGTCCGAAATGTGGGAGAAGGTTTTAAGTAATATTGTAAAAAGGATAAAAGAAATGGGATGTTTATATTTTGTCCGTCATGGACAGACAGTCTGGAATGTAGAGAATAAGATCTGTGGTGCAACCGATATTGAACTGACAGAGCTTGGGCACACACAGGCGATTGAGACAGGTAAGAAAATTCTGAGTGAAAATATTCATGCAGACGAGATTTTGTATTCGCCACTTATCCGTGCGAAGGAGACGGCAAGGCATATCTCAGAGATCACTGGAATTCCAGCTCGTGAAGAGCCGAGGTTAAAAGAGTAGAATTTTGGCAAGTACGAATCGACTGCAAGGAATGGAGCAGAGTTCAAAAAGGCGAAAAGTCAGTTTGTGATGCGATATGAAGGCGGTGAGTCCATGCTTCATCTTGCACAGCGTGTCTATAATCTGTTGGATGAAGTCCGAAATTCGGACAAAACATATATACTGGTTGCGCACAATGGAATTGCAAGGGTCGTTCAGTCTTATTTCTATGAGATGACCAATGAAGAATATGCGGCGTTTGGAATCCAGAATTGTGAAGTTGTGCGCTATGATTTTTAAAACAGGAGGTTTCTATGGCAGAGGAATTTAAAGAATATGCGACATTTACAGTGACAGACAAGGATGGTCAGGAAGTAGAACTGGCTGTCGTGGATGAGTTTGAATTTGAACATAAGAATTATGTGGCAGGAGCAAAGATCGAAGGTGATACGATCAGTCAGGACGGTGTATATATTTACCGCGTGAAAGTAAAAGAAGAGGATTTTACGGTTGAGAAAATCACGAATTCTGTGGAATATCAGAAGATTGCAAATGCATATATGGAAATGGAAGCATAAAACTCTCATAACAGAAAAAACACCCAGACTTTACGATTGATATAGTCTGGGCGTTTTTTCTGTTAGAGGCGTTTTTATATCTCCATTTTTGAGCAAGAGCCTGTGAAAAAATTTCTGTAAATTAGACAATATAATGGTCTTCTATGATAAAATATTAAAATCATAGGAGGCCTTTTATTATGGCAAACAGAAAAAGAGAAGTTTACAAACCAAAACCAATGACTGAAGGAAAGAGAAATCTGATTCAAGGATTGCTTCAAGAGTATGATATTCAGTCCGCTGACGATATCCAGGAGGCATTAAAGGATCTTCTGTCCGGAACAATTCAAGATATGCTCGAAACAGAAATGGATAATCATCTTGGCTATGATCGTTATGAAAGATCCAGTGAACCTAACTATCGTAATGGGACAAAGCCAAAGACTGTACGTAGTAAATATGGTGAATTTGAGGTCGATGTTCCTCAGGATCGACAAAGTTCCTTTGAGCCTCAGGTACTTCCAAAACGCCAAAAAGACATCTCATCGATTGATGACAAAATCATTTCCATGTATGCAAAGGGAATGACCACACGGCAGATTTCAGAGACAATAGAGGATATTTATGGTTTTGAAGTAAGCGAAGGAATGGTATCCGATATCACGGACAAGCTTCTTCCAAGAATCGAGGAATGGCAGAATCGTCCTTTATCTGCAGTATATCCAATCGTTTTTATTGATGCTGTACATTTTTCTGTGCGTGACGATGGTGTGATCAGAAAACTTGCTGCATATGTCGTCCTTGGAATTAATGAAGATGGAATGAAAGAAGTATTAAGCATTGTCGTAGGTGAAAATGAAAGCAGCAAATATTGGCTGTCAGTGCTAAATAGTCTGAAAAACCGGGGTGTTCAAGACATTCTCATTCTCTGCTCTGATGGACTGACAGGAATAAAGGATGCAATCTCTGCTGCATTTCCTAAAACAGAACAACAGCGCTGCATAGTACATATGGTGAGAAATACTCTTAAATACGTTGCAAACAAGGATATGAAAGCTTTTGCTAAAGACTTAAAAACAATCTATACAGCTGCCGATGAAGAAGCCGCCAGAAAGCAATTAAAGACCGTTACTGAAAAATGGTCGGGACAATATCCGAGCGCTATGAATCGCTGGCATGATAACTGGGATGCAATCTCCCCTATTTTTAAATTTTCCAAAGAGGTTCGAACTGCGTTTTATACCACAAATGCCATTGAATCGTTGAATTCATGCTATCGTAGACTAAATAAGCAAAGAAGCGTATTTCCGAGCTCTCAGGCGTTAATGAAGGCATTATACCTAGGAACCTTTGAGATAGCAAAAAAGTGGACAATGCCAATCCGCAACTGGGGCAAAATCCGCGGTGAGCTCGAAATTATGTATCCTGAGCGAATGTCGATATAGCAATGAAAGCTGGATAGTCAAGAGTAAATACACACCCAGATTTTCTGGGTGCTCTTGACATACCAGCTTATTTTTGCTATTAAATAAACAACGGCTTAACCACAGAAACCTGCTGTTAAGCCGCATCAATTATCATAGAAGATCTGAATTTACAGAAAAAAATTCACACCGTCTTTTAAAATTTTACAATACAAAAAAGGAGCCTGGCAGCTCCTTTTTTGATAATATAACGAAATTAAACATTCACAAAACTTGCAGATTCTTCTTTCAGGTTATTGGCAACCTGGGTGTTTTCTTCCATTTTTCCGTTTACTTCGGAAATAGACTGAACAAGAGAATCGACATCGGTTGCTGCATCGGTAACACCGTTTGCACTTTCTTCAACAGCTTTGTTGATGCCTTCGATTGCATCGGTGATCTCGGTCATTGTTGCAAGAATCTCCTGGGCATTCTGTTCATACTGTATCATTGCATCGTCGATATGAACGGCATCTTCACTGTACTGATGTCCGCCCTGAACGAAAGATTTATAATCAGGAAGGATATTCTCGTTGATGTAGTTAATAATCCGTTCAGAAGATTTTACCAGTCCGTTGACGGCTTCGATTACCTGCTCATTGATGGTCTGGATATTGTTAGCAGTCTCGCGGCTTGAGTCTGCCAGCTGGCGGATCTCGTCAGCAACAACTGCGAATCCCTTACCTGCTTCACCGGCGCGCGCAGCTTCAATGGATGCATTCAGAGCAAGAAGGTTGGTCTGGCTTGAAATGCTCAGGATATCTTCGGTAAGCTGTGCGACTTTTTCAACACTCTTGCTGTTTTCGAGAGCAACGTTCATCTCATTGGTGATATCGTCAATGACTTCCGTGGTATTGTTCATGTTAGCGGTTGCTGTCTGTTCGAGTGAAACAGCGCGGCCTTTCATCTCCTGCGCATACTGGGAAATGACTTTGGTCTGGTCTGCGATATCTTTTACTTTGGATTCCGCATTGGATGTATTGGTGGTCACACTGTTTGTAGTTGCCGAAACTTCTTCCATTGTAGCCGAAAGTTCTTCCATGATCGCAGAAATGTCATTGGCACTGTCACTGGAAGCGGACACGCTTCCTGCTACATTTCCGACTACGCCATCAAGCACATGGGAGGTGGAAATAATTTTGGACATGATATTCTGTAAGGTTTCAATAAAGTGGTTGATACCCATGGAAGACTGCCCAATTTCATCGTTTGATTTCACATCGACACGCAGAGTCAGATCACCCTGCCCATTGTTGATCTTATCGATAATTTCAGCTAACTGTTTGGACTGTTTCTTTAATGGCTTTACAATAGAAGTATAAGCAACAACTACAGTAACACATAACATCGCAAAAGATAACATCATCATGGAAAAAGCTACAATACGGTTCTTTTTATATGTTTTTTCCTGTGATGCTGTGTTATCTTTGATGAGCTGGTCATTGCTCTGGATCAGCTGATCAAGTTTATCACCAATGTCTGTATTCCATTGTGTAAAAGTATCGTTTGCTTTGGCTCCCAGGCCATCATCCGGATCAGGTGACATTGCACTTTGGATTAATGCGATGGTTTGTTCCTGTGCTTTACTCATGGAATCAAAGACATCCTGCATGGTCTGCATATCCTCTGCTGAGAAATAATCATCCATTGCCAGGAGTTCTTTCTCGTATTCTGCGGTATCATCCTGATATGTGGTAAGCTGACCGGCAACATACTGGTAGAGATCTTTATTGCCCGGATCAGAGCAGATTGCGAGACAGAGTTTCTGTGTCTGGATAAAGTCTTTTTCAAGTTCATCTAAGCAGATGATTGCTCTGATACCTTTGCCAGATACCTGTTTGCTTGCACTTTGTATAGATATCATGGATGAAAGACCGACAACGCCGGTAACAACTGCAATGATTCCAAGTGCGAGTACTGGTCCAAGCAATTTGACCAGCACGGTTGACTTCCGTTTCTTTTCGTTCATAATTCACCCTCCTTGGTCGTTTATAGTCTTATTGTACCATGCAATCAGGGAGGAGAAAAGGAAAAATTTTATTTATAAGCTTTCCATACTTCTTCTGCGATGTCTTTGACAAGAGCAAGCTTTGCCCACTGTTCTTCTTCTGTAATTTTGTTTCCGATTTCACAGGAAGCAAAACCACACTGAGGACTGAGGCAGAGGCGGTCGAGCGGAATATATTTTGCTGCTTCGTGGATTCTTGCGATTACGGTATCTTTGTTTTCCAGTTCCGGTTTTTTGGTTGTAATCAGTCCGAGAACGATTTTTTTATCGCTGGATACTTTTGCAAGTGGAGCAAATCCGCCGGATCTTTCATCATCGTATTCCAGAAGAAGTGCATCGACATTTTCCTGGGCAAATACGTAATCGGCAACAGAATCATAAGGTCCGCTTGTAAAGAAGGTGGAATGATAGTTTCCACGGCAGATATGGGAAGTAATGACCATGTCTGCTGGTTTGTTTAAAAGAGCCAGATTGTTTACTTTTAAAAGACGTGCCTTTACTTCTTCCAGATCCAGACCAAGAGATTTATATCTCTGTTTTGCAGCATTACCGACAATCGCTCCCCAGGTACAGTCATCAAGCTGGAGATTGCGGCATCCTGCATCGTAGAACTGGCGGATCACATCCTGATAAGCAGTTCCGATATCCTGGATCAGTTCTTCATCGGTTGCGTAGAATTTTCTGGTCTGTTCGATGTTCTGTGGAACGATCATCTGCTGATACATCTGGGCTGGAGCAGGAATCGTGTATTTGGCAACCGTATTTTCATCCTCAAATTGTTTTAAAAATTTGAAATATTCAACAAACGGATGCTTTTTCGCTTTGACTTTTCCGGTAAGATAGGTGTCTTCCAGGTCAGCCATCTCTGCGTCAAACTGTACGCCGCCACCGTTTTTGGCATGTCCAACGCCTTCGAATCCCCACATGAAATCCAGATGCCAGTATGTTCTGCGGAATTCTCCGTCGGTGATCGCATGATAGCCGGCTGCTTTTTGTTTTGCAACAATGTCGCGGATGCAGTCATCGGTGATGGTATCGAGTTCTGCCTTTGTGATCTTGCCGTCCTCGAACTGTTTTTTTGCGTCTTTGAGTTTCTGTGGTCTTAAAAAGCTTCCCACAAAATCATATCGAAATGGTGTCTTTAATGTACTCATGAATTGCCTCCCGTAATGTAAATATAAAGAATCGTAGCATTGTATCGGACAATTGTATAATATATTTTTGTGACTGTTTGCCATAGATTTTTCCTATAACAAAGCCATTGGAAAAACCAGAACTTGATAAAAACCCAAACATGCTTCATAATTATCAAGTGTTATTAGGTAAGTGCGAAACTATTTAAACTTACTCTGACATGTACTGTGAGTACAGATAACTCGCAGGTGCTTCAGAGCGACCGGTATTTAGCGACCGTATTGTGGTCGCTTATGTACCGTTGCCAGCGATGAGCAGCGAGAGCGTGCCTGCGCTGATTTGTACTCACAGTACATGCTTAATTTAGAATTACATAGTTTCGCACTTACCTAATCAGGTGTTAAGAATGGAGAAATGATTGATGTATTATGTACCAGATGGCACAGAAATGTGCGGATATTATGAATGTAAGGAATGTGGCAGCCGTTTTCTGTCACTGAAGATCGGACCACAGATGGTGTGCCCGGACTGTGGAGAGGATGTTGACATGGAGATCGGACCGGATGAAGAGATGCCAAAGGCTGCTGAATCTGCAAAGCTGATCCAGGTGATTAAAGGCAGGGATGAAGTGGAAAAAATGGATACATTACTGTCGCTTGCGATCACAGGCGGAGATTATAACTGGATTTAATAGGTTGGAAATATAAGTATGATTAAGAAAATTGTAAAGGGCAAACAAATTTTTGCAAAAAAGGCGCAGCCGGCCACGGAGGCAGACAAGCAGGTGATAACAGATCTGCTGGATACGCTCAAAGCAAATCGTGATGCGTGTGTCGGCATGGCTGCAAATATGATCGGAGTCAACAAATCCATTATTGTCGTGTCGGCAGGTCCGTTTCAGTTTGCGATGGTAAACCCGGTGATCACGAAGAAATCAGGCGTATATGAGACCGAGGAAAGTTGTCTGTCGCTTATTGGAGTCAGACCGTGCACAAGATATGAAGAGATCGAGGTTGATTATCTGGATCAGAATTTTAAGCCGCAGCATGGGAAATATTCAGGGTGGACAGCGCAGATCATCCAGCATGAGATTGACCACTGTAATGGAGTTGTGATATAAACGTTTTGCAGTCAATCAGAGAAGTCAGAGGAGCAGAAAACATGAATCAACATGGCAAAAAGCGGAGTACATTCTCCGGAAAGTTAGGTTTTGTCTTATCCGCGGCAGGAGCATCGGTAGGACTTGGAAATATTTGGCGTTTTCCATATTTGGCGGCAAAATATGGTGGTGGAATTTTCTTTATTATATATATTGCACTGACATTGACGTTTGGTTACACGATGATCATTGCGGAGACCTCGCTTGGGCGTATGACAAGAAAAAGTCCTGTAGGGGCATATCAGTCGTTTGGTAAATCCAGATGGCTGTCATTTGGTGGATGGATCAATGCGATTATCCCGCTTCTTATTGTTCCATATTATTCGGTAATCGGTGGATGGGTAATCAAATATCTGATCGAGTATCTGATGGGGCATGCGGAAAGTCTTGCAGAGGACGGATATTTTGGAGAATTTATTTCAGGTGGAGTATCAGCGGAGATTTGTTTTATCATATTTATGCTGATTACCGTTGCAATTATTTACAGTGGTGTGCGCAATGGTGTGGAACGTGTTTCAAAATTTATGATGCCGATCCTTGTAGTGCTGGCAGTGGTAATCATGGTGTATTCCGTCACAAGACCGGGGGCGCTTGCCGGCGTGAAGTATTTTTTGATTCCACAGCCTGAGAATTTTTCCTGGATGACAGTTGTAACAGCTATGGGACAGATGTTTTATTCATTGTCTATTGCAATGGGTATCCTTGTTACATTTGGCTCTTACATGAAAGATGATGTTTCGATTGAAAAATCGACCGTAAATGTCGAGATTTTTGATACGGCAATTGCTGTTATGGCTGGACTTATGATTATTCCGGCGGTATTTTCTTTTTCTGGCGGCGATGCGGAAACATTACAGGCCGGTCCTTCTCTTATGTTTATTACGATTCCGAAAGTATTTGCAAGTATGGGATTTGGATCAATCGTTGGAGTGCTGTTCTTTTTCCTTGTATTGTGTGCAGCGCTCACAAGCTCTATTGCATTGACAGAGAGTGCGGTATCGACTTTTGAAGATGAACTTGGATGGGGAAGAAAGAAATCTGTTGTGATTCTTGCAGGAATCATGTTTGTTTTAGGCAGTTTATCATCGCTTGGTTATGGTCCACTGCAAGGCATGAAAATTCTTGGAATGGCCTGTCTTGATTTCTTTGATTTTCTTACAAATTCCGTGATGATGCCGATCGCGGCAATTGCGACATGTTTTCTGGTTACAAAAGTAATCGGGATTGATAAAATCAATGAGGAAATGACAAAAGAGAATGGTACATTTAAGAGAAAGCGAATCTTTGTATTTATGATCCGCTTTATGTGTCCGATTTTTGCGACAATTATTTTAATTAGTTCCATCGCAAACGCATTTGGATGGATTTCGATGTAATTGCAATTTCAATAGTTTGGAGAATAAAATGAGTCAGATTAAGCTTGGAAGCCATGTTGGAATGGCAGGAAAAGAAATGTTTCTTGCCTCAGCGAAAGAGGCGGCGTCTTATGGAGCCAATGTGTTTATGTTATATACAGGAGCACCTCAGAACACCAGAAGAAAAGAAATCGAAGAACTGAATATTGACGCAGGCTGGGAATACGCTCATGCACATGGAATCGATGAGATCGTGGTGCATGCACCGTATATCATCAACCTTGCAAATACGGTAAAACCGGAAACATTCGAGCTTGCGGTGGAATTTCTTGAAAAGGAGATCATCCGTACTGCGGCAATGCGCAGCAGGATACTTGTTCTTCACCCGGGAAGTCATGTGAACGCAGGTGTGGAAGCGGGAACAGAGCAGATCATCAAAGGGTTGAATACCGTATTGAACCAGAATGAGGATGAAGTATATATTGCACTTGAGACCATGGCTGGCAAGGGAAGTGAGATTGGAAGATCTTTTGAGGAGATTAAGGCTATCTATGAGGGCGTGGACAAAAAAGACCGGCTGCGGGTATGCTTTGATACCTGTCATGTCAATGACGCCGGCTATGATCTGGTCGGTCATTATGATGAGGTATTTGCGGAATTTGACCGTGTGATCGGACTGGATCAGATCGCAGTATTTCATGTCAACGACAGTATGAATCTGCTTGGCGCACACAAAGACCGGCATGCAAATATCGGAAAAGGGACCATCGGATACGATACATTACATAAAGTGGTGCATGATGAGCGATTTTTATCTGTGCCGAAAATATTGGAAACGCCATGGCTTTGCGAGGAAGGATCAACCAAAAAGACAATCCCTCCTTATAAAGAAGAAATCGCATGGCTGCTTGAGTAATGAGCACAAGAGGTCCGGAGGACCTCTGCTCTGCGCCTTGAGCGCACTTGCAACCGATGAACCACTTGAATATGCAAGGTTATATCTTGAATTTTGATGAATAGTATACTTATTTTAAAATTTATTCGAATATCCAATTTGATATAAATATCGAACAGAATCCATGACGATATGCCATGGAATGTCAGCAGCGTAAGAATAATTTTTTTGATATGTTTTCCATAGTTTCTCCATAACCGGACTTGATTCAACTTCATCAAATATTTCTCTTATATCTTCAGATTCTATTTGCTTCAATGTTCCACGTTTTCTAGCTGTAGCTACAAGTGCATTCCATAATACTTCCTTTTTGAGTTGGTCGCCATGTAGCTTTTGTAAGATATAAATATCATAAAAATCTCTCATTCGTGTATTCGTAACATTTCGGCGAACAACCGTTTCCAATTTTTCAGCCAATACCGTTTCCAGATTATATGCCCATAACTGAATTGTGCGATCTTCAAGCATAAAATTAAAGTTGTACTTGATTTCTTTTGGTGTAATTACATCCCCTGTAGAAATATCAATCTTTAATGGGCGTGATTACACCATCAAATTTGGTTTCCATGCTTACACGAACACCAGGATAATCTGCTTCTTCCATGATTTCCGATATCCGTTTGATACGAAACGAGACACCATCGTCTAGTGGAATCGATATAATTCCGCATCAAAATTTGTGCATCTGCGGATTTTTTCTTTGACATATTCCGAATCAAATCTTTTAACTGCCTTGCTGTTGTTATCATTTAAAGCAACACCTCCAGGTATGGTCTTAATATCTTTTCAACGTGAAACATGGATGCATATTTCATAAGCATCCGCAAGTTTTTATCCTGATGTCTGGCATATTGCTTTAATGCATCCTGAAAGACCTGTATTTCTATATTTTTTCGACTGCGAAGCAGATCACAAATTGTCCGCTCCATATTATAAACCGGAACAGAATGCCCAAATGATGTCTGCATAGTTGTAATTCCTGTTTCATGTAATTCTTTTTTCACGGTATACACTTGAAAACCATCTTCCTGCAAACGACTTGGATTATATCCAGTTCTTACTGTTATAGTGTATTTCAAAGGCTCTCTGTCCGTTAAATCGTGAAAAAACAATGCGGTTTCGTGAGAAAATACAGCCTGGCTACAACGCAAATGTAAAATGTACATAGCATCTGTCCACGTATCCGGTGATACATACACGCCATGAGCAGCTTGTTCTAATTCACGTTCCTTCACATATGCATAAAACATAGATTTACTAATTCCATTATTTATAACTTGAAAAGTCTGGATCGTTCCCCCACATTTATGCAACAACAAATCTAATTTTTCAAATTGAGTCATATAGTATCTCCTTTCATGCTAATATGATAATGCATATTAGCATGAAAGTAAATATGAGTAGAACAAATGAAAAAATGATATTGCCATGCATATAAGTGTTACCACTTTTTGAAAGTTTTCTTGTAATAAAAAATATATTTGATATAATGAACTTAAATTAGTTGCAACTAACCCGAAGAAAAGTTATGAAAATCAGGATAGAAAGGAAACTTTTATGTCAGAAGAAGAAAGAAAATTTTTAGAGATCGTAGATCTGAAAAAGGGATTTGGGAGCGGAGAGACCAGGCAGGAAGTGCTGCGAGGAATGAATTTTTCGGTTGCAAAGGGAGAATTCTGCGTACTTCTTGGACCTTCCGGCTCAGGAAAATCCACGCTGCTTAATATCATCGGAGGAATCGATCAGGCAGATTCCGGCTATATTTCGATCGGCGGCGATAAACTGGAAGATATGGGAGAAAAGAAGCTTACGCAGTACCGCAGGAAACACCTTGGTTATGTGTTCCAGATGTACAATCTGATCGGGAACCTGAATGTGAAGGAAAATATCGAGGTTGGCGCATATCTGTCCGATTCACCGCTTGATATTGATGATCTTCTCCACACACTGGGGCTTTTTGAGCACAGATATAAACTTCCGAACCAGCTTTCCGGTGGACAGCAGCAGAGAGTATCCATCGGACGTGCAATCGTAAAGAATCCGGATATTCTGCTCTGTGACGAACCGACCGGAGCTTTGGATTACAATACTTCCAAGGAGATCCTAAAGTTGATCGAGGATGTCAACCAAAAATATGGCAATACGGTTATTATGGTTACACATAATGAAGCAATCCGTCATATGGCAGACCACGTGATCAAGCTGCGTGACGGGGCAGTACGGCATAACGATGTGAATACCGATAAGGTTTCCGCAGCAGATTTAGAGTGGTAAGGGGTGTGAAAAATGAAGAAAAAAATAAAAAATCCACTCATAAAACGAATTCCGAAGGAGCTGTCGGATGATTTCCGGAAATGTCTGACGGCACAGACTCTGATGCGCCAGAATGAGTTAAAGGATTACGTGCCACGATATGCAAATCCGGCGATTAATTTTGCAACAGACGATATGGGTTCCGATGTGGCAATGGGCGGAGTGCTTCTGGACATTCTGATTGTAATCATAGCATTTATTTTTGCCGTTACGATCAGCAATACGATTGTAAAAGAAGCTTCTACAATCGGAACACTCAGAGCCTCAGGATATACAAAGGGCGAGCTGATCCGTCATTATCTTTCCATGCCGGTGATCGTTACACTGTTTGCAGCATGCGTTGGAAATATCCTCGGGTATTCCGTATTTAAAAATGTAGTGGTATCAATGTATTATAACAGTTACAGTCTGCCAACCTATGAAACAATCTGGAATCCGGACGCATTTGTGAAAACGACACTGATCCCGGTCGTTCTGATGTTCGTCGTGAACCTGGTCGTAATCATCCGCATGATGCAGCACACACCGCTTCAGTTTTTACGACATGATCTGAAAAAGACAAAGCGTAAAAAGGCAATGCGCCTGCCAAAATGGAAGTTTTTCAGCAGATTCCGTCTGCGTGTCATGCTTCAGAATATACCGAATTATCTGATCCTTTTTGTAGGAGTGCTCTTTATTATGATCATGCTGGCAATGGCAGTTGGAATGCCAGATACCTTAAAATACTATCAGGATCATGCGGATGATCTGATGTTTGCAAAATACCAGTATGTACTGAAATCTTATCAGGATATGTCTGGTAATGCGATCACAACCGATAATCCGGACGCGGAAAAATTCGCGATGAAATCGCTGGTGCGCAAAGGAGAAGCACTTGATGAAGAGATTTCTGCATATGGAATTGAAGATGATAGTAATTATGTGAAGATTGCAGATCTGGATGCGCTCGAAGACACGGAGGTCTATATCTCAGAATCTTATGCAGAAAAATATGAACTTCATAAGGGCGATACGATCATTCTGGATGAAAAATACGAGGATAAACAGTATGATTTCCGGGTAAAAGGAATTTACGATAAGTGTCAGAGCATTGCCATATTTATGCCGATTGACAATTACCGGGATACATTCGATCTGAAGAAGGAAGTTTTCAGCGGTTATCTGTCAGACAGCAGGATTACAGATATTGATCATGACTGCATCGCAACTGTGATCACGAAGGAAGATATTACCAAAATGTGTGATCAGCTGAATCATTCCATGGGATCGTACATGACTTATTTCCAGGTTCTGTGCATCCTTTTGTCGGTTGTGCTGATCTATCTGCTGACCAAGCTGATCATAGAGAAAAATGAAAATGCGATTTCCATGACGAAAATACTTGGTTATGAAAACAGGGAGATTGCAAGCCTGTATCTGCTTTCCACAACCATTGTACTGGTGATCGTAGATGCGCTCAGCGTGATACTTGGTGCGACTGTTATGAATATTGCATGGAAACAGATCATGTATGAATACAGCGGCTGGTTTTCGTTTTTCATCAAACCACTTGGGTATGTGAAAATGTTTGGTTTTGTTCTGATCGGATACCTGATCGTTATGGTACTGGATTTCATAAGAATCCGGAAGATACCAATGGATCAGGCACTGAAAAATGTAGAATAAAAGTTGTTATTGTAAATCAAAGATGAATATGCTAGTATGGTTAAAGTTTCATAAGAAAGATAATTGGTGCCGGTCATTGTTTGCATAGATACAGGCAAAATGCTTCATTATGCTGCTTTGGACCGGTTAAAAGGGAAACAGGTGCAAGTCCTGTACGATCTCGTCACTGTGATTAGGGAGTGTGGATTCGATTACGTCACTGATGCATGGCATTGGGAAGGCAGAATTCATATGAGGATCTATCAGCCAGGAAACCTGCCAGTTGTCTGGTACAGGGAAAACGGCAGCTCCGTAATTCCCAGATCACGAGTAATTGGTCGTACTGTTATATGCATCTCTGTCAGTAGGCAGGTTTCCTTTGCATGGACTTTATTACTCCACTTAAATAGTTTAAGCGGAGTTTCTATTTTTATGCATTTTATGCAGGAATCCATTTTCGTGAACCTATGAACTGACTAGGCAGTTGCGAAACTCTCATATGTAAATGCCTAACGAAACACAGTTGAGAAAAGGAGAAAAATATGAAAAAGAGAACACTGGCGTTACTTGCAGCGTGCACCCTTACCATTGGTATGCTTGGCGGATGCGGAAGTGACAAAACAAAAGACACAACAGAATCTGTACAGAACACACAGAGCACACAGGATGACGATCAGGCAGCTGCAGATAAAGTCGCAGATCTGATCGATGCAATTTATGTACAGACAAGAAATGACAAAACAGATGAGCAGTGTGCAGAAGCAAAGGCAGCATGGGATAAACTTACAGATGCACAGAAAGAGCTGGTTTCCGGAGAGAACGCAGATCCTGATTATTTTGGAAGAGATACAGGAGATGCATCCAAAGATGATCCTTTAAATGAGGACAATATCGGAGAAAATGAACTTCTTGTTGTAAGTTTCGGAACTTCCTTTAACGACAGCCGTGTTGCTGATATCGGAGGAATCGAAAAAGCACTTGCAAAAGCTTACCCAGACTGGTCTGTAAGACGTGCTTTCACAGCACAGATCATTATCAACCATGTTCAGGCAAGAGATGATGAGAAGATCGACAACGTTGACCAGGCTTTGGAAAGAGCTGTAGCAAACGGTGTAAAAAACCTTGTTGTTCAGCCTACACATCTGATGCATGGTGCAGAGTATGATGAACTTGTAGAAACACTTGATAATTATAAAGATAAATTTGAAACAGTTACCGTTGCAGAGCCATTACTCGGTGAAGTTGGGTCTGATGCAACAGTTGTAAACGAGGACAAAGCAAAGGTTGCAGAAGCAATCACAGCAGAAGCTGTTAAGACAGCAGGATTTGATTCTTTAGACGCTGCAAAAGACGACAACACAGCATTTGTATTTATGGGACATGGTACTTCCCATACAGCAAAAGTAAGCTACAGCCAGATGGCAACACAGATGAAAGATCTTGGATATGACAATGTATTCATCGGAACTGTAGAAGGTGAGCCGGAAGAAACTGCATGTGAGAATGTCATTGAAGCAGTGAAAGAAGCAGGCTACAAACATGTTGTATTAAGACCACTTATGGTAGTTGCCGGTGATCATGCAAACAACGATATGGCCGGTGATGATGACGATTCATGGAAGAGCCAGTTCGAAGCAAGCGGATACTTCGACAAAATTGATACACAGATCTCAGGTCTTGGCGAGATCGATGCAATCCAGCAGATCTATGTTGATCATACCAAAAACGCAATTGAGTCACTTGGAAACATTGTAACATCTTCAGAGAGCACAACAGGTGCTCTCGAAGATGGCATTTATACCGCAAAATTTAATACAGACAGCAGCATGTTTCATGTAAACGAGGCAAAGAACGGATGTGGAGAGCTTACGGTAAAAGATGGTAAAATGTCCATTCATATCAGCCTTGTATCCCAGAAAATCGTTAATCTTTATGTTGGAACAGCAGCAGATGCAGCAAAAGACGGAGCTGAACTGTTACAGCCAACAACAGACACGGTTACATATGATGATGGAACAACAGAAGAAGTTTATGGATTCGATGTTCCTGTAGAAGCT
This sequence comes from Roseburia porci, assembly GCF_009695765.1. Lineage (GTDB taxonomy): Bacteria > Bacillota > Clostridia > Lachnospirales > Lachnospiraceae > Roseburia > Roseburia porci. Next base: position 34,262 of record NZ_VUNI01000015.1, read on the forward strand.
TTAGATAAAGAATTTGACCTTGCAATCCTTGGAACAAAGGGTGAGTGGTACGATCACAAGGTAAGTGTTTCTGATCCTCAGCCAGCATTGACAGATGCCAACTAAAGAAGCAGATGTTTTTTCCAGAGGAAATAAAAGGAGACCGGAGAGGAATCTGTATGAATAAGAAAAAAATTGCAGCAGTTATGTTATCTGTGTTTATGTGTATGCAGATATTTGCCGGATGCGGAACCGGAAGTAATCAGAATGCAACGGAAACAGCAGACCAGAGTGGCACAGAGCAGGCTGGAAACGTGACGGAAAGTGAAACGGATGAAGTGGCGGTTCTGGAGGATGGCGAATACACCGTAAATGTTACGCTGGAAGGTGGAAGCGGCAAAGCTACAGTGGACCAGCAGGCAAAGGTTACCGTGAAAGACGGGCAGGCGTATGCAACCATTGTATGGAGCAGCACACATTACGACTACATGCTTGTGGACGATCAGAAATACACGAATGAGAATGAAGGCGGCAATTCCACATTTACATTCCCGATCAGCGGAGTTCCGTGTCAGATGGATGTAGTGGGTGATACGACAGCGATGAGTACACCGCACGAGATTGATTACACACTGACATTTTCTTTTCCGGAAGATGTCAGTTTCAATGATCTGGAGTGTAATGGAAGCATGAAATTATCTTATGCGGATCAGTTCAGCGTGGAGCAATATGGAGCATATAAAATGATTACGATCGTGAACAACGGTCGTTTTTTGCTTATTCCGAAAGGGGTAAGTGAACCATCGGATGTGCCATCGGATGTTGTTGTTTTACAGCAGCCCCTGAATCATGTATACATGGTATCCAGCGCGGTTATGGATCTGGTGTGCCAGGTGGATGCACTGTCTCATGTAACATACACAGGAACTAAGCAGTCAGACTGGTATGTGCAGAAAGCAGCAGATGCGATGGAGGATGGAAGTCTGATCTACGCTGGAAAATACAGTGCGCCGGACTATGAAATGCTTCTTGCCGGTGGCTGCAATTTTGCTGTTGAAAATACCATGATCACGCACAATCCGGAAGTGAAAGAGAAGTTGGAGGAGCTTGGAATCCAGGTTATGGTTGAGCGTTCCAGCTATGAAAAGCATCCGCTTGGAAGACTGGAATGGATAAAACTTTTTGGCGTTCTGTTTGGAAGGGAACAGCAGGCCAAAGCGTTTTTTGAGGAACAGGAAGCCCGTGTCACACCAATCCTGGAAAAGGAAAATACCGGACGTTCTGTTGCGTTTTTCTCGGTTGCATCCGATGGAACAATCACAGTAAGAAAGCCAAATGATTATGTTGCATCAATGATCGAGCTTGCGGGTGGCAATTATTCCCTGAACGGATATGTTGACGGAGAGGAGAATGCACTTTCCACAATGAAAATGCAGATGGAAGACTTTTACGCAGCGGAAAAGGATGCGGATGTGCTGATCTACAATGGAACAATTGAAGGAGAACTTACTTCGATTGATGAACTTTTGAAAAAAAACAGTTTATTTGCGGATTTTAAAGCGGTAAAATCAGGACAGGTCTATACAACGGGAAGCAATTTTTATCAGCAGACCAGCGAAACCTGTGATTTTATTGAAGATCTGAACAAGATCCTGACGCAGGATACAGACACAGAATATCATTTTCTGAAGAAACTGGATTAACATGCGATGGATGCAGTAAAAATGATGGATGGTATTTGCCAGATTTCAGATTATTGGAAACGGATTTCACAGATGTCAGTTGCTTGAATTTGGGAAAGGTAGAATGACGAGGAAATTATGAAGAAGCGTTATATTATTTCGTTTGGGTTATTTATTGTGCTTTTAGCAGGGCTTTTTCTATGGAACGTAGGTGTAGGAAGTGTGGAAATGTCATTTTCAGATTTCCTGGGACTGTTTGCGAAAAACACCGATAATCCGACTCTGTATCAGATTGTCTGGAAGATCCGTCTTCCGAGAATTGTTGCCGCAATCCTGCTTGGAGGAGCACTTTCGGTATCCGGTTTCCTGCTTCAGAGCTTTTTCCAGAACCCGATCGCGGGACCTTATGTGCTTGGAATCTCATCCGGAGCAAAACTTGTGGTTGCACTTACCATGATTTTTCTTCTGGAAAAGGGCATTATGATCAGCTCTTTTGGCATGGTTGCAGCCGCTTTTGTAGGATCGCTGCTTGCTATGGGGTTTGTACTTCTGATTTCTTTTCGTGTGTCACGTATGTCGCTGCTTGTTGTCTGTGGAATCATGATCGGTTATATCTGCTCGGCAATCACAGATTTTTGCGTGACGTTTGCAAGCGATTCCAATATCGTGAACCTGCACAACTGGTCGATGGGAAGTTTTTCCGGAATGACATGGGATAACATCCGCATTATGACCGTGCTGGTGGGAGTTACCGTTGTGGTTACGTTTTTCCTTGCAAAACCGATCGGCGCGTATCAGATGGGGGAATCTTATGCGAGAAACCTTGGCGTGAATGTTAAGGCGCTCCGGATCGGGCTTATTCTGCTTTCGAGTCTTCTGTCGGCATGCGTGACGGCTTTTGCCGGACCCATTTCCTTTGTAGGAATTGCGGTTCCGCATCTGGTCAAACTTGCGACAGGCACAGCAAAACCAATCGTTTTAATACCGGGGTGTTTTCTGTGTGGTGCAGTTGTGACCTTATTCTGTGACGGTATCGCACGCACCGTATTTGCACCGACCGAGCTCAGCATCAGTTCTGTGACGGCAGTATTTCTTGTTCCGGTCGTCATTGCGGCGATGCTGCGCAAGCAGAAACTGTGAAAAAATAGATTATGCAATAGCTAATTGCAAAATTTGCAGAAATGTACGGTGTAATGAAGTGCTTTTGGACATATACGGAGAAAATACATCAGGCAAGGAGAATGAAATGATGAGTGAGAAGCAAATCAGGCAAGAGACTTCCGAAAATGACGGTTTTGAAAATAAGAATTCCGGTCTCTGGACGCAAAATCTGACGGTTGGTTATGACCGCATTCCCTTAATCCGGGATGTAGAGTTGCATGTGCATCCGGGCGAAATCCTAACGCTGATCGGACCGAATGGATCCGGGAAATCCACGATTTTAAAAACGATCACAAAGCAGTTGTCAAAAATTGCCGGAACGATATACGTGGAAGGAACTCCGGCAGATAAATTAAAAGACAGTGAGATATCAAAACAGCTTTCCATGGTTATGACAGAACGGCTTCGGACGGAGCTTATGACAGGCCGGGAAGTTGTGGCATCCGGGCGTTATCCTTATACCGGAAAACTTGGAATTTTATCCGAAGAGGATTGGAAAAAGGTGGACGAAGCGATCGAACTTGTGAATGCCAAAGAAGTGGCAGAGCAGGATTTCCGGCGAATCAGTGACGGACAAAGACAGCGGCTGATGCTTGCCAGAGCAATCTGCCAGGATACGCAGATCCTCGTACTGGATGAACCGACCTCCTATCTTGACATGGGATTCAAGCTTGACATTCTTGCAAATATCCGAAGGCTTGCAAGAGAGAAAAACATAGCAATCATTATGTCACTTCATGAACTGGATCTCGTATCAAAGATTTCGGATACGGTTGCCTGCGTCAAAGGTGACAAGATTGACAGAATCGGAACTCCAGAGGAGATTTTTACAGGGGATTATATTCAGAAATTGTATGGTGTAGATGAGATGAGTTTTGACCCGGTCACAGGGCAGGTCTTTTTGCATGTAGAGAAGAAAGCACCGGAGGTTTTTGTGATCGGCGGTGGTGGAAGCGGAATTGCGGTATATCAGAAGCTGCAACGGAAACAGATTCCGTTTGCAGCAGGTATACTTCAGGAAAATGATGTGGAATTTGCAGCTGCCAGAGCGCTTGGCTCTGAGGTCGTAAGTGAGAAGGCATTTTCATCTATTGGCATGGATAAGGTCGAAAAGGCCAAACAGCTGATCGACAGCTGCCATTCCTGCATCTGCGCGGTAGATGAATTCGGACCGCAGAACGAGGCGTGCCTGAACTTAAAAGAATATGCTCAGGAGAAGGGGAAATTGATGTATTCTGTATAAACCGATTGGGTGGCGAAAGATGGTTTTCAGATTAGTGGTTGGCAAATTGCACAAAGCAGCGACCGATTTTGTGACTTGGGAGAAAATTAGAAAATCTTAGTTTACCTGCCTGTATACAGTGTTTTGCTGCCATGGACGGCTGCAAAAGTCTTAACGCCCCATGGACGGGGCGTTTAAGACGTACACGTCACTTTGCAAAAAATAATTCAGGTAAACTTAGATTTTCTTATTTTCGTACAATGGAACATAATTGGTACTGCTTTGTGCAATTTGTTATTCAAAAATGGAAAGCCACATTTTGGCACCTTAATTATAAACATTAAGTTTATTCCTCTTCCCCAGTGTAGGTTCTGGTATAATACAGTCTGCAGATTTTGACGGTAGCTGAGAAAATAATGATGCATGCCAGCATAGCGATAAAGGCTTCCAGGCTGAAATAGCTTACAATGAAAGCGGCGATCAGTACGATGACAATAGCGAATTTCAGGCCCTTTTGTCCGGCGATTGCAGCAATCTGTTCGGTTCTTTCGTCATGATTTTCATTGTATAATCTGCGAAGTTTCGTCTCATCTTTTAAGGCTGTCAGATTCTTAGCGATGTTAAGAAGCGAGAACACTTCGATTACGATCACAAGTCCGATGAGCACTCCATGAGCAAATTCAGCGGCATGTGGGTCGCTGTACTGTGGAGCCAGATGACCGGAGTTTGTCAGAATGATGGCAAACAGTCCGAGAAGCGCCAGCATTGAATAAAATCTGTTCTGTTCCTGAATTTCTTTTTTCATTTTCATAAGTTTCTTTTCCATTGTTTTACTCCTCATTTTCGATTTCACTAAAGTCAAATACTTCTTCAATTGACAGGTTAAAGTAATGTGCGATCTTATATGCAAGTCCGAGGGACGCTGTATATTTGCCAACCTCGATCGAGGTGATCGTCTGGCGTGTGGTTCCGACGATGTCGGCGAGCTCACTCTGCGAAAGCTTCTGAGCTTTGCGGAGTTCTCTGATCCGGTTCTTCATTGATGTTTCGTCCTCCAAATGTGTTGTAACTTTAAAATGTTTTGCATAGCTTGCTTTGCAAATATAGAATAGTTTACTTTGCATTAAATGTCAAGTATGTTTTGCAAAAAATGTCAAGTTTATTTTACATCAAAAAAATCAAAGAAAATAAAAAAGGTATTGACTCTGGTATAATACCATAGTATATGATGCAAAATATCAAAAGTGCAAAGAGGTACTTAAGGGGTTTTCCCTTAGGTACCTTTTTCTGGTTAGAAAGCAGTCAAAGGCGATGTGGGAAAGCCTCTGACTGCTTTTTTTACCTGGAAGATGAAAAGGATTTTTGATAGGATAGCTGAAAATGTTTAGAAAGAAAAGGAGGTAGTTCATATGAAAAAGAGTTTGAAAAGGATTGCTGGTTTATTACTTACTGGATGCATGACCGTTGCTTTACTTGCCGGATGTGGCTCTGGTTCATCTGGAACGACAGAATCCAGCAGCTCAGGTGACACGGAATTAAATGTCTGTCTCTGGGATGGCATGTTTTCCGAAGATGCGATAAACAAGTTTGAGGAAGAAGAAGGCTGCAAAGTCAATGTAACATATATTGACAATACCGATACACTGATCAGCAAGCTAGTTGAAGGTGGTTCTGATTATGATGTATGTGATATCGAAGCCGCATATGTAAAATCCTTTGTAGACAACGGATTAATCCAGAAAATGGATCATTCAGCGATCACTAATGAACAATATGAAGAACCTTCTCTTCTTGAAAAAGGACCGATCGGAGATGAGAATCTGGATTATGTAACCCCGGATTCGAATGCGGGATTTACCGGAATCATCTATAACAAGGAGACATGTCCAATCGAGATCAAGTCCTTTAAAGATCTTGCAGATCCGGCACTGAAAGGTCAGATCGCAATGGTAAATTCAACGATTTCATTGTATGGAGCAGCACTTGAAGCATTAGGATACAGTGCCTCCTCCACAGATGAGCAGCAGATCTCAGAAGCCAATGATCTGCTGACAGATATTAAGAAAAATGTAAAAGCATTTGTCGGTGAGAGTTGTGTGTCGGCGCTTGTAAATGGTGAGTGTTCGGTCGCTCTTTCCTGGGATTATGCGGTGCTTTGTTTTGATGATGAAGCAAACTGGGATAAATTCGATATCGCCGAGATTGATTCTCCGTATGAGGAATTCATCCAGTATTGGGGCATTACCTCAGGCTGCAAAAAGACGGAACTTGCACAGAAGTTTATCAACTATATGATCAGCCCGGAAGCAGTTGCAATGCATATTGATGAGTGGGGTCAGATTCCAATGGTACAGAGACAGTACATTGAGGAATATCTTCCGGAAGGTTTTTATGATAATCCTGCAATCACAAAATATGAGGAACTGGAAAAGAACAGCTGGCTTGTAGCGGTTGATGATGAGCAGATCAACATTATGGATAAATATTATACCTTTTTGATGGGCGGAAATTAAATACATCGGGATATTGTTTACATACGGGTTGAGCCGTAATGTATTGGAAACAGATCAGAAGAAAGGGCAGGCAAGTATGGAGAATTTTATTTACAATGTACCAACGAAAATTGCCTTCGGAAAAGGACAGATCAGAATGCTCCCGGAATTTGTAAAGGAATACGGGAAAAAGGTATTGCTGGTCTACGGTGGAGGAAGCATTAAACGGACCGGAATCTATGGGGAGGCGGTAAAGCTTCTGAGCGAAAACGGAATTTTTTATACCGAGTTGTCAGGCGTGGAGCCGAATCCACAGATCGCGACAGTAAGGAAGGGAATTGAGATCTGCAAAAAAGAGCAGATTGAGGTCCTGGTGCCAATCGGAGGCGGAAGCACGATCGACTGTGCCAAGGCGATCGCAGTCGGAGTATTCTATGATGGCGATGCATGGGATATCGTAAAGAACAATGAGCTGATCACGGATGCACTTCCGATCGTAAGTGTTCTTACTGTAGCAGCCACCGGTTCTGAGATGGACAGCAGTTCCGTGATCAGTAATGCGGCAGAATGTGATAAGGCAGAGATCAACGCAGACATTCTCTATCCGAAATGCTCGATCTTAGATCCTTCCTATACATTTACGGTTCCGGCGTATCAGACAGCAGCAGGAGTTGCAGATATTATGTCACATATTTTTGAATACTATTTCAGCGGAATGGATATACCTGACATACAAAAAGACATGATGGATGCGGTTTTAAAGGTGTGCGTCCACTACGGACCGATCGCGGTAAAAGAACCGGACAACGAGAAGGCAAGAGCCAATCTGATGTGGGCGGCGAGCTGGGCAATCAATGGATTTATCGCATGTGGAAATTTCAGCAGCTGGCCGTGTCACGCAATGGAATATCAGCTGACAAACCAGTATCATGTAACACATGGACATGGAATGGCAATCATTGATGCCGCGTGGATGGAGCATATATTAAGTGAGCGGACGCTTGCAGATTTTACAAGGTACGCAGATGCGGTATTTGGTATCACAGGCAAAGATCCGTATGAGACCGCAAGGACAGCAATTGAGAAGACAAAAGCCGTGTATGAAGAGATGGGACTGACACTGACACTCAGGTCGATCGGAGCCAGTGATCCAGGCGACATTCCAAAAATGGCAGAGAAAGCGGTCACTGAGTTTGGTCTGGATGACGCAGGTGAGATGTCACTTACCATTTCCGATGCAGCGCAGATATACGAAAGCTGCTATTAAAAAATAACATTGATCCGAAACAGTCAAAGGCGACAAAAAATCCCTTTGACTGTTTTTTTATACACAACACAAGGAGGTAACCATTATGAAAAAGATAGAGGTAGTAACAAGACCGGAGAAATTAGTTGGGTTAAAAGAGGTGTTAGCGTCCCATAACTGCATGGGAATGACGGTTTACAGTGTTATGGGCTGCGGACGTCAGAAAGGCTATCTGCCTGAGATGAATTTTACCGGAGATGACATTAACCTTCTCCCGAAGATTATGGCTTTTGTTGTTGTTGAGGATGAGGTTGTTGAGGATATTCTGGCAGATATCACAGCAACGATCGGAACCGGTAAGAATGGTGACGGAAAGATTTTTGTAACAGATGTGCTTGAGGCGGTACGTGTCCGCACGAATGAGCGTAATTCTGACGCAATAGGATAGAAGATTGGAGGCACATGGTTATGAGTAAAACAATTGTTTCGATAATGAATGTTGAAAAAATGTATGGAGAAAATCATGTTGTAAAAAACATGAACATGAATATAGCGGAGGGAGAATTCCTGACACTGCTCGGTCCATCCGGCTGTGGAAAGACGACCACGCTCCGCATGATTTCCGGATTTGAGATGCCGACAGCTGGTGCCATCAAGGTTCAGGGTGAAAGTGTTGAGAAAAAAGAACCGTATCAGAGAGATGTAAACACCGTGTTCCAGAATTATGCGTTATTTCCGAACATGAACGTCTATGATAACGTTGCCTATGGTTTGAAAGTGAAAAAAGTGCCGAAAAAAGAGATCCATGAAAGAGTTATGGAGGCACTTCGGATGGTTCAACTGGAAGGCTTTGAAAAAAGAAGGATCACACAGATGTCCGGAGGACAGAAACAGAGGGTTGCGATCGCCAGAGCCATTATCAACCGTCCGAAAGTTCTCCTTCTGGATGAACCACTCGGCGCACTTGACCTGAAGCTCCGGAAACAGATGCAGATCGAATTAAAAAGACTTCAGAAGAAGCTTGGAATTACATTTATCTATGTTACTCATGACCAGGAAGAAGCGCTTACAATGTCGGACCGCATTGCGATCATCAATGAAGGGCGGATTGAACAGATCGACACGCCGGTCGAGATATATAAACATCCAAAGACAAAATTTGTTGCGAACTTCATCGGAGAGACCAATCTTCTGGACGCGGTTGTCTTAGAGGTCAATGGAGATACCGCAGTCATCGGTACTGAGGTCGGAAAAGCCATGGTACAGCTTGATCCAAAGGATAAAATTGCGGTAAACGATGGACTTGCCGTATCCGTAAGACCAGAGCATATGAAGTTTTCGAAAACTCCGGTGGATGGATTTACGATCAAAGGTATTGTAAAAGAAAACATTTTTGTAGGTAATCTGATTAAAATGATGATCAATTTAAATGATGGAACGGAGATCCGTGTGAACCGTTTTGATGCATCGGATCTGTCAGAACCCGGAGAACTGGTTTATCTGTACTGGGATCTGCCAAAGGGCGTTGTCATCAAGGAAAAAGAACTGATCCATACGGATTCAGTTAAGGACATCGAGGGAGGTGATCCGGATGAAGAAGAGTGAAAAATCAAAAAGAGCAAAACTGGCCAATCTGATCATGCAGGCACCGCTTGCCGTGTGGATGATCGCATTTGTGCTTGCGCCGTTTGCACTGCTTGCATTTATGAGTTTCATGACAAAGGGACCGCTTGGCATCATACAGTATAAGCCGACGATCGCAAACTATAAGGAAATGTTTAATCCGGTTTATGCAACGGTTATCAAGCAGTCGCTGGTTGTAGCCGTATGGACGACGATTCTTACCGTACTGATGGGATATCCACTTGCAAGCTTTATTGCAAAGGTAAAAGCAAAGACTTCCTCACTGCTTACCGTGCTTCTGATGCTTCCGCTCTGGGTAAGTGGTCTGGTCGTACTTTACAGCTTTGTTATCCTCTTGAACAGCAGCGGCGTCATCAACAGTTTTCTGATGTCGATTCATCTGATCAAAGAACCGCTGGAACTTTTATATAATAACTTTGCAATCATTGTAGGTATGATCTACATGTTTCTTCCGTTTGCCGTGCTTCCAATGTATTCCTCGATCGAGAAGCTTGATCCGGGTCTGATCGAAGCCTCAAAGGATCTTGGAGCCGGACCGGTAAAGACATTTTTTAAGGTAACACTTCCGCTTACATCGCCAGGTATTTTTGCAGCAGTGATCCTGACTTTTATTCCATGTATCGGATATTACATGGTAACTGATATGCTGGGAGGCGGAACAAGCCTGATGATCGGTAACCTGATCTACCGTCAGTTTACGGTATCAAGAGACTGGCCGTTTGGTGCAGCCCTTTCTATGGTGCTGGCACTGATCATTTTCCTTATGGTATTTATTTACACCAAGCTTGGTGGAGATTTGGATGATTTAGGAGCATAAGCCTATGAAAAAGAAAACATTGGTGAATAAAATTCACAAAATATATGTCATATTGTTATTTTTGTTCTTCTATGCACCGGTTGCAGTCATGGTTGTATTTTCATTCAATACAAGCAAGGCGAACGTGGTATGGCAGGGATTTACCACAAAATGGTACAGCAAATTAATGGGAGACAGCGAACTCTGGAAGATCTTTGGAACAACAATCCTGATCGCCGTGCTCACAACGGTTTTTGCAACGCTGATTGGAACAATGGGTGCAATCGGCTATAAAAAATCCAAAAGCAGATTTGCAAAGCTGATTACAAATTCCGTATATTTTCCAATTGTTATTCCGGAGATCGTGCTTGCGGTCGCAATGTTTATGATCTTCAATACCGCAGGTATTTCACTTGGCGTACCAATCATCGTGATCGGAAATACAACGATCTGCCTGCCATATGTATACATAACCGTAAAATCACGACTGGTCGGCATGGACCCATCCATCGAAGAGGCATCCTTAGATCTTGGGGCGGACAGGGTATATACGTTGTTTCATGTGACAATTCCACAGATTATGCCAGGTATTATTTCCGGAGCATTTATGGCATTTTCCCTCTCACTGGATGAACTGATCGTAACTTCATTCCTTGCCGATGCAGGAACGACAACACTTCCGATGAAGGTTTATTCCATGATGAAAAAGGGTGTTTCCCCGGAGATCAATGCGCTGACAACAATTATCTTTGCGGTAAGCATTCTCGGAGTTGCAGCATATCTGATTTTTGACGCGGTAAAAACACATCAGGATGCAAAAGCAAAACATAAACTTGTAGATCTGTAGGATTACAGAAATTTCTGCAGATGGATGATACAGAATCAGGAGGAAAAGGATATGAAAAGAAAAATAATTGCCGGTTTTATGGTTGCAGTGCTCGCAGCAGGCTGTATCACAGGATGTGGGAGCAGTTCCGGAGATGGTACAGAAAGTGCTTCTGCCGGAGATACTTTAAATGTACTGACATGGGAGGGCGATGTCGCGGATGATCAGATTTCCGGATTTGAGAAGGAATATGGTGTGAAGGTCAATGTAACCTATGTGGAGGACACCAATACGATCCTTGCCAAAATGCTTCAGGGAAGCAATGAATATGATGTCATCGATGTGGAGAGTGCATACGTCAAATCCTTTGTGGATGCCGACCTTTTAGCACCTTTGGATTATGATGCGATCACCAATTATGACAATATTGAACCTTCCTATGTGGAAAAAGGCCCGATCGGCGATGAAGACTTAAAATACAGTCTTCCGATCAGCGGACCACTGTATACCGGTGTTGTCGTAAATAAAGAGACCTGTCCGATTGAGATTACTTCGTTTAAGGATCTTGCAGATCCTGCGTTAGAGGGACAGCTCTGGTGCACGAATGCAACCATTTCCCTTTATGCAGGTGCGTTAAAGGCACTTGGATATTCTCCAAACAGCTCGGATGAGAATGAATTAAATGAGGCACAGGAGCTTTTGCAGAAGATTAAACCGAATGTCAAGGCGTTTGGTGCAAGCTCGATTTCCTCTCTTGAAACCGGAGATTGCTCCGTAGCGTATACTTATGATTACAACATGTTAATGTGTGACGACAAAGAAAACTGGGATAAATTCGAGATCATTCCGGATACGACACTTGGTTATACCCAGTACTGGACGATCGCAGCATCATCCAAGAAACAGAAGCTTGCAAATGAATTTATCAATTATGCTTATACAGAGGATGCCGCTGCAGCAATTGCAAATGAGTGGGGCGGTGTTCCAGCTGTCAAACAGGATCTGATCAAGGACGACGTTGACAGCGATTACTTTGATAATCCAATTATGCAGCAGTTTGCGGATATGTGGCCGGATCACGAAGATCTTGCGGCAAGTGATGAGCAGACCGCAGCTATGGATACGTTGTATAACGAGCTTATGAGTGGACAGTAAACAAAAGAAAATAGCAGCTCCCCTGATTGTACAAGGTTGTGCAGTTGGGGGATTTTTCTGTGAAAAAAGCAGTAACAGGAGGAATTGACATGACAGCAGATTTGGCAGTATTTGGAAAAGTATTCACCTCAGAAGATGAGGCTTTTTATGCAGAGGGATTTGCGGTAAAGGATGGAAAAATCCTTGCTGTTGGGACAAAAGAAGAAATCCAGCAATATATTGGAAAACAAACAGAGGTGCATACCTATGACACCGGAATCATTGTTCCGGGTTTTACAGAGGGACATGCACATATCAGCTCTACCATAGAGTTTATGACAGGACCGTTTGTGGAAGCGGATTCCATTGAAAAATGCCAGAAGATCATCAAGGATTTTGCAGATTCGCATCCTGAGAACCCGACGATCGAAGGCGGAGGCTTTGATCCGGGATTGTTTGGTCCGGACGGACCGACCGCGGACATCATCGATGCGGTAGTCAGTGACCGTCCGGTTATCATTTCGGATGAAGGTCATCATTCCGTGTGGGTGAATACAAAGGCACTTGAGCTCGCAGGAATCACAAAAGATACACCGGATCCGGAGAATGGTAAGATCAATCATTATCCGAATGGTGAGCCGAGCGGATTTTTACAGGAGATGGCAATCGATCTGATCACTCCGGCGCTTGCTGTTCCAGAAGTTTCAGATTATAAGAAAGCGATCCTTTACTATCAGCAGATCGGACTGTCCCACGGAATCGTGTCGGCTTTTGAGCCGATGCTCAGCCATACAAAGGACGAACCTGTGCGCATGGCTGCTTATGATGAACTGGATCAGGAAGACCAGTTAAAGATCACATACCGTGTAGCGCCGACATTAAATCCGTCGGACAACACCGATGAGTTTTATAAACAGGCGGTTGCATATCACAAGCATTTTGCATCAAGGGAAAAAATCCAGGTCAATACGATCAAGTTTTTTATGGATGGCGTTGTTGACGGACATACAGCACTTCTGCGGGAACCATATCAATTAGAGCCGCTTGACTGCGGTCCGCTTATGTTTGAACAGGAAGATCTGAACAAACGCATGGAACGGGCTTTGCAGGAAGGATTCAGTATCCATGTACATGCGATCGGAGATGCTGCGATCGATGAGGCACTGAATGCATTTGAGTATGCGCAGAAAAAAGTCCCGGGAAAGTACCGCAACGCGATCACACACCTTCAGGTGTGTCAGCCGGATCAGCCAAAGCGGATGAAAGCACTTAATGTGGTGGCGGTCGTAAATCCATACTGGCATTATGAGACACCGCTGTATGAGCCGTTAGAATTTCCATTCCTCGGAAAAGAGCGTGCAGAGCATATGTATTATGTGAAGAGTTATCTCAATGAGGGCATCGTGATGAGCCAGGCAAGTGATTTTCCGGTTACTGTCCCGCCGGATACGATGTTCAGCTTACATATGATGGTGAACCGTTTTGACCCGAAAACTTCGAAAAAACCATATTTTCCGGAGGAATGTATCGGCGTTGAGGATGCATTAAAAGTACTGACGATCGGTGGCGCTTATGAGAATTTCCTGGAGGAGAAAAAGGGCTCGATCAAAGCCGGAAAAGACGCGGATTTTGTTGTTTTAAGCAGGGATGTTACAACAATTCCGAAGGAAGAGATTTATAAGACAAAGGTGCTTGAAACATGGATCGGAGGAGAATGCTGTTACATGTTTGAGGAGTAGAGAATAGAAAGGAGTTTTTAGCTTATGAGAAAAAAATTAGTATCTGTTATTTGTATTCTGACACTTGCAGTATTGAGCCTGTGCGGATGCGGCAGTAAACAGGAAAGTACAGGAGGCACACAGACAGGACAATCAAAAGAGATAAATGTGATGATCTGGGATTCCACTTATCCAGATGAGGTTTTTGACCAGTTTGAGGAGGAAACCGGAATCCATGTCAACGTTTCCTATATCACAAATACGGACGAACTGATCACCAAGATGGTATCCGGAGAAAATGAGTTTGATTATGTGGATGTGGAATCTGCATATGTTAAGACATTTGTGGAAAACGGTCTTTTAGCCAAAATTGATTATGATAAGATTCCAAATTCTAAAAATATCGATGATAAATTCTGGGGTGCGGTCGGCGATGAGAAAAATGAATATACAATGCCGGTATCAGACAATATTTACAGCCTTATCGTGTATAACAAAGAAACCTGTCCGATTGAGATCAAATCCTTTGCTGATTTGGCAGATCCGGCACTCGAAGGACAGGTATGTATGATCAATTCCACCATTTCGCTTTATGGAACAGCACTCGAGAGCCTCGGTTATTCTGCTGATTCGACCAGTGAGGATGAGATCGCTGAGGCAAATGAACTGCTTGGCAAAATTAAAAAGAATGTAAAAGCGTTTATCGGAACATCTGCAATGTCGCAGCTTGAGACCGGCGATTGTTCCGTTGCATTCTGTTACGACTATCCATATCTTATGATGGATAAAAATAACTGGGATAAATATGGAGTTGCTGCAATTGACAGTGGATATGAGCGTTCAAACGGCTTTGTCGGAATTCCTGCTTCCAGTGAGAAGAAGGATGAGGCAGAGGAATTTATGAATTTTATCCTTCAGCCGGAGATTCAGGCAGAATTTGCACAGGAAGCCGGACAGGCATCGCTTTTGAAGAGAGATCTGATGACGTCTGTTATGCCGGATGGATATTATGATAATCCGTACTTTAATATGGACCCAGGTATCGAGGAAAATTCATGGCATATTGCAATTGATGATGACCAGATCGCAATTATGGATAAATACTATACGATGCTGATGGGAAGCGAATAGGAGACCGCTTATGGGAGAATATATTTTATATCATGCAAAAATCTGGACTGCAGAGAATGATGCAGAATGGGCAGATGCTATGTGGGTAAGTGGGGATAAGATCCTTGCAGTAGGTGCATATCAGGATATGGAAGATGTTGCTTCGGCACATGTCAGGAGAATTGACATGAACGGGCAGATGATTATTCCGTCTTTTGTGGACTGTCATGTGCACATTACAACGGTAGCAAGGAGCAGCTGGCTTCTGGTACTCGACAAAGACAGTTATGCAGATCTGGATGCAATGCTTGCGGATATCGGAAAATATGCAAAGCAGCATCCGGTGGAAGAGGTGCCATACATTTATGCGACACCATGTCTGCAGGAGTGGATGGAACACGCAGACAAAACAATGCTCGACCGGTATGTATCAGACCGGCCGGTGTTGTTGTGCGATGAAGGTTTTCACAGCTGTCTGATTAACAGCCGGATGCTGGAACTTCTGGAGGTTGACGAACATACACCCTATGATCCGACCACAAGCATGAATTATGCCAGAGATGCGCATAATGTGCCGACTGGAATTGTGTACGAACACCGGTATGAAGCAGATCTTCCGAAAATGTATGAGAAGATCCACTGGTGTCCGCCGGATCAGAGTGATCCGGCTGTAATCGGTCCGATTTTAAAACAGTTTAACGATTATGGAATCACAGCAGTACTGGATGGTTTCACAGAAGGAGATGAAACTTTTGAGGGGTTAAAACGCATTGAGGAGAAGGGGGAACTTCACATGTATTACCGTGGGAATTCCCTGTTTAAAAAACTGTCGGATCTTCCGGACGCGATCGAACAGGCGAGACGCTGGAATGAGAAATATCAGGATTCGAAGATGCAGACGGAGTGTATCAAGCTGTTTCTGGATGGCACGAATGAGCTTGGTACAGCAGCTCTCATGGAGCCGTTTGTGGAAGATCCGGATAATTACGGTGTGATCAATATGGAAGAAAAAGAACTGACAGAGGCTATGCTTCAGATCAACGAAGCAAAGCTTGATCTGCAGATTCATATGGTAGGGGACAGGGCATTCCATACGGCAGTGAATGCGGTGGAAAATGCGAAGAAGAAACTGGAGCAGGAAGGAAAGAAATTTACGAGCAGAGTAACGCTTCTGCACTGCGAACTGACGAAACCAGAGGATCGCAGGCGGGCAGCAGAACTCGGTATCTACATTAATATTACACCACACTGGAATGGCGGGATTTTTGGAGATGCTGCACTTAAAATCGTTGGAAAAGAGCGGTTTGATACATTCTATTCTTTCCGCGATTTTATCAGATATGGAGCCGTATTAAGCTGTAGTTCGGATATCGTAAGTATTGAGGAGTTAGACCGGGCAAATCCGTTTGCAGCAATGCAGATCGCAGCAACAAGAAGAGATCCGCAGTCATGCTTTGAAGAACGTCAGCCGGCATCAGAGAAGCTTCCGGTGAGGGATATGATGCTTGGTTTTACGATCGAAGGAGCAAAATGTATGCACATGGAAAAGGAGATTGGTTCTCTTGCAAAGGGGAAAAAGGCGAACTTTTGTGTATTAAACAGGAATGTATTTGAAGTTCCTGTGGATAAGTTAGGGACAACAGAGACAGTTACCGTGGTATTTGAAGGAAGTCCGGTGAAAGGCGGACTTCCGTATTAGGATGGTTCGACAGGAAGCTGGATCTCAATCAGATATTCCGCTTCATCGCTGGTTTCGTACTCATCGATATAGCAGAATTCAATGGGTTCCCTTGTGACGGTGTAGCCATTCTTTTTGGCATAGTCGTACAGGGAAGGCAGCAGTTTTTTCGTCTTTGTAAGAGGGCCGCGGTAAAGAATGGAGAGATAAAGCCCTTCTGGAAGAGTATAATTGCACTCTTTTTTATTGAGCGAATCGGAATAGAAAAATACGTTTTTTGTGCGGTAATATGAAGAATCCGGGTTGCTTCCGGGAAGATCTAACGTGTAGCAGTCGCAGACACCGATGGTACCGACATAGTTTTTATATTGGTTCATATAGTCGATCAGATAATAATCGACCATGTCATCGGTCAGATGGGCATCGTGGATCATAATGCAGTTCCTTGCAGGAAGCTGTAATTCTTCAATGCGTTCATCATGGTATCTGGCTTCCATGTCTGTGATGGTTTCCAGGCGGCTTTCCAGATTTTTGCGGACATAGCGGAGACGGTTGATCTCCTCATCAATCGCAGAAAGCTCAGAGCTTAACATCTGCTGGGTCTTCTGGACCGTTCTGTCAGTAATGAGAGAGCGGATCTGCTCTGTGGAGAAGCCGAGTCCCAAGAGTTCGCGGATCAGTGCAAGCCTGCGGAAATCTTCCATGGTATAGAAACGGTAGTTATTTTCCGGATTCCGGATCGGATTCAGGATTCCAACCTTTTCGTAATAGCGGATGGAATCGACTCCAATATGAAAAGCTCTGGATAATTCGCCGATTTTAAAGGTCTTTTCAGTTCCCATACGTATCCCTCCATAAAATTTAAAAAACATATTGACTCTGGTATTACACTAGAGTTTAGCATAGGTATAACAGCAAGGCAAGGGCGCTTTTCAGGTGCCCTTGCCTTTTGCTTTATAGGGTTAGGGTGTCAAAAGGCGGCTTTTAATGTTCTAATTGGCAAATTGCACAAAGCAGTGCCGATTATGTTCCATTGTCCGAAAATAAGAAAATCTAAGTTTACCTAATTTGTTTTTTCTCAGAGTGACGTGTACGTCTTAAACGCCCCGTCCATGGGGCGTTAAGCCTTTTGCCGCCATCCATGGCAGCAAAACACTATGTACAAGCAGGCAAACTAAGATTTTCTAATTTTCTTCCAGGTCACAAAATCAGTCGCTGTTTTGTGCAATTTGCCAGCTATAAGCTGAAAGCCACCTTTTGACACCCCAACCCTACAAAACAAAATGCCCCAAAACAATGGGACATGGAACTGTATGATTTGCACAGATAAGGAGGAAAACAATGGACAGAATCAAAACGCATCCGATTCTCGGTGATACCGAGGAAGGAAAAATCGTGAATTTTACATATGATGGACAGACATTACAGGGAATCGAAGGAGAGCCGATTGCGGCGGCGCTTCGGGTGGCTGGTGTGATGACGCATCGTTACACAGCGAAAAAGCATGAACCGAGAGGCGTGTTCTGTGCGATCGGAAGATGCACGGACTGTGTCATGGTGGTTGATGGAAAGCCGAATATCAGGACCTGCATTACACCGCTGAAAGAGGGCATGGTTGTAAACACGCAGTATGGAGCATCGGCAGAAAAGGAGGAGTCATAATGGAAAGATATGATCTTATCGTGATCGGTGCTGGTCCGGCCGGACTTTCCGCAGCGATCGAGGCAGCAAAAAATGGATTAAAACCAATTGTATTTGATGAGAATGCAAGACCGGGAGGACAGTTATTCAAACAGATCCACAAGTTTTTTGGATCAAAGGAGCATAAGGCAAAAATCAGAGGTTTTAAGATCGGAGACGATCTTCTGGCAGAGGCATCGGAAAATGGAGTACAGGTGGTATTAAACGCAACTGTCATGGGTCTTTATCCGGAAAAGGAAGTCACTGTCAAAATCGGAGAGGAAATCCATCATTATAAGGGAGACAGCATTCTGACTGCAACCGGAGCAAGCGAAAACATGGTTCCATTCCGCGGATGGACGACACCGGGAGTGATCGGAGCGGGAGCAGCACAGACGATGATGAACCTGCATCACATTAAGCCGGGCAATAAGGTTTTGATGCTTGGCTCCGGAAACGTCGGGCTTGTTGTAAGCTATCAGCTTTTGCAGGCCGGTTGTGAGGTTGTTGCAGTCGTCGATGCAGCACCGAGAATTGGAGGTTATGGTGTGCATGCAGCAAAAATCGCAAGATGCGGGGTCCCGTTTTATCTGTCCAATACCATCGTTGAAGTCACCGGAGATGAGGCGGTGGATGGTGTAACGATTGCAGAGGTAGACAGGAATTTTCAGTTTATTCCGGGAACTGAGAAACATTTCGAGGTTGATACGGTGTGCGTGGCAGTCGGACTTTCTCCGATGGCACAGCTGTTAAAACAGGCAGGTTGTAAGATGAAGGATACGCCGGGCGGATTTATCCCGGAATGTGATGAATATGGAGCAACCTCAGTACCGGGAATTTTTGCAGCAGGAGATGTGGCTGGAATCGAGGAAGCAAGCTCGGCAATGATCGAAGGAAGAATTGCAGGAGCTGCAATCGCAAATTACCTTGGTTATCTGGATGCCGATGGACTGAAGGAGAAAGAAAATTCGCTTGAGGATGCACTTGGAAGCCTGCGGCAGGGCATGTTTGCACCGAAAAACCGTGGCAAGCTTGTGACCAAGACGGAAGAGGGCATCGATACTTCCATGAATCTGCTTGAAAAAGGCTTTGTGGCAGATGATGAGATTGAGCGTTATCCGGGAGTGACGCATACCGTTGGAATCCATCCGGTCATGGAATGCACACAGAATATTCCGTGTAACCCGTGTCAGGATGCCTGTGCAAAGGGATGTATCAGTATTGGAGCCAATATTACATCACTTCCGGTCGTAAAAAACGATGTAAAATGCATCGGTTGCGGAATGTGTGTTGCTTCCTGCTCGGGACAGGCAATTTTTCTTGTGGATGAGGATACAGGTGATGGTTATGGAACTGTAACACTTCCATATGAGTTCCTTCCGCTTCCGGAAACCGGAGAGAAGGGCATTGCACTCGGAAGAGACGGGAAAAAGGTTTGTGAAGCAGAGGTTGTAAGTGTACGGAGTGCAAAGGCGTTTGACCACACGAACCTGCTGACAATCAGAGTTCCATCGGACATGACGATGAAGGCAAGATTCTATAAAAGAGCTTAGGAGGAGATACGGATGAAGGATATACAGGAAAAACGAAAAGAAATCGGACCATTTATCCCGGGACCGGATGATGATCTTTTGATCTGCCGCTGCGAGGAGGTCACAAAAGGCGAGATCCGCCAGGCGGTTCATGCGGGAATGTTTACAATCGAAGAAATCCGGAGATTTTTACGTTGCGGAATGGGACTTTGCCAGGGGCAGACCTGTGGAAAGCTTGTAAAAGGAATTGTGGCGAGAGAACTTCAGGTATCTCCGGCAGAAATCGAACCGGCAACATCGAGAGCACCGATGCGGCCGACGGAAATGAGGATCATGGCAAAGGATGGAGGTGACGACCGTGAGTAAGATGACAGCAGATGTAATTATTATCGGAGGCGGTGTAAATGGCTGTGCAACAGCATATTACCTCGCAAAAAAAGGAGTAAAGGACGTGGTTGTCCTTGAGGCAGACAAAAGCATCGGACATGGCGGCTCTTCCAGAAATGGTGGAGGAGTAAGGCAGTCTGGAAGAGACATGAGAGAACTTCCGTATGCGATGTATGCAGTCAATCATATGTGGCCGACTCTGTCAGAGGAGCTTGGTGTCGACGTCGAATATTACCAGAAAGGGAACCTTCGTATGGGAAAAACCGAGGCACATTTAAAGAAACTTGAAAATCTTGCGGCAAGATCACGGGAACTCGGACTGGATATGAACGTTGTGGATGCAAAGACTGTGAAGGAGATCTGCCCGTATCTGTCTGATGAAGTCATTGGTGCGAGCTGGTGTCCGACAGATGGACACGCAAATCCGATGGTCACAACACTTGCTTATTATAAGAGAGCCGTTGAAATGGGCGTGCGTTTCTTTACGGAAGCAAAAGTAGCATCGCTTGGATTATACAAGGGAAAACTCCGCAGGGTAATTTTGGAATCCGGTGAGGTATTTGAAGCGGAGACGGTGATCATTGCAGCCGGCTATGAGAGCCGCTATCTTGCAAGAACGGTTGGAATCGATGTTCCATTGTCTACCTATTTTGAAGAAGCGCTTGTAACAGAGATGCAGCCACATATGTTTGATATCATGCTTGGCTGCGCAGATGGTGATTTTTACGGACATCAGAGCAAACATGGTTCTTTTGTATTTGGTTCGGACAGCGGTCTGGAGGAAGAAATCGACATGCCGCTTACAGAACTGAAAACGTCATCGCTTACCGTTTCAGCAGGCTGCCGCGCAATTATGAGCTATATTCCGCTGCTTGCAGATGCGAAGATCGTCCGCACCTGGGGTGGATGGATCGATATGTGCCACGATGGTGTGCCTGTCATCAGCAGAGTGGATGAGGTTCCTGGAATGATCCTTGCATGTGGATTTACCGGACACGGATTTGGAACAGCGCCGGCAGTCGGATTAATGCTTGCACAGATGGCACTTGGAGAAGAAACCGTTGTGGACATTTCCGCACTCAGTTATGACCGGTTCAAACCAGTGAGATAAATGTGACAGGCAATTGTGGAATACATATATTTTGGCACTAAGCATATCATGGATGAAATTTTAGGCTGGAAATTCTGGAATTAAAGCTTGAATTCTCCGTTAATAACGGAAAATGGTTTATTACACCGAAAAATATGTAGATTTCAATGTAATAAACAGCAGAGTCTCCGTACAGAAAAGAAAATTATTGATTACACCGTCAAATACTGAAAAACTGACGGTGTAATCACAAAGAAATGACGATTTACGGAGAAAAGGATAACTATCCGACATATCATAGCCATGAAATTGGGCGTAAAAGAAAAAAGATTTTCCTTTACGGAGAATATTACAGCATATTCCTGTGAATTTCGCAATTGCCTGGATAAGTATAACAGACAGGAGGAAAAGCAGTATGGATACAAAGATTGAGTTTTTATTTTTAAATGAAGAAGACATGATAAAAGCAGGGGTGCTGGATGCAGGCCACTGTGTGGATACAGTCGGAGAAGTCATGAGTTTATTAAGTTCCGGAGATTATCTGATGGGTGGAAAAGAACATAATGATCATGGTATGCAGCTGATTTTTCCAAAGAAATCGGATATTCCGGGATTTCCACTTGAAGATTCAAGAGACCGCAGATTCATGGCAATGCCGGCCTATCTGGGTGGAAGATTCCATCTGGCAGGAGAAAAATGGTACGGTTCCAACGGAAGAAATGCGAAAAAAGGGCTTCCGAGATCCATTCTTATGGTGACACTAAACGATGTGGAGACTGGACAGCCGCTTGCCTATATGTCCGCAAATCTGTTAAGTGCCATGAGAACCGGAGCAATGCCGGGACTGAGTGCTGTATATCTTGCAAGAAAGGATTCAAAAGTGCTCGCACTTCTTGGTGCAGGCGTTGTAAACCGTACTTCTTTAATGGCGATCATGGCAAAAATGCCGGGAATCGAAGAAGTTCGGATCAAGGGAAGTTCACCGACATCCAAGACAGCACAGGAACTGATGGAATTTGCAAAAGACAATTATCCGCAGTTAAAAGAGATTAAGATCTGCGGAAGCGTCGAAGAGACGGTTACAGGCGCGGATATCATCAGTGAAGCTGTTTCGGTTGCACCGCATAAATGGCCGGAGATCAAGCCGGAATGGATCAAAAAAGGCTGTCTGATTATCTCATCGGGCACAGTGGATGTCGATTATGAGTTTACGAAGAAGCATATCACAAAAGTCGTAGATAACATCGGGATGTACGAGGAATACATCAATGTCTACCAGGAATACGATGAGGCTGGAAAGCCGGTATCCATGGGAGTTCCAGGCATGGCATACGTCAATATGATCTCTGAGGGAGCAATCAAAAAAGAAGAAGTACAGCATCTCGGAGCAATTGTGCGAGGGGTAGAACCTGGAAGAAGCTCAGAAGATGAAATCATTATGATCAGTCTCGGCGGCATGCCGATCCTTGATGTCGGCTGGGGATATGAATGCTATAAAAAGGCTCTGGAAAAGGGCATTGGAACAAAACTGAAACTCTGGGATACACCATTTATGGCGTAAGGAGTGCCTATGAAACACAGCGCAAAGGAATTGAATGTCCGGTATTTTTGGCTTCAGGTACTGTTCTGGGGAGCTGCGGTCGTTCATTATGCCTATATGACACAGATCCTGCAGTCAAAAGGATTTACGGAAGTTGAGATCGGGGTGCTAAACAGTGTAAAACTTCTGGTTGGGGTGGTGTTTCAGGTCTGGATCGGCGCATTTGCAGACCGCACCAGATATACGATTCCACTGAAGTATCTGATCGCAGTGCTGTCTGCGGGAGCAGGAATCCTGACCGTAGCGCTTTATATGGCAGGACATAATTTCATTCTGATGCTTGTTCTGTCCATGGGGTTTGGAATTACTTTTACAACTTTGCAGCCGCTTATCGATTCGCTGTCCATGCTGTATTGCAATCATGGGGTGGATGTCAATTATGCCAAAGGCCGCATGGGAGGCTCGATCTCCTGGGCTCTCCTCTGTGTGCTGGCAGGATTGTACTGTGACTGGTTTGGTCTAAAAACGTTTCCACTCTGCGGACTTTTTCTGGTGCTTCTGCTTGCTGTCATGGCATGTTTTATGCCGTGGGAAAGCATCAGAAAGCAGAATCTGGTATCGGAAAAAAGAAAAAAGGCACGGGCGGATCAGAAAATAACGTCACAACAGGAAATGACGATGAATCAAACAATAACACCGCATACAGTTGGGTATCTGCTGACGCATTATCCGGCATTTACAGCTTTTCTCATCGGGTCAACGGTGATGTTTATGGGATATAATTTCGGAACAACTTTTCTGATCGACATTTTTACCGGACTTGGCGGAAGCAATACACACTATGGGATTTCTGAATTTGTTATGGCAATCTCTGAAGTCCCTTCGGCAGTGATTATTTTAAAGCTTCGTCGTAAAATCCCGATTCAGTGGATGATGGTGTGCTGCGCTTTTTTTATGACACTTAAAAACCTGATCCCGACCTATGCAGATAACATAGCAGTTGTGATCGCAGCACAGACCTGTGAAATGCTGGGACTTGGATTGTATTATGCGGGGAGTATTTTCTTTATTGAAGAGAATCTGCCGAAAGCAGATATCGTGAAGGGAACAACGCTGGTCAGTGTCGCAACGGTTGGAATCGGAGAAGGAATTGCCGCTTTTTTCTGTGGAATCATCCGCAGACAGATCGGATTGTATGGCCTTATGAAAACAGGAACATTAGCGAATGCACTTTCGATAATAATTTTTATATGGATGTGTACTTTAAAAAATAAGGAACCGTGGAAACCAGATTGACTATGGTATGGTTCGAGGGTTTATATTAGAACAAAAATAAGATGAATACATAAATTCAGAAAAAGGCGAGGGTGCTCAAAACAGCATACCGCGCCTTTTCTTTTTCCATGAGATAGGAGTGATGGTTATGACAACAGAAAGAGATGTAACATCGGAACCAGCAGGAAGAAAAAGCAATATCGAGAAGGAAAAAACGGAAGTCAGTTTTCTGTATCTGAGTGAGGAAGACATGGTCGATGCAGGGGTATTAAATGCAGCCAGATGCGTCGATGTCATGGAGGAAACAATCGGACTTATGGAAGATGGTGATTTTATCATGGGAGGGCCATACAACGATGCGCATGGACTCATGCTGTATTTTCCGAAAAAATCCCCGATTGAGAATTTCCCGATTAATAATTCGAGAGACCGCCGTTTTATCGCAATGCCGGCGTATCTGGGAGGAAGATTTCACGTCGCCGGCGAAAAATGGTACGGCTCTAACGGTGATAACCGCAGAAAAGGCCTGCCGAGATCCATTCTCATGGTCATGTTAAATGATGTGGAGACCGGAAAACCGCTTGCCTACATGTCCGGCAACCTCCTTAGTTCCATGCGGACCGGTGCAATGCCGGGAATGGCAGCAAAGCTTTTAGCAGTCAAAAATGCCAAGGTGCTCACACTGCTCGGCTGTGGTGTTGTCAATAAAGCATGCCTGATGTCGATCATGACTGTGCGGCCTGAGATCGAAACGATCAAGATCAAGGGAAGCTCCCCGACCTCGAAAACCGCGCTCAATATGAAAAGCTACATTGAAAAAAGCTACCCACGCGTAAAAAATGTCATCATCTGTGCAACAATGGAAGAGGCAGTACGCGATGCGGATATCGTCAGCGAGGCAATTTCCTGTATGGCAGGGCAATGGCCGGAAGTAAAGAGGGAGTGGATGAAGCCGGGACTTTTGTATATATCCTCAAGTACATTTAATATGGACTATAAAAGCATCGTCGATCTGAAAAAGGTCATCGACAATTATGGAATGTATGAAAATTACGCAGAAGAAGATGAACTTGGATACGATGAAGCCGGAAACCGTCTGCACACAGGCTGCATGGGTGAGGATTTTGTATACATGGTAGAAGACGGACTGATCGAACGTGATTCCATCACGCAGATCGGACAGATCATCCGCGGAAAGAAGCCAGGGCGCGAATCGGATGATGAGATCATCCTCGTATCCATGGAAGGCATGCCGATCGAGGACGTTGCATGGGCTTACGAATGTTACACCTATGCACTTGTTCACGATATCGGAACGCGATTAAAAGTATGGGACAAACCGAGGGCATTTTAAAAAATATAGAATTGTAATAGAACTGGACCGGACAGCCCCAAACTTATGCAAAAACAATACAAATGTATTGGAATAGAAATAGTTTTGCATTATAATAAAGAAAACAGATGGAAGTGAGGTGCTGGACATGGCTAGTACAATTCAGGTCAGAGTAGAAGACGAGTTAAAGCGTAAATCAGACGCTCTATTTAAGGATTTGGGTACAGATACAACAACAGCAATCAGAATGTTTTTAACACAGGCTGTTGCGACAAATGGATTTCCTTTTGAAATAAAAAGACAGATAGAATCAAATCCATATTCACCAATGACCGAGAAAGAGATGCTTGCAAAATTGGAAAAATCCAGGGAACAGGGAATGTTCAGGGATGCAGATCATGTGATTTCTGATATGAGGTCGAAGTATGGATTATAAGATTGTTTTGATGAGGAATGCGGAGGAGGATCTTGATAGATTCATCACACATCTTTTGTTTGAAAAGAAAAGTGAGCAGGCTGCAAGAAATTTATTAAATGATTTTGAAGCAACAAAAACAAGTCTGTCAAATGTTGCCGGGAGCCTGAAATTTTGTGATAATCCCAAACTGAGAGAATTAGGATATCGAAGAATCAATTTTTTATCCCATCGATATTTTATGCTTTATCGTATTGAAAACGATACTGTTTATGTGGATAATATTTTTCATGAATTGCAGGATTACGAAAATAAAATGAATTAAATATTGAATATAAATTCCTACCCATTTGGAAAATCAAATTGGAGGATATGACAAATGCGGCGACAGAAATTATGTTCAAGGTAATATGATTATATAATGAAGAGATATTAAGGACACTCAGGCTATATGGCTTGGGTGCCTTTTTGGCTGGTGGAGATATAGTTTATATGGTAAAATAGAGATTGAAAATGAAACTTTATTGAAATTAATATATTACTGCAGGAGGGCACAGTGTGTCTTTGGAGTAAAAAAGGAGGCTCACCATATGAAATTACTGATCAAACAAAGAGTTTTTTCATGGACCGATTCTTATGACATATATGACGAATCCGGCAATGCAAAGTATTTTGTGAAAGCAGAATTCCTTACATTAGGACACCGGCTGCATGTATATGATCAGGCGGGGAATGAACTGGGATTGATCAAAGAAAAGGTGTTTTCCCTGCTTCCGGTGTTTGAGATTGAGCAGCATGGACAGCTGAAGGGAAGCATCCAGAAACGATTTACATTTTTTAAGCCAAAGTATGAGATTGATTACAATGGCTGGCGTGTGGAAGGGGATTTCATGGGATGGGAATATGATGTATATAGCGGATGCAGTTCGATCGTACATATTTCAAAAGAGCTTCTGCACTGGGGCGATACCTATGCGATCAATATCAGCAATTCCGCAGATGAACTGGATGCACTTATGCTGGTGATCGCAATTGATGCAGCGAACTGCTCAGATGGAAATTAGAAAGAAAGGTGTAATTATGGCAGGATATTTAATTAAGGATACAACAAAAGAAGAAAGAGAACAGATTGTAGCAGAGTCACTTGGAAATATTGAGGCGAATTGTGATGGATGCATGCGTGGACTTGCAGACATGTATCAGGATTATATTGATGGCAAAAAGGAACTGCGCGAGATCAATATGGAATTCAATACAAGATTTGTAAAAAGCGGTGATGATATGCCGGGAAGACACAGCTGTGCAATGTATGGAGAATAGAAAGATGAACGTATTATTATCACAGATTATGGAACCGCAGGCTGCAGCATTTACGCATGGGGGAAAATTTCATGCCGATGATGTATTCTCTGCGGCTTTATTGCGCTATTTTAATCCTGATATCACCATTGAGCGCGGAAACCGTGTGCCGGAGGAGTATGAGGGAATCGTATTTGACATTGGAAGAGGCAGATATGACCATCATCAGAGGGACAGCCGCATCCGGGAAAACGGAGTGCCATATGCGGCATTCGGACTGCTCTGGGAGGGACTTGGAGCTGAGATACTTGGAGAAGAGCTTGCATTGAAGTTCGATGAAGATTTTGTGCAGCCGCTGGATCTCAACGATAATACCGGAGAAAAAAATGAGCTTGCGACTATGATCGGGCATTTTAATCCGGTGTGGGATGACCATCGGGGAAGCGATGAGGGATTCTTCCAGGCGGTTCAGGTTGCAGGCATGATCCTTAAGAACAAATTTGACCGGTATCTTGGAAAAGCCAGAGCAGACCAGCAGACGGAAGTGATTCTCGCAGAGCATGAGAAGGCGGTTCATTCCGGAAATATTGCACCGGAGGATGCACGAATCTTAGTGCTTCCGGACTTTGTTCCGTGTCAGAAACGGCTTGAGGAAACGGATATTGCATTTATCGTTTTCCCATCGAACCGTGGTGGATATTGTATACAACCGTTGAAAAAGAAGCAGTCCATGAATTATAAATGCAGTTTCCCTGAGGAATGGCTGGGGCTGGAAAATGAAGAACTTGCGGCAGCAAGCGGACTGCAGAGTGCCACATTTTGTCATAAAGGTGGTTTTCTGATGTCTGTGGGAGATCTCGAGGATGCTGTGAAAGCCTGCAGAATCAGTCTTTTACAATATAAAGACCAGCCGGTGATCGTGAAACTAGGTGAGGATTCCGGGGCCGATGAGCTGTTACTTCAGATTCCGGGAATGGAAAATGCACAGGTGGTTCCAATGCCGCTTTTTTCAGCTCCGGAGCTTGAAATGCAGGGAAACTATGGCGAAATAGTCATGGAGAAGCCGCAGTGGAAACAGCTGGTCAAAGAGTATGTCAGAGAAATACTGCGTTTTCGTCCGGAAGCAGTATTTGTGAATGGAGAACTTCTGGAAACTTATCCGGTTGTGCATGCGCTCCGTAAAAAGCACATTCCGGTTCTGACGATTTCAAAACAGAATGGAAAATCTGTGATTGTAAGAATTCCGGCCGGTTCGTAAATGATAGAAAATTTTCGCTTAATATAAGAAATATATTCATAAAATCCAGAAAGTTGGGGTGACGATACGAAACGAATGTGGTAAAATAGTCCTATTAACAGTTCCTTGTATTCTGAGGAGAAGAGAATGACTAAAATGGACAAGAAATATCGTATTCGTATTGAAAAATGTTTTTCCTATCAGACGGTGCTTCTCATTGCACTTGGTATTGTGATCAATGTGATTTTTCCAAGGCTTATGATAGCGTGCAGTGCACCGCTGTATCTGGATAATATCGGAAGTATTTTAGTTGCAGCATTGGGAGGCGCTGTTCCAGGAATGCTTACCGCATTTATATCAAACTATCTGGGGTATTTTGGGGAACCGTCTGCAATTATGTTCGGTTTGCTGACAGTTGCCATGGCAGGGATCGCTGCAGAATTTTCGGAAAGAGGGATGCTTCGCAGGATAAAAGGCTATCTGCTATTGCTGGTAACGCTTGTAGTGGTTGGCGGCGCGGGCGGATCGGTATTAGGATGGTATCTGTATGGAAAGACCGTGGGAGGAACCATTGCCGCACCATATGTTTTCTGGCTCTGCGATCATGGAATGTCCGGGTTTGCGGCACAGTTTACGGGAGACCTGATTCTGGATGTGACAGACAAGGCAATTACACTTTTGGCGGTCGGAATATTCCTGCATTTTTATTCTCCCAAATGGAGAGACCTGTTTCCAATCAGTTATATTTATGCCTGCTCGGATAAAGAACTCGAAGAGACGCATGAAAGCATGAAGGTTCCATATGAGGGATGTTCGGTATATATGAAGATCATCCGGATTATTGTTGTTTCATTGATCATACTTTCGTTATTTGTAACTTCGTTTGCAACTTACGAGTTTTATCATCAGGTTTATGCAGTGAACCACAACGTATTTGAGTTGTTTACATATGTAGTCCAGACAATAGGGCTCGAGTTTGCAATCATTATGCTGGTGTTGGTGGTAGCAGGATGGAGTCTTTATAAGACGCTCAAAAAGCCGATCGATGGCATTATCTGCCAGATTGTAGCGTTTGGAAAGACGGATCCTGAGAAATGGCTGCAGTCGGAGGCCTGGAAGAATCGTTACCGTGTCCGCACTGGTGACGAAGTACAGGTGCTTTATGATTCTGCATGTCAATCGGAAGCAACGATTGCACAAAAAGTAATGAGTATACGAGAAGATGAGAGTATTCTCAGAAATTTGTCAGAAACAGATCAGATGACAGGTATTCTGAACCGTGGAAGTGGAGAACGAAAAATCGGTGAGAAGATCGCGTTTGGTCAGGAAGGCATTTTGTGTGTACTGGATTGTGATAATTTTAAACAGATCAATGATACGTTTGGACATGCAGTGGGAGATAAAGTACTGATTGCAGTTGCTGAAAAAATGAGAGAAGTAAGCCGGAAAGACGATGTGATTTTTCGACTCGGTGGAGACGAATTTGCGATGTTTCTGTCCGGAATTCTTACAAAAGAGAATGCGGAACGTTTTTTTGAACGATTTTTTGATGCAATTCGTACAATAAAGGTTGCTGAATTGGATGGATATTCGCTTTCTGTCAGCATGGGAGCCGTATTTTACCAGAGAAACCAAAAAGCGGGCTTTGATGTGTTGTATCGGAAAGCAGATGAGATGTTATATGAATGCAAAAAAATAGATGGATTTTGTGCGAAGATCTATGAGTAATCCGGGAAACCTGCAATATAAAATTTTTCCCATGGCTCAATGCGGAAAAGGACGAAGGAGATTATAGAATACCTTCAGAAGCATGTAGATTATCTGAACGATTACCGTGTGCGTGTAAGCGCCAGACTGCTTTTAGAGAGCGAACTCGATATCGGTGAGATCGCGATGCAGTCCGGGTTTAATAATATCAGCTATTATAATAAGCGTTTTCGCCAGTATATGCATCAGACTCCGTCGGAATATCGAAGAAAACTCCACAAAAACACAGAATAAATGCAAAAAAGGTATAAAAACGAATAAATACGAAAAAAATGAATTTTGCAGGCTTGTATAGTCTTGAACTCAGATTAAATTAAGTGTATAATCACAGAGGCTAAAAAAGTAAAAAATGAAAAATGATACCACATATAAGGAGGAATCTATTATGGTTACCTGGAACAACTTAGATACCCTTGCTTCTTTTCAGGATTTGAAAAAAGCAGACCGTGTGAATCTTGTAGAGGCTATGGCTGGAGAAAACGGTGCAAAACGTGTAAAGAATTACACAATTCCAATGGCAGAAGGATTTGCATTCAACTATGCTGCTAAGCAGGTAGATGACAATGTCCTTGAAGCTCTTGTAAAGCTTGCAAAAGAAGCTCAGCTTTCCGAGAAATTTAAAGCTGTTTACAATGGTGAAGTCGTTAATACCGGAGAGAACCGTCGTGTTCTTCATCATATGACACGTGGACAGTTAGGACAGGCTGTTGAGGCTGACGGCGTAGACAAACGCAAATTCTATGTTGAGCAGCAGGAGAGAATTGCTGATTTTGCAAATAAGGTACATGCTGGTGAAATTACCAATGCTGCCGGCGAGAAATTCACAACAGTTGTTCAGATCGGTATCGGTGGTAGTGACCTCGGACCTCGTGCCATCTATCTGGCACTTGAGAACTGGGCAAAGAAAAACAATACATTTAAGATGGAAGCCAAATTCATCAGCAACGTTGACCCGGATGATGCAGCAGCTGTTTTAAATTCTATTGATGTCGCTCATTCTCTGTTCGTACTTGTTTCAAAATCAGGTACAACACTTGAGACTCTTACAAATGAGTCATTTGTAAAAGACGCATTAAAGAATGCAGGATTAGATGCTTCTAAACACATGATCGCAGTAACAAGTGAGACTTCTCCACTTGCAAAGAGCGATGATTATCTTGCAGCATTCTTCATGGATGATTATATCGGTGGACGTTATTCTTCTTCTTCCGCAGTTGGTGGAGCTGTATTATCTTTAGCTTTCGGACCGGAAGTATTTGCACAGTTCTTAGAGGGTGCACATGAGGAAGATAAACTTTCCATGAACGAAGACGTATTACAAAACCCTGAGATGTTAGATGCCCTGATCGGTGTATACGAGCGTAACGTACTTGGATATCCTGCAACAGCAGTACTTCCATATTCTCAGGCATTAAACCGTTTCCCGGCTCATCTGCAGCAGCTGGATATGGAGTCTAACGGTAAATGTGTAAACCGTTTTGGAGAGCGTGTAAGCTACCCGACAGGACCAATCATCTTTGGTGAGCCTGGAACAAACGGACAGCATTCTTTCTATCAGTTACTGCATCAGGGAACTGATATTGTACCTCTTCAGTTTGTTGGATTCAAAAACAGCCAGATCGGTACTGATGTTGTAATCCAGGGAAGCACAAGCCAGCAGAAACTCTGCGCAAACGTTGCAGCTCAGATCGTAGCATTTGCATGTGGTAAATCTGATGAGAACCGCAATAAGAACTTTGAAGGTGGACGTCCATCCAGCATCATTATCGGAGATCAGGTAACACCTAAGACAATCGGTGCTTTACTTGCACACTTCGAGAATAAAGTTATGTTCCAGGGATTCTTATGGAACATTAACAGCTTTGACCAGGAAGGCGTACAGCTTGGCAAAGTACTTGCAAAACGTGTACTTGCACATGAGACAGACGGTGCTTTAAAAGAGTTCAGTGATCTGTTAAATATCTAATCGTATACAATTACACAAATAATATATTAAAAGGATGTGTTGCAGTAACGATTTAAAAATCGCTACTGCAACCCTTTTATTTTAAGGGAAAATATTTAGATTTAGCTCTTTTTCCCACTCATTGTGGATTTTAAGCGCACTTGCCCAGACTTTCTTTGAAGAAAGCCTCGGATTTCTTTTTGTTTTTTGAATTATCAAAATTTATGCTGTTTCTTTCAGTTTAAACAGATGGTGTCCTGTTTTTCGGACTGTATTTTATGATGTAGTTTATTGATATTGTGTGCGATTGCAAGAATGACACTTTGTGCAGTGACGTTTTCTTTTCCGCGGTACATATACCGCCGGAACTCCATATCCTGTTTTACAGAAGCGAAAGAACCCTCTGCCTGTATGCTTCGATTTACTCTGAGCTGAATTCCATATGGAATGGTTATGCGTTCAAGATTTTCTGCCCTTTTCTGTTTCATTGTTTTTGAAACATACAGTGTTTTATTACGTTGTTCCATTGGTGTTTTGCAATTATTGCCTTTAATACAATCCGTTTTATAAGGGCAGCCGTTGCAGCCAGAACATTTATAGACAGTCGTTGTTCTTCTGTATCCTGTTGCCGTTTTTTCCTGTTTTTCATACTGGACCGTTAACTTCTGATTGTTCTTACATATATAAAAATCATTCTCCGTATCATAGTCCATGTTTTCCATTCTTCCGATATCTGTTTTGAATCTGCGTTTTTTTGAGATTTCATAGTTGTTTGGCTTGATGAATGCTGTCTGCCCATTGGTTTCAATAAAAAGATAATTCTCTTCACTTTCATACCCTGCATCGGCAACAATCTCCGTGTACTTGAATCCCAGGTTTTGTTCCATATCTTTTAAAAAAGGGATAAGTGTTTTGGTATCTGTTGGATTAGGGTTTACGGTAAGCCAGGTGATATATTCCGAATCAACTCCATGCTGTAAGTTATAAGCTGGTTTGAGCTGACCATTTAGCATGTGATCTTCCTTCATTCGCATAAATGTTGCATCGGGATCAGTTTTTGAATAACTGTTCCGCTCTCCACATGCATGCAGCCTATGCGTGTATTCTTTCAGTTTTCCAATGTATGTCTCCAACGATTCAATTGATTTCTGTATTGCACTTTTTCTTCTGCCAATACCATGAACAAAAGTAATGCCTTCCGATTCTTTTACTGCATAAAGTTTTTTCCTTATACGTTTTAGTGAATGAAGAGAAATGCTGTCCTGATATACCAGCTTCAAGCCATACATTTCTTCGCATTCAGCGATCAGTGCTGTAATCTTTGCAAACAGCTTTGTCTGATTTTGGGTAACAGCCTTTTTCCATACAAATGTATATCTGTTGGCAGCCGACTCAATCTTGGTGCCGTCAATAAATATATGTCTTCCAGAGATTTCTCCTAATTCGAATAAGATGTTTGAAACTTCTGCGAGGATATTTTTGGAACATTGGGACAGATGCAGTGAGATAAACCGTGCAACAGTTGCATGGTCAGGAGCCGGCTTACCTTCCAGGAGATACATGAAGTTGATATCACGTTTACATGATTTCTCAATGTCGCGACTGGAATAGATTCGGTTCATTCCTGCATAGATAACGATTTTCAACAGCTGTCTCGGTGAAACCTGATCTTTTTTGATCTTTCCATAAGTATTATAAAGATCTGAGAGCTCCATTCCCTCCACAAAAGCACTCAGCAGGCGGACCGGATCATCTGATGGGATATTTTTTTCGATATCCAACGGAAGTTTGATTTGATCGTACAGACAAGATGCGGTATAATCTTTCTGTAATTTAATGTGTTTGGTCATACATTAATTTTACACCAAGAGCCCGGCTTTTCGAAGCCGGGCTCTTAAATTTTTTCAAAAGAAAAGGGCATCGCACTAACTAAGTTAGTGCGACAGCCCCTTTTGGTCACGCCATTTCTGATAAGTGGCGAAAAAAGAGCGTGTGAAAAATGATCTGTATTTTTCACACGCTCTTTGATTAAGTCCTGACGATGGATATTCAATAAATATTATTCCGCAAGTTCTTCTGCAAGTGCTTTCAAAGCAGCCTCATTGTCTGAATGAACTGCGGAACGGACGGTTACAACAGTATCACAGAAGGTGATCTCTTTCATGGATTCGAGTACCTCGCGCATTTTCTTCGCAGCAAGAGGTCCCCAGGAACCATTCTCGATCAGACCGACTTTCCGTTTCTGGAAATTCTTTGCTTTCAGATGATGCAGATAGTCTTCCATTGGAAGATACATTCCACCGTCGTAGGTTGCGCATGCAAGTGCCAGGCGGTCATAACGGAAGGCGGAAGCGATGGCCTCTGCCAGGTCACATCGGCAAAGATCCATAACACATACATTCTTTTCACCGGCAGCTTTTAAATCTTCAGCAAGAAGCTCTGCGGCTTTTCTGGTGTTGCCGTAGATGGAAGCATATGCAACAAGAACACCTTTTTCTTCAGGGCGGTAGCTGCTCCAGGTATCATAGAGACCAATGTAATGTCCAAGGTCTTCTTTTAAAACAGGTCCATGTAAAGGACAGATCATAGCAATATCCAGTGTTGCAGCTTTTTTCAAAAGAGCCTGTACCTGTACACCGTATTTACCTACGATATTGATAAAGTATCTTCTTGCTTCATCATCCCATGGCTCATCACAGTCGAGGCTTCCGAATTTGCCGAAGCCGTCAGCGGAGAAGAGTACTTTTTCTGTCTGTTCATAGGTGACCATGACCTCAGGCCAGTGGACCATCGGTGCCATGAAAAACTGCAGGGTGTGTTTGCCAAGGGAAAGTGTTTCACCCTCTGCTACAACAATCTTGCGGTCGGAGAGGTCAAGATCAAAAAACTGGGCCATCATAGGAAAAGTCTTGGCATTTCCTACAATCTTCATGGATGGATATTTGTCAGCAGCTTTTTTGATATTGGCGGCATGATCTGGCTCCATATGGGAAACGACCAGATAATCCGGGGTTTTTCCGGCAAGTTCACGGTCTAAGTTTGCAAGCCATTCGTCGGTAGCCCTTGTATCGACGGTGTCCATAATTGCAATTTTATCATCTAAGATCAGGTAGGAATTATAAGATACACCATTTGGAACCTTATATTGTCCCTCAAAAAGATCGATTGTTTTATCATTTGCTCCAATGTACTTGATAGAATCTGTAATATACATGTTTGTCCCTCCTATTGTTTTTCATATTATATTACAAATATTTCCTACTTGTCAATAATAATAATCATTACTATTATTGAAAATATTTAAGAGCAACATTTAAGTCATCGGATTGTGAATTCATCTGTTCTGCCATATTTGTGACACCATGCATCATGGCATTCAGTTCTTCGATATTGGCAGTCATTTCCTGAGTTGCAGAGGCATTGGCTGCGCTTACATCCGCAAGACCGGTACTGCTTTGCATGATATTGGCATTGAGCTGTACCATCTGATCCATCTGAGTCTGGATCTCCTCTGCTTTGGCTGCGGTCTTGTCAATCTGTGTATCAAGGCTTTGGAACTCTTCGAGAACTGCATAGATCTCTTCCCTCTGTGCGTTGTTGTCGCTTACGATTTCATTGGATGCACTGACACATTCATTACATTCCTGAATCAGTTCGGAAATGATATTTTTGATATTTCCAAGTTCATTGCTTGTATTGTCTGAGAGAACACGAATCTCTTCTGCAACAACGGCAAAGCCTTTTCCGGCTTCTCCGGCGCGGGCGGCCTCAATAGACGCATTCAGTGAAAGAAGGTTGGTCTGACCGGAAATATCTTCAATCACAGAGATAATATCGCTGACCTTGTCGACAACGGCATTGACTTTCTGAATGCGGTCAGAAATGGTGGCGATTCCCTCATCCATTTTTTCACTGCTTTCTCTCATGTGGTGCATTTTCTCGCTCATGGTATGGCTGCTTGTCTGAACCGCATTTGTCTGTTGCTTGATATCGTTAATGGAAGAATCAATTCCCTGTGCTTCGGTTGTCATAGTGCCAAGATTGTCATTAATATCTGAGATCGAGCCTGCCATGTTGGTAGAACCCTCTGCAACATCCTGGACAGCCTTTGAAATCTCGCTGTTTGCGGCAAGAGTCTGATTACTTGTATCATTTAATTCGGAACTGTTCTGTGCCATAACAGTTCCTGCGGCACGGATCTTATCTACGATGCTGCGCAGGGAATCTGTCATCGTCTGCATTTCATCGGTGATCAGACCAATTTCGTCATTGGATTTACGAATCTGCGAAAAGTCGGCATTCAGATCTCCACCGGCAATCTGCTTAATGGTATTACTGAGTGCAATCAAAGGTTTTGCAAAGGATTTGCTGAATAAAAAGGCAATAATACTTCCAAGAACAATGATTCCAACCAGGATGAAACCGGCTATTTGGGTGATACGGTTGATTCCTGCTAAAGCATCCGATTCATCGGCACTGACAACAACGATGTCATTGTTGTCTAAGATGATGTAGGCTGCATATTTGGTAACACCGTTAAAATCATATTCGGTGACAGCATTCTGAGGCTGCGAACCCTTGCCAATCTGTTCTACGAGCCCTTTTACAACGCTGTTTTCAACAGATTTTCCTACTTTATCTTTGGATGGATGATATAACATGGTTCCATCAGCCTGTACCACATATACATAAGAGCTTTCGACACCATCCAGTTTCGTGTCTTCAAGGATTTTGGAATAATCTTCATAAGATAAACCAGTGTCGCCCTGTGCATCCATCTCTACGGAAACCAGTTTTGCAGAGGTCTCGGCAAGGCTCATCATACTGTTTTGGACTGTGGTGCGGATCTGTTTTCTGGAGCTGTTTACGATCAAGATCATACTTAACAGATTAGATACAACCAGTATAGAGATAACGATGAGACTGATCTTTACAGCAATGGATCCTCTTTTTGATGTGCTTCGTTTTTCTTTTTCCATATGTATAATCCCCCTTTCATAATAGATCTTATATACTATATATTACGCAGATTTTCAGCACTGTAAAGGGTCTAATTTTCCTGTTCGGCCCGCTCCGCAAAAAAATGGTCGATCGCAGTGTGGAGACTCTGTGGGTCCATGTTTTTTAAGAGGTAACCGTCCGGTTTTAAAGCCATGACATTTTTCACGGTTTCTGCATCATTTTTGCCGGTAAGGAAAATGATCGGAATGTCACGAAATTCCGGATCTTCACGAAGCATCTGCATGACCTGTTTGCCATCTACGATCGGCATTGCATAATCCAAGAGAATCAGATCCGGGGTGTTCAGAGTGAGGTATTTGATCGCCATTGCACCGGAGTTGGCGAGAATAACCTGGTATTTGTCATCCAGCAGCTTTTTGATCTTGCGCAGAATGATACCGGAATCGTCAACAGCAAGGATGGTCTTTTTCTTTTTCTGGTAAAATTCATCGACCTGGGAACAAATACTGTCTACCATTTCGTTCACATTGACAGGTCTTGTAAAAATGCCATTGATCATCTGCTTTGGAATGGAATGCCATATGACCTCAAGTTCCTCTACATTGCCCATGATGAAGACCGGGATTTTATTTTTCAGTGCGTGATCGACCATAATTTTGATGCCAACGGTCTTTTTGAGCAGTTCCGAGCTGGCGCAGATCAGATAACCGATCGGATGCTCCTGGTTGACAATCGCACTGGTGGCTGCAATGTTGACGATAGATGTATGCATTTCATGTTTTTCAAACGCGCTCTGAAATGACTGCGCGAGATAACTCTGCTCCTCCATCATAATGAGAAACTGTTTTTTTCCATCATGCATGATGTTTTCCTCCCTTTTTCTGTTTCAGTAAATCAATCATGTCGGTTGTCAGGTTTATGACGTCCTCCATTGCAACGTCATCTACGAATATGCGAAGTTTTTCCATGGATTCTTTCAGGTATTCAGGCACTTCAAAGCCTTCTAACTGTTCCATTGCCTCATCTGCTCCATCGGTGTCAAATTGTTCCATACACTGATGCAGACGATCTAAAACAGCAATCCAGGTATCAGCAGGAACTTCTTTTTGATCATGTTCTTCCTGAATATAAGGAAGCAGGATCGTTTTCAGGCTTCGGTACATATCTAACATAGGAGGGGTTTTCTCCTCTAATGCTTCTTTATTCTGGCTGGTTCCATATGCTTCCAGCTCTCCGGCTGCCTCAGATAAGGCAGGCAAACCAATCAGCAGTGCGGAATTTTTCAGGGAATGGACTTCAATGGTATAATCCTCGATCAGATCTTCCTGCAGAAATTCTTCGATCCGCTTTGCGTTGCGGTCGATTGTACGGTAAAAGATCTGGATGGATTTTAACAATGTGGATTCCGAACCACAGCATTGTAAACCTTCTTTATAATGAAAAATACCATGAGCATCCTCTGGAATATCCGGGGCGTTTTCCTGTTCGGAAGAACCGGAAAGAAGTTCTCTGGCTTCTTCCGGAGTGACTTCTTTTACAAGATTGTCAGGAAGCCATTTACGGATCTCATTGCAGATATTCCTGAAAATAATTGGTTTTGCAACAAATCCGTTCATTCCGGCATCGGTAAATTCTTTTCTGGCATCGGTCATCGCATTTGCGGTAAGGGCAATGATCGGCAGCTTTTGATATTGTGGCTCAGGAAGGGCACGGATTGCCCTGGCTGCTTCGGTGCCATTCATAACAGGCATCATGTGATCCATCAGTACGAGATCGTATTGTTTCTGCTGAACCATTTCAACAGCCTGACGCCCGTTTTCCGCGGTATCAATCTGCATCTGAAGCGGTTTTAAAAGATCCTGTGCAACCATAAGATTCATGGTATTGTCATCGACCAGAAGAATATGGGCGTCCGGTGAGGTGAATAAACTTTCTGCCTCTTTATCAATAATACTGTTCTGGCGCAGATCGTAATTGATCTGGGAAATCGGAGTA
The DNA here is from genome assembly GCF_009695765.1 of Roseburia porci. Lineage (GTDB taxonomy): Bacteria > Bacillota > Clostridia > Lachnospirales > Lachnospiraceae > Roseburia > Roseburia porci. The sequence continues at coordinate 73,407 of NZ_VUNI01000015.1, forward strand.
GCATCAACAATGCCCTGTTCAATCTGGAAATAGAATTTGCTGCCTTTTCCATATTCGCTCTCGACGCCGATTGTTCCTCCCATCATATTGACGAAATTTTTCGAAATTGTCAAGCCGAGACCCGTTCCTTCAATGCGCCGGTTTTTTTTCATGTCCACACGCTGGAAGGAATCAAACATGACTTTCTGGTCTTCTTTGCGGATTCCAATGCCTGTGTCTTCTACTTCATAGTACAGAAGCACCTTGTCCTGTTTCTGCTGAAGCACGCGGACAGAGAATTTTACATGTCCCTTCTCGGTATATTTGATGGAATTGTTGACCAGATTGGTGATGATCTGCCGGATGCGTCCCATATCTCCGTTTAAAGCACATGGGATGTTCTGATCGATGTCGCAGATCAGTTCCAGAGGCCGATTTCCAATACGGTTTTGCATTGTCATTTCCAGATCGTGGAACAGGGAAAGCGTATCGTATGGCTACGTGATCAGCTGCATTTTCCCGGATTCGATCTTGGAAAAATCCAATACATCGTTGACAATCGTAAGCAGAGCCTGACCGGAACTCTGAATATTGAGCAGATATTCCTGTTCTTTTGGCGAATGCTGGGAGCGGAGCATGATCTCTGTGATGCCTACGATGGAATTCATCGGAGTACGGATCTCATGGGACATGTTTGATACAAAGGTGGATTTGGCCTGGTTGGCGGCTTCCGCCTGTACAACGAGTTCTTTCATGCGGTGGTTCTGTTCCATGATTGCTGTGATATCCACAATAGTCATCATATAACCCTGAATGAAATTATTGTTTTTTAAAGCGGTTTCTTCGATCTGGTAATGATGGCCGGAGAGATCAAGGTATCCGTTTTCGCCTTTCAGAAATTCATAAATTTCAGGGTCAGAGTTCATGGCACGGAGCTTTTTTGTGGAGGAAACAAGCGTTTCGGCCATTGGATTTAAAAATAAAAACTGATATTCGGGGTCTGTTACGATCAGGGCTTCTTTTAAGCTGTCGATAATGTAGTTTTTGGCATTTTTGACGGGATCAAACAGTCCGTATTTCACGACAGCAATACTCATAAATACGCAGGACAAAAGAATGCCGAGAGGTGTAGGGTCATCACCTTTTAAGACACCGAGAATGCGCAGAGAAAGCAGGATCATCGGTGAAAGTATGGCTGCAAGCAGTATTGCATGAAGTTTTACACGGTAGGGCATGCTTCGTTTGGAAAGATAGGAGGAGATGACGACGGTCATGGAGCCGAGGATCTCCAGCACAAGAAATGCCATATAGACATAATACATCGGTGCAGCGGTAATCTCTAAAGTATAACCGCTTAAGTTTACTTTGGATGGTGCCATCCAGTAAGATTTATAGTAAAGATGATGGTAATCAACGGTGGCAATCAGAAGATAAAATGCAACATTAACGATAAGAAGCGAGTTGATAAACCAATGTGGAATCCGCACGTTTCTCCAGCGAAGGATGAACATCAGGGCGCAGTAATTGGCAAAACACTTTCCGAGGTATTCCATTTTCCCCAAAATGAGAAGTGTTTCTTCCTGACCACCTACGATATAGATGCATTTGGCTACCAGGGCAACCAGGCAACAGGCAATCGTAAGTAAAAGTTCGCTTTTGTAATTGGTGTCTTCTTTCTGGGATACGATCACCAGCAGACTGAATGCGATAAAAACGCCAAACATGTGAAGAATAAACCACGCAGCCGCATATGTCATATTTTTATTCTCCTTATCGTAAAAAGGTGCAGAAGCACCGGTTGTCTTTTGCATAAATAGTACAAATTTACTAATATTTATTATATAAAAACAGAGGTGGGAAGTCAATCTTTCCACCTCTGAGCTTAATGACGGTATTTCCTTGTTTATGCGGCTGATACCACTTTGGCTTTTACCGGATGAAAGACAACAGAGAGAACAGCCTCCAGCACAAATGCAACGATGATGCAGTTTACCTGGGTAATGCCGAAGTGGACATAGTTGGTAGCAATACCAAGACCCCATGCCACAAATGCCTGCCATTTGATTTTTGGAATAGATCCATCTTCTAAGGATGGATAACCTGCGCGGTATGTGACGAGATAATCTGCAATAAATACACCGCCGAGAGCCGGAATTGTAGTTGCAAGGAAGTTGATAAAGTTGCCAAAGTAGTTATAGAATCCGACAACGGCACCAATCGTTCCGGCAAGACCAAATCCTAAAACCAGATAGGTTCTTTTCGCTGGGACTGTATTTCCAAGAGAAAGAGAACCGGAGTACACACAGCCCTGTGCAGTTGACCAGATGTTTAAGATCATGACGATAAAAGCAGGAGCGAGAAGTCCCTGTGAAGCCAGTACGTAGGTAATATCAGAATAACCTGTTGCGATAGCACCGACTGCTCCAAGTATGATCATTAACGGGTTTGCAAGGATCATTGCAAGAAACATGATGATCAGAGTTTGTTTTTTATTTTTGGCGAAACGCAGTACGTCAGGGGTGAACGATACTGCACCACATACGAAAGAGCCAATGGAAAGAGAAACCAGTTCGTTAAATGATAATGGATTGTCTGGCTGGATACTGAATAATCCAGTAAGACCACCGGTGCTTTTTACGCTTAATACAATCGAAATAATACCGAATATCAATACAAGTGGAACTGCAATATCGCTGAGCTTGGACATCCATTTCATGCCGAAAAGTGCGGTGATTGTCATGCCAACACCACCGGCAATTGCAATTGGAATGATTGGAAGAGCAGGGAATAAGGCATTGGATGCCTGTCCGATCATGTATGCGTCGACTGAAAACCATCCGATCAATGTCAGAACAATCATAAGTGATATGACATGGGAGCCGTAGGTTCCAAATGCGTATCGGCACAGCTTACCGAAGGTTAATCCGGTTTTCAGTGCGATCAGTCCCATAAAACTTCCAAGTACCAGAAGGATCAGGCTTCCGACTCCAAGTGCTTTGAGAAGTGTTGCAAAATCCGTTGAAACGCCCATGGTTCCACCAACCTGCATACCGGTAACAACAAATACATATCCGATCCATACGACACAGATTTCCCAAAAACTTTTTCTCTGTGACATTGGAACACTTGTCTGGGAGAATTCTCCATCTTTTTTATTTTCCATATCATGTACCTCCTTAAAAAAATAAGGCGTCATAAAATGAAATAACATTCATTTTATGGCGCCATTGCCTTACTTGTTTCTTTTTTTGATGCACATCTGTTTCAATGCAAAAGGGGTCAAATGCCTCAGCATTCAACCCCTTCGTGAATTCATGCACTGATATTAGCATAGGAATTTTTAAAAACCAATGTATAATATGCACATAAAATTATTTCGTAATATGTATAAATTGTTTTGCGTTTTTGGTTTCTGTGCAATGTAAACAGAAGGTCCGGGGGCTCAGATAAAGTGCCTAAGATACATGACATTCATAATTTCGCGGCGGACATTGTAATCGCTGATATCGATCTGCAGCAGGGAATAGATTTTCTCAAGTCGTTGAAGAAGGGTATTGCGATGAATAAAAAGGTGTTCTGCGGCTTTTGATATATTAAAGTTATCCATCTGAAACTGATCAAGGGTCTCGATCAGTACGGTGTGCTCGGAAGACATAAGCGGTGCGAGATAGGAGTACACATAGGTTCGGATTTTTTCGCCCTGATTGCTGTCATCAATGAGACGGAGCAATCCAAGATCATCATAAAATATGATATTCTGTGTCTGGTTTGACTGTAAAAAGCGAAATGCGGAAACTGCTTCGTAATAGCTGTTTCGGTAGCTGGAAAGCTGTTTATAATAATTTCCGATACCGAAAATGACATGGACATCCGGAAAGACGGTCGTTGTCTGCGAAATTACATGTTCAAGAGTTTCGGTCAGATGTTCCTGTTCCGGAAGAAATGCTACAATATGTCCGTTATGGTTCATAACCATTGCTTTTTCGCTGTTATGAAATCCGGTATGAAGACATCTCTGGATATAGGTATATATTTCTTCATGGTGTTTGTCCGGGATACAGTCTCCAATCAGAACGCAGTGTGGAGTTTCGAGGTGAAAACCATAAAATGCTGCCTGCTCGAGAATATATTCCTCATTGATATCTGCAAACAGGACATTCTGCATGAGTTCCAGAATCCGGGATTCTTCCATCTGTTTGCGGATAATATAATCATAAACGGTATTTAAGATCTCTCCGAACGGAACATCCCATGACAGGGTAAAAATCGGGAGTTTCAGCTGATCGGCAAGATCTTTTGCTTCCGCAGGGATTACAGGAAGGTAAGTATCGCTGATCTCAAATGCGATACAGGCAGCTTTTCCTTTTTGAGCATTTTCAATCAGTTTCAGAAGCTGATCCGTCTGATCAAGATGAAGTCCGACACCGTTTACAAGCAGAAATTCACCGCCTGCCATCCATTCATTAAAGTTCATAAGCTGGGCAATATTGGGTCTTTTTACAATTCGTTTTAAACCATTCATTCCGGCTACGAGGGTAAGACGGTTTTTTTTAAAATAATCCAGTTCCATAAGATCCTTTACATATACCATAGGTGCCTCCTTATATCACTTTGTACATATTTTCTATAAATTATATGTATAATTTGCATATTGTCAAATAGGGGGACAAATTTTATCCTAACGATATCACACAAAGGCGTTGGAGATAAACATCCAATGCCTTTTTCAGTTTATGTAAGAAAGGAATGGTGATGTTATGAGTAAAAGATATTGGGAGTGGAAGTCCTCTTTTCCGGTAAAGGCTGAGGATGCGGCATTTCTTATCATTGATATGCAGAAGGGATTTGTAGATGAGGGTGGATGCCTTGAGGTTCCGATGGCACGGGAGCAGCTGCCGGTTATGGTAGATTTTATGGAATTCTGCCATGAAAACAAGATATCGGTATATAAATCCGTTTTTGCCCAGGGACCGGATTTTTCTTATGATTTTTATTGGAATAAAAACAAAGAACGCGGACTTATGGATGAGAATGGAGACTATCGTTTTGCAATTGGAAGTGAGGAATGTGAAATGACAGGGGCTCTTGATAGTGGCGCACAGGATATTGTCTTTCCGAAGTATGGATATGACTGTTTTGCATATACGAAACTGGATCAATGGCTGAAAAAAGAGAATAAGAAAACGCTGATCATCTGTGGAACGGTTGTTAACTGGTGTGTAGACAGTACCGTGCGGAGTGCATACCATAAAGGATATCAGGTGGTCGTGCTTGCAGATGCTGTAAGTGGATATGATCATGCAGGGCTGACGGGCAGACAGTGGGTTGAGACAGAACTTGATCTGTTTGGAGAGGCATTTGCAAAAGTGGAAAGTGCAAGGCAGTTAGAACAAGAAATATCTGATAACAGAAAATAGGCAGCTGTGCGGCTGCCTATTGGGTCAAAAAATATTATTCTAAAACTAATAATAATGCCATTTTGAATTTGCCGTTTGCGGTTACACTGTGCAGACCGTCTTTGTCAAAACGGAAATTCTCACCGGCTGAAAGGGTGTAATCTTTGCCTTCGTAACCGATCGTAGCCTGTCCTTCTAGTGCAAAAATGATTGCATTGCCTGGTGCACGGTGTGGCTGAAGTCCGGTTCCTTCATCAAAAGCCATAAGAACGAATTTCATGGTATCGTTGCTTACGACATCAAGGTTTGCAATGCTGCCTTCCTCGTACTGGATAAGGTCTTTTAATTTGAATACTTCGCCTGATTTGATAATGTTGTTCATAGTAATCTCCTTTTTTATAATAATTTCTGTTAGGTGTTTGCGAAACGCCAAAAACCGCATAAATACGGCATTTTTTGTTGTTAAAATAAAATATCTCCTCAAGGTTTATGGTAAAATAGAGTTGCGAAAAAATATCAACCAATCCACCTAAAGGAGATATACCTACATGATAACACA
>NZ_VUNI01000016.1 GCF_009695765.1 Roseburia porci
CATAGGATTCCATAATAGCCTTTCTTATGGGGTAAGGGGAATTATACACGTTTTATGAAATATAACTACTGTTGTATCCATAATAAAAAGGACGCATGAAAAAACTTTCGTTTTTTCACACGCCCTTCATCAAATCTTTATTTTTTTCTGTTAGGTTATATTTCAGTAAGAAATGAAATATAGAAGGAAGGATAGTAAAGATGGAAATGATGTTACAGACACAAAATCTATGTAAATATTTTAGAAAACAGAAAGCGGTAAATAATGTTTCACTTAATATCGAAAAGGGACAGATTTATGGACTGCTTGGACCGAATGGCGCTGGTAAATCTACCACATTGAAAATGCTGACCGGTATGATGAAACCAACTGCAGGAAAGATTTACTTTGATGGAAAACTTTTGGATAGGAAAGATTTATCAAAAATAGGAGCGTTAATTGAAAATCCGCCTATTTATGAAAATCTTTCCGCCAGAGAGAATTTGAAGGTAAGACAATTATTGCTTGGTACAGATGAAAACAGAATTGATGAGGTCTTGCAGATTGTATCACTTACAAACACCGGAAAGAAGAAAGCAGGACAGTTTTCTTTGGGGATGAAGCAAAGACTAGGCATTGCAATGGCATTGCTTGGAGAACCGGAACTTTTGATATTGGATGAACCTACGAATGGATTAGATCCAATAGGCATCGAGGAATTACGAGAGCTGATCCGGTCTTTTCCGGAACAGGGAATCACTGTAATTCTCTCCAGTCATATTCTCTCAGAGGTACAGTTACTTGCAGATAAAGTCGGGATTATTTCAGGTGGAATCTTAGGATACGAAGGAGCATTAAAGCAGGGAGATAATCTTGAAGATTTGTTTATGAATGTGGTAAGAAAAAACCAGAAAGCAGGTGAAATCCATGGTTAATATTATAAAAGCAGAACATCAAAAAGCCAAAAGAACCATGCGAAAAAAGTTTCTCTGGGGATTTCCTCTTCTTACATTTGTCATGGCATTTATATTTACTCTTGGGATGACAAATGCTTATGCAGAAAGTGTTTGGAACTGGTGGTATACACTTTTGCTGCCGGGGATGATTGCTCTATTTTGTTATCTTTCTGTGGCGCAGGAGAAAAAGATAAAATACTATCATTTAATGACTATTCCCACAGACAGAAGAAAATTGTTGCTGGGGAAAATTATTTATATTGGGTACATGATTTTGTTTTCTAATGTGATTGTGTTTGCAGGAGCAACGCTTGGAGGCTTTCTTCTAACGACACATGTTCCAGTTGGAGGAGCGTTGATTGCAGTATTGTTTCTGACGGTTTCTGAGTTATGGGAGATTCCGGTAGCTTTATTTTTAAGTGAACGATTTGGAATGATTGTAAACCTGTTCGTCTGCCTATTTATTACCGTCAGCGGTGTGGTAATATCACAAACCAGAATCTGGTATGTACTTGTTTCTGCAATCCCTATGCGAATGATGTGCCCGTTGCTTCATGTTTTACCAAATGGACTTGCCGCAGAAGCAGGGAATCCTCTTTTGGATACGGGAGTCATTGTTCCGGGAATGTGTCTCTCAATCATCTGGTTTGTTTTTGTAACGGTTCTGTTTTTGAAATGGTTTGAGAGAAGAGAGGTGAAATAAGATGATTGGAAGATCTCTTAATGCAGACTTGCGAAAGATGAAAGGAACATCTGTGATTCTGGCACACTTACTGATTCCGATTATAACCAGCGTTATATTTTTAATATATTACTTTTTTTCACCATGGAATGAAAATATGAAAGTGATTGCATTTTATCAGGCAATAGGAGCAGGACTTCCGGTACTTATTGGAATTTTTACAGCAAGTGTGATGGAACAGGAACAAAATGCAGGTGATTTTCAAAATCTGTTGTCTTTACCGGATAAACCTGCAGCATTTTTATCGAAACTGTTGATGCTACTGGTTTTGTGTCTGTGCTCTATCCTATTGACAGCAATCATATTCGGAATTGGATTTGGAAGAATCGCATCAAGCGATATCGAAATCATGAAAGGATGTATATTTGCAGCATTGCTGCTGTGGGGAAGCAGTGTTCCACTTTATCTGTGGCAGCTGATTCTGGCTTTTCAGTTTGGAAAAGGGGTATCCATTGGAGCAGGGATTATATCAGGACTAATTAGTGCATTGATGCTTACCGGACTTGGAGATTATGTGTGGAAATATGTATTTGTCTGCTGGGCGGGTAGAGTACCATATACTTATCTGCAATCTGTATTGGGAGAAACTAGTGTAGGTGAATGGTTGTCATTCATACCAGGTTGCTTAATATTTACAGGGATTAGTATGGTATACTATTTTTGGTGGGTAAACCACTGGGAAGGAAACAGAATATCGGAATAGAATCGAGGGAAACTATGGCAAAAATACTGGCAGTTGATGATGAACCGGCAATTTTGGAAATGATAGAAAGCATTTTGAATAAGGATGGACATCTGGTTACCAAAGTAAGTAATCCACTAAAAATTAATATGGAAGAATTACATCGTTATGACCTGATTTTACTGGACATTATGATGCCTGGAATTGATGGCTTCGAATTATGCAAAAGAATTAGGATACTTGTGGATTGTCCGATTTTGTTTCTTACGGCAAAAACGGAGGAAAACAGTCTGGTAAACGGACTTTCTTTAGGAGCAGATGATTATATTTCAAAGCCATTTGGAGTGATGGAACTTCGGGCAAGGATCAATGCACATCTTAGAAGAGAGCACAGGGAACATTCTGTCCGGATGGTTTTGGGGAGGGTCTGTATTCAAATATCTCAAAAGAAACTATTGGTTGATGATAAGGAACTTCCTCTTACGAAAGCGGAGTACGAAATCTGTGAATTTCTGGCTAAAAACAGAGGACAGGTTTTCTCGAAGGAACAGATATTGGAAGCGGTCTTTGGCTTTGACAATGAGAGTAATGACAGTACTATAATCACGCATATCAAAAATATAAGAGCAAAATTTGCGGATTATGATTATACACCGATAAAAACAGTCTGGGGGATTGGATATAAATGGGAAGAGTAAAGAGAAGCAATGCACTCAGCAGGATTTTTATGAGATATGTACTGGTCATGCTTGGATCATTAGTTGGTTTGGTGATTGTTGCTTATCTGCTGCTGTACCTTTTGATTAGTGTGGGCTGTATTTATCCGGCAAATTATGCAGAGCAAAAGATTAATGAAGCATATGATACGATTCTACGTGCAGATAAAGTGACTGCTGAGATGATTCCCGCACTTTGTGATTATGTAATCTTTTCAGAGAATGGAGAGAAAATAGGTGGAGATCTGTCAGAACAATACGAACAGATAGCATGGAATGTTGCAAAGTACGGAAACGCATCCGGGAAATATTTTTATAAAGTAATTGTAAGGGAAAATGAATATGTTGTATTGCAATATCGCCTGACACCTCAATATCATTCAGCTTTTTTGAGGGAGCATTTTATAGGACCACAGAATGTGATGATTATTATGTCTGTGATTGGAGCGGTAGCGATTATCATCATTCCGTCCATACGTTTTGGAAAAAGAATCAAAAAGCAGATGCAGCCTGTATTAGACGCAATCGGACAAATAAAGGATCAAAATCTGGAATATGAGACATCCTGTTCCGGTATCAAAGAGTTTGATGACTGTTTATCGGCAATCGATGATATGCGAGATGCATTGCAAGAATCTTTAGAAAAGCAGTGGAAAACAGAGCAGGAAAAGAAACAGCAGATGTCTGCTTTGGCGCATGATATTAAAACACCTCTTACGATTGTACGGGGAAATGCAGAACTACTTTCAGAGACTGAACTGACCACAGAACAGAAGAATAATATCACTTATGTTTTGAACGGCACAACACAGATACAAAGTTATGTAAAACAGTTGATAGATGTCACAAAATCATGGAATTGCAGTGATGTTACCTATACAACGGTGAGGTTAGAAGATTTTTTCGCAGATATAAAGGAACAGGCACTCGGACTGGTAGAAATCTATCACCAGAAAATAGATTGGAAGGCGGGACAAAGTGATAAAAAGGTAACGATTGCTTATGATCCAATGTTCCGGGCCGTAATGAATATGATTCAGAATGCAGTGGAGCATACAAAAGAAAATGGAATCATTTATATTGACGCAAAGGAGCAGGATGGCCGGCTGACATTCATTGTGGAGGATAGCGGATCAGGATTTACAAAAGAAGCATTATTGCATGGCACAGAGCAGTTTTTTATGGATGACACAAGTAGAAATGGCGAAGCCCATTATGGGATGGGACTATTTTTTGCAAAAACTGTGGCTGAAAAATATGGTGGAGGTATTAAACTTTCAAATTCTGAAAATACAGGTGGGGCGAGGGTAGAAATATTTTTCCTGAGTAGTCAAGAAACAAGCTAAATAGACCGCAATTAAGCTATGTAAAAGAAATTTTACATGCTTTTATCTAATATGTAAAAGCCTTTTGATAGACATTACTACTACGTTTGCTGTAATCTCATGGAAGAAGGAGGCATACAGAATTATGATAGCTGATAAAATTAAAAATGCTCGTACTATAAAAAAACTTACACAGGAACAGGTTGCTGAAGACCTCAATGTTTCCAGGCAGACTATTTCTAACTGGGAAAATGGAAAATCACTACCTGATATTGTAAGCATTATAAGAATGAGTGAATTATATGATTTAAGCCTGGACGAATTATTGAAAGGAGATGCGACATTGCTTAATAAAATTGAAAGAGACATGAAAGTAGCCAAAGCTGAAAATAACGTTATCAAATTTGCATGGATATCTATTGTAATCGGTGTTGTTATGATTATTCTTGGGAATGTATTTGACGGCAACCCGTTCATTGATTTTATTTCGGCTGCATTGCCATGGGTACTTCTTGGATTAATGGTGCTATTTGCCATATTGTATCTTAATAAAGAAAATGACAATTAGAGAGATGAGCTTATAATATGCAAGTCAATCAGTATAGCATTCGCTTTATTGAAAAAGGACTTGCATATTCTCTTTGGATGTATTATTATAAAGCTAACGAACGATAGCTTACAGGCTATTAAATGATTATTTTAATGGAGAATGACAATGGGCACAAACAGAAAAGAAGAAATCATTCTGACAACGTTAGAGTTAGCTGCCGAAAAAGGACTTGCGGGAGTTTCCATGAGTATGATTGCTGATAAGATTGGTATCAAAAAGCCATCGCTTTATAAGCATTTTTCATCCAAGGATGAAATTGTGGAAGCAATGTATCAGTTTCTCAGAGAACAGTCCAAGAAAAATGCCAATATAAAGCCTGTGGATTTCAGCCAGCTTTTTCAAGGGAAAACTGCATACGAAGTATTGCAGGGAGTGGTGCAAGGTTATGTCAATATGAATCATCAGGAAAAACTGCTTACATTTTATAAGGTTATATATTCTGAGCGTAGCATTCAGCCGATGGCAGCCAGAATCGTTGCGGAAGAAACTGAGAGAATGATCATTGCAACAAAACAGCTATTTTATGCAATGGTGATACACAAGCTGCTTCATTTTGAAAATGCTGATATGAGTGCAGTAAGCTTTGCAATGACGGTTCATGGACTGATGGATTATGAACTGGATCAGAAGTATGGATATGATGAAGAACCCAAAAATCTTCTGGATGAATATCTGAAATGGTTTTGTACGGAGAATCAAGTGGAAGCTGGTGATTAACATGAGAAAAAAGAATTTTATGAATTATTGTGGACTGCTTGGAATTGTGGCATTACTTTCTTACACAGCGGCGGTTGTGTTTTCTCCACTTGCTTATCCCGGATATAACTGGATGGCACAGGCAGTCAGTGATCTGAGTGCTACGAATGCTCCGTCTCTGCGACTGTGGAATCAGCTTAGCAGCCTGTATAATATTTGTACTTTAATCTGTGCCATGATGGTTTGCGCAGGGATACAGGGAAAAGGAAGCAGGTTACTACGAACCGGAATCTATCTGTTTACCGCAATGGAGTGGATATCGGCAGTGGGATTTTCCGTGTTTCCGTTAAGTGATAGTGGCTATGCAGGGACATTTCAGGATAAAATGCATATTCTTTCAACGATTTTAGTTGTACTGCTATCCATCGTTTCGCTTGTTATACTTATCATAGCAGGAGTGAAGAGGAAAGAATATCGCAGTTTCGGTGTGTTTGCAGGAATTGCTCTGGGAATGATGTTAGTTGGTGCACTTGGAATGAATATCGTATCGAAAGAATATTTTGGTGTTGTTGAGCGGTTCAGCGTTTTTGCGGCAGTAGGATATAATGCAGTGCTGGGAATAGAATTGTTCAGAATTGACTTATGATTTAAGGAAATATGCGGGTGTGACGATTCGTATCGCGCATGTTACCAGGCGTTTCTTTCATTCTTTCAATATGTTTGTTACTTTAGGATCAGCTCATGAGTAAAACAAGCAAAGAGAAAGGATAAACAGAAATTATGAAAAATGAAAGAAGAAACATGTGCGGTGGAGTGATATACTTATTGGGATTTGTCTTATGGACAATTATGATTCAGGTGTTTGATGTGAAGCCGGAAGGAATAGACGGAACAGATATTGGTTTTTCGACAATCAATGTCTGGTTTCATAACCTGACAGGTGTTCATATGAAAATTTATACCATCACAGACTGGCTTGGTCTTGTTGCTGTATTTGTATGCATGGGTTTTGGACTGTTGGGATTATGTCAGTGGATCAAAAGAAGAAAACTTTTAAAGGTGGATTTTGACATCCGAATGCTTGGTGTGTTTTATGTCATTGTAATTTTGGAGTATTTGATTTTTGAGATGATACCGATTAATTACAGACCAATTTTTATCGAAGGAAGAATGGAAGCATCGTATCCATCGTCTACAACACTCCTTGTGCTAAGTGTAATGCCGACCTTAATATTTGAATTGAAAAGGCGGATGAAGAAAGGACTTGTGCGAAAAATACTTATATTTGTGACAGCATCATTTAGTCTTTTTATGGTAATCGGAAGAACTGTTGCAGGAGTTCACTGGCTGACAGATATTGTTGGTGCAATCCTGCTAAGTACAGGTTCTTATCTGATATATAAAGCAATCGTTTTGATGCATGATAAGAGGTGATCATTTGGAATTTCATGAAAAATTACAGGAACTAAGAAAAAGCAGAAACCTCACACAGGAAGAACTGGCAGAGGAGCTATATGTTTCGAGAACTGCAATCTCAAAATGGGAATCGGGCAGAGGATATCCCAGTATTGATTCATTAAAAGCAATAGCAGGCTTCTTTTCCATTTCGATTGATGAACTTCTGTCGGCAGACGCTTTGGTATCTATTGCTGAAAAGGAAAACAGGTCAAATATCCAAAGAATATGTGATGTGTTGTTTGGAACTGTTGATTTAATCGGAATCTTGCTTGCACTATTGCCTCTATACTCCAGACAGATGGATAACTCTGTAATAGCAGTGAATCTCTGGAATTTTAAACCGGAAAATAATTGGATTAGTATTATCTGCTGGGTTCTGATTGTGGCATTCGTTCTACTTGGAATTGTAAAAATAGTATTAAATTATATGCATATAGATAAGGGAAAAGATATTATTACTATCAGTTCCGTATTGATCAGCATGATAGCGGTCTTGTATTTTTCAATGGTAAGAGAAACCTATTGCGTTGTGATAGTTTTTCTTCAGTTGATGATAAAAGGCGGGTTACTTTTTTATGCTATTGGGAAAGGCGGTATGAAGGAGCGTAAGGATGCTTGAATTAACATAGGGATTGCATTGGAAAAGAGATGGTAAGCCTTGACATGTTTATTCAGTGTGCTATACTATAAATGAATTTACAATAAACTAATTTATAATATAAAGGTGAGTATTCAGCACAGACCGAATCACTTGCTGATGAGGTCGTAAGAACATGATTCTGGTGTGAGCAGATTCCATTCGCATAGCGAATTTTCATGAATCTGCGAAATGTAATTATGAAGGTACTGAATAATTACATATGGAGGTTAATATGCCAAGTAGTCCTAAAATTAAAAAAGAAGATATGCTGAAAACAGCATTGGATATTGTAATGGAGAGTGGATATTCAGCTCTAAATATTAAAGAGGTAGCGAAAAGGCTGGGATGCTCTACGGCACCGATTTCATGGCAGTTTGGCGGTATGGACGGTTTGAGAACAGAGCTAATCCCGTTTGCAGAGCAATATGTGGAAGAAGAATATTATCGCAGAAAGGAAGCTGTTGATGAATTATCAGCATTTGAGCTAAGAGGCAGAGGGACGATTGAGCTGGCGCTTGATAAGCCAATGCTTTTTCAGTTTCTCTATATGGGAGACAGGAGTCAGCTTTTAAGTGCAGGATTTCAGTTGAATACTGAGAATAATACAGGAATTTACAAACCATTAGCAGACAGGCTTGGAATTACTGTAAGTCAGGCAACAGATTTTTCTATGACAATGATTATATATACACATGGAATTGGTTCGCTGATTGCATCCGGGATTGTCAAGGATACAAAGGAGAATATGTTTCAGATGATCCACAACACAGGCATTACATATTTGAAAGGACTGGGAGCAAAGTTATGAATAAATATTTCAACTTATGCGGACTGACATTTGTTATTGTAATTCTAATCCCGAATATTGTTTTTTCGATTACTTGCAAAGATGGATTTGTAAATCACTATCAGAACAAGTTGGTAGAGACATTAGAGCAGATAGGAAGATTTGGCTGTTTTATCAACATCTGCAGATCGCCAATGGCTGAGTTTGTTTTAAAAGACATGGTTGCAAAGCGTGGGCTTGCAGAGCAGTTTGAAATTGCGTCGGCAGCCACAAGCACAGAGGAAATCTGGAATGGAGTAGGTAACCCGGTGTATCCTCCGGCAAAAGCTGAATTAGCAAAGCATGGCTTAAGCTGTGAAGGAAAAAGGGCAGTACAATTAAAGGCTTCTGATTATGATTATTACGATTACCTTATCGGTATGGACATGGAGAATATATCCAATATCGAAAGGATGACAGGTCATAAGGCAGGGGATAAAATACATTTACTTTTGGAATTTAACCATGAATCAAAATCGGTGAGAGATCCCTGGTATTATGATTGCTACGATGAAACATATCGTGATGTGGTAACAGGATGTACTGCATTTCTTGCATATTTAAAAGAACATAATAAGATTTAATTGTGATTTTGTCGGCTACATGATAAAATTTTCTCATCTGACACACGCTTCGATGAGTATTTCTTGTTGTTGCGCCTGGAAGATAAAGATAATTTGTCACTAACACAGAAATTAGATTGATGTGGAAGAAACCGGCAGAACATAGGTATGAAAGAGACTGGACAGGCAGTTTCTTGTTTTTGTATGCATATTTTGGCTGTATCTTCTACGGAAGATATGGCTTTTTTGTTATATAGAAAAGTTCTGTAAATAACCAGGTCATGAAGAAAGGGGAATATTGTGGAAACCAGAATTGCTTTGATTGGAATTATTGTAGAGAATCCGGATTCAGTGGAAGAACTGAATCATCTTCTGCATGAGTACGGACATTATATTATTGGACGGATGGGAATTCCTTACAGGGAACGCAATCTGAATATTATCAGTGTTGCAATTGATGCACCACAGGATATCATCAGTGCACTTTCCGGTAAGATCGGTCGTCTGAATGGTATCGGAGTAAAAACGGTATATTCCAACATAACCGGAAATAATGCAACAAACAGCTAGAGAGATGATCCAGGAGATCAAATGCAGGCGGGATATCAGCATAGAACAGCTGGAATATCTGCTTACAACGGAGAACAAAGATTGTCTGGAAATGCTTCGTGAGGAAGCAGTGCAGACAGCACAAAAGATTTATGGAAACCAGGTGTTTATACGCGGGCTGATCGAGTTTACGAATTACTGTAAAAACGACTGTTATTACTGCGGAATACGAAGAAGCAACCATTGCGCCGATCGTTACCGCCTTACAAAAGAAGAGATTTTATCCTGTACAGATACCGGATATAAACTGGGCTTTCGTACGTTTGTACTTCAGGGTGGGGAGGATCCTTATTTTACGGATGAGAGGATCTGCGAGCTGGTATCGGAGATCAGACAAAAACATCCGGATTGTGCAATCACACTGTCGATCGGTGAGAAAAGCAAAGAGAGTTATCAGAGATATTTTGATGCAGGCGCGGATCGTTATCTGCTTCGCCATGAAACAGCAAATGGGACGCATTACAGAAGGCTGCATCCGGATGAACTTTCTTTGGAACATCGCAAACAGTGTCTTTGGGATTTGAAGGAGATCGGCTATCAGGTTGGATGTGGATTTATGGTAGGCTCTCCTGGGCAGACGACAGAGACTTTATATGAAGATCTGCAGTTTATTCGGAAACTGATGCCACATATGGTTGGAATTGGACCATTTATCCCACAGAAAGATACACCGTTTGCCAGGGAACCAGCAGGAACGATGGAGCAGACGTTACGGCTGCTTTCGATCATCCGGCTGATCCATCCGCATGTACTTTTACCGGCAACTACGGCTCTTGGAACAATTCACCCGAAAGGGCGTGAACTTGGAATTCAGTCCGGAGCCAATGTTGTAATGCCGAATCTGTCACCGGTAGATGTAAGGGATAAATACAAATTGTATGATAACAAGATCTGCACCGGAGATGAGGCGGCCGAATGCCGGTTCTGCATGGAAAACCGCATGAAAAGCATCGGCTATCAGGTCGTAGTATCCCGTGGAGATTATATTTAAGTTGGAAGGAAAAGAAAATGTATAACGTTAAATCATTAAAAGCAGAAGAATTTATTTCAGACGAAGAAATTTTAGATACACTTGCCTATGCGGATGCCAATAAGGACAATGTCGAACTGATCGACGCAATTATTGACAAAGCGCGTTTGAGAAAAGGACTGACACACAGGGAGGCATCAGTGCTTCTGGCATGTGAGATTCCTGAGAAAATCGATGAGGTATATAAACTTGCAGAGCAGATTAAGAAGGATTTTTACGGAAACCGTATCGTATTATTCGCTCCGTTATATCTGTCAAACTACTGCGTCAATGGCTGTGTATACTGCCCATACCATATGAAAAATAAGCATATTGCAAGAAAAAAACTGACACAGGAAGAGATTGTGAAGGAAGTAACAGCACTTCAGGATATGGGACACAAACGTCTTGCAATCGAGGCAGGAGAAGATCCAGTGAATAATCCGATTGAATACATCCTGGAATGCATTAAGACAATATACAGCATCAAGCACAAAAACGGTGCAATTCGCCGTGTCAATGTCAACATTGCAGCGACTACGGTAGAGAATTACCGCAAATTAAAAGAAGCCGGTATCGGAACCTATATCCTGTTTCAGGAGACTTATCATAAAAAGAGTTATGAGAAGTTGCATCCGACAGGACCAAAACACGATTATGCTTATCACACAGAGGCAATGGACCGTGCCATGGAAGGTGGAATCGATGATGTGGGACTGGGTGTGTTATTCGGTCTTGAGATGTACCGTTATGAGTTTGCCGGTCTTCTGATGCATGCAGAGCATTTAGAGGCAGTACACGGTGTCGGACCACATACCATCAGTGTACCGAGAATCAAACATGCGGATGATATTGATCCGAGTGCGTTTGACAATGGCATCACAGATGATACATTTGCGAAAATCTGTGCTTTGATCCGTATTTCAGTGCCATACACAGGAATGATCATTTCTACAAGAGAGAGTCAGCAGGTTCGTGAAAAAGTACTTCCACTTGGTGTATCACAGATCTCAGGAGCATCCAGAACAAGTGTCGGCGGTTATGCTGAGGCAGAACCGGAAGAAGAGAGCTCAGAACAGTTTGATGTCAGCGACCAGAGAACTTTGGATGAAGTTGTAAACTGGCTGATCAAAATGGATTATATTCCAAGTTTCTGTACTGCATGTTACAGAGAGGGAAGAACCGGCGACCGTTTTATGGCACTTTGCAAAAGCATGCAGATTTTAAACTGCTGTCATCCGAACGCACTTATGACTTTAAAAGAGTATCTGGAGGATTATGCGAGTGAGGAGACAAGAACACTTGGTATGGCTTTAATCGACCGTGAGCTTGAGAAGATCACCAATCCAAAGGTAAAACAGACAGCATATGAACATATTCATGATATTTCAGAAGGAAAACGTGATTTCCGTTTTTAATTGTGACAGGCATTTTTAGTTGAAAAAGGAGGAAGTGTAGTGGCATCATTCAATGAAACACCATCTGCAAACCGCTTACATATTGGTGTTTATGGAAAAACAAACAGTGGAAAGTCTTCTTTGATCAATGCATTGACCGGACAGAAGGTATCGATTGTCGCTGATGTGGCAGGCACAACTACAGACCCGGTGTATAAACCGATGGAGATCCAGCCGTTAGGTGCATGCGTGATCATTGATACAGCCGGATTTGATGATGAAAGCGAGCTTGGTGCAAAAAGAGTGGAAAAGACAAAGCTTGCAGCACAAAAGACGGATATCGCAGTCATTGTCATAGCAGGAACGGACCCAGGAGTATGTCCACAGGGAAAGTTAAGCGAAAGATTTCCGGATGAGGCTGAGTGGTATCGTTTGTTTAAAGAGAGACATACACCGGTATTTTTTGTTGTAAATAAGGCGGATCAGGACAGTGAGAAGGCAGGAATTTTGACAGACTGGCTGAAAAAGCAGACCGGAGAAGAAGTTCTTATGGTCAGTGCCAGGACGAAAAATGGGATGGATGAAGTAAAATCCACGCTTACACGTCTGCTTCCAGAGAATTACGGGGAAGAATTTATTACAGGAGATCTCGTAAAGGAAGATGATCTGGTGCTTCTTGTTATGCCACAGGATATTCAGGCGCCGAAGGGCCGCCTGATCCTTCCTCAGGTACAGACAATCCGTGAACTTTTAGATAAAAAATGTCTTGTGGTAAGTGTGACAACCGACAAGCTTACGACGATGCTTTCACTTTTAAAGGAACCGCCGAAGCTGATCATTACTGATTCCCAGGTGTTTGGGTATGTTTATGAACACAAACCAAAAGAAAGTATGCTGACTTCTTTTTCTGTGCTTTTTGCTGCTTATAAAGGCGATCTTTTGTATTATCTGGAAGGGGCAAAAGCAATCGACAGTCTGAAGGCGGATTCGAAAGTGCTGATCGCGGAATGCTGTACACATGCACCTCTGACAGAAGATATTGGAAGAGTAAAGCTTCCGCGCATGTTAAGAAAACGCGCCGGAGAAGCGTTGACCATAGATATGGTGAGTGGAACGGATTTCCCGGAAGACGTCAGTGGATATGATCTGATCATTCAGTGTGGAGCCTGCATGTTTAACCGGAAATATGTACTTTCCAGAATTGACCGGGCAAGAGCCCAGCAGGTGCCGATGACGAATTATGGAGTTACGATTGCGCATCTTACCGGCATTTTAGATCAGGTTACAAAGCCGTAGCCTGGATTTTATCCCAATTTTGTCAAAAATTATGATATACTTGATATAATATATATTTAATTGCGAAACTATTAAAATTTTAACTAAGCATGTACTTACAGTACATGTCAGAGTAAATTTCAATAGTTTCGCAATTACCGGATATATCATATGACAGGGAGGGGATAGTGATGAAAAAAAAGAGATTTTTTCTTCCAGTTATTGCAGCCATGATTCTTCTGGCCGGTTGTGGAAACCAGACAGTCGAGCAGGCGATAAATGCGGAT
Organism: Roseburia porci; assembly: GCF_009695765.1. Classification (GTDB taxonomy): domain Bacteria; phylum Bacillota; class Clostridia; order Lachnospirales; family Lachnospiraceae; genus Roseburia; species Roseburia porci. The sequence goes on from NZ_VUNI01000016.1 coordinate 13,771, forward strand.
AAGGGGCAGGCTGAAACGGATGCAGGTGAATCCGTTAAAAAAAGTAAACATGTTAAAAAGGACACCAAAAAAGAAAAAGATACAGAGCTGTCAGATACGGAAGAAGCTGAGGCTGTCGAGAAAGAGGATGCTTATTTTGAGGTGAAAAGTCTGAGTGATTCCAATGACCAGAAAGAGGATCAGACAGAGATTTTTGTTTCCAGCTATCAGTATTATACGATCACCGGAGGCAAGGGAGATCAGGCTGTTATAGATAAGGTGAATCAGGCGTTGAATGACGATCTTTCGAAAGCAAAGGAGAACTCGGACTCTACACTTGCGGAGGCAAAGAGCGGATATACGGATTATCAGGCATATCAGGAAACGCTTCCAAAGGAAGAACGGCAGAAGTTTAGCCCATATGCACTTTATTATCAGAGCAGCATTGTCCGGAATGATGAACAGGTGTTCAGCATCTGTGTCCGGATCGATGTCAATTTTCAGGGAGCGCATGGCGATTATTCCTATCACTGTCTGAACTTTGATGCACAGACGGGGGATGTGATTGGCTGGAATGATCTTTCGGATGATACAAAGCAGTTTGAGGCCAATGTGATCTCACTGGTGCAGGATATTTCAAAAAGCGAAGACTATGCGGATCGATTCTATGATGTGGACACAACGGATTTTTCGTCTGCAATACTGCAGGATGGGACGTTTGCACTTACGGAAGAAGGGATGGAGATTGTGATCGATCCTTATATTTTCGGACCGTATGCATCCGGTGCTTTTTCATTCCGATTGAAAGCAGATCAGCTGGCTGGAATAAAAGAACAATATATTTTTAAAAAAATTTAGAATTTTTTCTTGCAATTGAAATTTTTATATGGTATAACATTTACAACATTAACATAGTAAAGCGTTGAAGGAGACTCGGATCTTCAGACATCGACAGGAATACAGCGTCACCGACTGAGAGCGTTGTTTGAAAGAGGAGATTACGGGAACACTACCGGAGCAGATCAGTTGAACAGGAAGCGATTCAAGTAGGCTGATACGTAAGTGCACGTTACGCACGTTGAGTGGAAAAATGAGATGATGTTATCATTTTTCAATGCGGGTGGTACCGCGGAATGAATAAGAATTTCGCCCCTGGAACAAAGTTGTTCAGCAATTTTGTTTCAGGGGTTTTTGTTTTATGGAAAAATCTTAGATTCCGTCCCGCACCTTCATTCGCAGATGCTCTGGCATTTGCATAACACCGCGTAATGCGGAAGAAAAGGAGCGTACAATCGTATGGAATTTATGACAGGAGTAGCAAAGAAAGACACCTTGGAGATCAGCGAGATCCTTTCTGCTGATTATGAGGGAAAGAACATTAAGGTACAGGGCGCGATCCATACCATAAGGGATATGGGCGAAGTTGCTTTTATCGTTTTGCGTAAAAGAGAAGGCCTGGTACAGTGTGTGTATGAAGAAGGCAAATCCAGATTCGATATTCAGGATCTGAAAGAAGCGGATACCGTTGAGGTAGAAGGAACGGTCAAGATGGAAGACCGTGCACCAAATGGATTTGAACTCAGACTGGACACCGTGAAGATCTTATCAGAACCGGCAGAGGCTATGCCGCTTCAGATTTCCAAATGGAAGATGAATACTTCACTGGATGCCAAGCTGAACAACCGTGCAATTGCACTGCGCAATATCAGAGAACGTGCTGTGTTCCGTATTCAGGAAGGAATCACAAGAGGTTTTCGTGATTTCTTATATGGACAGGGATTTACAGAGATCCATACACCAAAGCTTGGAGCCAAAAGTGCCGAGGGTGGAGCCAACCTCTTTAAATTAGAGTATTTCCACAGACCGGCGATTCTGCAGCAGAGCCCGCAGTTTTACAAACAGATGATGGTCGGCGTGTTTGACCGGGTGTTTGAGACTGCTCCGGTATTTCGTGCTGAGAAGCATAATACCAAACGTCATTTGAATGAATATACAAGTCTTGATTTTGAGATGGGATACATCGATGGATTTGAGGATATTATGGCTATGGAGACCGGATTTTTACAGTATACCATGAAGCTTCTTGAAACATCGTATGCAAGAGAGCTGAAAATCCTTGGTCTGACACTTCCAAAAGTGGACCAGATCCCATGTGTCCGTTTCAAGGAAGCAAAGGAACTCGTCTCAAAGAAATATGACAGAAAGATCCGGAATCCGTATGATCTGGAGCCGGAAGAAGAATTACTGATCGGACAGTATTTTAAAGAAGAGTGTGGTGCAGATTTTGTATTTGTAACACATTATCCATCGAAAAAGAGACCGTTTTATGCAATGGATGATCCGGAGGATGAGACTTTTACACTGAGTTTTGACCTTTTGTATAAAGGACTTGAGATTACAACGGGTGGACAGCGTATCCATGATTACAACAAACTTATGGAAAAGATTCAAAAGCGTGGAATGGAGACAGAAGGAATGGAACATTATCTGTCTGCTTTCAAACATGGCATGCCGCCACATGGTGGACTTGGTATCGGTCTCGAACGTCTTACCATGCAGTTGATCGGCGAGGAAAATGTGCGTGAAGCAACTTTATTCCCAAGAGATTTAAGCCGTCTGGAACCATAGGAATGAAGAGCAACAATTGGAAAGGAGAAACAAAGTGAAGCATTTAGGAACAAAAATGTTAGAGACAGATCGTCTGATCTTAAGACGTTTTACGATAGAAGATGCATCCGACATGTTCCAGAACTGGGCATCGGATCCGGAAGTTACCAAATATCTGACATGGCCGACACATACAGATCTGGATCAGACGGAGGATGTGATCACCAGATGGGAAGATGAGACCATTGATAACGATGTTTACCAGTGGGCAATCGAATTAAAAGAGATCGGACAGGTGATCGGAAGCATCAGTGCAGTCGGCATGAATGAAAAGGTACAGTCGGTAGAGATCGGTTACTGCATTGGCAAAGAATTCTGGAGAAAGGGATATACATCAGAGGCATTGGCTGAAGTGATGCGTTTCTTTTTCGATGAAGTTGGTGCAAACCGTGTAGAAGCACGATGCGATGTACACAATACGAATTCTGCAAAAGTTATGGAAAAATGCGGCATGAAGTATGAGGGAACATCGGAGGCTTCTGACTGGAATAATACCGGAATCTGTGACTGCATGCATTATGCGAAGATCAGATGTTCAGCAGCTCTTCTTCAGTCTGAAGGCTTTGCTGCATTTGAGGAAGAAGAACCGGTCGTAAAACAGGAAGCAGTTGCAACGAAAGTTAACGGTAAAAACGTGATTTCGGATGAGACGATCGAATATGTAGGAATTCTTGCAAAGCTTGAGCTGAATGATGAGGAAAAGGAACAGGCAAAGAAAGATATCGGAGAGATGCTGGATTATATTGATCAGCTGAATGAACTGGATACAGAAGGTGTTGAGCCGATGTCCCATGTGTTCCCGGTAAATAATGTGTTCCGTGAAGATGTTGTTACAAACGGCGATGGAAGCAAGGCAACGCTTGCAAACGCTCCTTCTAAGAAGGATGGCGGTTTCAAGGTGCCAAAGACCATTGGAGAATAAGCTTAAGGCTATGGAGGAAATTAAATGAGTTTAATGAGTTTCACTGCCGTAGAATTAGGCAGAAAAATCAAAGCAAAAGAAGTAACTGTTACTGAAGCTGTTCAGGCAGCAATTGATGCAATTCATGCAAAAGAAGAAAAAGTAAACAGTTTTGTGACAGTAGATGAAGAAGCAGCGCTGAAAAAAGCAGAAGAAGTACAGAAGCTGATCGATGAAGGAAAACTGACCGGACCGCTTGCAGGCGTTCCGGTTGCTATCAAAGATAATATGTGTACAGAGGGAATGCTCACAACATGTTCATCCAGGATCCTGTATAACTTTATCCCGACTTTTACAGCGGAAGCCGTAAAACGTCTGGAGGATGCAGGTGCTGTAATCATCGGAAAAACCAATATGGATGAATTCGCAATGGGAAGTACAACAGAGACATCCGCTTATGGAGCAACGAAAAATCCATGGAATACAGAACATGTTCCAGGAGGATCATCGGGCGGTTCCTGTGCAGCAGTAGCAGCTGAGGAAGTTCCGTATGCGTTAGGTTCCGATACAGGTGGATCAATCCGTCAGCCAAGTTCTTTCTGCGGTGTGACCGGTATCAAGCCAACTTATGGTACAGTATCGCGTTACGGACTGATCGCATATGGTTCTTCTCTGGATCAGATTGGACCGATCGCCAAAGATGTTACCGATTGCGCAACCATTCTGGAATGTATTGCAGCACATGATACCAAGGATTCCACTTCTGTTTTGAGAGAAGATCTGAAATTTACAGAAGCGCTTGTGGATGATGTGAAAGGAATGAAAATTGGAATTCCAAGAGATTATTTTGGAGAAGGTTTAGATCCGGAAGTGAAAAAAGCGGTACTCGACGCTGCAAAGGAACTGGAGAAAAAAGGCGCAGTCGTTGAGGAGTTTGATCTTGGACTTGTGGAGTACGCAATCCCGGCTTATTATGTAATCGCATGTGCGGAGGCAAGCTCAAACCTTGCGCGTTTTGATGGCGTAAAATACGGATATCGTACCAGCGAGTATGAAGAACTGCACAATATGTATAAAAAGACCCGTTCGGAAGGTTTTGGACCTGAAGTCAAACGAAGAATCATGCTTGGTTCCTTTGTTTTAAGTTCCGGATATTATGATGCATATTATCTGAAAGCACTCCGTGTCAAGGCTCTGATCAAAAAGGCTTTTGATGAAGCGTTTGCAAAATATGATGTGATCCTTGGACCGGCTGCTCCGACAACAGCACCAAAGCTTGGACAAAGCTTAAGCGACCCGATCAAAATGTATCTTGGAGATATTTATACGATTTCAGTTAACCTTGCAGGACTTCCTGGAATCTCTCTTCCATGCGGAATGGATTCCAAAGGACTTCCGATCGGATTACAGCTGATCGGAGACTGCTTTAAGGAAAAGAACATCATTCGTGCAGCATATAGTTTTGAACAGACAAGAGATATGAAACACAGCCCGTTATCTGATGTGGCGTGTGAAGCATAGAAGGGAGGAGAAGGAAAATGGCAAAGAATTATGAAACAGTCATTGGACTTGAGGTCCATGTAGAATTAGCAACAAAGACCAAGATCTTCTGCTCCTGCTCCACAGAATTCGGTGGCGCACCAAATACACATACCTGTCCGGTATGTACCGGTATGCCGGGATCACTTCCGGTTTTGAACAAGCAGGTAGTTGAGTATGCAATGGCAGTTGGTCTTGCAACAAACTGTAGTATTACCCAGTATTGCAAATTTGACCGTAAGAACTATTTTTACCCGGATAATCCACAGAACTATCAGATTTCACAGTTATATCTGCCAATCTGCAGAAATGGCGGGGTTGAGATTGAGACAGCAGCAGGAAAGAAAGTAATCGGAATCCATGAGATCCATATGGAGGAAGATGCAGGTAAACTGGTTCATGATGAGTGGGAAGATGTTTCAATTGTCGATTACAACCGTTCCGGAGTACCGTTAATCGAGATCGTATCAGAACCGGATATGCGTTCTGCAGATGAAGTTATTGCATATCTTGAGAAGTTAAGAGAGACAATCCAGTATCTGGGAGCATCCGACTGTAAATTGAATGAAGGATCCATGCGTGCGGATGTCAACATTTCAGTAAGAGAAGTTGGAGCAAGAAAATTTGGAACCCGTACCGAGATGAAGAACCTGAACTCCTTTAAGGCAATTGCACATGCGATTGAAGGCGAAAGAGAACGTCAGATTGAACTGATTGAGATGGGAAGAAGTGTCGTTCAGGAGACAAGACGCTGGGATGACAATAAAGAATCTTCTCATGCAATGCGTTCGAAAGAGGATGCGCAGGATTACCGTTATTTCCCGGAACCGGATCTTGTACCGATCGTTATTTCAGATGAGTGGATTGAAGAAGTCAGAAAGAAACAGCCGGAATTCCGCTCAGAGAAACTCATCCGTTACAAAAAGGAATATGATATTCCGGAATATGATGCACAGATCATTACTGCATCCAAACATATGGCAGATATTTTTGAGGCGACAACAGAACTCTGCGGAAAACCGAAAAAAGTATCCAACTGGCTTATGGTTGAGACTATGCGTCTTTTGAAAGAGAATGAGATGGATGCGCAGGATCTGAAGTTTTCACCAAAGAATCTTGCGGAACTCATTGAACTGACAGAGGCTGGAACGATCAACAGCACTGTGGCAAAAGAAGTATTTGAGGAGATTTTCTATCACGATGTTGATCCAAAACAGTATGTGGAAGAAAAAGGATTAAAGACCGTAAATGATGAAGGTGCGTTAAGAACAACAATTGAGCAGATCATTGCGGACAATCCGCAATCGGTTGCTGATTATCATAACGGTAAGGAAAAAGCAATCGGATATCTGGTAGGACAGACGATGAAAGCCATGAAAGGAAAGGCAAATCCGGCTATGGTCAACCAGATCTTAAAAGAACTTTTATAAGAAAATGGATGAAAAAGTGCAGCGGAGCGATCTGCTGCATTTTTTTACAATTGGAAATTCTTGTGGAATTCTTAAGAGTTCATGAAGATGGTGTTTTTGTGTTTATCAGACAGGAAAAAGGTGATAAAATCATAATATATTAGCGTAAAGAGAGGTAAAACATGGGGTACTTGGACGCAAAAGACCAGCATGAACGTGCTTATTTTATGGCACGTGCTGTGATGGATGAAGTAAAAAAAGTTGTAAAAGGAAAAGATGAATGTGTTGAGAAGGCACTGGCAGCGATTCTTGCAGAGGGACATATTCTGATCGAAGATGTTCCTGGTGTGGGAAAGACAACACTTGCAATCGCATTTTCCAGGGCAATGGCGCTGGTGAACCACAGAGTGCAGTTTACCCCGGATGTGCTTCCGGCGGATATCCTTGGATTTTCAATGTATCAGAAAGAAACAGGCCAGTTTGTATATCATCAGGGAACGATTATGTGTAATCTGTTTCTTGCAGACGAGATCAACCGTACATCTCCGAAGACACAGTCTGCGCTTCTTGAGGTTATGGAGGAAGGCAAGGTGACGGTGGATGGAATCAGCCATAAGGTGCCGGAACCGTTTGTGGTCATTGCAACACAAAATCCAAAAGGAAGTGCCGGTACACAGCTGCTTCCGGAATCACAGCTGGACCGTTTTATGATCTGCATGAGCATGGGATATCCGGAACTGGACAGTGAGATCGAGATTGCCAAGGGACGAAGCGTAAAGTCGGATATTGACCAGGTCAGCAGTATTTTACGTTCGGATGAGCTGGAAAAATTACAGGAATATGTCAGACAGATACATGTTCATGACAGTATTTACAAATACATTGCGGAGCTTATGTCTGCAACCAGAGAAAATGCATATATTGAACTTGGAGTGAGCCCGCGTGGTACGATCGCATGTACAAAGATGGCAAAGGCACATGCATTTCTGGAGGGAAGAACTTATGTGCTTCCAGAGGATGTAGCCGCTGTTTTTACGGATGTGGCAAGACACCGTATTGTTTTGAACACGAAGGCGAGAGTTTCACATGTGACAGAAATGGCAGTTTTGCAAAAGATTCTTTCAGAAGTCCAGCAGCCTGCTTCATATATGGAATAAGAGTTGGATGGAGGAATCTGGGTGAAACGATATGTTACAGCTTTGATCATGATTGTTCTGCTGATCTATACCGCTATGATTTATGGAAGTGCACCGATTGCAATGTTTGCTTTCTGCCTGTTGCTGTTAATGCTGATTTCATTGGTATATATGAATCTGATTGCGGCGGAGATTGAACCGGTCATTCGCATTCCAATCGCACTGGCGGAAAAAGGGCAGAAGGTTTTGATCAATACAGAGATTCACAATCGTTCCGGTAAAAATAACCGAAAGATCGGCTATCAGATATCGGTTAATTTTCAGGGGAAAGAACAGGAAAAACGCTGGATCTACCTGGATATGGAGTCCGGTGTTTCTGAAAACCGGCAGTTTGAGATTGGCTTTTTCTATGCTGGAAGCTACGAGATCATTTTAAATAAGATCCGGGTATATGATATGACTGGCTTTTTTTATCTGAACCGCAAAGTCACAAAGCGTGTGGCGAGAAGTATTGAAGTTCTGCCGGAGATGGAAGAGATGTCTGTGCGGCTGACAGAACCGGTTCGGAATTTCTTTGGAGAGGCAGAAGTGTATGATGAATTAAAGGCCGGAGATGATGCGAACGAAGTCTTTCAGATCCGCCCATTTCAAAATGGGGACAAGGTTCAGAGTATTCACTGGAAAATCAGTGCCAGAATGGATGAGCTGATGGTAAAAGAAAACAGTCATCCGAAAGCATGCCCTGTGACATTGCTTCTTGATTCCCATGGAAGAAACACACGAAAAGACAATGTAAGGCAGATGGACATTTATTATATGGCAGCGGCAAGTATTTCCTATTCGCTTATGGATGCAGGATGTCCGCATTATGTGGCATGGTTTAGTGGACAGACGATGGATCTTGTAAGAATCCGCGTGGATGATGAGGAAAGTTTTTATCAGTTTCTTGCCTTTTATCTGAATGAAAAAGAAGACAAGGCGCAGGAAGATATTCAGGCACTTTATAAAGAAAAGTACCGTTCTGAGCTGATCCTGCATCATATTGTATTGAATGAAAAAATGGAGATCCGACTTGACAAAAAGCTGCTTAAAACGATCCGTAAGGATCATGCAAAAGCGGATATTCATGAACTGGAACTTATATTGTAGCGGGAGATAGAAATGAAACAGCAGAAGAAGCTGATCGACTGGCAGCAGAGCAGACCGGTCTATAGAAATACAATCAAAAACTCCGGGTGGACAGAAGTTGTGCGCTGCATTGGCAACAGCATAATTGCTGTTCTTTTTCTACTGTCTTCTGTCTGGATGATACAGGATGTATTTCCAGATATGAAAGTATATGTTTCCGGAGTGATTCTTTCCGTTGTGGTAATCGCTGTGTTTACGTTCTGGAATGGAATGATGACTGGGGCAGAACAGAAGATGCGAAGGCTTATTGGAAATTTGGCAGTCCTTGTGATTACTGCATTTGGCTGTTATCTGTTTTACCGAAATCATCGAATACCAATGGAAGACGGAGGAATGGCACTTGGACAGCTTTATCTGGATCGGTGGAATGAATATTACAATACCACGGCAAAGTTTTCCGGTGGCGACGCAGCATATATTTCACTTACACTGTCTTTTGGAGTGGTTGTGGCTGCATCGGTACTTCAGATGCTTGCAGGAGTATTCCGGAAATGGTGGCTTATGATTAGTTTGCCGCTGATCGTATGCGTGCTTGAACTTCTGATTGGCTATACACCTGGATGGGGCGCTTTCATCCTGCTTTATGCTGGAATCGTGCTCGGCGGCTGTGTATTCTGGAAGAAAATCTTTCCGGGGAAAAGACGGATGATCTGGATTGGTGTGTCCATTGTTCTTGTTGTTGTAGCTGTGACATATGGTCTGAATAGACCGGCACAGTATATTGCGTCGAAAGAAACGCAGATGAAAGTGGTACAGGGCGAACTGGAAAGCTCGTTCAAAAATCTGAGAGTTCAGCTGTTCCATGGAAATATGGAAGATGGATGTGTGGATAATCACACACCGAAGTATAACAATGAAGAAGTAATGAGAATCCATATGGATGGCAGTTCAAATGGTGGGCGTATGTATCTTCGTGGATATTATGGCTCCGATTATGAGAATTCGGAATGGATGAACGCAGATGATGTATTTGCGAAGGCATGCATTGATCATGGAATTTCATCGGAAGAAGGCTCAGAACTTTTGGCGAATGCACAGTATATCAATGCAATGGCGGAAGATGCCGGTGCTGCAACAGAGTATTCGGTAGAATATACCGGAATTCAGGATTCGTATACGTATGCACTGTATGCGAGCAGTTATTCCAGCATGAAGGATGTTACACTTTCCGGGGATTATCTTATCTCCAAAGAAAAGGGAAAGAAAACCTTTTTTGCGACAGCAAATCTGCAGAACTGGGATATGTTTAACTGGGAAACCGCAGGAGAGAATCTTTTTTGGTATGCAGACAGTTATGGTGGACTGTGGGACAAAGAACAGGAGTTTTTCGACTGGTATAATCAGTATGCTGCAGCAAATTATCTGACCGTACCAGCGCAGGAAGTGACAGCAGGAAAGATTGCAGAAGAGATCATGCAGTCGGATCTTGCAGAGCTTGATTATGGTGACAGCTATGGGAGCGATGCTGTGAACATGAAAAGAATTATATATGCACAGCTTGTCAGTTCTGAACTTGCTGCCCGTGGAATGTACAGTTTATATCTGGATTCTCCGGGAAATCAGGATCCAATCGAGTATTTCCTTTCGGTAAGCCATAAGGGGTATTGTGTACATTTTGCATCGGCAGGGGTATTTATCCTGCGTGAACTTGGCGTGCCGGCACGATATGCAACCGGATATATCACAAAAGGAAATGGAACAAGCGGCGAAGACGACACGACAGATTATGTGGTGGAGGATAACTGCGCGCATGCGTGGGTGGAAGTCTATCTGAACAATTATGGCTGGGTGCCGATGGAGATGACACCGGGCTATGATGACGATCAGACGAAACTTCCGAGTGAGTGGACCAAATCTGAGACTCAGAAGAATAATGAAGGTAAGGAAAAGATTATTCAAAGACAGGAAGCACAGCAGGATCAGCAGCCGTCAGATACACAAAGTGAAGATCTGACACAGGATGAGAATACGGCAGAGGAAAATACGCAAAGCAACGTTAGAATGAACCAGACGTCAGATGATACAGGATTCCATGGACAGACGACATCAAAAGATGGACAGACACAGAAAAAACAGACAGATGAAGAGAACAGTAACTGGACGAAAGTATGTGAATGGATCAGTATCATGATTGTAATTGCCGGTTTCCTGATGATTTGCTTCTATCTGATTGTGGTTCGACCAAAGCAGAAAAAACAGTTCTGGAATAAAAAACTTGCCAGGGAGCTGGAAAGAGGACAATATAATAAAGCAGTACGTCAGCTGAACCGGAAAATCTATCATATGGTGATGCGAAAACAGCGTTTTCGGAAATCCGGATTGTCGGACAGACAGTATCTTGAAATATTAACCGGAAGTTTTCCGGAAATAAACCGGACAGACTGGGAACACTACATGGAGATTGTACAAAAGGCTGCATTTTCAGAGGAAAGCATAAGCAGTGAGGAGGCACAATTCTGTGAAAACATATTTCGGGCTTTGCCAGAAGAAGGGATAAAAATTCAAATAAAAAACAAAAAATAGTTGACATTTTTTTTCGCAACAGATATAATAAATAAGTCGTCAGCGAGAGCGGACGACAAAACTGGGATCTTAGCTCAGCTGGGAGAGCATCTGCCTTACAAGCAGAGGGTCACAGGTTCGAGCCCTGTAGGTCCCATTTTTGTGTTTATCACAATTTCATATGGCGAGATAGCTCAGTTGGCTAGAGCATGCGGTTCATACCCGCAGTGTCGAGGGTTCGAATCCCCCTCTCGCTACGCAATTATCCTCGACGAAAGTCGGGGATTTTTTGGCTCTATTGGATCAGGGTGTCAAAAGATGACTTTTAACTTAGTGGCTGGCAAATTGCACAAAACAAAAGGTCCCGAAAACGGGACCTTTTGCCATAGGGGAAATGTTTATTTAAGTATTTTTGTATTTATGCAAATGTTAATATTAGTTACATCCGAAACATTTACGGATAATTGCCATGATGTCGCAATTACTGAAGAAATTATAACACATAGATGTATCCTCCTTTGTTTGTTTTTGCTGCCTTAGCTAAGCACAAATGAATTGTAACAATTCTGTAACAATTAAACAATAGGAGATAACTGGTAAAAGATCATGATGTATGTTTGTGGCGTTTCGGCAGTGGAATCTGTGTGATCAGAACGGCAACGAATACGAAAACACAGCCGATCAGTTCTTTTGTGGACAATGTCTCTCCAAGGATCAGCCATCCGGCAAGAGAAGCAATTACGGATTCCAAGCTCATGATGAGAGAGGCGATGGCAGGAGCAACTTCTTTTTGTCCGAGAATCTGTAAGGTGTATGCGATTCCACAGGAAATAGCACCGGCGTAGAAGAGCGGGAAAGCACTGGCTGCGATATCTGCGAGTGAGGGTGATTCAAACAGAAACATACAGATTCCGGAAAGAACTCCTGTCACAAGGAATTGAAGCATTGAAAGCTTAAGTCCGTCTACTTTCGGAGAAAAATGATCTACAGCAATAATCTGGAAGGAAAAGAACAGGGCACATAAAAGAAGATAGATATCTCCGGTCTGAAGTGTGAACCCCTCATCTTTCATACAAAGCAGATAGAGACCTGCCAGGGCAAGAATTACCCCGATCCATGTCTGGAAAGAGACCTTTCTGTGCAAGAAGAGCCCGAGAAGCGGAACAATTACGATATAGAGTGTTGTGATAAAAGCAGACTTGCCAACCGTGGAATGACTGATACCAAGCTGCTGGAAGTTTGATGCAATACATAATGCTGTTCCACAGATAAGCCCGCCCAGTAAAAGGGTGCGGCGTTCCTTGACATCTTTAGCCCGGATGGATTTTTTGTCCCGGATACATATAAATGGAAAAAGAACGATTGCACCGATAAATGAACGGATTGCATTAAAGGTAAATGTCCCAAGATGTTCCAATCCTACGCTTTGCGCTACAAAAGCAGTTCCCCAGATTGCAGCAGTGACCAGAAGCAGGAACATACCGCGGACAGAATTTTCATTTTTCATATTATTCGCCTTTCTTTTGTGCCTGATATACTGGATTAGTATACGCTATCTGTTCTCAGGCTTCAAGAAAATTCCAGTTTTCAGGGACGAAAATTGTCAAAAAAATAACGAGAAATGTTTTCGATAAAAAACATTACTATTCATTGTAATTCACGAAAAAGGGGTATAAAATGGCTCTAGGTGAAAAAATAAAATTATAGAAAAAGGAGATACAAAACATGTTTGGTTTTGGTCAGTTAATTGACATCTTAAAGAAAAGTCCTAAAAAAATTGTATTTACAGAGGGAAATGATCCTCGTATTCTTGAGGCAGCTTCCCGTCTTTTAGCAAGCAACTTCCTTCATCCAATTCTTGTTGGTAATGAAGAAGAGATTTATGCAGTAGCAAGTGAGAGCGGATTTAATATCCGTGGTGCACAGATCATCGATCCAAAGAACTATGATCATTTTGATGAGATGGTAGATCTGTTCTGCGAATTACGTAAAAGCAAAGGTGTTACACCTGAGCAGGCTCGTGGAATTCTCTCACAGGCAAACTATTTCGGTACTATGTTAGTAAAAATGGGAGTTGCTGATGCATTACTCGGTGGTGCTACCTATTCTACAGCAGATACCGTAAGACCTGCTTTACAGCTTATTAAGACAAAACCGGGAAATTCCATCGTATCTTCCTGCTTTATTCTTGTTCGTCCATCTGCTACAGGTGAGAACGAAGTACTTGCAATGTCTGATTGCGCAATCAACATTCATCCAACAGAGGATGAGTTAGTTGAGATCGCTGGAGAATCAGCTGCCTGTGCAAGAATCTTTGGCGTAGATCCAAAGGTTGCATTCTTAAGCTATTCAACACTTGGATCTGGAAAAGGTGAAGATGTTGATAAAATGCGTAATGCAGCTGCAAAAGCAAAAGCAAAATATCCGGAACTTCCAATCGAGGGAGAGATCCAGTTCGATGCAGCAGTAGCTCCACGTGTTGCTCGTACAAAATGTCCGGAATCAGAAGTTGCAGGACATGCAAATACATTTATTTTCCCAGATATCAATGCTGGAAACATCGGTTACAAGATTGCACAGCGTCTTGGTAATTTCGATGCATATGGTCCAATCTTACTTGGTCTGAATGCTCCAATCAATGATCTGTCACGTGGATGCAACGCATCAGAAGTATATTCTATGGCAATCATTACAGCAGCATTAGCATAAGCGTCAGATTGACAAATACCATATAAGAGTATAAGATAATCAGAGCTGTCATTTCGAAAGAAGACTTCGGAATGGCAGCTCATTTTTCGGTAAAAAAGGGGTAGAAGATGAAAGAAAGCAATATACTTACAGAGGGATCCATTCCGAAGAAAATCATTGCATTTGCGATTCCACTGTTTCTTGGGAATCTGTTCCAGCAGCTATACAATATGGCAGATTCACTGATCGTTGGAAACTTTCTTGGAAGCAATGCACTTGCAGCAGTGACTTCTACAGGAAGTCTTATTTTTTTGCTGGTTGGATTTTTTAATGGAACAGCAATGGGCGCCGGTGTGGTAATATCCAGATATTTTGGCGCAAAGGATTATGAAAAAGTCCATAAGGCAGTGCATACGGATCTGGCATTTGGTATTGCAGCAGGTGTGCTTATGACGATTCTTGGAATTGTGTTTACACCTCAGATCCTGCTCTGGATGAAGACACCGGCAGAGGTGCTTCCAAATTCGGTCGCATATTTGAGAATTTATTTCCTTGGCTCGCTGGCAGTTGTATTATATAATGTCTGTATGGGAATTCTGCAGGCAGTGGGAGACAGCAGGCATCCGTTGAATTATCTGATCTTTTCATCCATTGTAAATGTGATTCTGGATCTGCTTTTTAACGGTGTGTTCCGTCTTGGTGTCGAATATGCGGCACTTGCCACGATTATCTCACAGATGCTCAGTGTAATTTTATGTATGAGAAGACTGATGAATACACAGGATGTATATCAGGTCAGACTAAAAGAGATACGTTTTGATCTGCCGATGTTAAAACAGATCATTACAATTGGTCTTCCATCCGGAGTACAGAATTCAATCATTTCGATTGCCAACATTGTAGTACAGTCCAATATCAACTCATTTGGAAAGATGGCAATGGCTGGATGTGGTTCTTATTCAAAGATTGAAGGCTTTGGTTTTATGCCGATCACCTGTTTTGCGATGGCGATGACGACATTTATCGGACAGAATCTTGGAGCAAAAGAGTATGAACGGGCAAAAAAGGGTGCAGCGTTTGGAATTTTCTGTTCCATTACTGCGGCAGAACTGATCGGAATGGTAATCTATATTTTCATTCCGCAGCTGATCCGTTTATTTGATACGGAAGCGGAAGTAATTGGATATGGTACGCTACAGGCGAGAACAGTTACGCTGTTTTATTTTCTGCTGGCATTTTCGCATACAGTTGCCGGAATCATGCGCGGTGCGGGCAAGTCGACAGTGCCGCTTGTGGTTATGCTGATCTGCTGGTGTCTGATCCGAATTACATATATAACGATTATTGTACACTTTATACATAAAATCCAGGTCGTATTCTGGGCATATCCGCTGACCTGGTCACTGAGTTCAATACTGTTTCTTGTATATCTGCTGAAGGCAGACTGGATACATAATTTTGAAAGACAGGAGAAAAAACAATGCGCGTAGGAATGGGATATGATGTACACAAACTGGTGGAAGGAAGAGATCTGATTTTAGGCGGAGTAAAGATTCCGCATACACTTGGACTTTTGGGGCATTCGGATGCAGATGTACTTCTGCATGCGATCATGGATGCATTACTTGGTGCAGCGGCACTTGGAGATATCGGAAAGCATTTCCCGGATACAGATCCGAAGTACAAGGGAATTTCAAGTATGAAGCTTTTAGAACATGTGGGGAATCTTCTGACGGAGCATGGATATGTTGTGGAGAACATTGATGCTACGATCATTGCCCAGAAACCGAAACTTCGTCCTTATATCGAAGAGATGGAACAGAATATCGCCGGAGTGCTTGGAATTGCAAAAGATCAGGTGAATGTGAAGGCAACGACCGAAGAAGGGCTTGGATTTACCGGCAATGAGACAGGCATCTCATCTCAGGCAATCTGCAGTCTGAATGGATTTTTTGAAAGCAGTATGGAAGTTGGTGGCGGAAGCCGCTGCGCTTCCTGCAGTGGATGCCAGAAAAGATAACTTAGTCTTGACAAAAAATCCAATTCTGCATAAACTATGGTAAGGATTATAATAGTAAAAGCGAAGAACGGAAAGAGTAAGAAATAATTGAAATAACAGAGAGAAGCTGCCATCGGCTGCAAGCAGTTTCCATTTCAGATTTCCGAAAGTGCCTCCGGGAGCTTTTCAGACGAAAGAACAGTAGTCTGAAACGGGTAACTTACGTTAAAAGGTAAAAAGCGAAAGAATCACAGATCAGAACACAGGTTTTTATGATTTTTTCGGAAGATAGAGTGGAACCACGGAATACTTCGTCTCTTGGCGGAGTGTCCGTGGTTTTTGTATTATAGGAATTATGTAAAAGAAAGAGTGAGAAGAATGAGTTTTTGGAAAAATATTCAACAGGAGATTGCAATTATCAGGGAAAGAGATCCGGCCATTCATTCCAATATGGAAGTATTTCTTTATCCGAGTTTTAAGGTAATGCTCAGCTATCGAAGAGCACATAAATTATATGTAAAAGGTCATTATTTCTGGGCAAGATGGGTGTCGCAGCGCGCAGCAAGAAAAACCGGAATTGAAATCCATCCGGGCGCACAGATTGGAAAAGGTCTTTTTATCGATCATGGAACCGGCGTCATTATTGGCGAGACAACAATCATTGGAGATAACTGTACCTTATATCAGGGCGTTACACTTGGAGGAACCGGAAAAGAACACGGCAAGAGACATCCTACGATTGGAAATAATGTAATGATCAGCGCAGGAGCAAAAGTGCTTGGCTCCTTCAAAATTGGAGATAATAGTAAGATTGGCGCGGGAAGTGTTGTTCTGGAGGAAGTCCCACCGAACTCAACCGTAGTCGGAGTACCAGGCCGTGTCGTAAAAAGAAATAACGAGAGACTTCCGCAGGAAGATCTGGATCAGACACATCTGCCAGATCCGATCTGCGAAGATATCGAATGCTTAAAGCGTGAAAACGACATGCTGGGCTGCAGAGTGCATGAACTGGAATATCAGCTTGCAAAGCTTCAGAAGGCGGAAACTGAGACAAAATAATTTGCAAAATCAGTTGGAAAATGCATAAATATCGATTAAAATAGAGATAAAGAAGGAGATACCATGGAGAATAAATTTCGATTTTATAATACCTTGACAAGAAAGATTGACACAGTGATTCCGCATGAGGATGGAAAGATTGCAATGTATACATGCGGTCCTACGGTATATCATTTTGCACATATCGGAAATCTTCGCAGCTATATTATGGAAGATGTATTGGAGAAGTCACTTCGTTATATCGGATACGATGTGAAGCGTGTCATGAACATCACCGATGTCGGTCATTTATCTTCCGATGCAGACACAGGAGAAGATAAAATGTTAAAAGGTGCCAAAAGAGAACATAAGACCGTTATGCAGGTGGCACAGTATTATACCGATGCGTTTTTTAATGACTGCAGAAAGCTGAATATTAAAAGACCGGACGTTGTGGAGCCTGCCACAAATTGCATTCCAGAGTTTATTCATATGATCGAAGTTCTTCTGGAGAAGGGATATGCATATCAGGCTGGTGGGAATGTCTATTTTGACACTTCGAAACTGGATGATTATTTTGTCTTTTCTTCCCAGGTGGAGAAAGAACAGCTTCAGGTTGGCGTCCGTGATGATGTAGAAGAGGATGTTAATAAACGCAACCGCAATGATTTCGTACTCTGGTTTACCAAATCCAAATTTGAAGATCAGGCGTTAAAATGGGATAGTCCATGGGGCGTCGGATATCCTGGATGGCATATTGAATGCTCCTGCATCAGTATGAAACACCTTGGAGAGTATATTGATATTCATTGCGGTGGCGTGGACAATATTTTTCCACATCATACGAATGAGATCGCACAGAGCGAGGCATACCTTGGACATAAATGGTGCAACTACTGGTTCCATGTCAATCATCTGAACGACCAGACGGGCAAGATGAGTAAATCAAAGGGAGATTTCCTTACCGTTTCGCTTCTTGAGGAAAAAGGATACGATCCGATGGTTTATCGTATGTTCTGTTTACAGTCACATTATCGCAAACCGCTTGTCTTTTCTTATGAGAATCTGGACAATATCACAGGAGCATATGTGAAGCTCGTTAAAAAGATTGCTGAATTAAAAGATGAGGGCGAAGTGGATGACAAGGTTTTTGCAGAGTATAAGAGCAGATTTGAGGATGCGATCTGCAATGATCTGAATACATCCATGGCACTTACTGTCGTATATGATATGCTGAAGGCTGACACGAATGATAAGACAAAGCTTGCGCTTGCCGCAGATTTTGATAAGGTATTATCTTTGAATCTTACAACTGCAGGCGCTGCGTTGAAAGAAGCTGGAAGCAGTGTGGATCCGGAACTTGAAGCATTTATCCAGGAGAAGATTGCTGAGCGGAAAGAAGCCAAAAAAGCAAAGGATTTTGCAAAGGCAGATGCGATCCGCGATGAGCTTCTTGCCAAAGGTGTTGCAATTAAAGATACCCGTGAGGGCGTGGTATGGGAGCTTGTTTAATGGAAAAAGGAATTGACGCATATATTAAAGAGCAGTTTGAAATCGCACCGGTGGATATCCGCACATATTCACCGCTTGCGCTTGCATATATCGGTGATGGCATTTTTGACCTTGTGATCCGTTCTATCGTTGTCGGAAAGGGAAATACAAAGGCGAGTCAGCTGCATTATCGGACCAGCCATATCGTGAAAGCCAAAACACAGGCAGAAATGATGAAAGTACTCGAAGAAATACTGACAGTAGAGGAGGCGGACATTTATCGGAGAGGCCGCAATGCGAAGTCTCCGACGATGGCGAAAAATGCAACGATGTCAGATTATAGGAATGCGACCGGATTTGAGGCGCTGATGGGGTATCTGTATTTGAAAGATGAGTTTCCAAGAATCGTAGAACTTGTAAAGTATGCGATCGAAAAACTTAATATTACATATTAAAGCTAAAGGAGATCCTATGGGATACGAAGAGAATAAAATCGAAGGACGGAACGCGGTACTTGAGGCGTTTCGCTCCGGAAAGACAATTGACAAATTATTTGTTCTGGACGGCTGTCAGGATGGACCGGTAAGATCCATTCTGCGAGAAGCCAAAAAGCATGATACGATCGTGCATTATGTGGCAAAAGAACGTCTGGAACAGTTATCTGAGACGGGAAAACACCAGGGTGTGATCGCAATTTCGGCTGCATATGAATATGCTGAAGTAGAAGATATTTTAAAGAAAGCAGAAGAAAAAGGCGAACCACCGTTCATTTTTATTCTGGATGGAATCGAAGATCCGCATAATCTTGGTGCGATCATCCGTACAGCAAACCTTGCAGGGGCACATGGTGTTATCATTCCGAAAAGAAGAGCAGTAGGACTTACACCTACAGTAGCCAGAACTTCTGCTGGAGCAATTAACTATACACCGGTTGCAAAAGTGACCAATCTTACCAATACGATCCGTGATCTGAAAGAACAGGGAATGTGGTTTGTCTGTGCAGATATGGATGGAACATCGATGTATGATCTGAACCTGACCGGACCAATCGGACTTGTGATAGGGAATGAAGGAGAAGGTGTAAGCAAGCTCGTACGTGAAAACTGCGATTTTATTGCATCGATTCCGATGAATGGTGATATTGATTCGTTGAATGCATCTGTTGCAACAGGGGTTTTGGCATACGAGATCGTGCGCCAGAGAATTCATGCAAAATAACAGATATCGGAAAAGAGTGGGGCATAAAGCGTTTGGAGAACAAATATAGTAGCTTTACAGATGAACAGCTGATCGAGAAGTTCAGACTGGGAGACAATGACATAATTGATTATATCATGGAAAAATATAAGCCACTGGTGCGGAAAAAAGCAAATGCGATGTATCTGATCGGAGGAGAGACCGATGATCTCATCCAGGAGGGGATGATCGGATTATTTAAGGCGGTCAGGGATTACAGGCAGGGACATGATTCCAGCTTTTTTCATTTTGCAGATATCTGTATCTCAAGACAGCTTTATTCCGCAGTAGAGGCTTCGAACCGGAAGAAGCATATTCCGTTAAATACGTATGTATCTTTCAATACCGAAAGCCGGGAAAACGGAATTCCTCTTGATGAGATGCTGAGCAGTCAGCGGGCGGAAAGCCCGGAACAGCTTATGATCGAATATGAGAATCAGCAGGATTTTTATGCTGCCCTTGTGAAAAAGTTAAGCAGAATGGAAAGGGATGTGCTTGACCATTATCTGGAAGGAATGAATTATATTCAGATTGCAGAATATATGGGAAAAACTCCAAAGTCGATCGATAATGCGCTGCAACGCATCAGAAGTAAAATAAAAACGATTAACAATTGAGGGAAGGCAGGTGATTGTATATGGAATTTTCACGAATCGGAGAACATACCATAAAATGTGTAATTTCAGAGGAAGAAATTGAAAGTCTGGGATATACGCTGGAAGAGATTATGAGCAATGGAGAGCGGACACAGGAGTTCATGAACCATATATTTGACCTTGCAGAACAGAAGTTTGAGCAGAAGTTTAACCTTGGGGTAAAGACCGTCCGGGCTGATTTTCTGCCGGATCACACACTGGCTTTGACATTTTCAGAGCATCAGGGATCTCAGATGATGGAGCATCTGAAAGACATCGTAAATGGATTTTTAGATTCGATTCCGCCGGATAAATGGGATGAATTAAAGAAAGAATCGGAAAAAGAGGAACAGAGCGACACAGATCCGTCAGAACAGGTGGAAGATGTGACAGAAGTTGTGGCAATTTTTACGTTCTCAGATATGGATGTATTTATGCGGTTTTCCAGACTGGTGACTTTGGAACGGATTCCTGCGAATATGTTATATAAATACCAGGGAAAGTATTATCTGATTATGACGCTTACCAATTGTACAGAGAGTCAAGTGCTTCATTTATCGGTGCTGACCGATGAATATGCGGATGAAGTAGCGGTTGGACCAGAAAGAAAAGCATTTCTGGAAGAACATGGAGAACAGATTCTGGCGGATCGTGCAATTGAGACGTGCAGAATCTGTTACTAAAACTCTATTTACAAAACGCAAAAAAGGTGAGAAACTTATTTAGGAGTATTTATGGGGAAAAATACAACGTGGGGAGAGCTTGGAGAAGTTGGTGTTTTCTGATACTGATAAAAAGGATAAGTATAACATGAAGAAGTTTGACAATGTAGAATACGATGTGGATGGACTGGTGTCTCTTGCAGAGTTTAAGAGATTTGGCAGCCAGTTATACCATCTGATGGATGAACCGGTTCTGATCAGCGTAAATATCCGCAATCTGAAATATTTTAATGAAGTTTATGGATATACCTGTGGAGATGAACTGATCGTAAAAATGATTCGTTATTTTTGTATAGATGATGATGATTGTTGGCTTGCTGCAAAATACTATGCGGATCACTTGATTATCTTAACGGAAGGCTACGGTGTTCCAGAACGTTTTCTGAAGGCGAGACTCCAGATGGCAATTCAGAAATTTATGAAAACGATTAATGAAGAATACCCGATGTCAAAGGTGCACATCAGTTGCGGAGCATATATTATGAGACCAAACGATACGTTTCAGTATGCAATTGATAATGCCAGGTATGCAATGAAGAGTATCACACATAAATATGTGGATGTGATTGCTGTTTATTCAGATGAATTGCGAAACAGAACATTGAAAGAGGCAAGTGTGATCCCAAGTTTTGAGAATGCACTTGAGAATAATAAGATCCGGCTTTTCCTGCAGCCGAAGTTTTCAATTGATGAACAGAAGGTTGTTGGAGCGGAAGCGTTATCCCGCATTGAAGATGAACATGGAAATGTAATGTCACCCAATGTCTACGTTCCTGTTCTTGAGTCTGCGGAACTGATCACACAACTGGATTTTCAGATGATCATTCTTGTGCTTGAACAGATGAAACAGTGGAAGGAAGATTATGGAGAATTGCTTGAGGTATCCGTAAATCTTTCCCGCGCGGATTTTATGGTTCCTGGATTCCTTCAGAAAGTGGACCAACTGGTAGAAAGCTATCAGATCCCAAAGAAATACCTTGAGTTTGAGATTACGGAAACCATGTTTTGTGAGGATTTACAGAGAATCATTCAGAAGGTTACCTGGCTTAGAATGAAAGGTTACCGGATCAGTATGGATGATTTTGGAACCGGATATAATTCTCTCTATATCCTGGGAAGAATCCCGACAAACGTTGTAAAATTTGACCGTGCGTTTGTTGTGAACAGTCTTCAGAACTGTCAGGGAATTGAGATTATGAGAAGTCTTGTGGAGATGTTCCAGAGAATCAATCTGGATGTAATCTGTGAAGGCGTTGAGACCAGTGAGGAAGAGAAGATCGTTCAGGAATGTGGCTGTAATATGATTCAGGGATATCTGTACGATAAACCGATTTCAGTACGCGAATTTGAAAGAAAGTATATTCAGAGAGTAAGAAAGAAATGTTCCTGTGTATAATAAAAACCAGTAAATGGAATTCCCATTTACTGGTTTTTTAGTGGATAAAAGCAATTTGTTTTATCCAATTACTTTACGAATAGATTCCAGAACACGTTCTGGCTGGAAAGGCTTTACAATGAAATCTTTTGCACCAGCTTGGATCGCATCGATAACCATAGCCTGCTGACCCATTGCAGAGCACATGACGCATACTGCATTTGGATCGGATTCTTTGATTTCTTTTAATGCCTGAAGACCATCTTTATTTGGCATGGTGATATCAAGTGTGACGAGATCTGGTTTCAGTTCTGCATATTTTGCCACAGCTTCATTGCCATCGCCAGCTTCACCGGCGATTTCATATCCTCCTTTAGTAAGAATATCTTTGAGCATCATTCTCATAAATGCTGCATCGTCAACGATTAAAACGCTTGCCATATTCATTTCCTCCTAATGATTTAAAATCTGTTGTACAATACTGATTGGATATAACTGAAGAAGACTGCTGTCGATCAGATTATCTACGGTCAGGTGGAATGTGACCTTTAAAATGTCTGTTCCGTTACATAATTCTTCCGGTATATCAAAGGATTTCTCATAATTGGAATTGATGAGAGGTGTTCCAATATCGGTTGGTTTGTTCAAAAGTGTTGCCATGGAAGTGGCGATTGTGCCACACATCTGATTCATTGCCTCTGAAATTGCCGATAAGGTGAGTGGATCCAGTGCAAGATTGGAAACATCTTTACCATCACCGCCCATCATGAGATTGGCAATTACAAGTGCATCGTGTTCCTGAAGAATCATAAGATTCGTGCCATCTAATCCTTTGGTGTAAGGAACTTTGATCAGAATCCGGTCTTTCGCTGTCAGAGCATCCTCTTTACTCAGGACTTCAACGACAGGTGTTGTAATGTTTGTTGCACGGTTCAATATCATACTTAATGCTGTAGCAGCATTTCCAGTGCAGATATTGGCGATTTCTCCAATGATATCTGCCTGCTCCAAAGTTATATTTTTCACTCAATCCCCTCCTGTAGTACCTATTACCTAACTTATTATATCAAATAATTGGCAGTTAATAAAGAAGTATTTGTTTTTTTCGACAAAAGAAGATATTATAATACTATAGGAGATGACAAAGGAGTGTGAGTCAATGGGAATACATGAATATCAGGAAGCATTAAAGCTTGGCAGAAAAGAATATAAATCATCTGTCGCAAAGGGACGGTTTCCGTATCTTCCTGTGTTGGATGAAATCATTAATAATGATATGATACAGACAGAGAAGTATCTGGGGCTGATGAACATTCCGCTGGATCACGTGGTTGGTACCAGTACGATGGGGAGAACACAGGCATTTGCAGATAATTTTATGCCGATTCTGGATTATGGTACGGAATTTTCCGTAAAATGGTCCAATCTTGCAGATGCACAGGTGACAGAGGGGATTCGTGATCCAATCGAAGTATACGAATACATGAACCGTTATTATGTGGTTGAGGGCAATAAAAGGGTAAGCGTGCTGAAATATTATGAAGCATTTGCAATTTCCGCGTTTGTTACAAGAAAGATACCGAAACTGACGGATGACGAAGATGTAAGGCACTATTATGAATTTATGAAATTCAGTGATATATCAGGATTGAATACGGTTGAATTTACAAAAGAAGGAAGTGCAGAACGTCTGCTTTCACTTGTTGGGGTACAGGGAAAGTGGGATGATCTCACAAGAGAGAAGTTTAACAAAGTGCTGTTTCATTTTGAACGTGCATATCGTTTTAACGGTGGAGATAAACTTCCGATTACAATGGGAGATGCAATCCTGTGCTTTATTAATATTTTTGGATTTGAAGCTGCACTTAATATGAGTGATAAAGAATACAACGATAATGTAGTGAAATCGTGGAATGAATTTATCATGCTGACAGAGAAACACAGTGTTGATCTGGTTCTTGATCCGAAACAGGAAAAGGCACCGGAAAAACGGAAACTCTGGAGTTACTTTTTACCTTCTACCACAAAGAAAGTTAAGGTTGCATTTTTATATCCGAAATCACCGGAAACATCGGACTGGATCTATGCACATGAACTGGGACGGACATATCTCGAGGAGACTTTCCCGGATGAAGTCAGTACGATCTGCGTGAATGATGTAAATGAACAGAATATTGCACAGGTACTGGAGTCTGTGATAGCACAGGGAGCTACGATTATATTTGGAGTTGCCCCGCAGATGATGAAACAGAGCCTGAAAGCTGCGATTGAACATCCGGAAGTTAAGATTCTGAACTGTTCGCTGAATACCCCACATCGTTATATCCGCACGTATTATGCACGTATGTATGAGGCGAAATTTATATCCGGACTGATTGCAGGAGCAATGGCTGAAAATGACAAGATTGGATATATTGCAGATTATCCGATTTATGGAATGACTGCGAATATCAACGCATTTGCCCTTGGTGCAGCCTGTGTAAATCCAAGAGCAAAGATTTATCTGGAATGGTCTACAAGAAAAGGATATGACCTGGATACGTTTATCAAAGAGAACGATATTCACTATATTTCCAATCAGGATATGATTACACCACAGAGTGCATCGAGACAGTTTGGCATCTATCGGATTGAGAATGGTGTGACGACCAACCTTGCAATGCCACTCTGGAACTGGGGAATTTTCTATGAGAAGATGATACGAAGCATCATGGAAGGCAATTACCAGAACGAAGAGAATGGCGAGCGTAAAGCTTTAAATTACTGGTGGGGAATGTCGGCAGGTGTTATTGACCTGATCTGCTCCAACAATGTTCCAACGGGTGTACGACGTCTGGTGGGACACTTCAAAAACGATATCTGTTCCGGATCGATCGTTCCGTTTTATGGAGAAATCCATTCACAGGATGGCACATTGAAGAATCGGGAAGGGCAGGAGATGAAGCCGGAGAAGATCATGAAAATGGATTGGCTTGTAGAAAATGTAATCGGAAGGATTCCTGCAATCGGCGAACTTGTTGACGATGCACATTCGGTTGTTGCATTAAAGGGTGTAGAGGAAACAAAATAAGAATGAAGATACTGTGTATAGCGGATGAGGAGTACAAAACTTACTGGGACTTCTTTTCCAAAGATGACTTTAAGGATATTGATCTGATTATTTCCTGTGGCGATCTGAAAGCATCGTATTTATCGTTCCTGACGACTATGACATCGATTCCGGTGCTTTATATCAGGGGGAATCACGATGACAGTTATAAAACAGATCCACCACAGGGATGTATCTGCATCGAAGATGATATTTTTTCATTTCAGGGAGTACGGATACTTGGACTTGGCGGCTCACAGCGGTATAAGCAGGGCATCAACCAGTATACGGAACGGGAGATGCGTAAACGGATTACAAAATTGAAGTTTAAATTATGGTTTCACAGAGGTTTTGATATTCTGGTAACGCATTCACCAGCCAGAGGGTTTCATGATGGAACCGATTTATGTCATCAGGGATTTCAGGTTTTTCTGACATTGATCGATAAATATCGTCCGAAATATTTTGTGCATGGTCATGTTCATTTGTCCTATGGAAGACAATTCCAGAGAGAAGATATGATCGGAGATACCAAGGTAATCAATGCATATGAGAAATACATCATTGAAATATAGAGCTACATAATTTAAAATGACGGAAAAGGGAGGCAGCCGGTTATGGATATAGGTTTTACGGCAGATGAGTTATATTATCTGCATGTACGGAATGGAGAGTATGTTCTTTCGGAGGATACTCCGGAAAATGTGGCATCGGATATCCGTAAGAAATTTGAGGCACTGAATGAAGGCGTGCCGAATTATATTCAAGGTTAAAAAGGGGGACTTAGACGGGGAGGAACAAAACCCGGTCTAAGTCCTTATATTGTCGTGGAAAGGATGAGACTATGAAAAAAAGAAATAACGTTTGGAAAATGCGGATCATCATGTTCCTCTTCCTGTTATGTGTGGTTTTTGTCGCAATTGGCGTTTTCCTTGCGAATCCCGGATTTGCATGTATCGGTGGAATTTTTGGCCTGATCGGTCTGTTTGTGATCGTTGAGATTAAAAGCAGGGAATGATAAAGCAGGAAATGTGCTTTTAAGATAAAAAGAAAACCCTTGATTAAATCAAGGGTTTGAAAAAAGCTGATGACGGGA
This sequence comes from Roseburia porci, assembly GCF_009695765.1. GTDB lineage: Bacteria > Bacillota > Clostridia > Lachnospirales > Lachnospiraceae > Roseburia > Roseburia porci. Next base: position 40,460 of record NZ_VUNI01000016.1, read on the forward strand.
ATCGGACCCGTGACCTCTTCATTACCAATGAAGTGCTCTACCCCTGAGCCACATCAGCATCACTTGCTTCCGCAATTACGTCAGCTCATTTAATATACTATAGCAGACATAAAATGTCAATATGAATTTTGTGTTTTGTATAAAAAATTCTTACATTTTCAAAGAAAGGCAGGAACAATACAAATGGAAACAATGAAAGATTTTGAAAAGGAAATAGAGGCTTCTTTTCGGCAGATCAAAGAAGGAGATATCATTACAGGAACGGTTATTGATGTGAATGAAGAAGAGGTAACTCTGGATCTGAAATATTATACGCAGGGAATTATCAAAGTCGAGAATTTAAGCAATGATCCGGATTTTTCCGTAATGGAAGAAATCCATCCGGGAGATGAGATTGAGGCGACTGTTATCAATATGGATGATGGAAACGGTAATATGGAATTATCCAAAAAAGAAGCCAACGATATGCTTGCGTGGGACAAACTGGAAGAAATGAAAGAAAATGATACGGTCGTATCTGTGCGTATAAAAGAAAGTGTTCCAAGCGGTGTGGTTGCATATCTTGAAGGAATCCGTGCATTTATCCCGGCATCACAGATTTGCAGTGATTATGTGGAAAATACAGATGCATGGATCGGAAAAACAGTAGATGTCCGCGTGATTACGGTGGAACCGGAAAAAGAGAAGTTAGTATTATCCGGTAAAGCAGTTGCGAGAGAACGTGAAGAAGAACAGAGAAATCATAAGATTTCCATGCTTGTTCCTGGATCAATCGTAGAAGGAACCATAGAGTCGATTATGCCATACGGAGCATTTGTGAATCTTGGAAATGGAATCAGCGGGCTGGTGCATATCTCACAGATCTGTCAGAAAAGAATTGCATCCCCACATGAGGAGGTAAAAGAAGGACAGAAAGTCAAGGTAAAGATTATAAATACAAATGATAACAAGGTCAGCCTCAGTATGAAAGCGCTGGAAGAAGAAATGGTCGATACGGAGGATGCCGGAGATGTAGAAGAGTACACATCCGATGAGACCGCATCGACAAGTCTTGGAGATCTTCTTTCAAAGTTAAAATTATAATTCTTCGCTGTTGTAATAGCCGAGAACCTTGGAAACATAATTCTGGGTCTCGGTAAATGGCGGGATTCCGCCATATTTGTTAACGTTATTGCTTCCGGCATTGTAAGCTGCAAGAGCAAGGGAGGTATCTCCCTGATACTGCTGTAAAAGCTGAGAAATATATTTGGCACCGCCAAGAATATTCTCTCTTGCATCATATGCATTGGAGACTCCGAGGCTGGAAGCAGTAGCAGGCATAAGCTGCATGATACCCATTGCACCGGAATGACTGGTTGCATCCGACTGGAAAGAGGATTCGGTTTTGGCGATGGATTTTAATAAACGTTCGTCAACCCCGTAAGTCTCAGAGGCTTCCTTAAAATAGGCTTCCAGTTCTGCAGGACAATTCAGTGATGCGGAAGTGACAGGTGCAGTCTGGGATGAAATGCTGTATGGTTCAGAAGACACAGTGACCGAAGAAGCAGGCGAAGCCGTTGCAGAAAAAGCTTTCTGATCCGCCTGAATTGTTTCGAGGGCGGAAGCTGCTGCGTTCAGTGCTGCTTCAAACTGGTTCAGGACTTCTTGTTTTTTGGAATTGGCAATTGCTTCTTTCTGTTGCTGAAGCAATGTCTGATCAATATAAGGCAGAATTGTAATACTCACAATCACTGCTCCTTTCTTACTATATGTATGATTCATTATCACATCACGCCAAGTATAACATATTTTCTCAGGAACGAACAGGAAAAATACGCAAAAAAACTTGAATTTCCGAAAAATATGTTGTAGCATAGTGAAAGCAAAGTATTTAGCATGATAAAGTATAAAAGCGAACAGAAGATTCGATATGGGAGGAATATATGAAGAAGACACCGTTTGTAACGAAAGAACAGGTTGAGGAGATCGTAAAGACCTATCCAACACCGTTTCATTTATATGATGAGAAAGGCATTCGGGAGAATGCAAAAGCAGTAAAGGAAGCATTTGCATGGAATCCTGGATTCCGTGAGTATTTTGCCGTGAAAGCAACTCCAAATCCATACCTGCTTAAGATTCTGCAGGAATATGACTGTGGATGTGACTGTTCTTCCTATACGGAACTGATGCTTGCAAAATCAACTGGGTTTTCCGGAGATCACATTATGTTTTCTTCCAATGATACACCGCCACAGGAATTTGCTTACTGCAATAAGCTTGGTGGAATTATCAATCTGGATGACTTTACACATATTCAGATTTTAGAGGATACACTGGGATATATTCCAGAGACGATCAGCTGCCGTTATAATCCGGGCGGAGTGTTCCAGATGAGCAATGGAATCATGGACAACCCTGGAGATGCCAAGTATGGTATGACCAAGGAGCAGATTATTGAGGCATACAAGATCTTAAAGGCAAAGGGTGCCAAGAAGTTCGGAATTCATGCATTCCTTGCAAGTAATACGGTAACAAATGAGTATTATCCGCAGCTTGCAAAACAGCTGTTTGAACTGGTAGTAGAATTAAAAGAAAAGACAGGATGCGATATCAAGTTTGTCAATCTTTCCGGTGGAGTCGGAATCCCGTATACTCCGGACAAAGAGCCGAATGATATCCGTGTGATTGGCGAAGGCGTTCATAAAGTATATGATGAAGTTCTGGTTCCGGCTGGTATGGGAGATGTGGCAATCTACTCCGAGATGGGAAGATTTATGATGGGACCATATGGCTGCCTTGTGACAAAGGCAATTAACCAGAAACACATCTACAAAGAGTACATTGGTGTAGATGCATGTGCAGTAAACCTTATGAGACCTGCAATTTATGGCGCATATCATCATATTACGGTACTTGGAAAAGAAGATGCACCATGTGATCACAAATATGATGTGACAGGTTCCCTGTGCGAGAACTGTGACAAGTTTGCAGTTGACAGAATGCTTCCTGAGATTGAGATGGGAGATTATCTGGTAATTCATGATACCGGAGCACATGGATTCTCCATGGGATACAATTACAATGGTAAACTGAAATCGGCAGAACTGCTTCTGAAAGAGGATGGTTCCGTACAGCTTATCCGAAGAGCAGAAACACCGAAAGATTATTTTGCAACATTTGACTGTTTTGATGATATCCATATTACTGAATAGCATATTGACGAAGAAAAACACCATCCAGACCGGATGGTGTTTTTATATATAAAAAAGCAGATAACGGGAATCGCAAGTCGCAAATTTACATGGTTTTTTAGCTATTTTTGGCTGAAAAATATATAAATTAGGCTTGTTTTCCCCGTTATTTTTTTATATATACAATTTTATAGTATCATTTTAGTATCATAAATAAGAGTTATTTTTACACAACTTTTCCAGTTTTTCCGCTACCTCTATCTGCTTGGAAGGGAACAAATGGGAGTAAATGTTAAGTGTTGTTGATACGTTTTCATGACCAAGTCTTTCCGACACCAGAAGCGCTGAAAAGCCAAGCTCAATTAACAGGCTCGCATGTGAATGCCTTATATCGTGGAGTCGTATACGCTTTATATTGGCCTGCTTTGTATGTTCTTCCATTAGACGGGCATAGGTTGAATGAGAAGCCGTGAACAGGCGTATATCACCCTCTAAACCGTATATGCGATTCTCATATTCCCGTATAACTGCAGATAGGAATGGTGGAATTGTGATTGTCCGGTTGGCTTTCTGTGTCTTTGGCGTTGTAACAACACCCTGGCCATTGATTAGATGATAGGTTTTGTTAATGGTTATAGTGTTCGCATTAAGATCCACATCAGCAGCAGTGAGGGCTTCCAGTTCTCCTATACGCATTCCGCAGTAGTAGAGTATAAGGAATGCCACATAATAAGGGCTCGACTTGTCAAACGTACTTATGAATTTATCAAACTCATCTTTGGTCCAGAAGTTCAGACTGCGTGCTTTCTTTCCTACTGTATTCCCCGCAATATGGCAAGGATTGACCGCAAGCCCATAAAAGCGCACTGCAAAGTTAAACATGCTTGACAGCTCCATAACAAGGTTTTGCATATAACCAGCGGATAAAGGGGCATTATTAGCATTCTTAGATTCTTTTAAGGTTGCTTGCCATTTTCTTACATCCGGTGCACTGATTTCATTGATGGGTTGCGTATTGAAGTATGGCAATATCCAAGTATTGATCCGGTTCTTTTTCGTTTCGTAGGTGATTTTCTTTGTGTGTGCCTGCTTATCTTCGAGATATAGCTCTGCAAGCGTTCTGAAAGGCATAGAGGGCTGTGCTGCTTGCTTTGTGATAAATTCATGCTCCCATTCTTTGGCTTCTCGTTGCAGCTTAAACCCGCGCTTCATTTTCTGTTTCTTTGTCCCGGTATAGTCCTGATAGTATAGTTTCACGTACCAGGTGTTTGTTTTTTCATCGTGATATATTGGCATATTATTACCTCTTTTCTATATCTCTGGCGGCGATGTAGTAAAAGAGATAGGTATTGATTTTTTTGTGCCTTATACGTATAATATACTTAACAGGAAAGCCGATAGATAGGTACCAGCTATCTACTCCGGCGAATATCAAGTTATAAAATAACCGTCAGTTCTTACCAGGAGCAGGACGGTTATTTTTTATGTCTAAAATCTCTTACAAGTGTAACAATAGCACATATCATTATCACAAACGTGAACAGATCTGAATATGTAACCATCGGCATCATCCCCTTCACAGGCTCGGAGTAGATGCAACCGTTCCCCGGCTTCCCTATTAAGTATATTATATTGTCAATGTGATAAATTCTGCCGGGGTGAATATTTGCTTTGGCAACCAAGGAAAAACTTCCCACGTTGTGAACCGGAGCAATACTGCGCTCGTTGTCGGTGTGTCCAGGTTTGGACAGATCAGTCAAAAAGCAATATTGGTTCGGTCACCCCGTACTTTTTTATGCAGGGTTTTACTCAATTTTGAGTACGCTTATTTTCGTCATTTTTGGCGATAAGTTACCTTCGGCAGCGCAGTTTTAAGGGTGCGAATTGTACGCACACCCTTTGGACAACCCGCTCAAATCTGAGTGGCTTCATTCCATTTTCGGAAGAAAGGACTGCCCAGAGCAATATTGCACCCGGCTAGTCCTTGTCCGGTTTGGTATATCGTGGAATTTCGGTTAATTCCTGTACGCGTTTATGAGCTTCTTTTTTTCCTAAAAAATTTAGCGAATCATATGCAGATGATATCTGCATAAACATTTCATCGGTTTTTAAGGATTCCGCTATATATGAGCTTAATTCAGAATCTTTATTTTTTAGATACTTTACCACTCTATCTTTAACCTCTTTACGATCTGCATCAGTTTCAGCGCATAAATAATCGTAAAAAGGAAAATCCTCATCAGACGTAACATCATCTAAGAGGTCATATATAGGAATTCCGCTGGCTTCGCATATTTTTTTTAAAATAGTTGTATCAACTTTTTTGCTGTCTCGTCGTATTATTGCATATAAAGTGTTAGTTGAAACGCCACTTTTTCTTGATAGTTCGGCAACGGTCATATCTATGTCCTTCAGTGCAATTTGCAAATTTCTTCCTATGGCCAATGGTAAACACCTCACTTTCTATTAATTATTAAACCATAAAAACTTGCATTTGTATATAAAAAACTTGCATTTGTACAAAAAACTATTGACAATCTTGCAAATGCACAGTAACATATAATCAAATCTTGCAAGTGCAAGAAATAATTAAGGAGGATAAAACAGTGAAAGTAAGCAAAAAGAAAGTAGAAATCGCAATGGCACGTGCAAAACTTAACCGTAATGACTTAGCAGAAAAAGCAAAAATGTCAGTGAACACAATTTGTACTGTGTATTCAAGAGGTACATGCAAGCCGGGAACCGTTGGAAGAATAGCGGAAGCTCTTGGTGTAGACGTAACAGAAATTTTAGAGGACTAAAAGCCTGGCGGCGATGTAGTAAGAGAGAAAGGAGCAACTTATGAGCAAAGAAGAAAAAGCGAAAATTATTCTGAAAGAAGTCAACGATGAATATACGTTATCATCATATATGGAAGATGATATTCTGAGAGGCATCATTAAGGCTCTTACGATTATCGAGAAAAGAGAAAAAACGGAGGGATAAGAACATATGGAAGGCGAAAAAAGATTTTTGACTGCCACAGACGTGTCACAGATTATGGAATGCAGCGTAAGCAGGGCATATACAATTATACGTCAGTTGAATGATGAAATGACCAGCAAGGGCTACATTGTGAATCGTGGCAAGATTAATGCAAAATATTTCTATGAGCGTGTCTATGACGGAAAGGGGGTAGCATGTGAATAATGGCGAGTAGGAGGATGTTTAGCTCCAGGGTGACGGAGTCAACGAGATTTTTAAAAATGCCGGCAACCTCTCAAAATCTGTACTTTCATTTAGGAATGCATGCCGATGATGATGGAGTTGTTGAAGCATATCCTGTAATGTGTTCAATAGGGGCATCAGAGGATGATCTGAGAGTGATAATCTCAAAAGGATTTGCAACGTTGCTTAATAGTGATATGGTCACATTCTTAAATGATTGGCTTGAAAATAATAATATTAGAGCTGATCGAAAAGTTGATAGTATTTACAAAGAGCTGCTGTTGGAAATAGTACCAGATGCTATGTTAAAAGAATCAAAACCATCGTATTACTCACGAGTAAAGTCTATTTGTCAGACAAATGACGGTCAAGTGTCTGGCAAATGTCTGGCAAATGTCCGCATAGGTAAGTATAGGTTAGATAAGGAAAGTAAAGATAATAAACTATGTGCATCTGACGCTGCACCAAAAGCGAGCAAAGCTGACATTGATGAGTTTTTTGAAAAGATCTGGAAGTTATACCCAAATAAAAAAGGAAAAGGGCAGATTAGCGCTTCCAAGAAAAAAGCATTGTTTGAAATCGGTTATGATGAGTTGAGCCGGGCAATCAAACGGTATACGAATGATCTTTCCAAGGATGAATGGAGAAAGCCTCAGAACGGCAGCACATTCTTTAACAGTGGGTACGTAGATTATCTGGATGCAAACTATACAGAGCCTGTAACAGAATGCGAAGAGGAAGGAGACCGGTCTATATATCAAGACAGTGATGAATATGAAAAATTATGGAAAGAACTTGGATATAAGTAAAGAGGAATTGTCTAGGGAGCGTATAGAACAGCATGATGGGAAAATGTGTGATCTTGTAGCTTATCAGGTAAAGGATTACGGTTATGCAGAATATATCGAGAATAGGGAGATCAGTAACGGAGAGTTCAGAAGATCACGTTCCCTTATACCCTTTAATTACTTAGATGCCACAATGAAAAAATTCCGATGGGACCTGTATGGAGAGAATGTTTCATCCCAAGAAAGGATAGCGCAATCATTTATTGAACAGTTCGGAGAGTACCGGAGGAAGGGCAAAGGATTGTATATTTTCTCCAAGACAAAGGGTAGTGGAAAAACGTTGCTGGCGTGCTGTCTTGCTAATGGTGTTATGGAGTATGTGGATATATGCGTAAAATTTATATCGGTGCCGGAGCTTCTCGAAATGACAAAGAAAAGTTATAAAGACTTTATTGAAAAAGAAGACATTGAGAAGATATGGGCAGCAGAGTTGTTGATTCTGGATGATCTTGGAGCAGAAACGAAAAAAGAATGGATTGATACGGAATTATTCAAGCTGATTGATTACAGATACTCAAATAAAAAGGTCACGATCTTTACCAGTAATATTCCAATAGATAAGCTGAAGCTGAATGAACGCATCGTTGACCGGATCTTTAGTATGTGTATAAAACTGGATTTGCCGGAGAAATCGATCAGGACCATACAGGCACACGATGAAAACATGGATTTTCTAAAGAACATAATGAAAAATGCCCAGGACGGTGCTGCAACACCATCACAGGGCAATGTAACACAATAACCACAGAAAAGTCCGGTTACGTCTGCATTATAGCAGATTCCGGCAGAAAGAGGAACATATGGATAATAAAAATTTTGAAGAAATAATGGATGCATTCCATGATGCAAATAATTTACTTGAAATGTGCTATGGATATGCGCAGTCTGACACACCTGTAATGAAATCTCTCACAGAGAGCTTATATCTGATTAAGCTCAAGTATGATAGCATTTACCAGCTATTGACAAAGTAGGGGAATACGTAAGTGCGAATAAATGCCATAGGAGGAGAAAAATGACAGAAAGAGAATTTTACATATCAATTGTTCCGGAAGTTGCAGAGATAGTTCTGCATCTTAAAAGATTACCAAAAGAAGATCAGGAACAGATCAAAGAAGAAATGATGAATGCATGTGCAGACAGACCGGCGGCACAGAAATTCATGGAAAAGCTATGGATCACAATCGGTTCATGCCTGAAAGAAGGTGCTGTATGATACAGACAGGGGGCAGGCAGTGTATGCTTACCCTCGAATATGAAAAAGAAGAACAGCTTACTACCGTGCTGCAGTTTCTGGATCCGATCCTAGTTGAGCATACAGAAATCATTGTTCCATTTCAAGGGAAGCGATCAGAAATTATAATACAAGCATAGAGCGGTAATGCTCTGAATGAAACAAAGCCCTCGACACATAAAAGCCTATACCGAGCAAAGAAGTAATAAAATGCCTGGCATAGGCTTTTTTAATTGAAAAGCACTATATGCAATAAAAATGGAAAAACATATGAAATAATGCTATCATATAAGAGAAAAAGAAAGAAAATACGAGGTACAACAGGGGGAGCATATGGATAGAAGAATGATAGAAGCCAGGCTGAAACGTCTCGAAAAGGCCTTTGCAAATGATTTGCCAATAGTTGACGCAAAATACCAGAATGGGGAAATGAAGCGATTTTATGGCACGCCACCAATTGAGGATCTGTTAAATGCAGATAATCCCATCATAGAAACAGCGGGAAGTGATTTTGCGGAGCTGATTAATGCCATATTGCATCCGCTGCCGAATAGAGACATAGATGAACTGGAGCAGCCAGAAGAGAGGGAAGAGGATGAAAAAGGAAAAGACTAAAGAGATTATTATAGCGGGGTTACTGGCTCATACGACAATTACTGCAACTGCTGAGGCAACCGGGATCAGTGAGGCAACGATATATCGTTATTTGAGAAATGAGGAATTCAAAAAGGAATATGACGGAAAACGCAGGGCAATGCTTGCAGATAATTGTCATAGATTACAGGCAAACATGGAAAAAGCGGTAAATGAGCTTGTGGCAGTGATCGATGATAAAGGTAATTCCACACAGGTAAGGCTCAATGCTATTGATATGCTGCTCCGACATACTTATAGATTGACAGAGCAGGTTGATATATTGGATCGTCTTGAAAAATTAGAGGATATAGCAAAATAATAGCAAATTATATAATAACACTATTGATATAACTATAAGTTATGGTAAAATAGTGTTGTGGAATATTGCCATATTTTCCTAACCACAGATACGGGCCAACCTTCTCCTGCCCGGCGATGATTTTGGAATATTCCTGAGCATGAAGAAAAAAGGCTCCGGGGCACGCACCGTGTAAGCGGAATTAGCCTATTTCGGGCGTAAAATGAAAGGAAGGTAAATATTTATGAGCGATTTACAGAATACCTCTACAGAGGGCACACAGACAGGCACAGAAGGGGCACAGCAGAAAACATTTACACAGGATGATGTAAACCGGATCGTGCAGGAAAGACTTGCGAAAGAAAGAAGCAAGGGAAACGACAACGATGAATTAACAAAGAGAGCAGCAGAGCTTGATCTGAGAGAGCGCAAACTCACAGCAAAGGAAAAGCTGAGAGAGAATGGATTGCCGGATTATCTCGTAGATGCTCTTAACATGAATACAGAGGAAGACTTCCAGAAGAGTATGGAAGCAGTATTAAAAATGAAAGGTGAGACCGGAGAGCAACCGAGAGTAATTGGGACGTGTTCTCCAATTGGAGCAGTAGGCGCTGGAGTAAATCCATCTGATCCGGTTCGCAATGCATTCGGTCTGAAATAGGTATATTAAATGGCTATTGAATTAGTAAAGAAATATCTTCCTTATGTGGATGAATTATTCACGCAGGAGAGTAAAAAAAGTTTACTGACAAATAATAATTTCTCGTTTGACGGTGCTCAGTCAGTAAAAATATATAAGGTAAATACCGCAGAAATGTCAGATTATGGTAGAAGCGGTCCAACTGGCAGCAATTGGTCAAGATATGGAGCATTGAAGAGTTTGGACGCTACTACAGAGACGGCGACCCTCACAAAAGATCGTTCCTTTACATTTGTAATCGACAAACTGGATGAAGACCAGACAGGAGGACAGCTTGCAGGAGCTACGGCACTTGCAAGACAGCAAAGAGAAGTCATTATCCCGGAAATTGATAATTATGTATATGGTGTTATGGCGGCAGGAGCCGGGACAAAGCCGGCAGCAGTTAAACTTACAGCAACGAATATTTATGATGAGATTATTAAGGCAAGCGCCGCTCTGGATGATGCTCTTGTACCGGAAGAGGACAGGGTTTTGACAGTAACACCGCAGATTTATCTTCTTATGAAGAAATCTAAAGACATTGTTATGGAAACAGAAATCGGTGCAGATATGAGGAAGAAAGGCGTGATTGCAAACCTTGACGGGGCAGCAGTGCTCAAGATTGCTGCATCAAGACTGCCGGAAGACTTCGGTTTCATGTTGTCTCACAAATCCGCATGTTGTGCACCTACGAGACTTGAAGCGTATAACATGCATCAGGACCCACCAGGAGTCAGCGGAACACTGGTGGAGGGGCGTGTGGTATATGATGCCTATATCTTTGAAAACAAGAAAATGGGTATCTATTATCAGGAAAATTCCGCATCATAAACTGATATTGATTGCATTTTGGTATGCGATTAATATATAACAACGTAGGAAAATGGGAGCGCCTGGAGTTACAGAAATGTAGTTTCGGGCACTACTCCTATATGGAGACAAGATACATGGCAGAGAAGAAACTTAGTGAGTGTGATCAGAGCATTGGAGCATATTACGATGTGTTGTATAGTTTTACACGAACAACCGTAGATTTGAATAATATGGCGTGTGACGATGGTGCAGAGCCTAAGAAACTATCGAAACGTTTTCAGAAATTGATACATGCTTTTATGCAACTTTGTATGATTGATGAGGATATGGATCAGTGTGTCCCGAACAAGAAAACAGAACGAAAGAAAGAAAAAGTGCAACCCCAAAAAGAGGAAGAACTCCCCGATAATTTTATTCAGGAAGTTGACGGATGGGCATTGTGCCCTGTATGCCGTAAGAGAATCTTAAAACTGACAAGTGAAACAAAGGTTATAAATCTTCCAGCATATTGTAAAATTTGTCATGATGAATATATAATTAGTTGGTGGAATATTGATAAAAAGAATATACCATATCATAGGTATATTAATAAGTCGTTCTGGATAGATCCGCACATGATTCGTGATGAGGGTATGAAGGGAACGGGTGTTAAGTCGTTCTTAAATACAAGGACTAGTGCAACAGAGAGAGTTGCCATGCATTTATAACTATAGTATCAAAACAGTATCAAAAAAGCTGAGGAATGCTATATATAAGCACAACTCAGCATTAAAAAAGCAGATAACGGGAATCGGACCCGCCTCTCCAGCTTGGGAAGCTAGCGTTCTACCGATGAACCATATCTGCAAGTAGTTGTCATATTCATTTGGATGCCGGCAGTGGGACTTGAACCCACACGATGTTGCCATCAACAGATTTTGAGTCTGCCTCGTCTGCCAATTCCGACATGCCGGCGCATTCATAGCAACAAAGACGTTGCGACTGAACAGTGACTATGTTAACATAAAAATAAAATAAAATCAACCAAAATGTAGAAAATATTAAGAAAAATTACTGGAAGCAGCGGAAACTTTCGGGTATAATAGTTACATTACATGTATTGCTGATGGGGTGGCTTTACGATGAAAAAAATAGCAATTGTTACAGATGGCTGGCGTAGATTCGCAAATTATGCATGGATCAGTGGCAGCAGACAGTATATAAAAGAACATCATCTGGATGTTGATATTTATGTCTTTAATAGTTTTGGTAATTTCAGCAGAGACGAGAAATTCAATAATGGAGAATATAATATTGTAAATCTTCCAGATTTCAGGGAATTTGATGGTATTATTCTGGAGGTGACGAATATTTCACCGGAGAATATCCGGAATGAGATCATCGATAATGTGAAGAAGTCCCAAGTTCCGGCCGTTTCTCTGTTAGAAGAGATTCCAGGGTTATATTATACGGGAATCAATAATTATTCTGCAATGGAGAAGATTGTGGAGCATCTGGTGACAGAACACGGATGCAAAACACTGAATTATGTGGGAGGACCGGTCTGGAATGGCGAAAACAAGGAAAGACTTGCAGCTTACTGTGATGTTTTGAAACGTCATGGAATAGAAGTGGAAGAACAGAGGATCATTCATAAAGACTATGAGATCGATACAGGTGAATGGGGATTTGATTATTTTCTGAACAGAGAGCTTCTTCCGGAGGCGTTTGTATGTGCCAACGATAACATTGCGGTCGGACTCTGCCATCGTGCTGCAGAACTTGGATATCGGATTCCGGATGATTTTCTTGTGACCGGATTTGATAATTTTGATAAAGCATGTATCTATGAACCGAGGATTACAACTGTAGGCTTTACGAAAGAAAACATTGCATATAAAGCAATGGGATTGCTGGATCAGATCTGGAGAGGCAATAAGACGGAACGGATTTTATATGTGGATGTACAGTGGGTATTTCAGGATAGCTGTGGATGCAAAGCAAGGCATCCGGTCAGCAGAGGACAGTATGTGATCGATCGGATATTCGGGGAAGTACGTGAGACAGATTTTCTGAATGAGATGCTGGATTTAAAGCGTCATCTTCTGGAATGCAACAGTTATCTGGAACTGGCAGAGTGGCTTCCGCCGTATTTCAGAGGTCTGCATTGCGAAGGAATGTATTTTTATATGAACAGGGACATCCTGCAGGCGGAAGAGATGGATATTCTGGAAGAAGATATGGCAGAAGCATATGTTAAAAAGGGGTATCCGGAAGAGATGGATCTGGTTCTTGCATGTGGACATGGAAAGCAGTATTGTAGTATGGAGCGGAAAAAGGGAGAACTGATTCCACAGTTATGGAAGGAAGCACCCGGAAATCTGTATCTGTTTGCTCCAATCCATTTCCGTGACAGAGAAGTTGGATATCTGGTTTTACAGAACTGCGATTATATTTTAAACCATCAGCTTTTGTTTGAGATCATGACGACAATTCAGGAGTCACTTGAGAATCTGTACGGAAGACTTGTGCTGAAAAGAATGAACAAAAAGCTGTCTCTTTTGTACATTATGGATTCACTTACCGGATTATATAACCGGATGGCATATAATAAGCTAGCGATACCACTCTATGAGAGATGTATGAAAGAGAACAGGACAATCATGGTCATGTTTGTGGATGCAGATCATTTGAAATACATCAATGATAATTTTGGACATGATATGGGAAATCTTGCCATCAGCAGTATTGCGTCGGGAATCCGTCAGTGCTGCCCACAAAGTGCAGTTTCCATGAGATACGGAGGAGACGAATTTGTGGTACTTATTCCGGACTATGATCAGGCGAAAGCGGAAGAACTAAAGAGCAAAATTGAGCATACATTGCAGAAAATATCGGATACGCACAGATCTGGTTTCCGGATTGAAGCAAGTATCGGTTATGTGATCGCAGACAGAAGTTCTTCATCACTGAATGATTGCATCAATGAGGCTGATGAGGAAATGTATCGTCTGAAAAGGGCTCGTAAGGCTGAGAGAGTGGATGCCCCATTATGATAGAAAGAAGATAGAGTAAGTGGAAGTTTTTAGTAATTTGTTACAACCGAATCAGAAGAAAAGGATCATGACAGTGTCAGGGAAGGCAATTTTGTTTTCCCTGATTCCTGTCATTTGTTTTTATCTTCTGGAATTTTATCAGCATAATCCGTTTCAGGAGGTAAGAACAGAAGCCCAGCTTTTTAATATTTTCTTGTTGGAACTGACCGCATGGACTTTATTTTTTCTGGCTGGAAGAGCTGTGTTGGCGCTTCGGATCGAGCTTGTTGCGGTTATGATCTTTGGACTGGTGAACCATTATGTTATGGAATTTCGTTCAACGCCGTTTGTTCCATGGGATATTTTATCGGTAAATACGGCTGCCAGTGTAGCGGGAAACTATGATTTTACGCCTTCAGGAAGGGTGATTTTAGTAAGCATTCTTTTTCTTGCACTGATTTTTTGCGTCCGTTTTTTGCGTTTCCGATCTGAATGGAAATTATATGCAAGAATGATATCCGCAGCGCTTGTCGTACTGGTGCTCTGTGTCTTTGTAAATGCACTTCAGAATGATGATTTTAAAACAAAGCATTATCTGTATCCGTTTTTATTTACACCAGCGTATATGACACAGGTGAACGGTATGCTTGTTACATTTGCCATGAATCTGGAGTATATTGCGGTGGACAGACCAGCGGATTATCATGCGGAGGATGCAAAAGAGACTCTGGAGACCTATGAAAGCGCAGATGCAGCAGACAATACAGAGGATTTACCGAACATTATTGTGATTATGGATGAGGCATTTTCAGATCTGTCAGTGGTAGGAGACTTTGAGCCCAATGAGGATTATATGCCATTTGTACATAGCCTGGAACAGGGCAATGACAATACGGTTACCGGATACCTGAATGTGTCTGTCTGTGGGGGCAATACGGCAAATACAGAATTTGAATTTCTGACCGGAAATACGATGGCATTTCTTCCGGCAGGAAGTATTCCGTATCAGCAGTACATTAAGAGCGAAACTCCAAGCCTGGCAGAATATCTTTCCGGGCTGGGATATGAAACATATGGAATGCACCCGTATAATGCTTCCGGATGGGACAGAGATCGTGTCTATCCGCTTCTTGGATTTGAAAATACCAGATTTTTTGATGATTTTACAGATAAAACTTTCTTAAGAAAATACGTAAGTGATGACAGTGATTTTAAAAATATCATTCAGACGTATGAACAGAAAGACGAAGGTCATCCGGCATTTATCTTTAATGTAACCATGCAGAATCATGGAAGCTATACGGATGCATATAATAATTTCACACCGGATGTTACGGTTACAGGTACAGACAGCTTTGTGCTGGAACAGTATCTGTCCCTGATTAAACGGACGGATCAGGCTCTGGAAAATCTGATTGATTATTTTGCAGGGCAGAAGGAAAAGACAATCATTGTGTTTTTTGGTGATCATCAGCCGGCAGACAGTGTTGCAGCACCGGTTCTGGCTTTGAATGGGAAAGATGTGAATTCGTTAAACAGTGAAGACCAGAGACTGCGCTATCAGGTTCCGTATGTTATCTGGGCAAATTATGATATTGAGGAAGGCACCGGAGAGGATACGAGCGCAAATTATCTTGCAGCCAGAGTACTTCAGACTGCCGGCGTTCCGACATCCGCATATCAGAATTATCTGCTGGAACTTGAAAAAGATTATCCGGTCATATCAGCGGTCCGTGTTGAAAAGGCAGACGGAACGGAGACGAATAGTAAAGAAGAAAAGAAAGGACTACTTCAATATCAACAGCTGCAATATTACAGCCTGTTTGATGAAAAAGAGGATTAAGAATGAAAAACTGGTGGAAACAACTTACAAGGAAAAAATATTATCCGCATATGATTGCGTTTCTGATCCCGTTTCTGGCTTGTCTGGGAATCTGTATCGGAAACGGAGTCTATCCATTTGGTGAGAATTGTATTTTACATGTGGATATGTATCATCAGTACTGCCCGTTTTTTACGGAATTTCTGGAGAAACTCCAAAACGGAGAAAGCCTTCTGTACTCCTGGAATCTGGGGCTTGGATCTGATTTTGTGTCCTTATATGCGTATTATCTGGCCAGTCCGTTGAACTGGCTTCTGATTCTGTGCCCGAAAGCATATGTGATCGAGTTTATGACGGTGCTGATTCTTGCCAAGATAGCATTAAGTGGTGTGACTTTTTTCCTGTTTCTGAAATATCATTTCCAACTGACTGGAAAAGACGGAGTGCTTCATGCTAACAGCAGAGTGCCGGCTATTGCCTGTGGAACCGCATATGCGATGTGTGGATTTGTGGCAGCATACAACTGGAATATCATGTGGATGGACTGCATTGTGCTGGCACCAATTATTTTCCTTGGACTTGAAAAATTAGTAAAGGAGAATAAAGTTGCCGTATATTATGTATCGCTGGCAGTGGCGATTGTATCGAATTATTATATTTCAATCATGATCTGCCTGTGTCTGGTCTTTTATTTTCTTGTGCTTTTTGTGTCACAGAAAGAGGAAAGATGGGGAGCACTTATCCGTTTTGGAATTTATTCGCTTCTTGCAGGTGGAACAGCGGCCATTCTGTTAATCCCGGAATATCTGATCCTAGGATACAGTGGATCACAGGGAATCAGTTTCCCGGAAACAGTCAGCTGGTATTTTAATCTGATCCAGGAGCTTTCGAGAAACTGTCTCACCGCATATGTTTACACGGGAAGGGAACACTGGCCGAATCTTTATACCGGTGTTTTTACAATGTTGTGTGTGGTTCTCTATGTGTTTAACCGCAGAATCTCATGGAAGAAAAAGATTCCTTCACTTGCAATGCTTGGTTTCTTCCTGATTAGTTTTTCCAATAATTATCTGGATTTTATCTGGCATGGGCTGCATTTTCCAGATTCACTCCCGGGAAGACAAAGCTTTTTGTATTCGTTCTTAATTCTTGTGATGTCATTTGAGACGATACGGAAATGGAAAGGAAATAAAATCTGGCATATTGTAGTGGCTTTTCTGGCTGGTAGTGGCGTACTCATTGCAGGTTTTATGCAGATGGATGCGGAACTGGTTGATCCGCTGGCATTTTATGTGACCGGCATTTTTCTGGCAATCTATGCAGTGATCCTGCTGCTTTGCAAAAAGTCCAACCGTGCGATGCGAAGAATGTTCCGGAATCTGGCGTTTGTTGTCGTAATCTGTGAGCTTACTGTGAATATGGCAGTTACGAGCTTTTCGGTTACAAGCCGTACTGCATATACCGCTAAGATGGACGATTACCAGTCACTTCTGGAACAGGCAGAAGAGGATAATGAGCAGGACGGGAACGGGTTCTATCGTGTGGAAGATGCAGAGAGAATGACGAAAAATGACGACATGTTATATGGATATCCTTCCGGAACGCAGTTTTCTTCACTTATGAATATCAATGTGAGCCATTTTTATCAGAGAGTACTGATGGAAGGTGGAAAGAATTTCTACTGTTACAATGGGGCAACTCCGTTAATCTCGGCGATGCTTTCGGTAAAATATATGCTTTCTGACAATGCTATGGACGAAAGTCCGCTTCGCACCATTGTTGGAACTTCCGGAGATAAGGTATTATATAAGAATAATTACTGTCTTCCGCTTGGCTTTATGATGACAGAAGAGGAAGTGGAGGCGTGGGATAATACCACAGGGGGAAAAATAAAAAATATAAATTCATTAGGCTATGCTTTGGGAGCACAGGCAGATATGCTCCAGCATGCGGATTGCAGTGAGACGGATTTAGAGGGAGAATCCACAATCGTCTTCCAGGATGAAGGATATTATTATGCCGTTTATGACCGGTGCAGTGCAGATACACTGACTGCGGTATCCCAGGATGGAACGGTTCGGAATTATGCCAAAACAACACATCGTTATCTTCTTGATCTTGGTTATCATAAAATCGGAGATACCGTTACCATATCGAATGCTTTGATGGAAAATCTGTCGTTTCAGGTGTATCGTCTGGATCTGGATGTTGTGGATCAGGCTTACGAACGCCTTTTGGAACAGACGATGGAGCTTACCTCACAGACGGATACACATATTACGGGCAGCATTGATGTGAAAAAAGAGGGAAGGCTCATTTTCTCGATTCCGGATGAAGCTGGTTGGAAACTGTATGTGGACGGGGCAGAACAGGATATTGAGTCATTCAAAGAAACTTTTATCAGCGTGCATCTGACAGAGGGTGAGCATTCCATCGAATTGCGATATATGACACCGGGACTTTTGGATGGAGCAGCGATCAGCGCAGTATGCATCGGCCTGTTTGGTTTGTTGATGCTTATACGCAGACAAAGAAGGAGAACTCATGGAAAACACGAAGAATAAAGAACGGATCAGTGTTGTTGTTCCCTGCTTTAACGAGCAGGAGACACTTCGAAAGCTGTATGAAGAACTGAATAAGACTGCTTCCGGAATGGAGGAGTATGAGTTTGAGTTTATTTTCGTAAATGACGGTTCCAAAGACCAGACGATTCTTCAGATGAGGGAACTTGCCGAAGCCGATCAGAGAGTGAAATACATCTCGTTTTCCAGAAATTTTGGAAAGGAATCTGCACTTCTTGCAGGGCTTGCAGCATCTACAGGAGATTATGTTGCAACTATGGATGCGGATCTTCAGGATCCGCCATCACTTCTTCCACAGATGGTAAAACCGGTGGCGGAAGGAATCTGCGACAATGTGGCAACCAGACGGGTGAACCGTAAAGGAGAACCATTGATCCGCTCGCTCTGTGCCCGTACATTTTATAAAATTATGAGACATATGTCTGATGTGGATATTGCGGATGGGGCAAGAGATTACCGGCTTATGAACAGAGCAATGGTAGACAGCATTCTTTCGCTGAGTGAATATAACCGGTTCTCCAAAGGCATTTTTGCGTGGGTCGGCTATGAGACAAGGTGGCTTGAATATGAAAATGTTGCAAGGACAGCAGGAGAGACAAAGTGGAGTTTCTGGAAACTGGTAAAATATTCGGTGGATGGAATCGTGAATTTTTCCAATGTTCCGCTTCTTTTTGCATCCTATCTTGGAATCGGACTTACGATTGCTTCGTTTGCCGCGATCCTGTTCGAGATCATCCGTTATTTTCTGTTTGGAGATCCGGTAAGTGGATGGCCTTCTCTTGTGTGTATTATTACTTTCCTGGGAGGAATTCAGCTGTTTTGCATGGGAATCATGGGACAGTACATTTCAAAGATCTATATGGAAGTGAAGAAAAGACCGCATTATATTATTAAAGAATCAAATATAGAAACAGGAAAATCGTGAGATTGAATTTCCGCTTTCCTTGTGTCATAATAGGGAATAGAGTGCAGGTAAGACAGAAATGGAGGGATTTTGAATGTCTAGAAATGAATTACAGGTCAATTGTGCGCCGGAAAATTTAAAAATCCGCCCTTACGAGCATCGCGCACAGTATTACGAAACGGATCAGATGGGAATCATCCATCACTCCAATTATGTAAAATGGATGGAGGAAGCGAGAATGGATCTGATGGATCAGATCGGTCTCAATTATAAACAGATGGAAGAAATGGAGATCATCAGTCCGGTTCTTTCCATTGAAGTGGAATATCGCAGTATGGTTCATTTTGACGATACGGTGGTAATCCAGACAAGACTTACCAAATACAATGGAATCAAGATGGAAGTAGAGTATCGTATGACAGATAAAGAGACGGGAGAACTCAGAACAACAGCGAGAAGTTCACATTGCTTTTTGAATCGTTCCGGCAAACCGATCTCGCTGAAACGGACCTATCCGGAACTTGATACGAAATTTTTTGAAATGAAGGAAGATTAATATGATACCTGAAAGATTACAACAGTTAAGAGAGGAAATGGCAAAAAGAAATATTGCGGTATATATTGTACCAACAGCCGATTTCCATGAATCAGAATATGTAGGCGAACACTTTAAGGCAAGAAAGTTTATTACCGGCTTTAGTGGATCTGCCGGAACTGCAGTGATTACCATGAAGGAGGCCGGACTCTGGACGGATGGAAGATATTTTGTCCAGGCTGGCGAACAGCTGAAAGGAACTACGGTGAAACTGTTTCGCGTGGGTGAAGAAGGTGTTCCAACGGTGAATGAATACGTTGAGCAGGTATTACAGGAGAAAGAGTGCATCGGTTTTGACGGAAGAGTTGTAAATGGCGCCTGGGGTGCTCAGCTGAAGGCGATCGCAGATAAGAAACACGGTTCTTTATATGTAAAGGAAGATCTTGTTGATCTGATCTGGAAGGACAGACCGCAGCTTTCTGCGGAGCCGGTCCGTATTCTGGAAGAAAAGTATTCTGGAAAAAGCACAAAGGACAAGATCGCAGATGTACGGAAGGTCATGGAGAAAAAGGGTGCCGATCTGCATCTTTTAACTTCTTTATATGATATCGCATGGCTTTTAAATGTGAGAGGCAATGATATCAGCTATGTACCGGTCGTGTTATCCTATCTGGCACTTTCCCGGGAAAAATGCATCTGGTTTGTTCAGGAATCCGCACTTTCTGAGGAAGTGAAAGAGTATTTAAAGGAGAATCAGGTTGAAGTCCAGCCGTATGAGGCGTTTTATGATTATATTCCTCAGATTGCAGATGATTCGACGATCCTTATGAATGCTGCAACAGTCAATTACCGCATCTGCAGCAGCATTCCGACTTCCTGCACAATCCTTGATGAAATCGAGCCAACGGTATTGATGAAAGCAATCAAGAATAAAGTGGAAGTGGACAATACAAGAAACGCACACGTAAAGGACGCAGTTGCAATGTGCAAATTTATGTATTGGCTGAAAAATAATATTGGAAAGATTCCGATGACAGAGATTTCGGTGTCCGATTATCTTGCAGATTTAAGAGCAGAACAGGAAGGCTTTTTAGATCTGAGTTTTGGAACAATTTCAGGATATTCCGAGCATGGAGCAATCTGCCATTATTCCGCAACACCGGAGAGTGACAAGGAGTTAAAGCCGGAAGGTCTGTTACTTGTTGATTCCGGTGGACATTATAAAGAGGGAACAACTGATATCACAAGAACTTTCGCACTTGGACCAATCACGGATGAAATGCGAAGAGACTTCACTCTGATCTGCCGTTCAAATATGAATCTTGCAAATGCACGCTTCCTGTATGGATGTACCGGTCAGAATCTGGACATACTTGCAAGAGGACCATTATGGGATCTTGGACTGGATTTCAAACATGGAACCGGACATGGAGTTGGTTATGTACTGAATGTCCATGAAGGTCCAAATGGATTCCGCTGGAGAACTGTGGCTGAAAGAAATGACAGTGCAGTACTGGAAGAGGGCATGATCACAACAGATGAGCCTGGAATCTATATTGAAGGCAAATATGGTATCCGTACAGAAAACGAACTTGTGTGCCGCAAGGGCGAGAAGAATGAGTATGGACAGTTTATGTATTTTGAGAACATTACATATGTGCCGATCGATCTGGATGCGATCGATCCAAAACAGATGACTTCTGTTGAAAAACAGCGGTTGAATGATTATCATGCGAACGTTTATCGTGTGGTATCCCCATATCTGAATGAGGAAGAAAGAGAATGGCTGAAGGTTTATACAAGAGCCATTTAGTAGAAAGGTATTAAAGAAATGAGTAAGAAACTGGTGCTGATCGATGGACATAGCATATTAAACCGGGCGTTTTTCGGACTTCCGGATCTGACAAACGCGGAAGGAGTGCACACAAATGCTGTGTATGGATTTTTAAATATTATGTTCCGTATTCTGGAAGAAGAAAAACCGGATTATCTCACGGTTGCTTTTGACCTGTCAGCACCGACTTTCCGACATAAGATGTTTGACGGCTACAAAGGAACAAGGAAGCCAATGGCACCTGAGTTAAAAGAGCAGGTTCCACTTATGAAGGAAATGCTCCGGGCAATGGGAATCTGTATTGTAGAAAAGGAAGGGTTTGAGGCCGATGATGTGCTTGGAACACTTTCCTGCAGAGGTGAACAGGAAGGAATGGAAGTCTCTGTGATCTCGGGAGACAGAGACCTGTTACAGCTGGCTACAGAGCATGTTCAGATCCGCATTCCAAAGACGAAAAAGACTGGAACTGAGATTGAGAATTACTACGCGAAAGATGTAAAGGAACGCTATCTGGTCACTCCGAAAGAATTTATTGATGTGAAAGCACTGATGGGAGATACCTCGGATAATATTCCAGGAGTTCCCGGAATTGGAGAAAAGACAGCGACGGCACTGATTGCGCAGTATGGAAGTATTGAAGCAGTTTATGAACATGCAGATGAAGTGAAACCTCCAAGAGCTTCCAAAAATATCGTGGAATTCTGGGATCAGGCGGTTATGAGTAAGACACTTGCAACGATCATCACAGATGCAGATGTTGAATACTCGTTTGATCAGGCAGAGCTTTCGGACATTCAGGAACTTTATACGGAAGATGCCTATGTGCTTTGCAAGCGGCTGGAATTCAAAAATCTTCTCGGAAGATTTCAGCTGGATTCTCCGACAATCAATGTGGAGGAGCAGTTTCAGATCGTGAAAGATCAGAAACTGGCGGAAAAGATCTGGAAAAAAGCAGGTGGAAAAAGTCTGGCTTTTCATCTGATACCGGCAGAAAGCGGAAAGAAAAAAGAGAAACTTCAGACAGAACCAGGTGGACAGATGAGTCTGTTTGAGACCGGAAAAAAGGAAGTTTTATCCGGTATGACACTGGCTTTTGGAGAAGAGGATATTTATCTGTTCCTGACAGGTCAGGGAATCACAAGTGAATTCCTTATCGATGCATGGCAGAATGCAAAGGCTTCCAGACGGATCTCATCGGATCTGAAAGCGGAACTGCAATATTGTCAGCCCGCAGGTTCAATTGGAACAGAAGAGGAATGGAATCATTATCTGGATATGCGAAAGGGATATATGGATACCGGAATTGCTGCATATCTATTAAACCCGCTGAAGGGCGAATATCCATATGAAGATATTGCAAGTGAGTATCTCGGAATGATGCTTCCATCTAAAGCAGAGCTGTTTGGAAAGAAATCTTTTGAACAGATGCTTGAAGAAGATGAAAATACTGCGGCAAAACCGTTATGTTATGATGTATACACCGCATGGAAAGCATCAGAAATCCTTGAAAAAGAATTAAAAGATCAGGGAATGTGGGAGTTGTATCAGAATATAGAGATGCCACTGGTGTTTGTACTTTCTGATATGGAAAAGCAGGGAATTTCCATTGATGCACAGGCTTTAAAAGAGTATGGAAGCAAGCTTGCAGAGTCTATTTCGGTGCTGGAACATCAGATTTATGAGAAGGCTGGTGAACAGTTCAATATCAATTCACCGAAACAGCTTGGAGTAATCCTTTTTGAAAAATTACAGCTTCCGAATGCCAAAAAGACAAAAACCGGATATTCTACATCAGCGGAGGTTTTAGAAAAACTTGCTCCGGAATATCCAATCGTATCGGATATTCTTTCTTACAGACAGCTTACAAAGCTGAAATCCACCTATGCAGATGGGCTTGCAAACTGTATTGCGGATGACGGAAAGATCCATACAACATTTAATCAGACGATAACAGCGACCGGGCGACTGAGCAGCACGGAACCAAATTTACAGAATATACCGATTCGAATCGAACTTGGCAAAGAGATCCGCAGAGTTTTTCATCCGGAAAAAGATTTCCTGTTTGTGGATTCTGATTATTCACAGATTGAACTCCGTGTTCTGGCATCCATGTCAGGTGACAGACAGCTGATCGATGCATACAGACAGCATTCGGACATTCACAGGATTACTGCTTCACAGGTATTTCATATTCCGTTTGATGAGGTCACACCTCTTCAGAGAAGGAATGCGAAGGCTGTTAATTTTGGAATCGTATACGGAATCAGTTCTTTCGGACTCAGTCAGGATCTCAGTATCAGCAGAAAAGAAGCGGCAGAGTACATTGAACGTTATTTTGCAACCTATCCGAAAATCAAAGAATTTTTAGATCAGACGGTAAAGGATGCAAAAGAAAAAGGGTATACAACAACATTATTTGGAAGAAGAAGACCGGTTCCGGAACTTTCATCCAGCAATTTTATGCAAAGATCATTTGGAGAACGGGTGGCAATGAATTCACCGATTCAGGGAACCGCAGCAGACATTATCAAGATTGCCATGATCCGTGTGCATGACAGACTGATGAAAGAAAATTGCAGATCCAGACTGCTTCTTCAGGTACATGACGAACTGCTGGTCGAGACATACAAAGAAGAGAAGGAACAGGTGGAGAAAATTCTTGCTGAGGAAATGCAGGGAGCTGCAGATCTTGCAGTATGTCTGGAAATTGATACAGAATCCGGTGAAAACTGGTATGAAGCACATTAAGGAGTAAGCCATGAAGTTTATAGGAATCACAGGTGGAGTTGGAGCCGGAAAATCAGCAATTCTTTCTTATCTGGATCAGAAACCGGATATACGGGTAATGCTTGCGGATGAGATTGCACATGAGCTGATGAAAAAGGGGACTTCCTGTTATGATAAGATCCTTGCTGCATTTAAGAATGCTGATATTTTAGATGCATCGGGAGAATTTGACAGGGGAAAGCTGGCTTTCGTAATTTTTTCAGATGAAAAAAAACGTGAGAAGATGAACGGGATCGTCCATCCGGCGGTAAAGGAATACGTGGAGGAACAATACCGGATTGAGAGGGAAAAAGGACAGTTATCCTGCCTGTTTCTGGAGGCAGCTCTTTTAATTGAAGAACATTATGATGAAATTTGTGATGAACTCTGGTATATTTATACAAGTGAGGAGAATCGAAGAAGTCGTCTGAAAGAATCAAGAGGATATTCAGACGAGAAAATCGATGGAATATTCGCCAGTCAGCTGAAAGAAGAGGAATACCGCAGACATTGTAGGGTGGTCATCGACAATAACAGCGGACTGGATGACACATATTTACAGATTGAGAAAGCTTTGAGGGGATAAGGCCGATGAGTGATGTACAAAAAGACCAGGATACACTGGTATTTGGATTGGATATTGGAACAAGAAATGTTGTGGGAACGGTAGGCTATCGCACGGAAGAGGGAGAGTTTATCGTTACAGCACAGTATTCGAAAGAACATGAAACAAGGGCTATGCTCGATGGACAGATCCATGATATCGGACGTGTAGCAAGAACAATTGAAGCAGTCAAAGAAGATCTGGAAAGGCAGATCGGGCATCCACTGAAGGAAGTATGTATTGCTGCTGCCGGCCGTGTGTTAAAGACAATCACGACACACGTGGAGTATGAATATCCGGAAGAATCGGTAATTACCGATGAAGATGTGCATACACTGGATCTGCTTGGTATTGAAAAAGCCCAGGAAATCTTAAAAGAACAGAATGATACCAAATATCATTTCTACTGTGTCGGATATTCTGTAGTGAAATCATTTTTAAATGATGAGGTATTTATTCAGATCGTCGGACATAAGGCAGACAAGATCGGTGAGGATATTATTGTTACATTCCTTCCGGAGGACGTTGTAGACGGATTGTATGCAGCAGTGACACAGGCCGGATTAAATGTTGCAAATATGACACTCGAGCCAATTGCTGCAATTGATGTAGCAATTCCGGAAAGCTATCGTATGTTAAATATCGCGCTTGTCGATGTCGGGGCAGGAACATCCGATATTTCGATTACACGCGATGGCAGTATTATTGCATACGGAATGATTCCATATGCAGGCGATGAACTGACCGAACTGATTGTGCAGCATTACCTTGTGGATTTTAATACGGCAGAAGCCATGAAACTTGCTTCTACAACCGGTGAGGAGATTACGTATGAAGATATTATGAGTATTTCCCATACAATCTCTTCGCAGGAGGTGTGGGATGTTACAGCACCGGTTACGGAGAAGATCGCAAATGAAGTTGCCGGCAAAATCCGTGAACTGAACGGAGACCAGCCAGTCAGTGCGATCTTTGTTGTAGGCGGCGGTGGTAAGATTCATGGATTTACCGATAAACTCGCAGAGTTTTTGGAACTTCCAAAGGAACGTGTCGCTTTAAGAGGAGAGGAAGTCTTAAAAGAAGTTACTTTTGAACAGCCTGGAATCAGGAAGGATCCGCTCCTTGTGACGCCAATCGGTATCTGTCTCAATTACTATGACCAGAAAAATAATTTTATTATGGTCCGTTTTAACGGAGAGCGGTTAAAATTATATGATAACAACAGACTGACGATTGTGGATGCAGCACTTCAGGCAGGATTCCCGAATGATCAGCTGTTTCCAAAGCGTGGCGTTCCGATTAATTTTATGGTAAACGGAAATGCCAGAATCGTCAGAGGCGAAGCGGGAGAGCCGGCCATTGTGACAATGAATGGAAGACCGGCGAATATCAATACAAAGCTTGAACCGAATTGTGAGGTTACGATCGAGCCTTCGACGGCAGGAGACGCTGCAAGCTATAAGATCAGCCAGTTAGAGGAATATACCTCGTCTACCATTGCTTTTACCGTAAACGGAAAACATATTATCTGTCCGAAATTTGTGGAAGTCAATGGCAATCTGGAGCCGGAATCGTATGAGATTAAAGAGGGCGACCAGATTGAGACACGGAGTTTCTATACGGTAGAGCAGGTAGCTGAATTTATGGATATTGAAGTAAATCAGGATTATCAGATTCTTGTGAATAACCGTGTGGCAGATATGAATTCTCTTGTATATGAGAATTTTTCCATCGACTGGACTGTTTTATCTTATGGGCGCACCTATTCGGAAGATATTTATGTGGATGAAGAACCGGTGCAGGAAGAACAGGAAGCAGTTTTGGAAGATACCGAACAGGAGAATCATGACACGGAGCAGGAGGCAGAACCGGTTAAAAACGATATCGCAGAGCCAGATGTCAATAATGCGATGGAAGCGGAACTGCAGCGCCTTGAAGCCGAATTCGGAGAGCATGAAAAACCTGTCAAAACAGAAGAAACAAAAGACGAAGGGGCAGAGGTTCTGCCGGCTTCTGATGGCATTACCGTATATGTAAATCATGAGCCGGTTCAGATGACCGGAAAAGAATCCTATATTTTTGTAGATATATTTGATAAAATAGATTTTAATCTGAATGACGGAAGAGGAAGATCCATAGTCACCAGACTGAATGGTGCGGAAGCTCCATACATGGCGACACTTCATACCGGGGATCAGATTGAAGTATATTGGGAAGAGAAGTAAGATGTTAGAGTTATGCAGTATTGCAAGTGGAAGCAGTGGAAACTGTATCTGCGTAGGCTCTGATGATCACCACGTCCTGATTGATGCAGGAATCAGCGGAAAGCGTATTGAAAATGGTCTGAATGCCATTGGTCTGAAAGCAGATGAGCTGGACGGAATTATGGTGACACATGAGCATATTGATCACATTGCGGGGCTCGGGGTTATGGCAAGGCGTTATGGTTTGCCTATCTATGCAACTCCTGGAACCATTGGAGCAATTAAAAATACAAAATCAGTTGGTAAAATAGACCATGAGCTTTTTCATGAAATCCATGAAGATGAGAATTTTAAGATTGGAGATCTGGAAGTTGATCCGATCGCAATCTCACATGATGCGGCAGAACCGGTCGCTTACAAAGTCTCGGAAAGCAGACACACCATGGCTGTAGTGACAGATCTTGGTAATTATGACCAGAAGATCATTGATAAACTGCAGAATCTGGATGCGCTTCTGTTAGAGGCAAATCATGATATACATATGCTTCAGGTAGGATCCTATCCATACCCGTTAAAACAAAGAATCCTTGGAGACAGGGGACATCTATCGAATGAACGGAGCGGCCAGCTGCTTGGCCAGCTTCTTCATGATAAATTTGGCACAATTATGTTGGGACATCTGAGTAAGGAAAACAATTACGAGGAGCTGGCTTATGAGACAGTGCGTCTGGAAGTAACACAGGGAGATAACCCATACCGGGCAGATGATTTCCCAATGTATGTTGCAAAGAGGGATGCGGTTTCCCCGATTATCCGTGCAGAATAGTAAAAGGAGATTATTATGGAAAAAACAATGGACAAAGCAATCATTACAGTAGTTGGTAAAGATACCGTAGGTATCATTGCACGTGTATGCACCTATCTGGCAGACAATGGTGTAAATGTGTTAGACATTTCACAGACAATCGTTTCCGGTTATTTTAACATGATGATGATCGTTGATATGGCTTCCGCAAAGAAACATTTTGCAGACATTTCCGGAGAGATGGATACATTGGGAGAAGAAATTGGTGTTTCAATCAAATGCCAGAGAGAAGAAATCTTCGAAAAAATGCATCGTATCTAATCAGATCTTAACATGGAGGAAAGCAAATAATGATTAACAGCTGGGAAGTACAGGAAACCAATGAAATGATCGAAAAGGAGAACCTGGATGTAAGAACAATTACACTTGGTATCAGCCTTTTGGATTGTATTGATTCTGATCTTGATCGTCTGAATCAGAATATTTATAACAAAATTACAACTGTTGCGAAGGATCTTGTAGCAACAGGCGAAAAAATCGAGAAAAGCTATTCGATTCCAATCGTAAATAAAAGAATTTCCGTTACACCAATTGCTCTGGTGGGAGGATCTGCATGTAAGACACCGGAAGATTTCACAACGATTGCAGCAACAATGGACCGCGCTGCAAAAGCAGTAGGTGTAAACTTAATCGGTGGTTATTCTGCCCTGGTATCAAAGGGTATGACAAAAGCAGACGAAATGCTGATCCGTTCGATTCCTCAGGCACTTCACAACACGGAGAGAGTATGTAGTTCTGTCAACCTCGCATCTACAAAGACAGGTATTAATATGGATGCGGTAAGACTTATGGGAGATATTATCCTTCAGACCGCAGAGATTTCGAAAGATAATGATTCTGCGGACTGCATGAAGCTTGTTGTATTTTGTAATGCTCCGGATGACAACCCATTTATGGCGGGGGCATTCCATGGAGTAACAGAAGCAGATGCAATTATCAATGTCGGTGTCAGCGGACCTGGTGTTGTAAAAACTGCATTAGAGAAGGTTCGTGGAGAGAATTTTGAAGTTCTTTGCGAGACAATCAAAAAGACAGCATTCAAGGTAACCAGAGTTGGTCAGCTTGTTGCACAGGAAGCATCAAAGATGATGAATATTCCATTTGGTATCGTAGATCTGTCGCTTGCACCAACACCAGCAATCGGCGACAGTGTTGCAGATATTCTCTGTGAGTGTGGACTGGAATATGCAGGCGCACCTGGAACAACTGCTGCACTTGCCATGTTAAATGATCAGGTGAAAAAGGGTGGCGTTATGGCATCCTCTTATGTTGGCGGATTAAGCGGAGCATTTATTCCAGTCAGCGAGGATCAGGGAATGATCAATGCAGTAGAAGCAGGAGCAATCAGCCTTGAGAAGCTTGAAGCCATGACTTGTGTATGTTCTGTCGGACTTGACATGATCGCAATTCCTGGAGATACAAAAGCTACCACAAT
This sequence comes from Roseburia porci, assembly GCF_009695765.1. Taxonomy (GTDB): domain Bacteria; phylum Bacillota; class Clostridia; order Lachnospirales; family Lachnospiraceae; genus Roseburia; species Roseburia porci. The sequence goes on from NZ_VUNI01000016.1 coordinate 69,913, forward strand.
TTCCGGAATGATCGCAGATGAAATGGCAATCGGAATGGTAAACCAGAAAACAACAGCAGCCCGTCTGATCCCTGCAATCGGTAAGACCGTAGGGGATAAAGTTGAATTTGGCGGATTATTCGGTTATGCACCGGTTATGCCGGTAAATCCATATTCCTGTGAAGCATTCGTAAACCGTGGAGGAAGAATCCCGGCTCCAATTCACAGCTTTAAAAACTAATTGATCAGAAGTTAAAAAACAGTCTTTGCTTTTTAAGAGCAAAGGCTGTTTTTGTTATTTATTAGTGAAACTAATATGACTGAGTAAATAATTTCATAAGGCTAATAGCGCCTGGCACATTGTAAATCAAATTTTGTCATGTTACAATGAAACATGTAATTGATAATTAAGTTTACGAGAGGTAATTAAAATGAAAAAGATGTCTTTAAAAGATGAGTTATCAGCAACTTCCTATCCTGGAAGAGGAATTGTAATTGGAAGATCCAAAGATGGCAAATCAGCAGTGACTGCATATTTTATTATGGGAAGAAGTGAGAACAGCCGTAATCGAGTATTTGTGGAAGACGGAGAAGGCATCCGTACACAGGCATTTGATCCATCAAAATTAAGTGATCCAAGTCTGATCATTTATGCACCGGTTCGTGTACTTGGAAATAAAACGATCGTAACAAACGGAGATCAGACAGATACCATTTATGATCTTATGGACAAACAGCAGACTTTTGAACAGGCACTCAGAACACGTGAATTTGAGCCGGATGCGCCAAATTATACACCACGTATTTCCGGAATTATGCATATTGAAGAAGGAAAATTCAATTATGCAATGTCTATTTTAAAGAGCAATAACGGTAATCCGGACAGCTGCAACCGGTATACTTTTGCATATGAGAATCCTCAGGCTGGAGAGGGACGTTTTATTCATACTTATATGGGAGACGGTAATCCACTTCCAAGCTTTGAAGGAGAACCGGTATGTGTGGATATCGATGGAGATATTGATACATTTGCAAAACTTGTATGGGAGAACCTGGATGAGGACAATAAGGTTTCCCTGTTTGTAAGATATATTGATATTGAGACTGGTAAATACGAATCCAGAATTATTAACAAGAATAAATAAATCTTTGACAGGATATTCAATAGAAAAGTGGAATAGGAGCAGAAATCATGCAGGAATATGAATTAAAATACGGATGTAACCCAAATCAGAAACCTTCCAGAATCTATATGGAGAACGGAGAACTTCCAATCAAGGTATTAAACGGAAGAGCCGGATATATCAATTTTTTAGATGCATTTAATGGATGGCAGCTCGTTCGTGAATTAAAGAAAGCAACCGGTCTTCCGGCAGCTACTTCATTTAAACATGTATCACCGGCAGGCGCAGCAGTAGGACTTCCACTCAGCGATGTTGAGAAAAAGATCTACTGGGTAGATGATCTGGACATTGAGTTCACTCCGCTTGCAAATGCGTATATCAGAGCAAGAGGCGCTGACCGTATGTCATCATTTGGTGATTTTATTTCTTTATCCGATGTATGTGATAAAGAAACAGCACTTGTAATCAAAAGAGAAGTATCTGACGGTGTGATTGCACCAGGTTATACAGAAGAAGCTCTTGAGATTTTAAAAGCAAAAAAGAAAGGCAATTACTGTGTGATCGAGATTGATCCAGCTTATGAGCCGGCTCCAATCGAAAGAAAACAGGTATTTGGTATTACTTTTGAGCAGGGAAGAAATGAACTGAACATAGATGATAAGTTCTTTGACAATATCGTAACAGAGAATAAAGAACTTCCGGATCAGGCTAAGATTGATCTTGCAATTGCAATGATCACATTAAAATATACACAGTCAAATTCCGTATGTTATGTAAAAGGCGGACAGGCAATTGGTATCGGAGCTGGTCAGCAGTCCCGAATCCACTGTACACGTCTTGCAGGATCAAAGGCAGATAACTGGTGGCTGCGTCAGTCTCCACAGGTTCTTGGTCTTCAGTTTGTAGACGGAATCCGTCGTGCAGACAGAGACAATGCGATCGACCTTTATATGGGAGAAGATTATATGGACGTTCTCGCAGAAGGAGAATGGCAGAAGATCTTTAAAGTAAAACCTGCAGTTTTCACAGCAGAAGAAAAGAGAGCATGGCTGGATAAAAATACCGGTGTTGCACTTGGATCAGATGCGTTCTTCCCATTCGGAGACAACATTGAACGCGCGCATAAGAGTGGCGTATCTTATGTTGCAGAGCCAGGTGGATCGATCCGTGATGATCATGTAATCGATACCTGCAATAAATATGGAATGGTTATGAGTTTTACTGGAATTCGTCTGTTCCATCATTAATGAACAACCAAACAAAAGAGTCAAGCAGTTTCCTGAGATACGGAAACTGCTTTTTATTTTATAGGGAAGTAATTGCCAGGATTGGATGAAATTTAGTACATAAATGCAGTTGATTTGGGAAAATAGTAGTATATAATTAGGAATGATACGAAAAGAATACCCCTCTCAGACAAAAGAGGTGACGATAAAGAGGAATGAATATGACAAAAAAACAGAGAGCATTAGAGGTAATTCAAAGATTAAAAAAGGCATATCCGGATTCCGATTGTACATTGGATTATGATCAGGCATGGAAACTTCTGGTCAGTGTGCGCCTTGCAGCACAGTGTACCGATGCGAGAGTTAATGTTGTGGTGGAAGATTTGTATAAGGTTTATCCGGATGTGGATGCACTGGCAGATGCACAGCCGGAAGACATTGAACAGATTATAAGACCATGTGGCCTTGGAAAAAGCAAAGCAAGGGACATCAGTGCATGTATGCGCATGCTGCGAGAAGAGTATCATTATGAGGTTCCGGACACGATGGAGGAGTTGTTAAAGCTTCCGGGTGTTGGCAGGAAAAGTGCGAATCTGATTCTTGGTGATGTCTATGGAAAACCTGCAATTGTAACAGATACACACTGCATCCGTCTGAGTAACCGGATCGGACTTGTGGATAATCTAAAAGATCCAAAGCAGGTGGAGATGGCACTTCGAAAGATCATTCCACCGGAAGAAGGAAACGCACTGTGCCACAGATTTGTCGATCATGGAAGAGAAGTCTGTACGGCAAGAACCATACCGCATTGTGAGATCTGCTGCCTGGCAGATGTGTGTCGGTATTACCAGTCACAACAAAAGTAAAAACAAAAATACAGGAGTCGTAAGTTTGAAACAAACAAGCAGAGGACAGCCTAAAAATAAAGAGCATAGCAAATAAACCGCCTAAGCAGTCGGTTTTAAAAATTGAATATATACACAACACCTAATCAGGTAACAGGAACAACATCAT
>NZ_VUNI01000017.1 GCF_009695765.1 Roseburia porci
ATGCTGACCGGGTCATATCTGAGTCTTCCTGTATGATGTTGCGGAATATTTTTCAGATATTTCTCCAGTTCGATTTCTCCCATAAATCTGTCAAATGTCAGCACCGGATCACAAATGTCCAGATAATTTTGAATTAGTATTGGCAAAACTGCCTGTTTTGGGTTAGAATAGATTATGTTATTAATTTTCATGGTAAGTTAATTATAACACAAAGAAAGACCCTTGAGTTCATTGCAAAACTCTTGGTCTTTCTTTTTTATGCGGGACTATTCTTTTTTCACAGCCCCTTTTGCTTTGCAGAGTAAGTTCTCAATATGCGTAAATGGAATACTAACTGATAATTCTATAAATGTCAGTTATGCAACTCATGAAAAAGTGCCATAGCCGAATCAGTTGAAAAGCATATATATTTGCTATATGATTATATTATTAACAAAAATTTATGGAAAAGAGAGGTTACGTGAAATGGATTGTAAGATCGGGGTCATTTCCGGAGATGGTATCGGACCGGAAATCGTTACGGAAGCAAAGAAAGTATTAGAACAGATTGGAAATAAATATGGACATAAATTTCAATATACAGAAATCCTGATGGGAGGATGTTCCATTGATGCAACAGGGGTGCCGCTTACCGATGAGGCAATCGAAGCTGCAAAAGCATCGGATGCGGTATTGATGGGATCAATTGGTGGTAATACATCAACTTCACCATGGTACAAACTTGCTCCGGAACTCAGACCGGAAGCAGGTCTTTTAAAGCTGAGAAAATCATTGAATTTATTCGCAAATTTAAGACCGGCATATCTTTACAAGGAATTAAAAGCAGCATGTCCGCTGCGCGATGACATTATTGGCGATGGATTTGACATGATGATCATGAGAGAACTTACCGGAGGACTGTATTTCGGAGAACGCAGGACGGAAGAAATTGATGGCGTTATGACGGCTATGGATTCCCTGACTTACAATGAAAATGAGATCCGTCGTATTGCAAAACGCGGATTTGACATTGCAATGAAGAGAAGAAAAAAGGTGACTTCTGTAGATAAGGCAAACGTGCTCGATTCCTCCAGACTCTGGAGAAAAATCGTAGAGGAAGTAGCCAAAGATTACCCGGAAGTAAGCTATGAGCATATGTTAGTAGATAACTGTGCAATGCAGCTTGTAAAAGATCCAAAACAGTTTGACGTCATCCTGACAGAGAATATGTTTGGAGATATTCTTTCCGATGAGGCAAGTATGGTAACCGGATCAATTGGAATGTTATCTTCTGCAAGCTTAAATGATACCAAATTCGGACTTTATGAGCCAAGTGGCGGATCAGCACCTGACATTGCCGGAAAAGGCATTGCGAATCCAATTGCAACGATTTTAAGTGCAGCGATGATGCTTCGTTATACATTTGATCTGGACAAGGAAGCAGATGCCATTGAACAGGCAGTAAAACAGGTACTGAAAGAAGGATACCGCACAATCGACATTATGCCGCAGGCCGGAGAGTCGAAAGAGGGAATCACACAGGTGAAAACAGCAGAGATGGGAGACCTTATTGCTGCCCGGGTATAAGGATTGTATTTTATATAAAGTTCACTTATAATAATAAAAATACCCATAACTTAGAAAGGCGGATAAGATATGAAAAGTGATAATGTAAGAAAAGGAATCCAGCAGGCACCTCACAGAAGTCTGTTTAATGCACTGGGATTCACAGAAGAAGAGATGCAGAAACCGATGGTTGGTATCGTAAGCTCTTATAATGAGATCGTGCCAGGCCATATGAACCTTGATAAAATTGTAAATGCAGTAAAACTTGGAGTCGCAGAAGCCGGAGGAGTTCCGGTTGTATTCCCGGCAATTGCGGTATGCGATGGTATTGCAATGGGACATATTGGAATGAAATACTCGCTGGTAACAAGAGATCTGATTGCAGATTCGACAGAGTGTATGGCACTTGCACACCAGTTTGATGCACTTGTTATGGTTCCAAACTGTGACAAGAACGTGCCGGGGCTTCTGATGGCAGCGGCAAGAATCAATGTTCCTACCGTATTTGTTTCCGGAGGACCGATGCTTGCAGGCCACGTACACGGACAGAAGAGATCCCTTTCTTCTATGTTTGAGGCAGTTGGTTCTTATGCTGCAGGAACAATGAGTGAAGAAGATGTAAAAGAGTTTGAGGAAAAAGTATGTCCGACCTGTGGTTCCTGCTCAGGAATGTATACAGCAAATTCCATGAACTGCCTGACAGAGGCTCTTGGAATGGGACTTCCTGGAAACGGAACAATTCCAGCAGTATATTCAGAGCGAATTAAGCTTGCAAAACATGCAGGTATGGCAGTTATGGATATGTACCGTAAGGATATCCGCCCGAGAGATATTATGACCAAAGATGCAATTTTAAATGCACTTACCGTAGATATGGCACTTGGATGCTCTACAAACTCCATGCTTCATTTACCGGCTATTGCACATGAAGTCGGATTTGATTTTGACATTTCTTTTGCCAACCCGATCAGTGAGAAAACACCAAACCTCTGTCATCTTGCACCGGCAGGTCCTACTTACATGGAAGATTTAAATGAGGCAGGCGGTGTTTCCGCAGTTATGAAAGAACTTGCAGATATTGGATTATTGAATACCGAATGTAAGACCGTTACCGGAAAGACAGTCGGAGAGAACATTGCCAATGCCGTAAACAAGAATCCGGAAGTTATCCGTCCGGTTGACCATCCATATTCCAAGACAGGTGGTCTTGCAGTATTAAAAGGCAATCTGGCTCCGGATGGCGGTGTTGTAAAACGTTCGGCTGTTGTGGATGAAATGATGGTACACGAAGGTCCTGCAAGAGTATTTGACTGTGAAGAAGATGCAATCGCTGCAATCAAAGGCGGAAAAATCGTGGAAGGCGATGTTGTTGTAATTCGTTACGAGGGACCAAAAGGCGGTCCTGGAATGAGAGAAATGCTGAATCCAACTTCTGCAATTGCAGGAATGGGACTTGGATCTTCCGTTGCACTCATTACAGACGGTCGTTTTTCCGGTGCTTCAAGAGGTGCTTCGATTGGTCATGTTTCACCGGAAGCTGCTGTCGGAGGTCCGATCGCACTGGTGGAAGAAGGCGATATTATTAAGATCAATATTCCGGAGATGACACTGAATCTGGATGTTCCGGATGAAGTCCTTGCAGAGAGAAAAGCAAAATGGCAGCCAAGAGAGCCAAAAGTGACAACCGGATACCTGGCACGTTATGCTTCCCTGGTTACATCTGGAAATAGAGGAGCAGTTCTTTCTCTTGAAAAATAATCATATATAGATAAAGAGGGTTAGACGATGAATTTAACAGGAGCAGAGATCATAATTGAATGCTTAAAAGAGCAGGGCGTGGATACTGTTTTCGGATATCCAGGCGGTGCAATTTTAAATGTTTACGATGAATTATATAAGCATAGCAGCGAGATCAGACATGTACTGACCTCTCATGAACAGGGAGCGTCTCACGCTGCAGATGGATATGCAAGAAGCACAGGAAAGGTCGGGGTCTGCTTTGCAACCTCGGGTCCTGGTGCTACGAACCTGGTTACGGGAATCGCAACTGCGTATATGGATTCTGTGCCGATGGTTGCAATTACCTGTAATGTTACCGTTCCGTTACTTGGAAAAGACAGCTTCCAGGAAATCGATATTGCTGGTATTACAACACCGATCACAAAGCATAATTTTATTGTAAAGGATGTTACAAAACTTGCTGATACGATCCGGAGAGCTTTTCAGATTGCAAGAAAGGGAAGACCAGGCCCGGTTCTTGTTGATATTCCAAAGGATATTACGGCTCAGACAACAGAATATACGGCAGTAAGCCCGAAAATTCCGGAGAGAATCACAAATACGATTACAAAAGAGAATCTTGACACTGCACTTGCAATGCTGCGTAAAGCAAAAAAACCATATATTTTTGTAGGTGGAGGCGCTGTTATTTCGGGCGCAAGTGAGGAACTTAAAACATTTGTGGAAAAGATGGATGCACCGGTATGTGATTCATTGATGGGAAAAGGCGCATATGATGGAACCTCTGCGAATTATACAGGAATGCTTGGAATGCATGGTACAAAAACATCCAATCTCGGAGTCAGCGAATGTGATCTTCTGATCGCAATCGGTGTGCGTTTTTCAGACCGTGTAATCGGCAATCCGAATTTCTTCGCAGATCAGGCTGAGATCCTTCAATTTGATGTTGATCCGGTAGAGGTAAATAAAAATATTATTGTGGATGCAAGTGTGATCGGAGATGTAAAAGAGATTCTGAAACGTCTGAATGACGAACTTGAGCCACAGAAACATACGGAATGGATGCAGCATATCGCAGAATATAATAAAAAATATGCGATGACTTATAACAAAGAAGGATTAAGCGGTCCGTTTGTCATTGAGAAAATCTATGAGATGACACATGGAGATGCAATCATGGTTACAGAGGTAGGCCAGCATCAGATGTGGGCTGCACAGTACTATAAATATTCCAGACCAAGAACACTCCTTACATCAGGCGGACTTGGCACAATGGGATATGGTCTTGGAGCAGCAATCGGTGCGCAGACCGCCAATCCGGATAAACAGGTCATTAATATTGCCGGCGACGGATGTTTCCGTATGAACATGAATGAGCTTGCAACGGCATCAAGAGAAAAGCTGCCTCTTATTGAGGTGATTGTGAACAATCATGTACTTGGAATGGTACGCCAGTGGCAGACACTTTTCTATGAGAAGCATTATTCGGCGACGGTTCTTGATGATGGTGTGGATTATGTCCGCCTTGCAGAGGCAATGGGGGCAGAGGCAAAACGTGTAACTACACAGCAGGAGTTTGCGGAAGCATTTACAGAAGCACTTCAGGCGAAGAAACCATATGTGATAGACTGCATTATCGATTCAGATGACAAAGTATGGCCGATGGTTGCACCGGGAGCTCCAATCAATGAATCATTTGACGAGCAGGATTTATTAGAAAAACAAAAAAACAAATAGGTACTTGAATTTTTTACACTATTGTGATAAAGTGTTAAACAATTAACAAGGGACTAAATAAAAGTACCTGTTAATGAAATTCATTTTTACGAGTAAATAAAGAATATATGAGGAGGAAGTTGGAAATGAGTAGAGTTTATAATTTCTCTGCAGGTCCGGCAGTTTTACCTGAAGAAGTTTTACAGGAAGCTGCTGATGAAATGTTAGATTACAGAGGAAGTGGAATGTCGGTAATGGAGATGAGCCACAGATCCAAAGTATACGATAACATTATCAAAGAAGCAGAAGCTGATCTGAGAGAATTAATGAATATCCCTGATAATTATAAAGTTTTATTCTTACAGGGTGGTGCTTCCCAGTTTTTCGCTGAGGTTCCTATGAACCTTATGAAGAACCGTAAAGCAGGCTACATCATTACTGGTCAGTGGGCTAAGAAAGCATTTCAGGAAGCTAAAATTTATGGTGAGGCTGTGGAACTTGCTTCGTCGGCTGACGAGACTTTTTCCTATATTCCGGATTGTTCCGATCTTCCAATCACCGATGATATGGATTATGTATATATTTGTGAAAATAATACAATTTACGGAACAAAATATAAAAAGCTCCCAAATACAAAAGGAAAACTTCTTGTTGCAGATGTTTCCTCATGCTTCTTATCTGAGCCTGTAGACGTAACAAAATATGGTGTAATCTACGGCGGTGTTCAGAAGAACGTTGGACCGGCAGGTGTGGTAATCGCAATTATCCGTGAGGATCTGATTACAGATGATGTACTTCCTGGAACACCAACACTTCTGAAATGGAAGACACAGGCAGATGCAGATTCCCTTTACAATACACCACCATGCTATAACATTTACATTTGTGGTAAAGTATTTAAATGGTTAAAGAAGATGGGCGGACTTTCTGTTATGAAAGAACGCAATGAAGAGAAAGCCAAGATCTTATATGATTTCCTGGATCAGAGCAAACTGTTCAAGGGAACGGTACGGAAAGAAGACCGTTCACTCATGAACGTTCCTTTCGTTACAGGAGACAAAGATCTGGATGCAAAATTTGTTGCAGAAGCAAAAGAAGCTGGATTTGAAAACCTGAAAGGTCATCGTACCGTAGGCGGAATGAGAGCATCCATCTACAACGCAATGCCAAAAGAGGGCGTTGAGAAGCTTGTAGAATTTATGAAGAAGTTTGAGGAGGAGAATGCGTAATATGTATCAGTATACATGCTTAAACCCAATTGCAGGAGTTGGTTTAGACCTCTTCTCTGATGAATACAAAAAAGTAGACGATTTAAAAGATGCACAGGCAGCACTCGTAAGAAGTGCAGCAATGCATGATCTGGATCTTCCGGATGATCTTCTTGCAGTCGCAAGAGCCGGAGCCGGAGTAAATAATATTCCACTGGATAAATGTGCAGAAAAAGGTATCGTTGTTTTCAATACACCGGGAGCAAATGCCAATGGTGTAAAAGAACTTGTTTTTGCAGGAATGCTTTATGCATCCAGAGACATCGTAGGCGGAATCGACTGGTGTCTTGCAAACCAGTCTGATGAGAACATTGCAAAAACTGCCGAGAAACAGAAAAAGAACTTTGCAGGAACTGAGATTTCCGGCAAGAAGCTTGGTGTGATCGGTCTTGGAGCAATCGGTGTTCTGGTTGCCAATGCAGCAGTACATATGGGAATGGATGTATATGGATATGACCCATATATCTCCGTAAATGCAGCATGGAATCTTTCAAGAAGCGTAAAACATATCAGCAATGTGGAAGATATTTATAAAGAGTGCGATATCATTACAATCCATGTTCCACTTCTGGATTCAACAAAGAAGATGATAAATGCAGATGCAATTGCAATGATGAAACCTACAGCAATTGTTTTAAACTTTGCAAGAGATCTTCTGGTTGATGAGGAAGCAATGGTTGACGCACTTGCAGCAGGAAAGATCAAGAAATACGTATCTGATTTCCCGAATACAACAACAGTTGGCGCAAAAGGATGCATCGTTACCCCTCATCTTGGCGCATCCACAGCAGAGTCAGAAGACAATTGTGCAATCATGGCAGTCCGCGAGATCCGTGACTATATGGAAAATGGTAATATCGTTCATTCTGTAAACTTCCCGGATTGTAACATGGGAGCATGTCTGACTGCAGGACGTATTGGAATTCTTCATAAGAATGTAAAAGGAATGATCAGTCAGTACTCTACCATCCTTGGAGATGCAGATATCAATGTGGCTGATATGACGAACAAAGGAAAAGGAGATTATGCATACGCATTGATCGATGTAGATTCTCCGGTTACCGAGGAAGTTGTTAATCAATTAAAGGCAATTGACGGTGTACTCAGAGTTCGTGTAATTAAATAAGAGGTACGTTTATTCCCCGCATCGAAAGGCAGATTTTTCTTCTTTTCATGCGGGGAAGTTTTATGTTAAGATAGGGAATAAACATAAAAGGCTGATAGGAGGTCACAAAATGTATCGTAATACAATATTGACGGTTCTGGGAACAGAGGAAACCGCAATCAATGAAATTACAGAGAATCCTGGAGTGGTTGTCACATATTTTAAAAATATACTTCCGGATCTTTTGAGTTTTCTGATCCAGCTAGTGATTGCAGTGGTAATCTTACTGGTGGGAATCAAAGTCATTGGCGTCATTGTAAAGATGCTGCGCAAAACGATGGAAAAAGGAAATACCGAAACAGGTGTCATTACCTTTTTGTGCTCCCTTGTGAAATATGCGCTTTATTTTGTATTATGTATGATTATTCTGTCACAGTTTGGAGTTACAACTGGTTCGGTTGTTGCAGTGCTTGGTTCTGCAGGACTTACAGTAGGACTTGCGCTTCAGGGAAGCTTACAGAATTTTGCAGGAGGCGTTCTGATCCTTTTATTAAAACCGTTTGCAGTAGGGGATTATATCATTGATAACGGAAGTGGAGATGAGGGAACGGTTTCCGCAATTACGATCTATTATACGAAGCTTCTTACCATCGACAACCGTATGATCCTGATCCCGAACGGCTCTCTTTCAAACAGCAGCATTACCAATGTGACAAGAATGGAAAAACGGCGTGTGGATATTGTCGTCGGAGTTGCATATGAGTCCGATCTGGCGAAGGTGAAAAAGGTATTAGAGCAGGTGATCGCATCGGAGCCGGCAGTGCTTACAGAAGAAGCAAAAGATGTTTTTGTATCAGAACTGGCAGACAGTTCTGTTAATATGGGAATCCATGTCTGGGTAAAAACATCAGATTACTGGACTGCAAAATGGAGAATGACAGAAAATATCAAGAATGCGCTGGATGAGAATGGAATTTCGATCCCTTATCCGCAACTGGATGTCCAGGTCAAAAATTCATGAGAAAATTTATACACATTATACAATACATATTAGGATTGTGTTGACATAATTCGTAAAATGTGCTAGTCTAAATCTTGTGAACAAATTATGTTCTTGGCATTATTGTATTAGGAGGTTTTTAAAGTTATGCAACAGGGAACAGTAAAATGGTTTAACGCCAAAAAGGGTTATGGTTTCATCTCAGATGAGGCAGGAAAAGATGTATTTGTACATTTTTCAGCATTAAATATGGATGGATTTAAAGAATTAAAAGATGGCGAGCAGGTAGAATTTGAAGTTGTTGATGGGGACAAAGGACCACAGGCAGCAAACGTTACTCGTCTGAATTAATCAAATATAGACTGTAACCTGGAGTCATCCCGATGGATGGCTCCTTTTTTGTTGTGAAAACATGGAAAATGGGATATAATCATAAAATCAATAGGAGGAAATGAAATGCAGTTATCAGAATTAAAAGCATACGAGATATTAAAAACAGAGAACCTTACTGATATACAGTCGACAGGTTATATTTTAAGGCATAAAAAGAGCGGCGCACGTGTGGCCGTGATTTCAAATACAGATGAAAATAAAGTATTTTATATCGGATTCCGTACGCCACCGGAGGATGAAACGGGAGTTCCGCATATTATCGAACATACGGTACTTTGCGGTTCACAGAAATTCCCGGTCAAGGACCCGTTTGTAGAGCTGGTCAAGGGATCATTAAATACGTTTTTAAATGCCATGACTTATCCGGACAAGACAATTTATCCGGTTGCAAGCTGCAATGACAAGGATTTCCAGAATCTTGTGGATGTTTATATGGATGCGGTATTTAATCCGAATATTTATAAACATGAAGAGATTTTCAAACAGGAAGGCTGGCATTACGAGCTCGAATCCAAAGATGCACTGGTTACCATAAACGGTGTTGTATATAATGAGATGAAAGGAGCCTATTCTTCACCGGATGAAATCCTGCAGCAGGAGATTTACCGTGCATTATATCCGGATAATACGTACAGCAAGAACTCGGGTGGTAATCCGGAACATATTCCGGATCTGACGTATGAAGAATATCTGAATTTCCACAGAAGATATTATCATCCGGTAAATTCATATATTTATCTCTACGGAGATATGGATATGGCAGAGAAACTTGACTGGATGGATAAAGAGTATCTGAGCAGATACGACAGAATTGAACTTGATTCTACAATTCCGCTTCAGAAAGCGTTTGATGAGAAAGTGGATGTGACAACAAAATATCCAATCTCTGCAGGAGAGAGTGAAGAGAATAAAACGTATTTGTCCTATAATGTGAGCGTGGCTAATGTGCTTGACCGTAAGCTGTATCAGGCGTTTGATATTTTAGATTATGCGCTGGTAAGTGCACCTGGAGCACCATTAAAGAAAGCGCTGATTGATGCGGGAATTGGAAAAGATATTTCCGGAGGGTTTGACAGCGGATCACTTCAGCCGGTATTTTCGATCGTTGCGAAAAATGCCAATGCTTCCGAAAAGGAGCAGTTTTTAGAGATTATTCAGAAGACATTAAAGGATCTTGTAAAGAATGGCATCAACCGGGAAGCGCTGCTTGCAGGAATCAACAGTTCGGAATTCCGTTTCCGTGAGGCTGATTTTGGACAGTTCCCGAAAGGACTGCTTTATGGTATCCAGTGCCTGGACAGCTGGCTGTTTGAGGATATGGAACCATTTATGCATCTGCAGTGTCTTGATACATTCCGTTTCCTGAAAGAACAGGTGGACACCGGTTATTTCGAAAATCTGATCGAAGAATATCTTTTGAATAACAAACATGCTGCAATCGTTACGATCGTTCCGGAAAAAGGCCTGAATGCGAAGATGGATCAGAAACTGGAAGAAAAGCTTGCAGAATACAAAAACAGTCTTTCGGATGAGGAAATCGATCAGCTGATCGAAGACACAAAACATCTGAAAGAATACCAGGAAGAGCCTTCTCCGAAAGAAGAACTGGAAAAGATTCCAATGCTTTCCAGAGAGGATATGAGAAAGGAAATCCTTCCACTCAGCAATATTGAAAAACAGATATCCGGAATAAAAACAATCTGCCATGATGTTGCGACAAATGGAATTGATTATCTGACACTGATGTACGATGTGTCGGATATTCCGGCGGAAGATATTCCGTATCTTGGAGTTTTAAAAGCACTTCTCGGATATGTAGATACAAAAACATATACGTATGCAGATCTTGCAAACGCCATCAATATTTATTCCGGTGGAATCAACTGCGGAATGGGAATCTATCCGAATGGAGAGAAAGAAGCTACACTTCAGGTGAAATTTGAAGTAAGGATCAAGACACTGGAGAGCAGCCTGAAAGAAACTATGTCCATTGTAAACGAGATCCTGCTTTCCTCAAACATGAACGATGAGAAGCGTTTATATGAGATTCTGGCGCAGAGCAAGGCAAGACTGCAGCAGAGCTTAAGCAGTGCAGGACATTCCGTTTCTTCGATGCGAGCGCTTGCCGGATTCTCAGAGTACGCATATTATCTGGATGCGACAAACGGAATCACATATTACGAAACAGTAAAAGATCTGGAAGAGCATTTTGATGAGAAAAAACAGACCCTGATCGCAAAATTAAAACAGCTGATCGATCAAATCTTTGGAACAGAGAGACTTCTGATCAGTTTTACCGGAGATCAGGCAGCTTTTGAATATGCAGAACCGATTCTGAAAGAGGCATTGCAGAAGCAGCCTGCAGGCAAAAAGGCTCACGAAGCAGCCAGAATTTCACTTGCGAGAAGCAATGAGGCATTTACAGACGCTTCACAGATCCAGTATGTTGCCAAAGTAGGTAATTTTGCAGATCACGGTTATCATTACACTGGAGCATTACGCATCCTGAAACTGATCCTCAGCTATGATTATCTCTGGATTAATGTCAGGGTAAAAGGTGGAGCATATGGATGCATGAGTGGATTTTTCCGTTCAGGAGAGACATATTTTGTGTCTTATCGTGATCCGAATCTGTTAAAGACATTAGAAATCTATGATGGTATTCCAAAATATCTGCGTGAATTCCAGGCAGATGAGAGAGATATGACAAAATATATCATCGGAACATTCAGCAGCATGGATACTCCGCTTTATCCGGAAGGAAAAGGAGCACGATCCATGAATGCATATCTCCAGAATCTGACCGAGGAAATGCTTCAGAAAGACAGAGATGAAGTAAGAAATGCAACTGCTGAGGACATCCGTGCACTTGCAGATATGATCCAGTCAGTTCTTCAGGATCCATCCATATGTGTGATCGGTAATGAGGATGCAATTCAAAAGGAAGCACAGTTATTTGATAAAGTAACAAGTTTATAATAAAGAACAGATAGAGAAAAGGAAGAAAATATGAACGAAAGTTTCAAATCAGGATTTGTTACAATTATTGGCAGACCAAATGTTGGAAAATCTACATTGATGAATCGACTCATCGGACAGAAGATCGCAATCACCTCCAACAAACCGCAGACAACGAGAAATCGTATTCAGACCGTATATACAGACATGGATCGTGGACAGATCATTTTTCTGGACACGCCTGGAATCCACAAAGCGAAAAACAAACTGGGTGAATATATGGTCAACGTTGCAGAGAAGACCTTAAATGAAGTCGATGTTGTTCTGTGGCTGGTTGAGCCTACGAATTTTATCGGGGCAGGAGAACAGCATATTGCGGAACAGCTCAAAAAGGTAAAGACACCTGTGATCTTAGTGATCAATAAGGTGGACACTGTCGAAAAAGAAAAGATTCTGGAATACATTGACACATACCGCAAAATTTATGATTTTGCGGAAATTATTCCAACTTCTGCACTTCGCGGACAGAATACGGATGATGTGATCGACAGCATTTTTAAATATCTTCCATACGGACCACAGTTTTATGATGAAGATACGATCACGGATCAGCCGGAGAGAGCAATCTGTGCGGAGATCATTCGTGAAAAAGCACTTCATGCGTTGAATGACGAGATACCACATGGAATTGCTGTAGCAATCGATCAGATGAAGGAAAGAAAAAAAGGGAATATCATTGACATTGATGCAACGATTGTCTGTGAGAAAGATTCCCATAAAGGAATCATTATCGGAAAACAGGGTTCCATGTTGAAGAAGATTGGAACAAATGCAAGATATGAGATGGAAAGACTTCTGGATGCACAGGTCAATCTGAAACTCTGGGTCAAGGTTAAGAAAGACTGGAGGGACAGTGACTTTTTGATTAAGAACTTTGGATATCGGGAAGAAGACTAAAAAGTGCCGGTTTCCAATTTTTCACGAGGATAGTATTACCGGGAAAGCGAATCCTATTAGTAAATCCACATAATACATGGGATGGATGGAGGATGAAGCGATGGAGAAAACCTGGGATGTATTCTGGCAGACGGGAAAAGTTACCGATTATCTGAATTATTGTACAGACAAAATGGACAAAGGCGGGCCAAACCGGCAGGAAGTATTGGAAACAAATGCATGGACGCCGGATCAGCAGAGCCGGCAGGAAGAAAGATGAAAAAGTATGTCACAACAGGTGGTACTGACCGGCATGGTCTTAACGGCTATGCCGATCGGAGAATATGACAAACGAATAACGATATTGACCAAAGAAAGAGGAAAGATCACAGCATTTGCGAGAGGAGCAAGACGGCCAAACAGCCAGCTCCTTGCTGCGACGAATCCTTTTTCTTTTGGTGAATTTGAACTGTTTGAAGGAAAAACTGCATATAATCTTTCGAAAGCATCGATACATAATTATTTTCGTGATCTGACGATGGATCTTGAGGCCGTATACTATGGCTTTTATTTTTTGGAATTTGCGGAGTATTTCTGTCAGGAGAACAACGATGAAAAAGATATGCTGAAGCTGCTTTATCAGTCGCTTCGGGCATTGGAAAGCAGCGCATATAAAAATCAGCTGGTAAAGATTGTTTTTGAACTGAAAGCTCTGACGGTAAACGGTGAAGGACCGGACGTGTTTTCCTGTATGCATTGCCACAAAACAGAAAATCTGAATATTTTTTCTGTGAAAAGAGGCGGGACATTTTGCAGTACCTGCGGGAAGCTGGTTCCTGGAATGCTGATTTCGGAATCGACGCGTTACGCGCTTCAGTATATTGTATCTTCTTCGATTGAGCGGCTGTATTCTTTTCGGTTGTCCGATGAAGTTCTTGTTGAACTTACGCAGATCATGAAAGAATATATGGATCAGTATGTGCATCATCGTTTTAAATCGATGGAGATTTTGAAACAGCAGAAAGAATTGTGGGCGATGAGTACGCGGGAGAATTCCGCGGAATCATAAGCTTGCGGTTGAAATCAGATAATGAAAAGTGTATAATAGCATGGACTGACGCGGTAGTGTATGCAAGTTTTTGCAGGCAGAACGTATCAGAACATATAGCTGGGAGGAAGACATGAAGAAGTATTCGGCAATCTGTCTTGTGATTGCTTTATGTGTGACAATGCTGGCGGGCTGTGGAACATCTTATTCCGCAGAGGAAAGTACAGTATTCGTGCAAAAGCATGGTAAGATCGTTTCTACCGATGTTGAGGATTTTGACGAAAATACCTATGACAAAGATGGACTTGAGAAATATGTAAATGAAACCATTGACAAATATACATCTGAAAATGGCAAAAATACAGTAAAGTTAAAAGAACTTTCCGTAAAAGATAATTCAGCGGTACTGACGCTGGAATATAAGGATGCAAAAGCATACAGTGGATTTAATGGAGAAGAGCTCTTTACGGGAACAATTGCGGAGGCACTTGCCGCAGGTTACCGTTTTGATACAGAATTTGCATCGGTAAAAGATGGAAAAGCAGGAGAGGCGGTTGACTCCTCTGAGTTTCTGGACGATGATTTAAAGGTTGTGATCGTGAAAGCAAATCTGGATGTAAATGTGAAAGGAAAGATCTGTTATCTTTCGACACAGAATACGTCACTGAAGGATAAAAGTACTGTTTCAATCCGGGAAGGGCAGAATCTGTTAAGCAAAGCAGAGGAAAGCGAAGCCGGGACACAGGAGACGGAAGCTGCAGAAGCAGTTACCGAAGTGACAGAGACTGAGGAATCCGGAAGTGTGGATGACGATGAGATGCTGACCGGAACAGAAGAGGAAACTTCGGTTACATTTGATTTCCCGGAAGAGGAAGAGAACGAAGATACCTCGGATGAGTTTTCCAATGTATACACATATATTATATATAAATAAAAGCAAACAATATTATAGAGAATGAGAGGAACATGTTATGGAAAAAACCATGGACAAAATCGTACAGGTAGCAAAAGCAAGAGGATTTGTTTATCCGGGATCTGAGATTTACGGCGGATTAGCAAATACATGGGATTATGGTAACCTGGGCGTAGAACTTAAAAATAATGTAAAGAGAGCATGGTGGCAGAAATTTATTCAGGAGAACCCATATAACGTTGGTGTGGACTGTGCAATTCTTATGAATCCGCAGACATGGGTTGCTTCCGGTCATCTTGGAGGTTTTTCTGATCCTCTTATGGATTGTAAAGAGTGTCACGAACGTTTTCGTGCAGACAAACTGATCGAGGATTTCGCAGGAGCAAATGGTATTGAATTAGATGGTTCTGTAGATGGCTGGTCCAACGAGAAGATGGTGAACTTTATCGAAGAACATAATGTACCATGTCCAAGCTGTGGAAAACACAATTTTACAGATATCCGTCAGTTTAACCTGATGTTCAAAACATTCCAGGGTGTTACGGAAGATGCTAAAAATACAGTATATTTAAGACCGGAAACAGCTCAGGGAATCTTTGTTAACTTTAAAAACGTTCAGAGAACATCACGCAAGAAGATTCCATTTGGTATCGGACAGATCGGTAAATCATTCCGTAATGAGATCACACCGGGTAACTTTACATTCCGTACCAGAGAGTTTGAACAGATGGAATTAGAGTTTTTCTGTGAGCCTGGAACGGATATGGAATGGTTCCAGTACTGGAGAGCATTCTGCCGTGACTGGTTACTTTCTCTTGGAATCAAAGAGGATGAGATGAGACTGCGTGATCATTCTGCAGAGGAATTATGTTTCTACTCAAAGGGAACAACAGATATCGAATTCTTATTCCCATTTGGATGGGGCGAATTATGGGGAATCGCAGATCGTACCGATTATGACCTTACACAGCATCAGAATGTATCCGGACAGGATCTTACATACTTTGATGATGCAAAGGGTGAGAAATATATCCCATATGTTATTGAACCTTCACTTGGAGCAGATCGTGTGGTACTCGCATTCTTATGCTCTGCTTATGATGAGGAAGAGTTAGAAGGCGGAGATGTAAGAACCGTATTCCATTTCCATCCTGCAATCGCACCAATCAAAGTAGGTGTTCTTCCATTATCCAAGAAATTAAATGAGGGTGCAGAGAAAGTCTTTGCCCAGTTGTCCAAGAAATACAACTGTGAATTTGACGACAGAGGAACAATTGGTAAACGTTATCGCAGACAGGATGAGATCGGTACTCCATTCTGTGTTACTTATGACTTTGATTCCGAAGAAGATGGAGCAGTTACGGTACGTGATCGTGATACCATGAAACAGGAACGTATTAAGATTGCAGACCTGGATGCATATTTTGCAGAGAAATTCACTTTCTAAAGATGACAGGTTACAGGCGTAATCAATAGAGAAAGAAATGCATACATCACCTGAAGCTGTCAGAGGATGTATGCATTTTTTGCAGAAAGGGACAGATATGGCATATTTTCCAATGTTTGTGGATCTGAAAGAGAAAGAATGCCTGATCATAGGTGGTGGCAGGGTCGCATATCGAAAAGTATGCGTGTTGAATGATTTTGAAGCAAAAGTTACAGTCATTGCCTCAAAAATATGTGATAAAATCAGAAAGACAGAAAGTGTCAGACTGATCGAGCGGGATTATGAGGAACGTGATCTGGAGCATCAGACGCTTGTAATAGCAGCAACGGATGATCCGGTGCTGAATCATGAGATTGCGGAAACATGTAAAACAAAGGGAATCCCGGTGAATGCCGTGGATCAGATTGAAGACTGCACCTTTATCTTTCCGTCATACATAAAAGAACAGAATCTGGTGGCTGCGTTTTCAAGCAGTGGGAAAAGTCCGGTAATCACCCAGTACTTAAAGGATGAAACGAAGACTGTTTTAAATGAACCACTGGGAGAACTTACAGAACTCCTTGGCAGTGTCAGGGCGGAAGTGAAGCAGGCAGTTGAAGGAGAAGAAAACAGAAAACAGGTGTACCGGAAGATTCTGGAGATGTTTTTGGAACAGGAAGAACTTCCGGACAGAAAACAAATAGATAAGATCATAGAAAAATACAGAAAGAAGTCGTGAAAAATGGATCGAACAAGAAGATTAAGAAGAACAGAAGCTTTGCGGAGCATGGTTCGGGAAGAACATGTCAGAATTGATGAACTGATTTATCCGGTCTTTGTGATCGCAGGAGAAAATATATGTAATCCGGTGGAATCGATGCCGGGAATCTATCAGTATTCCCTGGATCGTATCGGTGAGGAACTTGACCGTGTCGTGGAAGCTGGAATAAATGCAGTACTTGTGTTTGGTATTCCCGATCATAAGGATGAAGTGGGAAGCGGTGCATATGATGAGCACGGAATCGTTCAGGAAGCAATCCGCTTGATGAAAAAAGAATACCCGGATCTTTTAGTAATTGCAGATGTATGTCTGTGTGAGTACACATCCCATGGCCATTGTGGACTGATCCGTGACGGAGAGATCTTAAATGACGAAACACTGCCGCTTCTTGCAAAAGCTGCAGTTACTTACGCACAGGCTGGTGCAGATATTATTGCACCAAGTGATATGATGGATAAGCGCGTCGCTGCAATCCGTGAGGCACTTGATGAGAATGGATTTATCAATATTCCGATTCTTTCCTACAGTGCGAAATTTGCTTCCGGATACTACGGACCATTCCGTGATGCGGCACATTCGGCACCGGGATTTGGAGACCGGAAAACTTATCAGATGGATCCTGCAAACGGACAGGAAGCGCTCAGAGAGGTTGAGGAAGATATCTTGGAAGGTGCAGATATGATCATAGCAAAGCCTGCGCTTGCCTACATGGATGTCATTAAGGAAATATCACTGAATTACAATATTCCAATCGTTGCATACAATGTCAGCGGAGAATATGCAATGGTGAAAGCGGCTGCTGAAAATGGCTGGATCGACGAGAAGAAGATCGTTATGGAAAATATGGTCGGTTTAAAACGTGCAGGTGCAAAGATGATCATTACATATCATGCACTCGATGTTGCGCGCTGGATCAAAGAAGAAAAATAAAAAGAGCAAGAAGAGGTTTATATGGATAAGAAAACAGATACAAAATCAAAAATGTATTTCGGAGCAGCAAAACTCCGGATTCCGGGAGGAGTAAACAGTCCGGTTCGTGCATTTGGGGCAGTGGGCCGTACTCCGAGATTTATGGTATCTGCAAAAGGTGACAGAATCACCGATGTAGATGGCAATGAAATGATCGACTATGTATGTTCCTGGGGACCTGGAATCCTTGGTCATGCCGATCCTCGTGTGATCGAGAAAGTAAAAGAAGCGTGCGATATGGGACTTACCTTTGGTGCACCAACACCAAGAGAAGTTGAAATTGCAGAGCTGATCGCAGAACTGGTGCCGTCTATGGAGGTCAGCCGTCTGGTAAGTTCGGGAACGGAAGCGGTTATGAGTGCGATCCGCTGTGCCAGGGGATATACGAAAAGAGACAAAATCATTAAGTTTAAGGGATGTTATCATGGACATTCGGATGGACTTCTTGTAAAAGCCGGATCTGCAGCGCTTACAACATCGGTTCCGGACAGTGCGGGAGTGCCAGCTGATTATACAAAACACACACTGGTTGCGGCATATAACGACAAGGAATCTGTAAAAGAACTGTTTCAGGCAAACCCGGATGAGATTGCAGCTGTTATTGTGGAACCGGTTGCCGCAAATATGGGAGTTGTACTTCCGGAGGATGATTTCCTTCCTTTCCTCAGAGAGATTACAGAGGCATATGGAGCACTTCTGATCTTTGATGAGGTAATTACCGGATTCAGGCTTTCACTTGGCGGTGCACAGCAGTATTTCCATGTAACACCGGATCTGACGACACTCGGCAAGATTGTCGGAGGTGGAATGCCGGTTGGTGCTTATGGTGGAAGAGAAGATATTATGCGTATGATTTCTCCGGACGGACCGGTATACCAGGCTGGAACATTATCCGGAAATCCGATTGCAACTGCTGCCGGAATCGAAACATTAAAAATATTAAAGAATGATCCGGCAATCTACAAGCGCCTGGAAGAGAAAACGAAAAAACTTGCAGATGCAGTAAGAAATGCAGCAGGTGATAAAGTATCCGTCAACCAGATCGGCTCTCTGATGAGCATTTTCTTTACTCCGGGAGGCGTGAAAAATTATGAAGACGCGGTTCGTTCTGATTTGAACGCATATGCACAGTATTTTGGATTTATGCTGGATCATGATATTTACATGGCGCCTTCGCAATTTGAGGCAATGTTTGTATCTGATGCACATACCGATGAAGATATCACACGTACATGCAGATTACTGCAGGAATGTATGGAAAACATGCATGAGTAGATAAAAGCGGTATGACATCAGGAGGAAATCCATGAGATTTGGATATATAGGAATCAATTATAAAAATGCACCATTGGATATTCGGGATAAGACATCTTTTACCGATGTTGACAAGATCGACTTTTTCCAGAATGCTGAAAAAATCGGGATTGAGCAGTGTATGATATTATCAACCTGCAACCGGAGCGAGGTATATTTTTTATATCGGAAGGCAGAAGAAAAAGAGGCAGTAAAAAAGCTGTATCTTGATACATTTCAGGAAGTACAGCTGAAAGATCTGCTGCTTACGCTGGATGGGAATGAAGCGATCGAGTATCTGTTCCGCATTGCGGCGGGACTGGAATCGCTGGTACTTGGAGAGGATCAGATACTGGGACAGGTAAAAGACGCTCTGGAATTTTCGAAGGCAATGGGATACAGCGGAAAAGAAATGAATAAGATTGTCCGTGATGCTGTAACCTGTGCGAAAAAGATCAAGACAGAATTAAAAATAAGCGAAAGACCATTATCGGTAAGTTATGTTGGAATTCAGCAGCTGGAGAAAGTATGCCAAATAGAAGGAAAGACGGTTCTTGTGATCGGAAGCGGAAAAACATCGACACTTGCACTTCATTACCTGTATGAATATGGTGCTGGAAATGTAATGATCTGCAGCAGGACAACAGCACATGCGAAGGAGTTATTACAGGAATTCCCACAACTGACGGTTGTAGAATTTGAACAGCGTTATCAGATCATGGAAAAATGCGATATCGTTGTATCTGCAACATCCGCACCACATGTGATTGTGCGGGCGGATGAACTGGTTACCGATCATTCGATTACATTTCTTGATCTGGCAGCTCCACGTGACATTGACACGGCATTACAGGGGCGGGAAAATGTAACAATCCTGAACCTTGATTTCCTAAGTAAGATCGTAGAGAACAATCAGAAAGAACGGGAAAGACTTGTGGAGATCAGCAAAGGCATGATCCAGGAAGCTACCGAAGAGACAAAAGAATGGCTTTTAAGCAGCCGGATGGATTCCACGATAGAATCTTTACAGCTCCGGTGTGATGAGATCGTTCAGGACAGTTATGAATATCTGAACCGTAAGATTGAATTTTCTGCAAGAGAACAGAAAATCATAAAAAAAGTGTTAAATGCATCACTTCACAGACTTCTCAGAGAACCGATCCAAGAATTAAAACAGCTGGATACCAGAGAAAAGCAGGATAAGTATCAAGAAATTGTAAAAGAGCTCTTTCAGATATAAGAGGAAGGAAACCCGAAATATGAAATATATCATTGGAACGCGAGGATCAAAACTTGCACTGGTACAGGCAAAATACGTTCAAAAGAAGATGAAAGAAGCATATCCGGAAGATGAGTACGAATTAAAAATCATCAGTACAAAGGGGGATCAGATACAGGATCGCCCGTTGAATCAGATCGGTGCGAAAGGACTTTTTGTAAAAGAAATCGAAGATCAGATCTTAAATGATCAGATACAGATCGGTGTACATAGCATGAAAGATATGCCTGCATATCCGGAAGAGGGCCTGTGTTTTACCAGGGCATGGAAGAGGGAAGATCCAAGAGATGTTCTTATATTGAGAGAGGCAAAGAGTCTTAGCAGTCTAAGAGAGCATGCTGTGATCGGAACCGGAAGTAAAAGACGGGCATTTCAGCTTATGGCGATGAGACCGGATCTTCAGATCGTGGATATCCGTGGAAATGTTGATACCAGACTTCGCAAAATGCAGGAACAGAAACTGGATGGAATCGTTCTTGCCGCAGCAGGATTGAAAAGACTTGGGCTCGAAGAGGTGATCACACAGTATCTGGATGATGAAGAAATGATCCATGCTCCGGCGCAGGGAATTCTGGCAATTGAAATAAAGGCAGATCATACAGAACTTGAAAGAAAACTGGATGTTCTGGCAGATCCAGACACCAATGAAGAGGCGATTGCAGAAAGAGGATTTCTTGCAGAAATCGGTGGAGATTGTCATATCCCGGTAGGAGCTGCATGCAGAAAAGCGGAAGATGGAAGCTTTGAATTACATGCGATGTATGGAAATGAGGATGGAAGCAGAATTGCTTTTTCACACCAGAAGGGCAATAATCCGAAAGAACTTGCAAAATGTGCAGCGAAGGAGATCCGCAGGAAGATTGCAGGAAATGTAGCACTTGTGGGGGCAGGACCTGGAGATCCCGGACTCATTACAAGAAAAGGCCTTGAGGCAATTCAGAAGGCGGATTGTATTATTTATGACCGGCTTGCCGCGCCTGAACTTCTGGCAGAGGCAGACCCGGAATGCGAACGGATCTATGTAGGAAAAGAAAATCATCACCATACGATGCCACAGGAACGGATCAATGAACTTCTGGTAGAAAAGGCAATGCAGTATGAGCACGTTGTCCGTTTAAAGGGCGGAGACGTTTATGTTTTTGGACGTGGAGGAGAAGAAGGAATTTTCTTAAAAGAACACGGAGTTCCTTTTACCGTTATTCCGGGAATTACTTCAGCAATTGCAGGACCGGCGTATGCCGGAATACCGATCACACATCGGGGAATTTCGAATGGATTTCATGTTGTCACTGCACACAGCAGGAAAGATGAACTGTCGGATCTTGATTTTGCATCGATGGCAAAGAGCAAAGAAACCAAAGTATTTCTGATGGGACTTAGTGTGCTTAAAACTCTGATGGATAAGCTGATGGAAGCAAAAATGCCGTCCGATACACCGGTGGCGGTTATATCGAATGCAACGTGCTGTGCACAGAAAACATCGATTGGAACAATCGCTGATATAGCAGATAAGGCAAAGAAGGATGGGATCGTTTCGCCTGCACTTATTGTGGTTGGTGATGTTGTGAACCTTCGGGATGAATTGGATTTCTTTGAAAATGGTCCACTTTTTGGAAAACATTACCTTGTGCCAAAAATTGGAACCGGTGAATCAAAACTTACACGGCTTTTGAAAAAACAGGGAGCAGTGGTGGATGAGGTAACCGTTGGAGAGATCGTATCAAAGCAGCTGACATTTCGGAAAGAAGAACTGCAATCGGTTGACTGGATGATTTTTACAAGCAGAAATGGTGTCACTTCATTTTTTGAAAGCCTGTATTCCAGCGGCCTGGATACAAGAGCACTGGGCAATGTGAAGATTGCGGCAGTTGGAAATGCAACTGCAAAAGTGTTAAAGGATTATGGAATCTGTGCGGATTTTATTCCGTTGCAGCATGATGGAACGTCTTTGGCAGAAGCCATGAAAGAAAAGGTATGTGACACAGATCGGATCTGGTATCTGAAAGCGGAGAATGCAAGAGACCATCTTTCGGAATTGTTAGAGCAGTTTTGCCATATCAGAGCAATCGATGTCTATGAAAATATGACAGTTCCATTTGATACGAAGATAAAACAACAGACATACCGGCAGTATGATGCATTACTTTTTACCTGTGCATCATCTGCAGAGCGTGTATTGGGAGGATGGAAGACGGACCAACTGAAAGAACTTCCGGAATGCATATCCATTGGACCACAGTGTACGAAAGCTTTAAAAGAACTGGGAGTGAAACATATCAGACAGGCATCGGACGCTGGATATGAGAATATGATGGATTTGTTATTGGAATAGACAAAAAAGAAAGCGGCTTTGGCTGCTTTCTTTTTTTGCAGAAAAACAAAAATGACTACTTGCCAAAAGAAAGAAGTGTGATACAATGAAGCTTGTGGAGATATTGCACAAATATCACACAATATATAATGTATTAGTTGGGACATTGTTCTAATTAATTCGACAGAAAATATAATTTAATAGGAGGAATTGTCGAATGTCAAACAAATGGGTTTATTTGTTCACTGAAGGAAATGCTGATATGCGGGAACTTCTTGGTGGAAAAGGTGCAAATTTAGCGGAAATGACCAATCTTGGATTACCGGTACCGCAGGGATTCACGATTACTACAGAGGCCTGTACGAAATATTACGATGATGGCAGACAGATTAATGATGAGATCATGGGGCAGATTATGGATCACATCAGTAAGATGGAAGAGATCAACGGTAAGAAATTCGGTGACTTGAAAAATCCATTACTTGTATCCGTTCGTTCGGGAGCAAGAGCTTCTATGCCTGGAATGATGGATACGATTTTGAATCTTGGCTTAAATGATGATGTTGTTGCAGCGATGATCGCTGCAAATCCGAATCCGGAATTTGAACGTTTTGTATACGATTCATACAGAAGATTTATTCAGATGTTTTCGGATGTTGTCATGGAAGTCGGGAAAAAATACTTTGAACAGCTGATCGACAAGATGAAAGAAGTAAAAGGGGTAAAATACGATGTTGACCTGACTGCAGCCGATCTGAAGAAGCTGGCAGAACAGTTCAAGGCAGAATATAAGAAACAGCTGGGAGAAGATTTCCCGGCAGATCCGGTTGTACAGTTAAAGCTTGCGGTAGAGGCTGTATTCCGTTCCTGGGACAACCCTCGTGCAAATGTATACCGGAGAGATAATGATATTCCATATTCCTGGGGAACGGCAGTTAATGTCATGCCGATGGTATTTGGAAACTTAAATGATGAGTCTGGTACTGGTGTTGCTTTTACACGTGATCCGGCAACCGGAGAGAAAAAACTGATGGGAGAATTCCTGAAGAATGCCCAGGGAGAAGATGTCGTTGCCGGTGTACGTACACCGATGCCGATTGCCCAGATGGAACAGGAATTCCCGGAAGCATATGCAGAGTTCTTAAAGGTGTGCGAGATTCTTGAGAACCGGTATCATGATATGCAGGACATGGAATTTACGGTTGAGAACCGTAAATTATATATGCTTCAGTGCAGAAATGGAAAAAGAACAGCTCAGGCTGCACTTCAGATCGCATGCGATCTTGTGGATGAAGGACATAAGACGGAAGAGGAAGCTGTTGCGATGATCGATCCACGTAATCTGGATACATTGTTGCATCCGCAGTTTGATGTGAAGGCTTTGAAAGAGGCTACGCCAATCGGAAAAGGATTAGGAGCATCTCCGGGAGCAGCCTGTGGTAAGATTGTATTCACGGCAGAAGATGCAGAAAGCTGGAAAGACAGAGGCGAGAAGGTGATTCTGGTACGTCTTGAAACTTCTCCGGAGGATATTACCGGAATGAAGGCTTCACAGGGAATTCTGACGGTGCGTGGTGGTATGACATCCCATGCGGCTGTTGTTGCACGAGGAATGGGAACCTGTTGTGTATCCGGATGTGGTGATATCGCAATGGATGAAGAGAATAAACGTTTCACACTTGCAGGAAAAGAATTCCATGAGGGAGACTGGCTTTCCATCGATGGTACGACCGGTAATATATACGAAGGAAAGATTGCAACAGTGGACGCTACAATAGCGGGTACATTTAAGCGTGTCATGGACTGGGCAGATAAATATCGCAGAATGGGAGTCCGTACCAATGCAGATACACCGAGAGATGCGAAAAAGGCACGTGAACTTGGTGCAGAAGGAATTGGACTCTGCCGTACCGAGCATATGTTTTTTGAAGGAGATCGTATTGATGCATTCCGTGAAATGATCTGCTCAGACACCGTTGAGGAACGTGAAAAGGCACTGGCAAAGATTCTTCCATTGCAGCAGGGCGATTTTGAACAGTTATATGAAGCTATGGAAGGAGATCCGGTTACGATTCGTTTCCTTGATCCACCTCTTCATGAATTTGTTCCGACAGATGAAGCTGATATTCAAAAACTTGCTGATACGAAAGGAAAGACGGTTGCGGAGATTAAGACAATCATCGACAGTCTGCATGAATTTAACCCTATGATGGGACATCGTGGATGCCGTCTTGCAGTTACATATCCGGAGATCGCAAAAATGCAGACAGCAGCAGTTATCCGGGCTGCAATCAATGTTGCCAGAAAACATCCGGAGTGGAATCTTGTTCCGGAGATTATGATTCCTTTGATTGGGGAAGTAAAAGAATTAAAGTATGTAAAACAGATTGTTGTGGATACTGCAGATGAGGAGATTGCAAAAGCCGGCATAGATCTTAAATATGAAGTAGGTACCATGATCGAGATCCCAAGAGCCTGTCTTACTGCTGACCAGATTGCAAAAGAAGCAGAGTTCTTCTGCTTTGGAACAAACGATCTGACACAGATGACATTCGGATTTTCACGTGACGATGCCGGTAAATTCCTGGAATCTTATTATGATGCCAAGATCTTTGAGAGTGATCCGTTCGCAAAACTGGATCAGACCGGTGTAGGACAGCTGATGAAGATGGCAATTGAGAAAGGCAAAGCCTCCAGACCAGATCTTCACTGCGGAATCTGTGGAGAGCATGGAGGAGATCCATCATCCGTAGAGTTTTGTCATGAAATTGGACTGGATTATGTATCCTGCTCACCGTTCCGTGTTCCGATTGCCCGCCTTGCGGCAGCACAGGCAGCGATTGCCCAGAAGAACAAATAGAATATAGAGAGTTAATCAGTCTATATAGAAGACCCCCTTACATCAATCAAGGTGTGAGGGGGTTTTGCTAAATAGGCTTTTGGGACAGCTTATCGCACTCACCAGAGAGCGTACCTTACAGATGTTTTAGGTTACAGAATAGTCAAAACTTTCTATCTTAAGATTGTCAATGCTGGTATTATGGTTTAGATGGAAGCCAAGTGTCAGCGGATTGGTAGCAGTGCTTGCAAAGGTAAAGGTTACGGTGCGTCCGGATATTGTTTTCTGGACGGTGGCATCGTTTGTTTCAGCATCATCGATGGAATCGTTCAGGGTTACGGTCAGAGTAATCGTTCCGTTAATTTTATCCCAGGAAACCTGTGCCAAGCCTTTTCCACCGGATGTCCAACGATCCCATACACCGGAATAAACTACATTTAATGTGCCAGAAGATCCACTGGCGGCATAAATACCTTCCGATGTTCCTGAGAGAATTGAAATTACCGGTTTCTCATAATTTTTACGCATAGTATATACCCTCCTTTGTAGTGAAATGGTACTATTTATGCATAGTATAGCGCATTTATAAAATTCTGCAACTGGGAAAATGAGACGAATTAAGAAAATAAGGGAAAAATGTCGATAAATTTTATTTTATTATAGAAATATCATAATTTTCTTAAATAACTATTGCATGAACAATCGAAATCTGCTAATATCAGATTCGACAAAGGTGTCAAAAGAATAGCAATATTCTTTTGGCGCCTTTTTTGTTTATGCAGATTATTTAGGAGGAAATGAAAATGAGCACAGGTGATACAGGTTTTATGCTGATTTGTACAGCATTTGTTTTTTTTATGACACCGGGATTAGCCTTTTTTTATGGCGGACTGGTAAGAAGAAAGAATGTCGTGAATACGATGATGTCATGTACCGCGATTATGGGACTATCTGTAGTGATGTGGATTTTGCTTGGATATTCCCTGTCCTTTGGAGGAAATCATGGTGGAATCATCGGAGATTTTCGATGGATTGGTTTGAATGGAATTGATATGAATGAAGCAGGACCATATGCACAAACGATTCCGCATCTTGTATTTGTCGCATTTCAGATGATGTTTGCAATGATTACTCCGGCGCTTATTACCGGTTCACTTGTCGGAAGGGTAAAATTCAAAGCATTATTTCTGTTTGTGTTATTCTGGTCGATCATCGTTTATTATCCGATGGCTCACATGGTATGGGGACAGGGCGGTTTCCTTGCGGAAATCGGTTCCGTTGATTTCGCAGGAGGAAATGTGGTACATATCAGTTCCGGAGTGAGCGCATTGGTATTTTCCATTGTTCTTGGCAGAAGAAGAGGATATGAAAATACTGCATATCGTGTGCACAACATTCCATTTGTTGCACTTGGGGCATTTATTTTATGGTTCGGCTGGTTTGGCTTTAATGCAGGAAGTGCGTTAGGAGCAAATGGACTGGCTGCACATGCATTTTTAACAACAGCATTTGCAAGTGCCTGCGCAATGCTTTCCTGGATGATTATAGATGTAATAAAGGACGGAAAACCGACATTAGTCGGTGCGTGTACAGGTCTGGTTGTAGGACTTGTTGCCATTACACCGGGGGCAGGATTTGTTCCAATCTGGTCCGCGATCCTGATCGGTGGACTGGTCAGTCCGATTTGCTGTTTTACGATTTCCTTGCTTAAAAAGAAATTAATGATCGATGACGCGTTAGATGCATTTGGATGTCATGGAATCGGAGGCGTATGGGGCGGCATTTCAACAGGAATATTTGCAAACAGATCGATCAATGATGTCGCAAAATGGAATGGTCTTTTATACGGAGATTATAAGCTGTTTGTTGCACAGATCGCAGGAATTCTGATTACGATTGCAGTTGCAGTAGGTGGAACATTGATCTGTCTGGGAATTGTAAGAATCTTTACACCGCTTCGCGTTGAGGAAAAGGAAGAAAAAGTCGGACTGGATGTTTCCGAGCATGGTGAAAGTGCATATCCAACATTTAACGGACTGGATTCATAAAGGAAAAGGAGAATTGACCATATGATGATTAAGGTGGAAGCTATTGTCAGAGAAGAAGTTTTTGAGGATGTAAAAGAGGCATTGAATGCAATTGATGTGAATGGAATTACAGTTTCTCAGGTTATGGGTTATGCTGCACAGCGAGGCTACAAAAAACTTGTACGAGGTACAGAAGTAGATGTTGTGATGCAGCCAAAGATCAAGTTCGAAATTGTTGTTTCATCAGAAGAATGGGAGAAAAAGACCATTGATGCGATCCAGAAAGCGGCATTTACCGGTGAAGTTGGAGATGGGAAAATCTTCAGCTATGAGATACGCACTGCGTTGAAAATCAGAACGAAAGAAAGCGGATACGACGCATTAAATTAAGCTAACATTGTATATAGGAAAGAAGGAAAAGAATGGCACAGAAAAATGTCTGAGGCATTCTTTTTTTCATTGAAGCATGCAAATGGGCTGGCAATTGTCAAGAAAAGACTCCTATGATATAATACATCATGCGTGAACTTCGTGTTATGAAAGCCGAATAATATTTATGAAAAAGAAACGGTGGATTTATGGAGAAAAACAGACATATCGTCGTAAAGATGGTGTTATTTTTTCTGATTCTGTTTGGAATTGGAGTATTACTGCAACTACATATTAATCGCATTTCGGCGAAAAGAGAAGTGAATCTGGATGATTCCTGGCAGATCAGCATAGATGGAACACAATACGATGATGTCCGCTTATCGGAATTCCATATGCCGGCGACGAAGCGTGGAACAGAGGTAATCCTGAAAAGAATTCTTCCAGAAGAATATTATAGTCAGACCTCTTTAAGAATGTTGATCCGGTATTGTGCGGTACAGATTTCGATAGATCATAATATGATTTTTGAGAAAGGCATGGAAGCGTATTCGAAGAATGATATTCTTGGAAGTGGTTATATATGGGCATCTCTTCCGGAGGGGTATGAAGGGAAAGAGATAGAGATTAGGCTGCTTACTGGTGAAAAGAATTCTTTTTCTTCAGTTAACAGTATTATGCTGGTAGATTCAACGTATGGGATCCGCTGGTTGGTACTGAATAATATTACAACCATTGCAATTGCGGTATTTTTGATGATACTTGGTCTGCTGCTTCTGGTATCAACCGGAATCATTGCGGGCGGGGACAAAAGGTTTCACTTGCTTTTGTATATCGGACTATTTTCATTGACAATTGCATGCTGGATGATTTATAACAGCAGATTGATCGAAGTGATTTCCAATTGTTTTACGGTCAATGTCAGAATTGAATATGTTTCCATGTATCTGGCTGCAATTTTTCTTGTGATGTTTATTGCTGAATTTATGAAAAAACCAGCGCAGAAAAGATGGCTGCATTGTGAAGCTCTGTTTTTTGTATTTCTGCTTCTGGTATTGGGATATCTGAATGAAAGCAACATTATCCATTACTGCAAGACTGGGTTTATTTTTCAGTTAAGTGTATTTGCAGCAATCATACCAGTGATCGTAGAACTGATTGTCATGGTGCGTCGTCTTCATCTGAAAGCAGAGCGGAGCGTACTGCTTGGGATTGTATTCTTTGTTACAGCGGTCATACTGGAACTTGTCAGATACCGGTACAATAAAATCTGTATTCCGGAATATCAGCTGACACAGAGTTTTGTTCCGATTGGAACATTAATGTTTATTCTGCTGATGTTAGAGGCGTTCTGTGTTATTATGATGCAGAGAGCTGTTGAAGATATCGAACGGGAAAAGTTATATGAAATGGCATATCGGGATGCTTTGACGGATCTGAAGAACCGTGCATGGTGTGAAAAGATCATGCAGGAATATCAGAATTCACATAAACCGGTTTCAATCATTAATATTGATCTGAATTATTTTAAGCATGTAAATGACACCTACGGACATGCAAAGGGAGATGAACTTCTGATCGATTTCGCTGAGATATTAAAAGAAGCATTTCCACAGCCGGCATGCGTTGGTCGTATGGGAGGCGACGAATTTATTGTGATTCTTGACTATGAGATAGAGGAGGAACTGGAGGCAAAGATTCAGAATCTGAAAAAAGTTGTCACAGAACGGAATCAGAAATCAGCAGAAGATAAGCAGATTTCATTCGCATTTGGCTATGCATCGAATGAAAATGATAAGACACTTTCGGTATGGAAAGTATATGAAGCTGCTGATCATAAAATGTATGAATACAAACAAAAATATAAACTGACGAGATAACCAGCATTTTGCTGGTTATTTTGCTATTCACAGGGAAATTATTCTAAAATTAGAAAAATTTAATAATTTGTTAATTGTATTTCTTTTGTATCGGTGATAGCATATGTACTTAATGTATAGTAAATAATTTTATTATATAGTTTAAGAAGAATAGGAGAATGAAAAGCATATGAAAAGAATATTTCAGAATATGCTGCCATATTGGCGCTGGATACTGGTGATACTGGCATTTCTTGTAGTGCAGGCATTTTGTGATCTGTCATTGCCACAGTATACATCGGACATCATTGATGTTGGTATCCAGAATAGCGGTGTTGTACATATTCTTCCAGAAAAAATTACATCGGAAGATTATGAGATGATGCAGTTATTTATGACAGCAGATGAAAAGAAGCAGTTTGCAGATGCATATGAAAAGGATGGAGAAAAGTATACCTGTGTTGCAGAAAAAGAGGATCTGGAGCAGCTTGACGAAGACCTTCTGCTTCCGGTCGTAATGAGTTATCAGGTACAAAATTCCATGGTTGATTCCTCAGAGGATGAAAATACAGAATCTGATCAGGAAGGCATGGGACAACAGATGGATCTTGCATCTATGGATAAAGATGCTCTGATCCAGCTTTTTACGTCTGGACAGATCACAGATGACCAGCTGCTTGAGATGCGGGATCAGCTGCAGGATAAGATTGACACAGTGGGAAGCACTACTATGAAGTCAATGGGGGTTGCTTATGCAATCGCCTGTGATAAGAATGCAGATGTCGATGTGGAAGCCGTACAGATGAAATACATGTGGAGTACAGGAGCAAAAATGCTTGCGGTTGCATTGGTTATGGCGGCGGCAACAATTGCGGTTGGATATTTTGCTTCCCGTGTTGGAGCAGGCATTGGACGTGATCTTAGGGAACAGACATTTGAAAACGTTGTTCAGTATTCAAATACTGAGATGGATAAATTTTCGACGGCATCCCTGATCACAAGAAGTACCAATGATGTACAGCAGATCCAGATGGTGACAGCAGTATTCCTTAGAATGGTTCTGTATGCCCCGATTATCGGTATTGGAGGAGTCATTAAAGTCATCCAGACCGGTGCTGGTATGGGATGGGTGATCGTACTTGCGGTTCTGCTTATCGTTGGACTGGTATCGGTGCTTGTTTCAGTCGCTATGCCGAAATTTAAGATGATGCAGACACTTGTTGACCGGTTAAATCTGGTATCGAGAGAGATACTTACCGGACTTAGCGTTATCCGTGCGTTTGGACGTGAGAAGAAAGAGGAAGAACGTTTTGATGAGGCCAACCGTAACCTGACAAAAACACAGTTATTTACAAACCGTGTTATGACTTTTATGATGCCAGGTATGATGATGATCATGTATTGTATTACATTATTGATTGTGTGGGTTGCTTCGAAACGTATTGATGCCGGGTATATGCAGGTTGGTGCTATGACAGCATTTATTACTTATGCAATGCAGATTGTTATGGCATTTCTGATGCTGACTATGATGTCAATCATGTTACCGCGTGCCGGCGTTGCAGCAGACAGAATTCATGAAGTTGTTACAACAAAGACTACGATTAGAGATCCGGAAAAACCACAGAAAATGAATGATTGCAAAGGTGTGGTCAGATTTGAACATGTTAATTTCAAGTATCCTGGAGCTGATGAAGATGTGTTAAGTGACATTGATTTTACAGCAGAACCTGGAAAAACAACTGCAATTATCGGAAGCACCGGATGCGGAAAATCGACACTTGTAAATCTGATTCCACGTTTTTATGATATTGAATCCGGAACGATCACACTGGATGGAACAGATATCAGGGCATATTCACTTACGGAGCTTAGAGATCAGATCGGTTTTGTACCACAGAAGGGGATTCTTTTTTCAGGTACGATCGCATCGAACCTGAGATTTGGAGATGAAGATGCAACAGAAGAGCAGCTTGAAACAGCGGCAGAGATTGCACAGGCATCTGAATTTATCAATGAGAAAACAGACAGATTTGAGAGCTCGATCGCACAGAACGGAAGTAACGTATCCGGAGGACAGAAGCAGCGTTTGTCGATTGCGCGTGCAATTGTAAAGAATCCAAAGATTTTCGTTTTTGATGACAGTTTCTCCGCTCTGGATATGAAAACGGATGCGAAACTTCGAAAAGCGTTAGAAGAAAAGACGAAAGATGCGACGGTAATTATTGTCGCTCAGAGAATCAGTACAATTCTTCATGCAGACCAGATTCTGGTGCTTGATGACGGAAAAATCGTTGGCAAAGGCACTCATGAGGAATTGTTAAAGAACTGTGATGTTTATAACCAGATTGCAAGATCCCAGCTTTCTGATAAAGAACTTGGGCTGGCTGACGGAAAGGAGGAAGCGTAATGGCAGAGCAAAATAAAAGCTTTCAAAGATCCGGAGGCGGAATGAAACGTGGTATGGGCCGCGGAATGATGCCGGGAGAAAAACCTAAGGACTTCAAAGGTTCAATGGGAAAACTTATCCGCTATATGGGAAATTACTGGGCGGCGATTATTGTTGTAATGATCTTTGCTGCTGTGTCTACGGTATTTTCTGTCTTAGGACCTAAGGTTATGGGAAAGGCAACCACAGCACTTGCAGATGGTCTTATGTCAAAGATCACAGGAACCGGTGGAATCGACTTTTCTTATATTGGAAAGATTCTGTTAATTACATTAAGCCTGTATGTGGCCAGTGCAGTATTCAGTTTTGTACAGGGCTGGATCATGACAGCGATTACCCAGAAGACCTGTTACCGCATGCGAAAAGAAATTTCACAGAAGATCAATCGCATGCCTATGAAATATTTTGAAAGCAGAACATATGGTGAAGTACTTTCAAGAATTACCAATGATGTGGATACACTTGGACAGAGTTTAAACCAGAGTATCACCCAGATTATTACATCAACTGCAACAATGATCGGTGTTCTTGTTATGATGCTCTCGATTTCACCGCTTATGACATTGATCGCACTTGTGATTCTTCCAATCTCTGTTGCATTGATCTCTTTTGTAATTAAGCATTCTCAGAAGTATTTCCGCCAGCAGCAGGAATACCTTGGACATATCAATGGTCAGGTTGAGGAAGTATATGGCGGACATCTCGTTATCCAGGCTTACAATAAGCAGGAGGAGACAATCCGTGAATTTAAGGATACAAACAAGGTACTTTATGATTCTGCATGGAAATCGCAGTTTTTGTCCGGAATGATGATGCCGATTATGACATTTGTTGGAAATCTTGGTTATGCCGGTGTCGCAATCTCCGGTGGAATCCTTGCAATCCGTAATGTTATTACGATCGGTGATATTCAGGCATTTATTCAGTATGTAAAGAGCTTTACACAGCCAATACAGCAGATTGCACAGGTTGCCAACCAGCTTCAGTCAATGACGGCGGCTTCTGAGCGTGTATTTGCATTCTTAGAAGAGGAAGAAGAAGATTTCCAGGCCAAAGAAGACATCGATGTTTCAAAGATTCGCGGAGAAGTGGAATTTGATCATGTACATTTCGGATATAATCCAGATCAGATCATTATCAAGGACTTCAGTGCAAAGGTAAAACCGGGACAGAAGATTGCAATTGTTGGACCGACCGGAGCAGGAAAAACAACAATGGTAAAACTTCTGATGCGTTTTTATGATGTCAATGAGGGAAGAATCCTTGTGGATGGTCATGACATCCGAAATTATGACAGACATGAGCTGAGGGAAGCATTTGGTATGGTACTTCAGGATACCTGGCTGTTTAAGGGAACCATCATGGAAAATATCCGGTATGGAAGACTCGATGCAACGGATGAAGAGGTGATCGAAGCTGCAAAAGCAGCACATGCACATCACTTTATCCAGACACTTCCGGGTGGATATCAGATGGAACTGAATGAGGACGCAAGTAATGTTTCCCAGGGACAGAAACAGCTCCTTACGATTGCCCGTGCCATTCTCGCAGATAATAAGATCATGATCTTAGACGAAGCAACATCTTCTGTAGATACGAGAACAGAAGTGCGTATTCAAAAAGCAATGGATAATCTTATGGAAGGAAGAACCAGCTTTATTATTGCTCACCGTTTATCGACAATACGTAATGCAGATCTGATTCTTGTTATGAAAGATGGAGATATTGTGGAGCAGGGAACACATGAAGAACTTCTTGCAAGAAACGGATTTTATGCGGATCTGTATAATTCCCAGTTCGAAGAGGCTGTATAAGAATTAAGATTTGATTAAGGAAACTGTAATCTCAAACGATTGCAGTTTCCTGTTTTTTTATGCTAAAGTTAATCTGTAAGGAAAGGAGCGACATCTATGAAAGAAAAGAAAAGGGAAAAGAATTTTCAAAAAGGAAAGAACATGGCACAGAAACCAATCGCCATGGGATCTGCAATCCTCACAGGACTTTTAATCAGTACGATCATCGTGCTAGTGTTAGATTACCTGCTTCCAACGCCGTGGAATATCCATTCAGCAGCATGCTGGATCAAGGTTTTGGCAGCACTTATTATATATGCATCCATAAATGGAGTCATGCTTGCGTTTGTAACGGCAACGGATGAAAAAACAAAGGAAAAGAAAGAGGAGATCGGCGGAGCTTCCATTCTGATCATTTTGGGTGTTATCGTGGTAATGGTCATTGGAGCATTGAGCGGAGCTCAGATCTTTCAGTCTTCGGCATATGCGAATCTGATTCAGGTGCAGGAGGTTGAATCATCGGATACGATCTTATCGGAAAAGGATGCGGAAAGCATTGCACTTATGGATACGGCTTCTGCAACGCAGCTTGGTGACAGAGAGATCGGAGCAATCAAAAATTTCTCGGCATTTAATGTCTGCGATAATTATATTCAGCTGAATGTAAAGAATGATGCAGTCAAAATTGCACCTTTGGAATATGCAGGATTTTTTAAGTGGATCAAAAACAAAGATTCCGGAGTGACTGGATATGTAACCGTATCGCCAACAACGATGACAGCCGATTATGTGGAACTTCCGGAAGGAATGCAGTATGTGCCGAGTGCATATTTTGGAAAAGACTTAAACCGTCATCTGCATTATCAGTTTCCAACTTTGATCTATGGGAATACCCATTTTGAGATCGACGAAGATGGAAAACCTTATTACGTTTCCGCCGTGTATAAAAAGACGATTGGGTTATTTGGCGGTGAGGTTGTAACCGGATCAATCCTGACAGACCCGGTTACCGGGGAAAGCCAGTACTATAATCTGGATGAGACCCCTGGCTGGGTAGACGATGTAGTGGATGGAGATCTGATCTGCTCACTTTATAATGTCGCATACAAAAATAAAAACGGTTTCTGGAACGGAACATTTCTGGGAGCAAACACCGGATGTATGCAGACAACTACGTTAGAGAGTTCGGATGATGATGATGACGACGATGACAGTAATACGACTGACTATGGCTACATTGCGAAAGATGGCGATATTTATATCTATACCGGAATTACATCGATGGCAAAGGACAGTT
This sequence comes from Roseburia porci, assembly GCF_009695765.1. Classification (GTDB taxonomy): domain Bacteria; phylum Bacillota; class Clostridia; order Lachnospirales; family Lachnospiraceae; genus Roseburia; species Roseburia porci. The sequence goes on from NZ_VUNI01000017.1 coordinate 35,315, forward strand.
CCAATCTCGGGTTTATTATGGTAAATGAAAGAACAGGAGAATATCGTTATTTTGCAGTATCCGGTGCAAATGAACAGTCTGCGATGAAAGCGGCAGAAGGAGAAGTCCAGCAGTATTCGTATGAGGCATCATTCCCGACACTGATCAACATTGATAACGAACTGACTTATATTGGTGTACTGAAAGACTCCAACGGACTTGTAAAGATGTATTATATGGTCAATGTAAAAGACTATGGAAAAGTTGTGGTTGCATCCCATAAAGCTGACTGTATGACAGATTATATCGAGGAACTTGGACTTCATCCGGATCAGGCGCTGATCGACCAGGCAAATTCCGATTCGGAAGAATCAGATGGAGAAGAAGAAAATACGGAGAAAGAAGAGAAAACTGCTGTCACATTTGAAATTTCTGCAATGCAGTATGCAGATGTAGATGGGGATACCTATGTTTATCTTGGAACATCAGATGGTACGGTATATAAAGCACGATTTGCAGACAATGAACAGATGCTGTTTGTCTCGGTTGGTGACAAAGTGTCCGGAACTGTTTCGGATGGTGAATTTACATTCGAACAGAAAAATGCAGAGGATTGACGAATCCAGGACACTGATGACAAATTTTGACAAATTCCCACAACTGTGTTTAGCTATATTTTGATATGACTCATAAAAAGTAACAGGAGGCTTATAACGGAACATGGAAAAGGTAAACGTTGCGATTGCAGATGATAACGAAAGAATGCTGCGTCTCTTGGGAGACATTGTATCAAGCGATGAAGAGCTGCAGGTTGTGGGAACTGCAAAAGATGGTGAAGAAGCGTATCATATGATAAAGGACAAACAACCGGATGTTGTTTTGCTGGATATTGTAATGCCAAAACTCGACGGACTTGGCGTCCTTGATAAAGTAAAGAATGATCACACAATTCAGAAACATCCGTCTTTTGTTATGATCAGCGCAATTGGACAGGAGCGTATTACAGAAGATGCGTTTGAACGTGGTGCGGATTACTATATTATGAAGCCTTTTGATAATGATACCGTGATTAACCGTATAAAAATGCTTCGGAATGAAAGAAAAGGTGTTCATCCGGAAAGCCGCAAAATATCTGCATATGAGAAGGTTGAGGAAGTCTCAAGACAAAGTCTGGAGGCAAAAGTAACGGAGATTATCCATGAAATCGGTGTTCCGGCACACATTAAGGGATATCAATATCTGAGAGAGGCAATTATTATGTCTGTAAATGACATGGATATGCTGAATTCCATTACCAAAATACTGTATCCTGGAATTGCAAAGAAATTTGATACCACACCAAGCAGAGTCGAGCGTGCAATCCGGCATGCGATTGAAGTTGCGTGGAGCAGGGGCAAAATGGATACGATTGATGAATTGTTTGGATATACGATCAGTAATGGAAAAGGAAAGCCGACCAATTCAGAGTTTATCGCCCTGATCACAGACCGTATCCGTCTGCAGATGAAATTAAAGTAAAAATTATGGATAAAACCTTTCCAAGGATTGGAGAAAAAGCTATAATATTTTTATAGAAATATGGTAATTTTGGAGGGGATTTTATGTATAATGTACTATTTGTTGCATCAGAAGCAATACCATATATGAAAACAGGTGGACTTGCAGACGTTGTAGGTTCACTCCCAAGATATTATGACAAAGAGAAGTATGATGTCCGGATTATTCTGCCAAAATATGCGTGCATGGATCCGGAGATTGCGCGGCAGTTGCGCTTCGTCTGTCATTTTTATGTACATTTGAACTGGCGTAAACAGTATGCGGGAATTTTTGAGACCGAATATAAGGGAATTCATTATTATTTTGTAGACAATGAATATTATTTTGCCGGGGCGCAGCCATATAATAATATTTATGAGGATGTAGAGAAGTTTGCATATTTTTCAAAAGCAGTTCTTCAGGCGTTGCCTTATATTGATTTTGCACCGGACATTATTCATTGTCATGACTGGCAGACAGGTCTTGTTCCTGTCTTTTTGAAAACGCAGTTTGGAGATGATAATTATTATGCCGGAATCAGAACGGTTTACTCCATCCATAATATGAAATTCCAGGGACGCTGGCAGTTAAAAGCGGTTATGGATATTACAGGTCTTCCGGAGCAGATCTTTAATGACCGGGAGCTGGAAGCTTATGGAGAAGCAAATTATCTGAAGGGCGGAATTGTATATTCTGATGTGGTTACAACCGTGAGCCCTACTTATGCACATGATATTACAACTGCAGAAGGTGGAGAAGGGCTTGGCGGTCTGATGTATGCAAGACGTGATTCTTTATATGGAATTGTCAATGGCATTGATTATCAGGAGTATAACCCGGAAACAGACCCGTATATTGCAAAGAAATTTAATGAGAAGCAGATGCTTTCCGGCAAAAAGGCCAATAAAGAGGCTTTGCAAAAAGAGATGGGGCTTCCGGCTGATCCGGACGTTTTATTGATCGGTATGGTTTCAAGAATGACGGATCAGAAGGGCTTTGATCTGGTTTCCTATATGATGGATGAGATCTTAAGTACATTAAACGTACAGATTGTTGTTCTTGGAACCGGAGAAGACCGTTATCAGGATATGTTCCGGTTTTTCCAGAACAAATATCCGGATAAACTCTGTGCACATATTGGATATTCAGAAGAACGTGCGCATCGTATTTATGCGTCCTGTGATGCCTTTTTGATGCCATCTATGTTTGAACCATGTGGACTCAGCCAGATGATGGCCATGCGGTATGCAACAGTTCCGATTGTAAGAGAAACAGGCGGACTGAAAGATACGGTGGAAGCATATAATGAGTATGAACATACAGGAACTGGTTTTTCATTTGCAAATTATAATGCACATGAAATGCTTGCAGTTATAAAGTATGCATTCGATATTTTCCAGAACAGAAAGAGCGAATGGAATGATATTATGAAAAGAGATATGGAATCCGACTTTTCCTGGAATACATCCGCGGAACAATATGAAAAAATATACGATTCATTATGTGAATCATAGAAAGAAACCGGCGCCTGGTCTCAAGCGCCGGTTCTTTTTACATGGCAAGCACGCCTTTGGAACGTTCATAATAATATGCATGATCCGAGAGAATCTCTTCATCGGTAAGTTGTGTTTCATTTACTTCGGTAACCATAGAACTGAAGGCACAAAGCTCTTCACACTGATCGACCGGAACAAGGATTACCTCATGGATACTGCTTGGAAGAAGAATAAAATCACTCTTCAGACGCTCTGCAATCTGAGACAGGAGTCCATCATACAAAATGCAGGTGGCACCGTTCACCTTTCCGCTGTTGGATAAAATATACATCGGCTGGAGTGCTTCGGAATCCGCATCATCCGGGAGCATATCCTTTAATAAATCCGCCATATTATTGAGCTGATAAGGAAGGAGAAGCGGAGTATTATGTTTGGCATAAGAAAAGAGTGTATTTGCTGTGACTCCCCAGTAGTTTAAATGTGAATTGTAGATCAGAATTGTGGCATAATCCTCACTGTCGGCATTTAAAAGACAGTTGAAGATGATCGCAAAGTCCAGAAAACGGAAATACGGCACTTTTTCCAGAAGCTCCTTATTCTTTTCGTAACTGACCAGTTTAAAGATAATCCGTTCTTTTACCTGCTCAAAGTCGGTAAAGAATGTAATGTCAATGCTTTCAGAAGGGCGGTGTGCTTCGTAGGTTTTTAAGATATCGTCGCAAATGTCTTCCATGGTTATTCCGGAAAGATAGCGGTGGTAATAAGGATTCAGAAAAATTGTAGGTGAGATGTTAATGTCCGGATTCATAATGATAAGAGCATCCAGAAGAGTTCCGTTATTTTTGGTTACAGTCTGGAGTTCCAGAGAGACAGTGTCGTCAAAATGTTCTTTGAGTTTGGTTATAATGGTCGATAAAAAATCCTGATAATTCATAATTCTCCTTATCATCAGGAATATTTTCCGGGATTATTGCACGAAATGTGCGGGAACAAGCAGCTGCAATCAGTCAGCTGAAAAAAGAATCCACAGGAAATCTTTAAAAAGAAATCCTATGGATTAAATGTATCATGAATTGAATATTTTTTCAATTCTTTTATTGTGTAGATTTTAATTCCTGCCAGAGATTGCTGTAATAAGTAGAATCCTTTTCACTTAAGGCTTTGTATACTTCGCAGCGTTCCAGCGTTTCTTTGCTTGGATTAATGACTTCGTCATTTCGTACATCTTCATCCTGATCCTGCAAAACAGAGAGCATTGGAGAGGTGTAGTAAACATAGTCAAAGTTTAACATTGCAATATCATCACGGCAGAGGAAATCTAAAAATTTCTGTGCACCACTCTGGTTTGTGCAGCTTTTTGGAATGAACCATGCGTCAATCCAGATATTGGATCCTTCTTTCGGAACAGAATATGCCAGATCGTCATTGAAGTCCATTGCATAGGCAGCTTCACCGGAATAGAGTACCGCAAGTGCAGCATTTCCGGCAATCATTTCATCACCGGTTTCATCTACCATGTAAGCATAGACCAGAGGTTTCTGTTCGATTAGAAGATCCAAAGCCTCCCGGAGTTCGGAAGGATCTGTCGTATTGATCGAATAGCCGAGTTTGGATAATGCCGGCATAAATGCATCGCGGACCGAATTCTCCTGAATAATTTCATTTTTATATTTCTTATCCCATAAAACATCCCAGGATTGTACCTCAGATTCATCTACCATAGTTTTGTTATAGAGAATACCAACAGTTCCGTAGAAATATGGAAGTGTATATTTGTGCTCCGGATCGAAGGAACCGCAAAAATCGATAATGGTCGGATCTACGTTGTCGTAATTCTGGAAAGCAGAAAAATTGATTTCGTTGACCTCATTCTCCTGAATCAGTCGTTCAATCATATATTCGGAAGTACAGATAACATCATAATCAATGGAACCGGATTTGTATTTGGTGTACATTTCCTCAGGGCTTTCGTATTCTTCGTATTTTACGGTGATTCCTGTTTCTTCTTCAAAAGTGCGCAATGCATCTTCGTCAAGATATTTTCCATAATTCAGTACAGTTATGGTTTCCCTGGAAGAGGATGCATTTTCATTTTCCTGTTTCCCACATGCACTGAAGAGAGAAAAGGTCATCGCTGCAATCAGCATGACCGATATGATGCGTTTTTTCATGCGAGTTTCCCTCCCTTTTGATCTTTTTTTCCTTTGCCAACACCAAAATTCATCACAAGGAGAAGAAGAAAGACTGCGGCAAATAAAATGGTAGAGAGCGCATACAGTTCCGGATTGATTCCCTTACGAAGCTCTGTATAAAGCATAGTAGACAGGGTGTTAACACCAGCGCCTTTGGTAAAATACGTAATACTGAAATCGTCTAAGGACATGGTGATCGCCATGATGAATCCCGAGAAAACACCAGGTTTGATCTCCGGCCAGGTTACTTTATAAAAGGCATAGAAAGGTGTCGCTCCAAGATCGAGAGCTGCTTCATAGGTGTACCGGTTTGCCTCCTTCATCTTTGGAAGAACGTTTAAGATGACATAAGGAATGTTAAATGTAATGTGCGCGATCAGTACGGTTATAAATCCAAGATCTATAAATTTTACAAACAGTAACATCATGGAAATTCCGGTTACGATATCTGCATTTAATAAAGGAATATTGGTTGCACCGAGAAAGATCGTACGGCTTTTTCTTCGCATTGCACTGATTCCGATCGCTGCCATTGTCCCAAGAATCGTTGAGATGACCGCAGCAGCAAGGGTAATCTGGATCGTTGTGATAAAAGCGGACATGATCGTCTCACTCTGGAAACAGTTTATATACCATTTGAATGTGAATCCGCCCCAGGCTACCTTTGATTTAGAGTTGTTAAATGACAAAAAGATCAATACAACAATCGGTAAATAAAGGAAAATAAAAATAAGTGCCATATAGATGCGTGATAAACTCTTTTTTACCATTTTGCAGTTCCCTCCCCGTCTTTATCGAATTGATTCACAAGTGCCATGCTGATAAATACAAAGATCATCAGTACAAAGGACAGTGCACTTCCGGCATTCCACTGCATGCCCTGCATGAAGTCCTGCTCAATAACGTTTCCGACAAGAAGAACCTTGCCGCCACCGAGAATATCGGATACCGCAAAGGATGTAAGCGCAGGAACAAATACCATAACGATTCCGCTTACAACGCCGGATAACGTGAGAGGCACGATAATTTTGAAAAACACGGTAATATTGTTCGCACCGAGATCCTGAGCAGCTTCAATGATATCTTTGCGAATCCGGACCATAGAGTTGTAGATCGGAAGAAGCATAAATGGAAGATAATCATATACCATTCCAAGGATAACGGCAGTTGGTGAATATAATATATTAAATGAGCCCAGTCCCAATGTGTGCAGAACCGAGTTAAAAACACCATTTTTGGAAAGCAGAAGTTTCCATGCCATAATGCGGAGCAGAAAGTTCATCCACATCGGAAGCATAAAAATAAATACAACAAAGTTCTGATGTTTAAAGTTAAAGCTGCTCAGTATCATGGCAAGCGGATAGGAGAGCACCAGGCAGATCAAGGTCGCTAAAAATCCAAGTTTTAATGACAGAGCAATTGCATTCAGATTGGTTGTCGTTGTGATCGCCGACAGGTATTCCAGAGAAAACGCACCATCTGCGTTCGTAAAGGCATAGATCATAATCATGATCATAGGAAGTACGATAAATCCTATGATCCAGATGAGATATGGACCTGCCAGTAACTGTTTTTTCAGGTTATTCATCAATTTCCACCGCCTTTTCATCGGAAGACTCCGGTTTATGCATGATCTGGATATTAAAAGGGATCACCTTAATTCCGACATGGGTTCCTACCGGGACAAGTTTGGTTGTGTGTACCAGCCATTCGTATCCATTCGCAAGTACTTCGAGTTCATAATGGACTCCCTTAAAGATAAGAGATACAACATCGCCTTCGAGATATCCCTCAGAAGGGTCAACGAGTTCCACATCTTCCGGGCGAATAACAACATCGACCGGTTTGTTTTCACCAAATCCCCGATCCACACATGGTATTTTTACTCCGAGAATTTCGACAAGTTCGTCTTTTATCATTGTACCATCAATAATATTGCTGTGTCCGATAAAGTCTGCAACGAAAGCATTTTCCGGCTCGTTATAAATTTCTTCAGGACTTCCGATCTGCTGGATGTATCCCTGGTTCATTACGACGATGGAGTCGGACATGGTAAGGGCTTCTTCCTGATCGTGTGTTACATATAAAAAAGTGATTCCAAGCTCTTCTTTTAAGCGGATCAGTTCATACTGCATGCTCTGACGCAGTTTTAAGTCAAGTGCACCAAGCGGTTCATCCAAAAGAAGAACCTTTGGTTCATTTACAATTGCACGAGCGATGGCAATTCGCTGTTGCTGTCCACCGCTTAAAGAGTCGATGGAACGATTTTCATAGCCATCCAGGTTTACGAGTTTTAAAGCGTATTTGATTTTATCGTTAATGTAAGCCTTGCTTTTTTTACTGATTTTCAGACCGAATGCAATGTTATCCGCAATTGACATGTGCGGGAATAAAGAATATTTCTGAAATACGGTATTTAATTTGCGTTCATTTGCCGGGAGATAAGTAATATCTTCACCGTCAAAAAGAATTTTTCCGGTATCCGGAGTCTCGAAGCCTCCAAGCATTCGAAGTGTGGTTGTTTTACCACAGCCGGATGGACCAAGCAGGGTGACAAATTCATTTTCACGAACTGTGAGATTGAATTCATCGAGTATCATGTTGCTTCCATAAGATTTGGAAATATCGATAAAATTAATTAAATCTTTCTTCATTGTTAACTCCTTTTTGTGTAAATCATAGTTTTCTGACTAAAAATTAGGTGGGGTTGTAACCCAGATTAATACCGCATCCCGTGAAGTGGGATTTTCGATAAAATGACGTTTCCCGGCTTTAAAATAAAAGGATTCCCCACTTCGGACAGAGTAGGTCCGGCTTCCATAGCTGATGCGTACAGACCCCTTTAGGACATAGCCAAAGTCCTCACCCTCATGGGGAAGATATACTTCAGACTGTCCACCGGCATGAAGTGTGAGACGTACGGGTTCCATAGCATTTTTCTGTGCATTTGGAATGAGCCACTCAATCTGGCTGGAATGTTCGTCATCTTTTTTCTCAAAATAATCGTTGTTTTTAAACACTATCTGTTCCGGTTCTTCATCTGTAAAAAACTCTGCAGGAGTAACTCCGAGACATTGAATGATATCTAAGAGTGTACTGACGGATGGAGAATTCTGGTTGCGTTCTAACTGAGAGATGAATCCCTTGGTAATCTCAAGACGGTCAGCGAGTTCCTGCTGGGTCAGACCGTAGTGGATTCGAAGCTCTTTTATGCGTTTCCCAATATCCATTTCAAAACGTTCCTCCTCGATATTTATTTGTAATTGTAAAAGTGGACTTTTTGTTTACAATTCCTAAACATATACCAAAGATTATTCTATAGAAAAATGTGAGAAAGTCAATATTTAAATGAAATTAAAATCAGATATTGACAAATGACTGTATATGGTGTATATATAACACATAAACAGTAGCAAATGAACCAGGAGGCAGTAATATGCAATTGAAGCAGAATTCCGGAGTGCCGATCTATCAACAGATCGCGGACAGCTTTCGGACGGACATTCTTGCCGGTAAGTACGAACAGGGAGAATTTCTTCCGTCGATACGAGGATTGGCAAAGGATTTAAAGATCAGCGTTATTACAACGATGAAAGCGTATGAGCAGCTGGCTGAGGAAGGACTTGTAACTGCGGCTCAGGGCAAAGGTTTTTATGTGAATGCGCAGGACAGTGAAATGATCAAAGAACAGCACTTAAGGAAAGTGGAAGATTCACTTACCAGCGCAATCGCAGCAGCAAAAATAGCAGGACTTTCCGGAGAAGAATTAAAAGAAATGCTTGCGGCATTGCTTGAGATGGATGAACAGTAAGAGCAGATTGCGTAAATTATCAAATAGAATTTGAAGTTGACAGGAGGTTTATGAATGAATATATCATATGCAATTGAAGGACGGCACATAACGAAAAAAATGAAAGGATTTTTTCTCGATATTGATAATCTTAAGATCCCGAAGGGATTTGCAACAGCACTGATCGGAGAGAATGGCGCCGGAAAGACAACACTTCTTAACATCCTTGCAGGAATCCGGCTTGATTATAAAGGAGACCTGACTTTCTTCGGACAGTATTCCGATGAGGAGAAAGAGGATAACGGAACTGTAAAAAACAGAATCGGTTACACCGGAACAGGAAAATATTATCTTCCGCAGTGGACGGTAAAAGATATTGAGAATATCAGTAAATTGATGTTTGAAAGCTTTTCGGAGGAAAAATTCCACCGATACTGCGATGAACTGGCAATTTTTGCCAATGGTAGAATCGACATGAAAAAGCCAAACAGTTCGTTTTCCGATGGTATGAAAACCAAACTTATGCTTGCGGGAGTTTTAGCAAGAGATACGGATCTTCTGATTCTGGATGAGCCGGCGTCACCACTTGATCCGCTGATGCGTGATAAGCTTTGTCAGCTGATCAGTGAATATATTCAAAATGGAAATGGAGAAAAAAGTGTATTTTTTTCAACTCATAATATATCAGACATGGAAAATATTACAGATTATGCCATTATTATGGAAAATGGTTCAATTGTTGAGCAGGGTTTTGTGGAAGATCTGAAAGAAAAATATATCGTAATAAAAGGGGATGCTACGGATACCGAGGCAGCAGGCAAAATTCTTTATACAATTTCCTCAAATCCATATGGATTTGAGGGCGTATGTCTTTCAGAAAATCTTGAAAAACTTGCAGGGATGAAGGTCACAAAGGAAATACCAACGTTGTCTCAGATCTGTGTGGCGGTCATGAAGAAGAACACCAGAATCGTAATGAGATAGGAGGAAAAATATGTTTCAAAAATACAGAACCCTGACCAATCGGAATTACCGGATTATTACGAATCTTGTGATTCCACTTGGAATCATGATCATAACACTTGTTTTATGGAAGTATTTTGGATATCTGACGGCTCTTTTTATGGTCGGAGTATTTATGACAGCAGAAGTTGCAGAAGATTATTTTGGGTTTGGAAGTATATGTAAAAAGAATCAGCTTGGTATGGATTTTCTGAAAAACGGATACCATGGCATGAAATACTTTGAAGATGCGATCATTGTGGATCTTTTTTTAAGACCGGTCAGAATTGCGGTATATGCGTTTGTCGTCGGATGGCCATACATTTGTTGGGGTGGGAATGCATGGATTGTGTTTGAACAGGCTGCTCTGGCTTCCGTTATTTCGATCGCCTCTGTGAATATTATGAGATACATTGACATGGCGCAGCTGGTCTATACATGTACAATAGTGCTTGTTGGCATTTATATGGCTTTTGCGGTGATACTTTATTTGTATGGAAATATAGTTCTAGCAGTTGTTTTGGGAATTGGCTTGATGGCGGTGATCGCAATGACCTATTATCATATGGCCTGTGTGATCCGCAGATCATATATAGATAAGTAAAAAGGAGTGTGCGTATGTTAAAAGATGTAAAACTGGGATTCCAGTTATTGAAATACAGTTATCGGTTAAACTCGAATATAATGATATCGGGAGCGATTCTTCTGATTGGTGTGCTTGTCGAAATATTGAGCAAGGGGACTTCTCTTATTGGAGGCGTTTATTTTATGCTGGCAGGAATGTTTGTGTATCAGCTGATCATGTCCATGGATATTTCCCAGATGATACAATCCACCGGCATGAAAAAAAGATTACAGTTAACGATACCGGTAATAGCCAGTACACTGGTATATATGGGAATATACACATTTCTGGTGATCGAAAGGGCAGTACTGATCCATCAGGGTGTTGCAGACCGTGATGTGCTCATGTATACGTTGTTTAATATTATTGCTGTCATATTTACAATGTTTTTATTTACAAGTATCTGTTATAAATATTATGTTGTAGGACTGATTGTTTTTCTGGTGACTTTTCTGATTGCATTTTCGGGATTGCAGATGGCCAGCAGCTCAGACTTTGCTGCATTTATCTGTAATATGAATTATGGGATATTTGTGGTTCTTGGTTATGCTGTGATTCTGTTTGGGGCAGCATTGGAATATTTTATCGGAAAATTATTATATAAGAAGCCTTTGTCTGAATTTGCGTTCCGTGGAATGTTCCGCGATGCAAAATAAAAAAGATATGAAAAGATTGACACCGTATACGACACCACATATAATATACGTAGGGGGTATAACAAATGTCAAAGTGGGATAAACTGATAACACGTATATGCAATTTATCGAAAGACCTCCGGTTTGATGAGTTACGGAAGGTATTGGAAAGTTACGGATATGAAATGAATGCACCAAGAAGTGGAAGCAGTCATTTCATTTTCAGAAAGCAAGGGTGTATGCCAATTACAATACCAAAACATGAACCAATCAAGAAAGTATATGTAGAAATGGTAAGGCAGATTGTAGAAAGTGAGGCGAAGAATGATGAAGACGCTGAATGATTATATGGCAATGTCCTATCGTATGGAAATTGTGGAAGACAAAGATGAAGGCGGATTTGTGGTTTCTTATCCGGATTTGCCTGGTTGCATTACTTGTGGTGAGACCGTGGAGAGTGCAGTAGCAAATGCACTGGATGCAAAAAAAACATGGATTGAGGCTGCATTAGAAGATGGGGTAGAGATTCATGAACCAGACAGCCTGGAAGACTATTCTGGACAGTTTAAACTGAGAATTCCGAGAAGCCTGCACAGATTACTGGCAGAGCATTCTCAGAGAGAAGGAATTAGCATGAATCAGTATTGTGTGTACCTTCTTTCCAGAAATGATGCAGGATTTTATCGAGAGTATAAAGATAGATAAATAGGATGGAAGCATTATTGTTAAAATGGATGTATATATAATGTTTGAAGTACAATAAATGTAAGTAATAGAGCCAAATACTGATCGTTAATTCGTTTAGTGGTTGGCTCTTTGGTATATCCAGTAATATTTACACCGTTGAAGGATGAAAAAGATACAGTGTTAATAGAAGTTCCAGATATGAAAATTAAATTGAATTTTTAACAAGCCCCATACGCCTTGAATTTACTGGCTTTGCTTTGGATAATTTTTGGATAACTTGATTAAAAACAAGTACTTTTGGATAAGTTTGGATAACTATTTTGATATATTTTAACATACTTTGATAAGGTACAAAAAAGCTGCAATCCCTTGATATTACTGGAATTGCAGCCATTTTACCAGAGAGCCGATAACCGGGATCGAACCGGTGGCCTACGCATTACGAGTGCGTCGCTCTACCTACTGAGCCATATCGGCAAAACTCACTTGATTATAATAACAAATTGAACGAACAAAATCAACAATTTTTTTAAAAAAGAGAAGGAATTGTTCATGAACCGTTATGTTTATATGGGAATCAGAAACTGGTATCGGATACCGCTTTGGGCGATTGATATCGCAAGAAGAAACAAATGGCATGAGAAGTTTTCATTTTTCAGTCAGTATCAAATGATCCGGAAGATGGTACTTGCAATCATAAGAAAGGGCAGAGTGACTGTGCATGTTTATGGAAAAGAGAATCTTCCGGCGCAGAGCGGATATATTCTGTATTCCAATCATCAGGGATTTTTTGATGGGATGGCGCTTCTTTATGCGCTTGAGGAGCCATTCCATTTTCTTGTAATGAACGAGATGGAGAATTTTTCTTTTGTGCGATATGTGATGAGATTGCTTGCCCCTGTTTATATGGACAGGAGCAGCATGAAAGATTCATTCCGGGCAATACAAAGATGCGCAGAACTTGCAAAAAACGGAGAAAATGTGCTTATTTTCCCGGAGGGAACGCTTGAAAAACAGGAGAATGAGTTGCTTTTGTATAAGCCGGGGGCTTTTAAAGCGGCATATATGGCTAAGGTTCCGGTTGTTCCGGTGGTGCTGAAAAATTCGTTTTGTCCGTTTGAAAGAAAAGGCTTTGGAATGTGCGAAGTAGAGGTACACATTCAAAAGCCCCTGAATTATGAACAATATAATAAGAAGAAAACAACCGAGCTTGCAGAAGAAGTCATGAAAGCTGCAGAAGCTGTCTTAAAATAAAAGACAGTCCGGAATGGCGTCTGCCATCGCTTCGTAGCCTTTCAGGGATGGATGAAGGTGATCCCCACTGTCAAAGCCTTCTGCAAAGGCCGTGTGGTCTGAGGCAGAACGTACTGCCAGGTCAAAATCAATGCATCCATCGATCAGGTCGGTGGTGCGGATCCAGTCGTTGTACTGCTCACGCAGATCTTCGCGGAATGGTGCATAGGTGCGCCAGCCTTTGATCGGAAGCAGGGTTCCGACATAGACGGAGTAGCCCAATGTCCGGGTCTGATCAATATACCATTTGAGTCCATCAATTAGTTCCTGAGAGGTCGGAAGGTCACTCATTGGCCGGAAAGGATTGATATCTGTTCCGACCGGATGGATGATATCATTGATTCCCTGCTGGATGATAACGGTATCTGCACCGTCTGTTGGAACTTCATGACCAAAACGGCGTGTGCCTTTTAGACCATAAGATTCATATGTGATGCAGCTATATTCCCGTAAAATGCGGGAACCGCTTGTCGCTCTTCGGATTACCGAAGTGCCGCGGGCACCGATTTGCTGACATCGTTTCTTAAGATAGTCAGGCCATGCCTGTGCGGTGATGGAATCTCCGTAGCAAACGATCGCATGGCGGCTGGCTGTGTCTGTATAAACAGAAATGTTGCTTAAAAAATAGAACATGTTGATTTTCCGGCTGATATCCATCGAAATATCCGGGTTTTCTGTCTGATCACCGGTTGCATAAAGTCCTTCGGAATAAGGACCGGAAGCAAAGACAGCAGAACGAAGCTGTGTATAATCAGCCAGATAGAAACTGATTTCGAGTGTTTCATTTGCACAAATGGAAAGATCGAGTGGATCTGTTACACCTGCGAATCCGGCGGAGAGGGTAAAGGATGTTTCTCCGTTACAGGTAACCGGATAAAATTTGTGATTCTGACAGATTGTAACTTTGGAGATCGTGACCGGTTCCGTGCCACAGTAATTGTCAAAGGTCAGCCGTATTTTTTCGCCTTCAAACGGTGAAAAAAACGGATAGCGTAATGTAATATTTTTTCCATATCCTTCTGGCCGGTTTTCTGCGATCGACATTGCATTTCCCCAGACAGAGATCCAGTTTTTGCTCATATGTGAATACCCCTTTTCATTTCGTGATTTTAATACTAGCATCTTTCTAATAGAAATTCCAGTTAATTTCATTATTTGGTTGTCCTTTGAATAAGAAATTGATATAATGAGCGCAGAAAAAAGAAATGAGGCTGCATATGGAAAATATGTTATCAAAAATGAAAAATAATAAGAATACAGTTATGTTAGCAGTATTTTGTGCGATTGCGCTGCTTGCCATCATAATTGGATCTGTAGTATTAAAGGCAGGAGTTGTTGCGGTATGTGTACTGGTGATTCTGCAGGCAGCCATTGCTGCATTTATGCATCAGGCTGAGTTATGGGCACATGGACTGGTGGTGCTTGTTGAACTGATTGCCGGAATCATTACTTCAAACATTGTACTTACGGTTATGTGCATCATTGTTTATGTGGCAGCGACTTATTTACTGGAAAGTGTAACAGCAGGAGAGAACAGATAAATGGACAATATGAGTTTTGAGCAACATCTTTTAGATGAACTCTATTATAAAATGATAGAATTTTTTCATGGAGATCCCAAACGGATTCAGCATCTGATCAAAGTACACAGTCTGTCAAGGCTGATCGGTATTGGAGAGAAGCTGGATGCCACATCGTTATTTATTCTTGAGGCTGCGGCGTATACCCATGATTGTGGAATCCGTCCGGCAGAAGAGAAGTACGGAAGATGTGATGGAAAGCTTCAGGAACAGGAAGGACCGACTGTAGCGCAGCAGATGCTTCTGGAATTGGGATTTGAGAATTATATGATTGAGAGAATCTGTTATCTGATTGGACACCACCATACATATACCAATATGGATGGCATGGACTATCAGATTCTGGTGGAAGCAGACTTCCTGGTAAATCTGTATGAAGATGATGCAAACAGGCATGCCATACAGAAAGCATATGATAATATTTTCCGTACGGATACGGGAAAACAGATTTTTGCCCAGATGTATGGCGTGGAAGAATAGAGAGAGCAAAAGCGATGAAAAAGGTGCTGATATTTAGTTCCAGGGAAATCTGTTATTTCTCTGGAACTTTTTTTTCAGAGCAGATTGCACATGCGTTTGAAGAACTTGGTTACGAAGTTGATGTATGTCATATTGCTCCGGAAGAAGATTATGAACAAAAACTGGAAAGTTATATGGATCAGGAATTTACGTGTATCGTGGACATTAATTCGCTGCTTCCGCAACTTGGTCTGGATGATGGATCGCGCTATCTGGATCATCTGGCAGGTCCTTTTTTTGATCTGATCGTAGATCACCCGTTGTTTCACCACAATACACTTCTGAATGCGACTGACCGTATGCATGTGGTGCTTCTCGATGAATGCCAGAAAGCATATGTGGAACAGTATTATCCAATGGTGAAGCATGTACATATGATGCCATTGTCGGCGAACGAAGCAAGCTGCTTTGAACAGAAGTCAGTGGACAAAAAAGTTCTTGTGATCGGTACAATGGAAAGAGAAGACCATATCAGAGAGCTGATCGATCAGATGAAACCGGACAGAAAAAGTAATGCACTCCGGATGATCGACTACATTCTTGCAGACCCTGAGATGACATACGAAAAAGCACTGGAAGAAATTCTGTCAGAACAGGGCATGACACTGCCTGCGGAACAATTTGCCATTGAATTGAATGCACTTTATCCGGTGCAGTTTTTTGTCCGGAATTATGACAGGAGGAAAGCTGTCCAGACACTTTTAAATGCACATATTCCAGTAAAAACGATCGGAGACGGATGGGATAAGGTTCATTTTGAGAATGAGCAGTATCTTGAAAAGAAGAAGGGGATTCATATTGCAGTATCCTATGAGGCGATTGCAAAGGAATGGGTGCTGTTTAACTGTACGCCGTTTTTTAATCATGGAATCCATGATCGTATTCTTGCGGGGATGGCGAATCATACGGCGGTTCTTACCGACAAAAGCAGATATATGCAGACACATCTCGAACAGAAGGGATGCGTAAAAACATACAGTCTGCAGGATATGGATACTCTGGTAGAAGGGGTCAAGGAACTGCTTGGAAACCGGAAGCTGTGGACCGAACAGACTGCATGTGCATATGATTGTTTTTGCAGAGAACATACATGGAAACATCGGGTGCTTGAACTGCTGTCTTATATCGAATAGACGAATAAGTATGCAATGAAGATGAATAATTACTTGAAACTTGTCAAAAAGTCCGATAGAATGATATGCAGTAATGCATTTTATCTATATGGGATTAGAAAGAATCATTTATGAATAAAGTGAATTATCAATTAAAAATGGAAGAAATCATAAAGAAAAACTGTAGCACAGACCTTGTACCCAAACTGCTTTTGCACAGCTGTTGTGCACCATGCAGTTCCTATTGCCTGGAAACACTTGCGAAGTATTTTTCCATTACCGTGTATTATGATAATCCGAATATTTATCCGGAAGAAGAATACTGGATGCGGGTGAAGGAACAGCAGAGGTTTATCCGGGAGTTCCCGGCGGCGCATCCGATCTCATTTGCGGAGGGGGATTACGATCCGCAACGCTTTTATGATATGGCACGCGGATTGGAAGAGGTAAAAGAGGGCGGAGTACGGTGCAGAAAGTGTTATGAATTAAGACTGAGGGATACTGCAGAATATGCGGCAGCCCATGACTTTGATTTTTTTACCACAACACTGTCCATCAGTCCGATGAAAAATGCAACATGGCTGAATGAAATCGGAGAACAGTTAGAAAAGGAATATCATGTAGCATATCTGTATTCTGATTTTAAAAAGAAGAATGGATATAAACGTTCCACTGAGATCTCAAAAGAATATCATATGTATCGTCAGTATTATTGCGGTTGTGTATATTCTAAAAATCAGAGAGATCGGGAAATTGCACAAAAACAACAATCAGAAAGTGAGGAATAAATTATGGCACAGTTATGGGGAGGACGTTTCACAAAGGAAACAGACAAACTTGTTTACAATTTTAATGCATCAATTTCATTTGATCAGAAATTCTATAAAGAGGATATTGAAGGCAGCATTGCACATGTTACCATGCTTGGAAAAGTAGGGATTCTGACTGCGGAGGAAACGGAAGCGATTATCCGCACTTTAAAGGATATTTTATCGGAAGTTGAGAACGGAACACTTGAAATCTCAGATGAATATGAGGATATTCACAGTTTTGTAGAGGCCAACCTGATCGATCGACTGGGTGATACCGGAAAGAAATTACATACTGGACGAAGCCGTAATGATCAGGTGGCTTTAGATATGAGACTGTATACCAGAAAACAGATCAAAGAAACGGATCTTGAGTTAAAGGAACTTTTAGAAACAATCTTAAAAATCATGAAAGAAAACACGGAAACCATTATGCCTGGCTTTACGCATTTGCAGAAGGCACAGCCAATTACGCTTGCGCATCATATGGGTGCATATTTTGAGATGTTCAAAAGAGACAGACTGCGTTTGCATGACATATATGAGAGAATGAACTACTGTCCGCTTGGATCCGGTGCACTGGCAGGAACCACTTATCCGCTTGACCGTGAATATACAGCGGAGCTGCTTGAGTTTTACGGACCTACTTTAAACAGTATGGACGGAGTGTCAGATCGTGATTATCTGATTGAGTTTTTGTCTGCACTCTCCACGATCATGATGCATCTGAGCAGATTTTCAGAAGAGGTTATTATCTGGAATTCCAATGAATATCAGTTTGTGGAAATTGACGATGCCTACAGTACTGGAAGCAGTATCATGCCGCAGAAAAAGAATCCGGATATCGCAGAGCTTGTAAGAGGAAAGACAGGACGTGTGTATGGTGCGTTGATGTCCTTGCTGACCACAATGAAGGGCATTCCGCTGGCATATAATAAGGATATGCAGGAGGATAAAGAGCTGTCCTTTGACGCTATGGATACAGCAAAAGGCTGCATTGCATTGTTCAACGGCATGCTTGCAACCATGAAATTTAACAAAGACCGTATGAGAAAAAGTGCAAACAATGGATTTACGAATGCTACGGATGCGGCAGATTATCTGGTAAAACATGGGGTACCGTTCCGTGATGCTCATGGCATTGTTGGAAGAATCGTTTTGTATTGTCTGGACAAAAATATTGCGATCGATGACATGTCTTTGGAGGAACTGAAGGCAATCAGTCCGGTATTTGAGGAAGATATTTATGATGCGATTTCCATGGAGACCTGCGTAAATACCAGACTTACGATCGGAGCACCTTCAAAGAAGGCGATGGAAGATGCCATCCGTAAAGAGGAAGAATATCTTTCAAATGACTGGAAACATGAATAATCTTTTGGAAAAATAAAGAAAATAAGGGAAACTCCGGCTTTTATCTGCATGTTTTGGTTAAATGTACTATAAAAGCCGGAATCTTTATAGGAAATTATGACAATTTGTTTCTTGCAATTTGTTTCCATATCAAGTAGTATGTTTGTTATAAAGACAGTTGTACGTAAGACACGGACATTGGTAATAGAAATGTGTTTTGGTATAAGCTCAGAGAATAATATATATAAGAAGAGGAGATTAGATTCATGAGTGAGAAATTAAAAGTAGGTATTCTTGGTGGAACAGGAATGGTTGGACAGAGATTTATTTCGTTGTTAGAGAATCATCCTTGGTTTGAGGTTACAACAATTGCTGCAAGTCCAAGAAGTGCTGGTAAAACATATGAGGAAGCGGTTGGAGATCGTTGGAAAATGGACACACCAATGCCGGAAGGTGTTAAGAAGATCGTTGTTATGAATGTTAACGAAGTAGAGAAGGTTGCTTCAGAAGTTGATTTTGTATTTTCCGCAGTAGATATGACCAAAGAAGAGATTAAGAAGATCGAAGAGGAATACGCGAAAACAGAGACTCCTGTAGTTTCTAACAACAGTGCACACAGATGGACACCGGATGTACCTATGGTTGTTCCGGAAATCAATCCTGAGCATATGGAAGTGATCAAATACCAGAAAGAAAGACTTGGTACAAAACGTGGATTTGTTGCTGTAAAACCAAACTGCTCCATCCAGAGCTATGCGCCGGTTCTTACAGCATGGAAAGAGTTTGAGCCATATGAAGTTGTTGCAACAACCTATCAGGCAATTTCCGGTGCTGGAAAGACATTTAAGGATTGGCCGGAAATGGTTGGAAATATCATTCCATATATTGGTGGTGAGGAAGAGAAATCAGAAAAAGAGCCTCTTCGTATCTGGGGTCATGTAGATGCAGAGAAAAAGGCAATTGTTCCTGCAACTTCTCCGGTTATTACATGTCAGTGTATCCGCGTTCCTGTATTAAACGGACATACAGCAGCTGTATTTGTAAAATTCAAAAAGAATCCTACAAAAGAGCAGCTGATCGAGGCATTAAGAAACTATAGTGGAGTACCACAGGAGTTAAATCTTCCAAGTGCTCCAAAACAGTTCATCCAGTATCTGGAAGAGGATAACAGACCACAGGTAAACTTAGATGTACAGTTTGAAAACGGAATGGGAATTTCCGTTGGACGTCTGAGAGAAGATACGGTATATGACTGGAAGTTTGTCGGACTTTCTCATAATACAGTACGTGGTGCTGCCGGTGGAGCAGTATTATGTGCAGAGTTATTAAAAGCACAGGGATATATCACAAAGAAATAATAAGTGTCTGGACACATTCGGATACAGGGAAGAGCAGATTCTGAAGCATATCAGATAATCTGCTCTTCCTTTTTATTGTGACAATTATTAAAATATGATATAATTTATCACTATAAAGAACGAGCAAAATACAGACAAGGAACGAAAGATAAGTGCGGGGGGTTGTTATGTTTACAAGAGAAACGGAGCTTCACAGACTGGAAGAACTTTATAAACATCCGGACAACGAGATTGCTGTTGTATATGGAAGAATGGACTGTGAAAAAGAACAACTGCTCATGCAGTTTACAGAACATAAAAAGAAGTTTTATTATCGTTGCCGGCAGGCATCGCCGGATTGGCAGAGAATGATGATGGCAAAAGAGGTAGCATCTGTATTTGATGTTCATCTGTCTCAGAATACATATGATGAGTGCTTTAACCGTGTCAAAAGTGGTGATCCTTCCAAGCTTGTGATCATCATTGATGAATTTCAGTTTGCATTTAAAAAAGATCCGGAATTATGGGAGAGTATTCTTCGTTTAAAGAACAAAAAGCTGTATCCTGGACCGGTACTGATTCTTTTGTGCAGCTCGTCGGTAGCCTTTGTGGAACATGAACTGCAGGAAATGCTTGGGGAGCGGGCATATCATAAGATCGATCATGTTATGAAGATCAATGATCTGAGCTTTCTTGAAGTTGTACGGATGTTTCCGAGTTATCAGGTGAGCGAGTGTATAAAAGTTTATGGAATCTTAGGAGGCGTTGCCGGATATTTAAAGCAGTGGTATCCATCGGTTTCCCTGAAACAGAATATATGCAGGATTGTTCTTTCTCCAGATGGCTATCTTTTCCAGAAAGCGGAGCAGCTGATCTCGTCCGAACTGAGAGAATTATCCGTTTACAATACAATACTTGCGGCGATTGCAGCAGGAAATCATAAATTGAATGATCTGTATCATGTGACCGGTTTTTCCCGTGCGAAGATCAGTGTTTATATGAAAAATCTTGCAGCATTTGATGTGGTAGAGAAGGTGATCCCATTTGAAACCGGTGGATGGGATAATGCCAAGAAGGGAATTTACCAGATCAAAGACACGTATATTAATTTCTGGTATCGATTTGTATATCCGCATCTGTCAGATCTTTATTGCATGAAACCGGATAAATTTTATGATGTTTATATAAGAGAAGAATTGGATTCTTATCTGAATCAATGCTTTTTAAATGTCTGCAAGGAATATCTTGTACTGCTTGGCAGAATTGGAAAAACGCCAGTCCCGATCCACAAAATCGGAAGCTGGATCGGTAAGACTGGAAACGTTGATATTGTGGCTCAGGATAAAGTGCGTAATACGGTTGTCGGATTATGCAATTGGGAACAGAAGGAAGTTACGGTGGAGATGCTGACACAGATGTTTTCAAACATGAAAAAAGCAAAAATTAAGGCAGTTCATTTTTATGTATTTTCGGCGAGGGGATTTAGCAGCGAGATAAAAGAAATTGCAAAAGAAGACCCGCGTCTGGAACTTGTGGACATGAATGAACTATAATGAAAGCAAAGAGGTAAAATGGGTAAATCACTGATTATTACAGAGAAACCGTCGGTAGCTCAGGAATTTGCGAAGGTTCTTAGAGTAAGCGGAAGACACGATGGTTATATTGAAAACCAGGAATATGTAATTACATGGTGCGTTGGACATCTGGTTGGCATGGTATATCCGGAAGGATATGATATGAAATACAAAAAATGGAGGCTGGAAGACCTTCCATTTTTACCGGAAACTTATAAATATGATGTCATTAAAGACGTACATAAACAGTATGATGTAGTCCATCAGATGCTTCACAGAGAAGATATTGACCGTGTGTACTGGGCTGGTGATGCGGGAAAAGAAGGACAGACGATCGAGGAAAATATCCGTAATTTCGGAGGTGTGCGGGAAGGCATGGAAGAACTTCGTGTGTGGATCGACTCGCAGACAGAGGAGGAGATCCAAAGAGGTATCCGCGAGGCAAAACCAATGTCGGATTATGCGAATCTTGGCAATTCTGGAATTATGCGGACAATTGAAGACTATGCCATGGGAATTAATTTTTCCAGGGTAATGTCAGTGAAATACGGTAACCTGTTAAACAGTGCTGCAAACACATCCTCATATACGGCAATTGCTGTTGGCAGGGTCATGACCTGTGTGCTCGGAATGGTTGTGATCAGGGAACGGGAAATCCGCAATTTTAAAGAGACTCCATTCTATCGCGTAATTGGAAAATTCACAGAGAGTGAGATAGAAGGAGAATGGAAAACACAGGAACAGTCGAAGTATTTTGAATCTCCGCTTTTGTATAAAGAAAACGGATTTAAGAAAGAAGAAGATGCAAAAGGTCTGATCGACAGCTTAAATGGACAGACCGCAAGAATAAAATCGATTGAAAAGAACATTTCCAGGAAAAAAGCACCGCTTCTTTTTAACCTTGCCGAACTTCAGGCGGAATGTTCCAAGCGATTTAAGATCAGTCCGGATCAGACACTTCAGGTCGCACAGGATCTGTATGAGAAAAAGCTTACGACTTATCCAAGAACAGATGCGCGTGTTTTATCATCTGCTGTTGCAAAAGAAATTTATAAAAATATCGGCCGGTTAAAAGGATTTGAACAGGTCACACCTTTTGTAGAGCAGATTATTTCACAGAAACTGTATTCGGGAATTGCGAAGACAGCTTATACGGATGACAGCAAAGTGACGGATCATTATGCGATTATTCCGACCGGCCAGCTGACAGAGCTTGGAAGCCTGAATTCCCTGCAAAGAAGTGTATTTGAATTGATCGTCCGAAGATTTTTGAGTATTTTCTATCCGCCTGCACAATATCAGAATGTCAAAATGACGGTAAAGGTGGAAAACGGGGAGAAAACAGAAGAATTTTATGCATCGGCAAGAGTGCTGAAAGAAAAAGGCTATCTGGAGATAGCAGGCATTCCTGGGGAACAGGCAGAGAAAAAAGAAACGGTAGATCCGGCAGCACTTCTGGCTTTGGCAGACACCCTGAAGCAGGGAGATGAGATCCCATGTATGGGATATGAGATAAAAGAAGGGAAAACATCGCCACCGAAACGTTACACATCCGGTTCGATGGTGCTTGCTATGGAAAATGCCGGCCAGCTGATTGAGGATGAAGAACTCAGGGAGCAGATCAAAGGATCTGGTATCGGGACATCTGCAACAAGAGCGGAAATCATCAAAAAACTTGTCCGGATCAAATATCTGAACCTGAATCCGAAAACCCAGATTTTAACACCGGAAAATCTTGGAGAAATGGTGTTTGAGGTTGTGCAGATGACCGTTCCGGCACTTTTGAATCCACAGATGACAGCGTCCTGGGAAAAGGGTTTGGATGGAATTACAAAAGGAACTGTGGACTTTGCAGAATATCGCGCCAAACTGGAGGCATTTATCCGTAATGAGACTTTAAAGATGATCAACGAAGATTTAAAGGCACCGATTGCGGAAAGAATATCTGATTTTGCTGGCAAGGGAGCCAGGGGAGCAGGTGCCCGGAAAAAGATTGGCGTAAAATGTCCGGTCTGCGGAAAAGAAATGGTCACGACGCCGTTTGGTTATGGATGCTCCGGATATAAAAATGATAAATCAGGATGTAATTTTAATATTGGCGAAATTGCCGGCAAGGAATTATCAGAGGAACAGGTGAAAAATCTGATCGAAAAAGGTGTTACGGAAACAATTCGTGGCTTTAAATCCAAAGCCGGAAAACGATTTGATGCCTGCCTGAGACTGAAAAAGGATGAAGAAACCGGAAAGGTTTCTGCTGTCTTTGATTTTGATCATGTCGAGCCACAGAAGCTGGACGATCTGTCCTGTCCGGTCTGTGGAGGAGATATCATCGTTACTCCATATGGTTATAGCTGCTGCAATCATAAGTATGGGGAAGAGGGAAGCTGTTCTTTTTCCGTTGGGAAGATTGCCGAGAAGTCATTATCCGAAGCTCAGCTGCGCCAGCTGATCGTCGAGAAGCATACGGATACGATCCGTGGATTTAAATCAAAAAAAGGCAAGAAGTTTGATGCCTGTCTGAAGCTTGAGAAAGATGAAGAGGGGAAAATATCGATTGTTTTTGATTTTGACAATGTCGAAGCAAAGAAAGTGAAAGATGTGAAATGCCCACTCTGTGGTGGTGATATCGTTGTTACTGCATTTGGATATGGATGTGCGAATTATCGTTACGGGGATGAGACAAGCTGCCGGTTTGCGATTGGAAAGATGGCAGATAAGTCACTTACAGAAAAACAGGTGAAGCAGCTTCTGACAGAGGGAAGAACAGAAACAATTTATGGATTTAAGTCCAAAAACGGAAAGAAATTCGATGGCCGCATTGCATTAAGAAAAGAGGATGATAAGATCACCGGATTGATGTTTGATTTTGAAGATCTGGAGAATAAAAAAGTCAAAGATGTGAAATGCCCGGTGTGCGGCGGCGCAATTGAAGCCAGACCGTTTGGATTTGCTTGTGAGAACTATAAAAAAGAAGGCGATGCAAATTGTACATTTGCAGTTGGCAGGATCGCCAGCGTTAAGATTAAAGAGCAACAATTAAAACAGCTTTTAATAAATGGAAAAACGGATGTTATAGAAGGATTTGTTGCAAAAACCGGAATGAAATTTGATGCACCACTGAAGCTTGGAAAAGACGGAAATGTTGAATTTGATTTCCCGGAAAAACCAAAACCTGTAGATACGGAGGTTATATGTCCGAAGTGTGGACAGTACATGAAAAAATCCCAGTGGCAGTATGAGTGTGGCTGTGGATTTAAAGTGTGGCATACGGTAGCTGGGGTTCCACTTACAGATGCCCTTACAAATGAACTTTTCCAGACCGGGAAAACAAAATATAAGGTGGAAGGGTTTCAGTCCAAGACCGGAAACCTGTTTGACGCCTGCCTGAAATTTGAAAACGACAGTATTCTGTTTGATTTTGATAATCCGGGTGTACCAAAGGAGCCAGAAGAAGACAAAAAAGAGACTTCGGAACCGGAGCAGACAGAAGACCAAAATGTTTTGGATACTCTTGAAAACAAGGAGCAGTAAGCATATAATGTAGTCGTTTGCGGGTGATGTTATACGCAAAAATGAGTTCGTGAAAGGAACAGCAAAATGGAAAATGCAAAAATAATCAATCTGTATGACCTGGAAGAGACAATTGCAGGAGAATATCTTGCACAGTTTACGTATCCATGGGAAGCGTTAAAAGGAATCGCTGATTTTATCAGAGAACTGGGACCAACGCTGGATCCGGATAAATTTGAAAAAAGAGGCGAAGACATCTGGGTGGCGAAGTCGGCAAAGGTTGCGCCTACGGCATGTTTAAATGGACCTTTGATCATTGATGAGGAGGCTGAGGTCAGACACTGTGCATTCGTGCGTGGAAGTGCGGTCGTCGGAAAAGGATCGGTTGTCGGAAACTCTACAGAACTGAAAAATGACATTATATTTAATTCTGTTCAGGTGCCGCATTATAATTATGTCGGAGATTCTATCCTCGGATATAAATCCCATATGGGAGCAGGTTCGATCACTTCGAATGTTAAATCAGATAAAACACTTGTTGCAGTTAAGGATAAATATGATTCGAAAGAAGAAATTGAAACAGGACTTAAGAAATTCGGGGCTATGCTTGGCGACTATGTTGAGGTAGGATGCAATTCGGTACTGAATCCTGGAACGGTAATTGGCAGACATTCCAATATCTATCCACTCTCAAGAGTAAGGGGTGTGATACCTGCAGATTCTATTTTTAAAGATCAGGATCATGTTGTGAAAAAACACGATTAAGCATTGGTTTGCAAATGATTTTTCGTTACATTTTTCGCTATAATTCGAGTATTTGGTACTGGACTTATTGAGAAAAATATGCGAAAATAACTGCAGTATGTTAAATTGCTAACAAAGTTAGACAATATATACAAAGCTATCAAGTGAAAGGAGTCTTATAATGATTTACACTAAGGAAGTTGAAAACATGTGTCCTGTAGCTAAGGGCGCAAAACATGAACCAGCTCCTATCCCAGAAGAAGGAAAATGGGTTCATTCCAAAAAAATTGAAGATATCTCAGGATTTACACACGGTGTGGGCTGGTGTGCTCCACAGCAGGGTGCCTGCAAATTATCTTTAAATGTGAAAAACGGTGTAATTGAAGAAGCTTTAGTTGAAACAATCGGATGTTCTGGTATGACACATTCCGCAGCTATGGCAGCAGAAATCTTACAGGGAAAAACAATTCTTGAGGCATTAAATACAGACTTAGTATGTGATGCTATTAATACAGCTATGAGAGAGTTATTCTTACAGATCGTTTACGGTCGTACACAGAGTGCTTTCTCTGATGACGGATTAGCAGTTGGTGCTGGTCTGGAAGACTTAGGAAAAGGACTTCGTTCCCAGGTTGGTACAATGTACGCAACAAAAGAAAAGGGTGTTCGTTACCTTGAGATGGCAGAAGGCTATGTAACAGGTATCGCTCTTGATGCTGACAACGAAGTAATCGGA
This sequence comes from Roseburia porci, assembly GCF_009695765.1. Lineage (GTDB taxonomy): Bacteria > Bacillota > Clostridia > Lachnospirales > Lachnospiraceae > Roseburia > Roseburia porci. The sequence continues at coordinate 61,824 of NZ_VUNI01000017.1, forward strand.
TATCAGTTCGTTTCCCTTGGAAAAATGACAGACTTCATCAAAAAAGGTGACGATCCTAATACTGCCTGGGAGAAAGCTAAAGGACAGTATGGTCGCGTAGCAGATGCAGTTAAGATCATCGACCCACGTGAAGAATAGGAAAGGAGAAACGATAACAATGGCTTTATTTGAATCATATGAAAGAAGAATTGACCAGATCAATGCTGTTTTAAACAGCTATGGTATCAGCTCTATCGAAGAAGCTGAAAAAATTACAAAAGACGCTGGACTTGATGTTTATGATCAGGTTAAAAAAATCCAGCCAATCTGTTTTGAGAATGCATGCTGGGCTTACACAGTAGGTGCTGCAATCGCAATCAAGAAAGGTGCTGTAAGAGCTGCTGACGCTGCTGCAGCAATCGGAGAAGGACTTCAGGCTTTCTGTATTCCTGGATCAGTTGCTGATCATCGTAAAGTAGGTTTAGGACATGGTAACCTTGGTAAAATGTTACTTGAGGAAGAGACAGAGTGCTTCTGCTTCTTAGCTGGACATGAGTCTTTCGCAGCTGCTGAAGGTGCAATCGGAATCGCTGAGAAAGCAAACAAAGTACGTAAAAAACCATTAAGAGTTATCTTAAACGGTTTAGGAAAAGATGCTGCACAGATCATTTCCCGTATCAACGGATTTACATTCGTAGAGACAAAATACGATTACAAAGCAGCTAAATTAAACATCGTATATGAAAAAGCATATTCTGATGGACTTCGTGCAACTGTTAAATGTTACGGTGCTGATGATGTTCAGGAAGGTGTTGCAATCATGCATCATGAGAACGTAGGTGTATCTATCACAGGTAACTCTACAAACCCAACACGTTTCCAGCATCCAGTAGCAGGTACATACAAGAAAGAATGTATCGAGCAGGGCAAGAAATATTTCTCAGTTGCTTCCGGCGGTGGTACAGGACGTACACTTCACCCAGATAACATGGCAGCTGGACCAGCTTCTTATGGTATGACAGATACTATGGGACGTATGCATTCAGATGCACAGTTCGCTGGATCTTCCTCTGTACCAGCTCACGTTGAGATGATGGGATTAATCGGAATGGGAAATAACCCAATGGTTGGAGCTACAGTAGCAGTAGCAGTATCCATCGAAGAGGCTCACAAAGCTGGAAAATGCTAATAAATATAGGCATTTCAAGACCTTCGTGCTTTATCGCACGGGGGTCTTTTTCTGTGTCTGCACACTTATACCAGACAAAAGAAATGATAAAAGTAATACTCCCGGCTCAATGCTGAAATATATACAAAATAGATAAAAAAGACATAATAGCAATATAATTATTGTGCTTTTTGTATAAACGTGATAATATGTTATTGTATATAAAAGATATGAGGGGATAGTATATGAAAGATAGGCTGAAAGAGATTACATACAGACTTGATTCGAATTTTTTTATCATGGTAATCAGACACGGGCTCACGATGATGATTCCCTTTGTGCTGACGGGCGGGATAGCAAATGCCCTATTGAATTTACCTGTTCAGGAGTATCAGAATATCATAAAGGATACATTTTGGGTTCATTTGTTCAATGTGCTATATGTGGGAACTTTTGGATTGTTTTCCATGGCTATGTTGATCGCCCTAAGCTGCAGCTACAGCATGGAACGTAATATGCCGGTTGATAAGACGATATTATATGTGATTGTTTCAATTGGAGCTTATGGCGTACAGTTTTATAATGCGGATGGTGGGTATCATACGGAAATGCTGGATGTGAGAGGCTGTTTTTTTGCAATTTTAACTGCGCTTGTTTCATGCATTTTAATGGAAAAACTGCAAAAAATACAGCTGCTTAGTTTTCAGGAGCAGACAAATAAGATGGAAGGGATTACCACAGTTGCAATTAGCGCTGTTATTCCGGCAATTATCGTTATACTTGTCTTTGCCTGCAGTACCCAGTGCCTTTTAAAGGTTTTTGATGTCTCATCCATATATGAATTGCTATCAGGTGCGATGTGCAGACTCTTTGATTATGTAGACAGCGAATTCCTGACGGGGTTGTTATATACATTTTTACTGCACTTTATGTGGATTTTTGGATTGCATGGCAGCCATATATTAGAGCCTGTTGCCACGACATCTTTTTTGATTGGCAGATCAGGTGATATTTTTAGCAAAAGCTTCTTTGATACCTTTGTTGTCATGGGAGGATGCGGAACTACGGTATGTGTGCTGATCGCAATTTTGCTGTTTGGCAGAAATGCATGGATGCGGAAAATGGCAGAATTGTCATCCTTTACCGTTATTTTTAATCTTAACGAGATTCTTACTTTTGGAATACCGATTATTTTAAACCCGATCATGGTTATTCCGTTTATTTGTACACCTGTTATATGTTATATGATAGCATTTGGAGCAACTTATATAGGGCTGATTCCTCCGGTAACACATACTGTTCCATGGTCGACACCGATTTTTCTCAGTGGGTATATTGGTACTGGTTCTATGAGTGGAAGTCTGCTTCAGCTGGTTATGATCGCCATAGGGGTGGCAGTTTATGTTCCGTTTTTGCGTGTCAACGAAGCTACTCAGAGAAAAAATGCGGAAGAACAGATTCATAACGTTATCAGAATTATACAGGAAAAAGAAGACATGAATGAAGGTTATGATCTTTTGTCCAAGCCGGATCAAACTGGGCAAATATGTCGTATGCTTCAGCTGGATCTGAAAAATGCAATCAGGAATAAAGAATTGTATTTGCTGCTTCAACCACAGGTGGATGATAAGGGAAAATGCATCGGTGGAGAGGCACTGCTCCGGTGGAAACATCCTTTTTACGGAATGATCTACCCACCTCTTATCGTTTATCTTGCGAAGGAAAGCAATCTGCTTGAGGAGCTGGAAAAGCTGATTATTGATCAGACGGTTTCTGCAATAGCTGATATCAATAAGAAGTGCGGACCTGATTTTAAGATTTCTATGAATCTTACAGCAAAATCGCTTCTTTGGGATGTGGAAAAATATATCGATAAAGCAATGAAAGAAAAAAATGTTCCGGCATCACAGTTATGGCTGGAGATAACAGAACAGGATGTCCTGACGAAATCGTCCACCGTAATTGAAAAACTAAATTATTTAAAATCCCAGGGACATATCATGATGATCGATGATTTTGGTATGGGACATACTTCTATCCTGTACCTACAGTCAAGTAGTTTTGGAGTAATTAAACTGGATGGCTCACTTGTGAAAAATATTCTCGATAATACGACTGACCAGCAGATTGTGTCATCGATTGTCACTTTAGCAGATAAACTGGGGATTCAGATCATCGCAGAATATGTAGAAAATGAAGAACAACGGGACAAGCTTTTTGAACTGGGATGTAAATTTTATCAGGGATATTTATATGAGAAACCGGTTCCGCTGGATGAGTTTATTAACTACATGGGAAACCATAGTTTATAGAGTTACGGGGGGAAGGAAAATCATCAGAATCCAGGGATTCAGACACCCCGGGATGAACTGCAATAATCACAGAATGTCTGTATGGCCGAAGCGGATGCTTCGGCCTTTTTGTATGCAATTCCAATCAGCAGTTCAGGAGCTTCTTTCAGAGGAACCGAGGTGACCTGATCGTGCCGGAACAGCCGGAAATTGCTTTCGGCAAACAGACTGATTCCTTCCTTTAAAGATACAGCGCTTATAATGGATGGGAGTCTGGCAGCATAACAGAAAGCCGGTCTTTGGCAACAGGAAGAAAATGATATTGTTCTTTGTCGATCATTCCTTCGCGTGCAAGGATGAGGTCATATTTTCCGCAGGAGAATCCGTCTAACAGCTCTTTGTCGTCTGTCTCTGTAACGGAAAGTTGAATTTTAGGATGGTCGTCCTGAAATTTATTCAAAAGAGGCATCAGATCATACTGTGAAAGGATAGGAAGAGTTCCGATTCGAAGCTGGTCTGAGATCATTGACGTTAAGGAACGTATTTTAGAAAGCATTTCGTGGTACTGATGGGACAGGAGCAGAGCTTCTTTGTAAAAGGTTTTCCCGGCTGGCGTGATCATAGCAGAACGCTTGCTCCGATCGAATAAGGAGATTTCAAGTTCCTTTTCCAGTTTCAGAATCTGTTTGGAAAGTGTGGACTGGGTAGTGTGAAGTTTATCGGCTAAAATGAGGACAGATTATGAAGGAGGAGGGAGTAAAAATGGCAGATAAGGTGAAAGATTTGCGAAGTGCACTGGAACGTTTGAAAGAGATTCCGGGGCAATTGACAGAATCGGATGTCCTGGTTGATCCGATGGCAGAACTGGCGGGCGTCTACCGTTATGTGGGAGCTGGCGGGACGGTGAAACGGCCAACGAAAGAAGGCCCGGCGATGATTTTTCATAATGTAAAAGGCTTTCCGGATGCAAGCGTTGCAATTGGTGTACTCGCAAGCCGGAAAAGAGTTGCGGCACTTTTGGATTGTGAGCCGGAAAATCTTGGAAAGATGATGTATGAAAGTGTGGCAAATCCGGTTGCACCGGTTGTGATCGATGGAGAACCCGTCTGTCAGCAGGTGGTTCACAGGGCAGATGATTCGGATTTTGATCTGAACCGCATTGTTCCAGCTCCAACCAATACACCGGAAACATCCGATCATGCAGACCTGTATCGGCCCAAGTGAAGAACATGTTTCAATGGCAGGTATTCCGACAGAGGCAAGTATTTATGGAATGGTGGAAAAGGCGATGCCAGGAAGATTGCAGAATGTATATTGTTGTTCCGCCGGCGGGGGGGAAATACATGGCGGTTCTTCAGTTTAAAAAACTGTCACAAAGCGATGAAGGGAGACAGCGTCAGGCCGCATTACTTGCATTTTCTGCATTCAGCGAATTGAAACATATATTTCTGGTTGATGAGGATGTAGACTGTTTTGATATGAATGACGTACTTTGGGCGATGAATACAAGGTTCCAGGGAGATGCCGATATTATTACAATACCGGGTGTGCGCTGTCATCCGTTAGACCCGTCTAATGATCCGGCCTGTTCCCCATCTATCCGGGATCATGGAATTGCATGTAAAACGATTTTTGACTGTACGATACCGTATGATCAGAAATGGAGATTCCAAAGAGCGGAATTTTTAGAAGTTGATCCACAAAAATGGCTGAAAAGGTAGTGTCAAATAAGATATGAAAAAACTGAGTTAAAAAATTAGGCTCAGATGAACCTTGAAAATTGTAGATATTAGAGGTTGTGGCAGACGTCCGCCACCCTTGACAGCACGAAAAAGAACTGCTG
>NZ_VUNI01000018.1 GCF_009695765.1 Roseburia porci
CAAGACTACCGAAATATCTGCGTAATGCACTCCATCCAGAGGCTGTGGTGGCATAAATTGCTATTTTGTTAGCTGAAGTATTGAATTTTCAAGGTGCGAAGCCTATTTTAGGTATGGGAAGTCTTAGGACTTCCCATACCTAAAATAGGCTTCCTCATACTTGAAACTGCGGAACCAACGCTCAATCATGATGTTATCTGCCCAGCGGCTTTTTCCATCCATACTTTGCCGGATGCCGTTTACCTTTACAAAATCAATGTACTGCTGACTTGTAAACTGGCAGCCTTGATCAGAATTCAATATCTGCGGTTTTGCTACATTGAAAGCCTTTTTTAAAGCATTAATGACCATTCTGGTATCAAGCGTATCATCTACTTCCCAGCCAACGATGCAACGACTGTGCCAATCAATAACGGCTGTCAGATATAGAAAACCTCGCTTGATTGGAATATATGTAATGTCAATAGACCATGCCTGATTTGGCTTATCTATGATAGCATTACGGAGCAGATAAGGACATACCTTGGCCTGTTGCATACGCTTGGAAAGGTTCATCTTAGGGTAGATTGGATAAATATCCATTTCATTCATGTAACGTCGTGTTTTTCGACGTCCCACATGATATCCTCTAGCCTTCAGCTGGGCGGACATTTGTCTTGCACCCCAGGATGGGTTATCTGTATGGAGATGATCGATAATCTCTTTACAAGCCAGTTCTTCATCGGATGTAAGCGTGCCTTTGTAATAAATACTTGTACGATTGATATCAAGCAGTTTTGCGCCGACAGAAGCCGGGATTTCTTTAGTCGTCAAAAGGTTTTGGACTAAACTTACTCTCGTAGTCAGGTCCACAAATTTCTTCAGATTTTTTTTTGAGCCAGTCAACCTGCATGGTTAACTGACCAACCTTTTTGGCATACTCCGCTTTTTCCTTGCGTTCTTCAGCAAGCTTTTCTTTGAGGTTATCCTCACGCTTATCATCAAAGACAGCAGAAGCATTGTCGAGGAATTCTTTTTTCCAGTTGCGGAGCAGATTCGGCTGGATATTATTTTCAACAGCAAGGGTATTGAGATCTTTCTCACCCTTAAGTAGTTCGATTACAAGGTCTGATTTGAATTTAGCACTGAAATTTCTTCTTTGTCTGGACATGTTTATGAATCCTTTCTTTGTTACTGATTTTAGTATATCAGATTCATTAAAAACTGTCCGAAAAAGTGTCTTAATTTATGAGACCATTATAATAATGAGTTCCTCCTCTTTCTTTATTATACAACACTTAATGGGATATCTCATTTTGTTTTGTACTATTTAGATGCTAACACTAATGAGATAGAAAAGGCAAAGATTTATAGAGAAAAAACCATATCTTTACTTCAAAATATAAAAATGAAAGAAAGATAAATTACAATGCACATGGGGAGCAGAAACGGTATAGGAATCTTGCTTTATCATTGTCGTGCGACAATTTCTAGCAAAAAAAAGATACTTTTTGATAGTTTTAAACGGCGCAGCGTTGACAGGTACGGTATGAAGCGGGATAATGGAGCAAAGAGGTGAGCGTTATGTTTAAAGTGAATCCATACAGACCGGGTGCTGGATTAATGCCAACATATCTGGCTGGAAGACAGTCAGACATTGCAGAAATGGAAAATCTATTTGAAGCATTGTGTTTAAATATTCCAACACAATCTGTGATTTTTAGTGGCTTACGTGGCGTTGGTAAGACGGTTCTCATTAATAAGTTACAGGAAATAGCCGAAGAGAAAGGAATTTTCTGTAAACATATTGAAGTTGAAGAACGAAACGATTTTATATCGCAGATTGCAAGTTGTTCGCAGGCATTTCTCCGAAAAATCAGTACAGTTGAGAAGTTTAAATCATTAATTCAAAAGCCACTGGATGCAGTAAAAGCCCTTGTTGTGTCTTTTGATCCGGATAATAAAGTATTTTCTCTGTCTTTACAGGAAAAAGAATTATATACGTCTACAAATCTTGTGCAGAGTCTTACAGATGTTTTTACTACATTAGGAGAAACCGCAGCAAAGACAAATTCGCCAATCTGCTTTTTTATTGATGAGATCCAGTATATGAAAAAAGAGGAATTAAGTGCGCTTATTGCAGCTCTTCACAGAGCAAACCAGCTGGGCTATCCGGTGATGCTTGTTGGAGCAGGACTTCCTAAAATCTACAGTATGCTTTCAGAGGCAAAGTCGTATTCAGAGAGACTTTTCAATTACAAGGAAATCGGTTCACTTGACATGGACCAATGCAGGGATGCGATTTGTAAACCGGCCAAAAAACTTGATGTCTCATATGATGAGGCCGCTGTTGAAAAAATTATTGATATTACAAAGGGATATCCTTTTTTCGTTCAGCAGTTATGTCAGATTGTTTTTCAAAAAAAGAAAGGGAATATGATTGACATTTCTGATGTGAAGGATAGTATCTCTGAATTTTTTGATATTCTGGATAGTGGATTTTTTAAAGTGAGATACGAGAGATGTACAGAGTCGGATAAGAAATTTATTTTTGCAATGGTTGCATGTAATAAGCTTCCGTGTACGATTTCAAATGTGGCAATGATCATGAACAGACAGGTAAAATCGATATCCACTGCCAGAGCGCAGCTGATTAATAAAGGTATTATATATGCTGTTAAATATAAAGAGTTAGACTTTACGGTTCCGGAATTTAGCGGATTCATAAAGAGACTGCCAGATTATGAGGAATGGAAGCAGTCTTTTGGTGATTAAAATTCAGGGATAGGAGACAGGAAAGAATGGAAAAAGATCTGACAACTGGAAGTGTACGAAGGAATATTGTGATTTTCTCACTGCCGTATCTGCTGTCCTATTTTTTGCAGACGCTGTATGGTATGGCAGATCTGTTTATCGTTGGACAGTTTGAGGGAGTTGACAGCATTACAGCGGTTTCGGTGGGCAGTCAGGTCATGCACATGATAACGGTTATGATCGTTGGACTGGCGATGGGAGCAACGGTAACGATCGGAAAAGCCATCGGTGCGAAAAAGACGGAACAGGCGTCTCTTGCAGTTGGTAATACGATCTCACTTTTTATGGGTGTTGCTGTGGCTCTGATGGCTATATTGCTGGTGCTTGTAAGACCGATCGTGACATGGATGTCGACACCGGAAGAAGCAGTTTCCGGAACGATTCTGTATCTGACGATCTGTTTTATTGGTATTCCGTTTATTACGGCGTATAATATCATCAGCTCAATTTTTCGCGGACTGGGCGACTCCAAAAGTCCGATGTATTTTATTGCGGTCGCATGCGTAGCAAACATTTTACTGGATTATCTGTTTATCGGAGCCTTGCATCTTGGACCGGCGGGAGCTGCGCTTGGAACAACATTGTCGCAGACGATCAGTGTAATGGTTGCGGTAACTGTCATTGTAAAACGCAGGACTGGAATTTCCCTGAAAAAGTCGGATTTTAAGCCACAGATGCAAACGATGGGGCAGATACTTCGCGTCGGCATTCCCGTTGCTTTGCAGGATGGATTTGTGCAGATCGCTTTTCTTGTGATTACAGTCATTGCGAACAGGAGAGGATTAAACGATGCTGCTGCCGTTGGAATTGTCGAAAAGATCATCAGCATTGTATTCCTTGTGCCATCGACAATGCTTTCTACGGTATCAGCGCTTTCAGCTCAGAATATCGGAGCTAAAAAATATGATAGGGCAACGGCGACTCTGCGCTATGCAATTTTTATTGCAGTTGGATACGGCATTGTAGTTGCAACAGCCATGCAGTTTATCGGTGGCGGCGTTGTGGGGATATTTACAGAGGATGCAATCGTTATCACGATGGGAAAACAATACCTGAGCGCATACATCTGGGATTGCATATTTGCAGGAATCCATTTCAGCTTTAGCGGATATTTTTGTGCCTGCGGGCGATCGGGAATCTCGTTCCTGCATAACATTTTGTCAATCGTGCTCGTACGTATTCCAGGGGCATATTTTGCATCAATGTATTTCCCGGACACGTTGTATCCGATGGGACTGGCTGCACCGGGCGGCTCGTTGTTATCGGTGATCATATGCGTGATCGCTTTTGAAATCTTAAAAGGGAGGAGAACCCAGCGAATATTATGAAACGAATCATCTTTTTTTATGTCATTACAAGTGTATTCAGTGGTATGATGCTTATCAGTGGAATTGTTGCTTTGAAATGTCCGCTTCGCTGGCAGCATAAAAAAGCCAGTTACCCACATTATGAGGGCAGGATCGCATTGCAGAATGAAACAATGTGGAACTATGCACAGAAGTTGTTTGGCAGGATGCAGCTTATGATGGGAATGATCCAGCTGTTACTGGAAACACCGGAAGTAATATTGATGAATAAGATATGTGCGGTCTGACCGTGGGAGGACGCAACATTACCGGCAATCCTGATTTTATGTGTGCCGGGAATTGGTTTGATCCTGCTTGGAAACGGATTGACAGGATTGCATTTAAAGAAGAAAATAAAAGCAGATTTTTCATAGCATGGCAGTCAATTGGCTTTTGGAAAGGAGCAGAAAATGAACATGGAACTTCAGGTAATTTATGAGGACGACAGCGTTCTTGTCGTATATAAACCGGCGGGAATTGCAACACAGACCGGAAGAGTCGGACAAAAAGATATGGAAAGCATTCTCCGCAACTATCTTGCAGCAAAAGGGGAAGCACCATATATCGGCGTGGTGCATCGTCTGGATCAGCCGGTCGAAGGTGTCATGGTTTTTGCCAAAAATCCAAAGGCTGCGGCTGCATTGTCTGCGCAGGTTCAGTCCCGCGCGATCGGTAAGAATTATTATGCGGTTACGGAGCAGATCCCGGAGAGCACAGAAGGGACGCTGACCGATTATCTTCTGTTCCAGAGGAAGAAGAATATGTCCATTGTTACAGGAGCAGAGAATAAAGATGCGAAAAAGGCAGAACTTTCCTACGTCATGCTGGCACAGACAAGCTGCCATGCACTGCTTGATGTAGGGCTTAAGACCGGACGGCATCATCAGATCCGTGTCCAGATGGCACACATGGGCAGCCCGCTCATTGGGGACGGAAAATACGGTCATACAGCAAATGGCCGCACAGCCAATCTTGCGCTCTGTTCTTACCGGATCGCATTTGATCACCCGGTGAGTGGCAGGCGCGAGGAGTTTCAGATCGTACCAAAAGGAAAAAGTTTCGAAGAATTTCGGGAATTTTGGCTAAATTCTTGACATGCGCAAAAGATTCCTCTAAGATGAACTTATCAGTATAAATAGGTAATAAGTCTTAGAAATCTTTTGGGGCATGGGGGAGAGGCCATGATCGGTAAATATTTTAACGGGGTAATTGAACAGGTATATCATCGGATCGGACAGGAGGAGCAGAATATTGTCATGGCATGCTATGGCAATTCTTTGTCTGTGTCCGAACTTGAGACAGTAAAACGTTATTCGGAAGAACCGGATGGCGTTTTTTTCGCATGTACAGAACTGGAGCAGGATCGTATTGTGGGGGCATACGAGCCGTTTCTGGATATTATCTGTGAGATGTTCCGAAGATATGAAACAGGAAGTTTTGAGGATTTTCTGGAAGAATGTGATGTATATCATCTACAGATGGGCGTGTTAAAGTCCTATTATGAGACCGGACAGTGCGTGCGGAGCGAGAATGTTCTTTTAAATGAAGTTGTATATGAACAGCACCGGATGACAGAGGCGGTTGCAACGATGATCTGCAGACTTGCAGAAGCACATCCGGTGATGATTGTAATCAATCGTTTCCAGTACGCGAGCAGAAGCACGGTCAAGCTTTTAAATCGTCTGCTTCAGATGGGATGCAGGAATATCGGTGTTGTTCTCGGAATCAATGAGCAGATGAATGCATCCGGGAATTACGGGACAGACTGGGATCAGTTTACAGAGGCTCTGGAGGATCTGAGCCAGGTCTATCATATCGGCAATTCCACAGACCACAGCAATGATAAAACAGCAGCCGGAGACGAGGAAGAGGACTGGGAGCAGATGTTCACCCGTCTGCGCAACATGGTGGAACTTCTGGATTTTGCACAGGCATCGGTTTACATACGGAAACTTGACCGTCAGATCCGTTTTGAAGATCTGACAATCTCCGATGAAGAAAAGATCGAATTGTATTCACTTTACATTAAGATCTCAATCCTTTGTGGAGATATTCCGAAAGCACTTGAATTGACGGATGAACTTTCGGGGCTGCGCATTTACCAGCAGAACTGGGAAGCACAGTATTATCAGGCGTATTTCCGCGGAAACTGCTACATGTACCAGGGCAAGCTTGCAAAAGGTGTGGAATATGCAAAAAAGGCACAGCAGATCGCAAAGAATGCCAAAGCGGAAAGACTGGAATTTGAAGCAGGCCTTCTGGCGGTCCAGAATCAGATGTCAGGCTGGTATAATATCTTTTTCTGTGCACAGGATGTACCGATTCAGGAATATCTGATCGAAAAATTGAAACAATATGGATATTGGAACAATCTGGCACACATTTATGTTTATGCATATGACAATCAGCCGGAGGTCGTTGCCAAGGCATATCATTCGGAGGAGTCGCTGGTGCATTTCAGCAGGGGAATCGCACTTGCCAAGAAAATCGGAAATGAACAGCTGGTGTATGATGCATATCAGAAGAACATTATGATCGCATCAACAAGCGGAATGAACGAGATTGCGATTCTGTATTCAGTGCGGACTTATCAGTTTTTGAAAGACAAGAGAAGCCTGCAGATCGGAAGAATCTATTCCGGTCTTGGCTATAATCTGAGCGCAATGGGAGAGAACCACCGGGCGGAAACGTTCTATCAGCATGCGATCGATCTGTTTTATGAACTGAAACTTCCGGATGATATTGCAGAAGTACGTTATAACAAGGCATTAAACGATATCATGTGTGGCAAATATGCCGATGCAGAGCGGGAACTGTTATTTGTCATGAAGACGATAGAACGGCTTCACATGAACAGTCTGAGGGTATGTAATCTGTCAAAGCTCTACGGGCTTCTGGCGCTTGTCAGCATCCTGCAGAAAGACCGGTTTAACTGTGACCGTTATCTGTTAAGCTGCCGTCAGTTTTTAAGCTATGTTCTGGAAAAAGAAAAGAATAATAACCTGATCGGAATCATTCATGATTATGCCAAATGTGATGATGATATGTTCCTTTATATGTTTTCGAAGGGACTGCTGTGCTGGCAGGATGAAGCATACGAAGAGGCTGTTCACGAACTGGACCGGGCGGAGCAGTTTCTGATGAATGCGGAAGGCAATCAGTTTTTTGCATATGAACTGTTCCGGCAAAAGAGAATGGAACTGTTTCGTTTTCTTGGCAGAAAAGACCGCTATGAGAAAGAAAAAGAGCAGCTGGAACAATATCAGATCCGTGCAGGAAAGATGCATGCTCTGTTATCGGATGCACTTTTAAAAGAAGTGGAAGAGTCCAGGGATTTTGCCGGAAAAGGCGTAACAGAAGAACAGCTGGAGTCATTGATGAAACAGGAAGGCGTGGCAAGGGATTTAAAGACTACGAGAAGTCAGATGGAATTCCTCTCAAGCTGGCAGAAGCTTGTTGACGTGAATGGAGCGGAGGTACATGAGGTTGTTGAGACTTCCATGCATATGTTCCTCAATCATTTTAACAATGACTGTGCACTTTACATCCGTTTTCATTCTGAGGGCAACGAGATCCTCTATAATGATACCGGAGTTGTGATCACCGATGAGGTCGTTGCCGAGATCCGGCGAAGTATGCGCAAATATCCGCAGGGACTTGCAGTTTCCAAGATCAGTGGTAATTATCCGGAGCATATGCGCCTGATTTCTTTGTTTGGGGCGGATGATGTATGTTCGATCGCGGCAGTTCCGTTTTTTAACAACCGGAGCTTAAAAAGCATGTTTATTACCTATATCCGCATGCGGGAGAACTGGCATTCTTCGATTGACCGTTATATGTTAAATGAGGATGATCTGAACATTTATGATCTTCTGATGAGGGATCTGAATTATTCCATTAACCGTATTGAGGCGTACGACAAGATTTTTGAAATGAACCGTAAACTTGCGGCAGCAGCCACAACGGACATGCTTACGGGAATCTATAACCGCGCCGGCATGTATCAGGAGGTGGAGCGCAAGGTAAGAGATCTGAAAAAACGCAGGGAAAGTGGAAAAATGGGTCTTATGTTCATTGACCTGGATAACTTTAAGCTTTATAATGATACTTTCGGACATGATATCGGAGATGTGATCCTTCAGAGCATGGCAGCTATTTTTACAGAAGTTACCGGAGAGCAGGGATTTGTCAGCCGTTTTGGCGGGGACGAATTCATTATTATTCTGGATACGGATGAAAAGACCAGGCTGGAAGAGATCGCAAAGGAGATTTACAGAAAAATCGACAGCACAGATGGATTTGAAGAGGATATTTCGAAGAAAATCGGGCAGGATATTAAGATTGGACAGAATCAGAGAATTACCTGTTCGATCGGAATTGCAGCTTCGGATGACATCTGTGAGGAAAATGACGTGAACGCACTGATCCGGAAAGCGGATGATATGCTTTATCACGTCAAGATGAACCAGAAAGGAACCTATGCATTCATTTAAGCTTCCAGAGAATGTCAACTTCATAATTCATACGCTGATGGAGCACGGCTTCGAAGGGTATGCTGTGGGCGGATGCGTGAGAGATACGCTTCTTGGCAGGAATCCGCAGGACTGGGACATTACCACTTCTGCGAGACCGGAGCAGGTGAAGGAGCTCTTTTCCCATACCATCGACACCGGAATCCAGCATGGGACAGTAACGGTCATGCTGGATCATGAAGGGTATGAGGTTACGACATACCGCATCGACGGCGAGTATGAGGATGCGAGACATCCGAAGGAAGTGACATTTACTGCGAATCTGATCGAGGATTTGAAACGCAGGGATTTTACCATCAATGCCATGGCATATAATGAGGCGGCAGGTCTTGTGGATGCATTTGACGGCATCGGAGACCTGAAGCGGAAGGTGATCCGCTGTGTCGGAGATCCGATGGAGCGATTCTCGGAGGATGCTCTGCGTATGTTAAGAGCGGTGCGGTTTGCAGCGCAGCTGGGATTTGAGATCGCACCGGATACGAAGGATGCGGTAAGCAGGCTTGCAGAGACCATTCAGAAGGTCAGTGCGGAACGGATCCAGGTAGAACTTGTCAAGCTGCTTGTGTCCGATCATCCTGAGGAAATCCGTCAGGTGTATGAGCTTGGACTCAGCGCTCAGGTTTTGCCGGAATTTGACCGTATGATGCAGACTCCGCAAAGGAATATCCATCATTGCTATTCGGTGGGAGAGCATACGATCCATGCACTCATGCAGATTCGGGCAGACAAGGTGCTGCGCCTTACAATGCTGTTTCACGATGTGGCGAAGCCGCTCTGCATTACGGTGGATGACAACGGAGAGGAACATTACCACGGGCATCCGAAGATGGGCGCCGATATGACAAAGCAGATCCTGCGCAGACTCAAATTTGACAATGACACGATCGACCGCACGGCAAAACTTGTAGCGGCACATGATGACCGTCCACCACTTACAGAGAAGGCGATCCGCAGGGCAGTAAGCAGGATCGGTCTTGAACAGTATCCACAGTTGTTTGAAGTCAAGCGTGCGGATACACTTGCGCAGAGTGCATATCAGAGAGAAGAAAAGCTTGCCTATATTGCAGGATATGAGGCAATTTATCAGGATATTTTAAGGAAAAACCAGTGCCTTCAGAAAAAGGATATGTCCGTGAATGGACGCGATCTGATCGCATATGGCATGAAGCCTGGAAAACAGATGGGAGAGATCTTAAACCAGCTGTTTGAGGCGGTATTGGAACAACCGGAGCTGAATGACCGGGAAAAATTACTTCAACTTGCTCATAAATTTGCAGACCCTTTCATATGATAAACAGACATGGATAACCATGAATGAGTCATATGGAGGGGTTTTCTTGTATAATCAGCCGGAAGTTATTATGGAACAATACGATCTTGAAGTGGGGAAGATCACAAAAGGAAGGGGCGCATATCTTTGCGAAACAGATCAGGGCGTGAAACTCCTGAAGGAGTTCCGTGGTTCGGAAGAACGAGCCGAGTTTCTGGCGGTAATACTGGCAAGGCTTCTGGAATCCGGGTTTGAGACGGAACAGATCATCCGGGATAAGGAGGGAAAAGCACTTGTCACCGAGGACACCGGAGACCGTTTTATCTTAAAGGATATGATCCGCGGAACGGAGTGCAGCACAAAAAACAGGGATGAGATGAAGGCTGCCATGCGGCTTCTCGCCCGTTTTCACACTGTTTCAGCTTCGCTTGAGAAGGAAATACCGGAGTTTATGAAAAACGGTGAGAACGAACTTTCGCAGCTCTATGCAAAACATAACCGGGAACTTGTAAAAGTGAAAAATTATGTGCGCTCGAAAAGAAAAAAGAATGAATTTGAAATGAAGTTCCAGGAACAGTATGCGCATTTTATAGAGAATGCACAAAAAACATTGGAAAAACTTGTAGAATCTGACCTCCCGGAGGAATGCCGGATGCTCTGTCACGGAGACTGCAATCAGCATAATATTGTATACACAGAGAACGGATGGCGGCTGATCCATTTTGAATATATGGGATATCATGCAGCAGTACAGGACATTGCCAACTTTATGCGCAAGATGCTCGAAAAGAACAGCTGGAACAGCAGGCTCGGGGAAGAACTGATCACAGCATATGAAAGTGAGCGCATGCTGCAGGAGGAAGAACGCAGACAGCTCTGCCTCGCACTTGCGTATCCGGAGAAGTTCTGGAAGCTTGCCAATCATTATTACAATTCCCATAAAGCGTGGCTGTCGGGACGGAATATTGAGAAACTGGATAAGGTCATTGAACAGGAAGAAGAACGTATGCGTTTTTTACAAAATTTATTTTCTTTTCACGGTTGATATTGTATACTTACTATCGAAAAGAGAGGTTGGTATATGCAGAAAATACGACGAAAAAAGCTGTTGCCTGGACTGTTGCTGCTTCTGGTGTTTTGCCTGTGCAGCATGATGGGATGCGCATCTAAGGATTCGCTGACTGTGAAGCCAGAGAGCGGAGTCCACTATTATACAGCTTCCGATAATACACAGACCGAAGAGGCGGAAGAAACCGATGATAAATTATATCTGATCACCTCAATGAACAGTGCGGAAGAGTCTTTCACAGCGTATCTGTTTTCGAATGGTCTGGAATATCAGTTCCACTATAACCTTGGAACAAAGTTTATGGATAAATACGGAACCGAGGTTTCCACGGTTAATTTTGAACCGGGAAAGGTGATCCACGCGGGAACCATAGACCCGTCGGGAATCGTGTCGCAGGTGCAGATCGCGGATGAAGTATGGGAATATGACAATATCACCCGCTTCTCGGTCGATATGGATAAGAGCATGCTCACGATCGCAGATAACCGTTACATCTGTGACCCGACGACTTATGTTTTTTCCGGAGACCAGGTCATTACGCCGGCGGATATCACATCGGATGACACGATCTCTGTGATTGGAATGGATAACCGCATTTTATCAGTGATCGTTACGACCGGTCATGGAACACTTGCGCTGACCAATACCGAGCTGTTTGATGGCAGTTATCTGCAGCTGGATAAGAAGGTCTTTGCACAGATCACTTCCAATATGAGCATGGATGTTCCAGAGGGAACGTATACGCTTTCCGTTGCCAACAATGGATGGGGCGGAAGCCAGGAGATCACGATCACAAGAGGTGAGACAACGACGGTCGATCTGGACGCGTTAAAGGGCGATGGCCCGAAGTACGGCAAGATCCTGTTTACGGTCAATGCGGAGAATGCCACGGTATCGGTGGACGGAACGCAGATCGATTATACGGAGCCGGTGGATCTGCAGTATGGACGTCATATTCTTGTGGTGAAAGCAGACGGATATGAAGACTGGACAAGGTATCTTTATGTCAACTCAGAGGAAGCCACAATCCTGATTGATCTGGATGCGGCAGGAACCGGACAAAGCAGTAAGAATAACAGCAGCGGAAGCTCTGAGAGCACTGAAAAGTCCACGGAAAGTTCTTCTGAGAGCAGTTCGGAGAGCGGTAAGATCAACAAACCGTTAGACAGTGAGACAAGCTCACAAAGCACAGAAAAGAGTTCCGAGAGCATCGAAAAAGACAAGGAGGATCTGCAGGATTATCTGTCAACCTTGTCACAGATGTTGAACTCTCTCACAGATTGATCGAATTGTAAAGAGACAAAATGACGATTTTACGGACATATTTTTGTGTGCTTTTACCCCTCGCAAATGCCTAGAATATGGGATTTTTCCTTGACAAAAGGGGGAAAAACAAGTATATATATTCATGTAGGTAATTTGGGAGTTAAGCTCGAATTATATAATTTGAAATCCATAGGAGGAATTTTGACATGAACAAAGCAGAGTTAGTTGCAGCTATGGCTGAGAAAGCAGAGATTTCTAAAAAAGATGCAGAAGCAGCATTAAAAGCATTCACAGAGGTTGTTGCTGAAGAATTAAAGAAAGGTGAGAAGATCCAGTTAGTAGGCTTTGGTACATTCGAGGTATCTGAGAGAGCTGAGAGAACAGGAAGAAATCCACAGACAGGAGCAGAGATGGTTATCCCAGCTTCTAAAGCACCTAAATTCAAAGCTGGAAAAGCTTTAAAAGATTCTATCAACTAATTTAGATGTTAATATGAATGATAAGTGGAGCGCATTTCCTGCGCTCCATTTTTTTGGAGAAAAAGGTATGAGATTAGATAAATTTTTAAAGGTATCGCGTCTGATCAAGCGCCGTACGGTTGCAAACGAGGCATGCGATGCAGGCAGAGTCATGGTAAACGGCAAACCGGCAAAGGCTTCTGTTCAGGTAAAAGTCGGTGATATCATTGAGATCCTTTTTGGACAGAAGACGGTAAAGGTCCGTGTTCTGGATCTGCAGGATACAACGAAGAAAGAACAGGCTAAGGATCTTTTTGAATATATTTAGAATGTGGAATAATTCCCCTTTGTTTTTAATATATTGTTAATACAAGGAGGGGTTAAGATGGACGAGAAGACAGCTGGCAAAGCCCATAAATTACTTTTAAACAACAGGAATACAGGGAGTTTTACAGGAATCCTTGATGTTTTGTCTTTTGATATTGCCGAGATCCTGCTCGAGACAGAGATGGGAATGCTTCTGGTAAAAGGGGCGGACCTTCATGTGAACCGCCTGAACCTGGAAAAAGGTGAGGTGGATATTGAAGGCGACATCCGTTCTCTGGAATACTCGGATGTACCGGGGCCGGGTGGTAAGAATGAATCATTTTTGAGCAGGCTGTTCCGATGATGTCAGTGAGCGGGAGCATTCAAAATGAAATGATGCTCTTCGGAAGTGCAGTGCTTCTGGGTGCAGCATTGATGCTTTTATATGATGTGATACGGATCTGCCGCAGGATTCTGCCAAGAGGAATCATTCTGGTGTCGATCGAGGATGTGATCTACTGGATCGTATTCGGCATTGCGGTATTTATTCTTTTATATCGGGAAAATGATGGAGCAGTGAGAGGATTTATCGTGGGCGGAATTGCGGTCGGGCTTTTTCTGTATTATCAGCTGCTTGGCAGATGGCTGATGAAATGGATGGGCGTTTTGATCCGCTCCCTGAAAAAACGATTGAAAAAAGCCATGGAAAAAGTTAAAATAAAGCTGATAAAGCGATAAACGGGATTGTTGATCAGGAGATGAAGGATACAGATTATGAGTGCAAAACGCAGAAAGAAGAGTCGTAATACAGGTGCGGTATGCATTGGACTTATCGTAATTGCATTTCTGGTTGTCATGTCAATCCAGATTGTACATCTGAAACAGAAAGACAAAGCTTACGCTGAGCGACAGAATGAATTGCAGAAGCAGTATGATGCAGAGACCGAACGCCAGACAGAGCTTGATGAATATGAACAGTATACGAAGACGACGAAGTATATTGAAGATATTGCAAAGAGCAAGCTCGGACTTGCATATGATAATGAGATTATTTTTAAAGAGAGTGAAGAATAGGAGAGATCCGTTATTCTTTGCTCTTTTTTTAAGTTCTTAAACTTTCCGACCGGATTCAAAGTGCATCGAATCGCCATCTGGATAGAGGTTTTGACGAAAAGTTTTTTGAAACCGGAATCTGATTTGACAAAGATTTTATCGGCGCCGTCCTATAATCGAGTCACTTGCCCGAAAAGGCAAAAAAGTGATAGGAGGCAGATGAGATGCAGACAAATACGACATGGAAGATGAATTTGTGGAGGGGAATCAGCGGATGCGCAGGAATATTGTGTAGTATGTTCCCGGTCATGGGGTGTTACCCGCTGGTGCCGGCGTATGTGGCGGCCGTCAGTATAGAACAGCAGAAAAATGTGTGGCTGTACATAGGAATTGCAATTGGAATGGCACGTTTTATGGGACTTGCAGATGTAGTGAAATATATGTTTGTACTGATACTCGGAGTGCTCGGAATCCGTTTTTATCTGTGGGCAAACCGAAAGATTGGCGGATGGGCAGCCGGTATCATTGCGGCAATGGCAACGATGGCGATGAATATTTCCGGAATGCTTTTGCTGATGCCGGACAGAAACGAGCTGGTCGCTGCCTGCAGCGAGAGCATTATGGTGCTTGGACTGACAGTGTTATTCCATTATCTGATCGTGTTTCTGCCCGAGTTCCTGTTTCGGATCGGGGAAACTCCACAGATGCAGACAGAGGTGCTGCCCCAGGATACGGATGCGAGAATGGAGGCTTTTGCGGCAGCATTTGGCGGGCTTTCCGATACGTTTACAAGTCTGAGCAGACCAAAAAAGGCGGTGCAGGGGGATGAAGTCGGTCTGCTGCAGCGGGAAATCACAGGGAAAATGTGTGCGTCCTGTGATGGCTGTGCACTTTGCTGGAATAACAATGCATTTTCTCCGGCGGAAAATATCAGACAGATGCTCTTGGCAGTCGTGGCGCATAAGACGAAGGAGGAGATCGTGCAGCAGGAATATATTACCGATTGCCCGAATTACCCTGGCATGGTGGAGGAGGCGGTCAACGCCTTTTCCCGGCTGGAACTGAACCGCGCGTGGTATGCGAGACTGATGGAAAACCGTATCATGATCGCGCAGCAGCTGGATGCAATGGCGGATATGATGGGGGAATGGGTGCGTGGAAATGAGTGTGTGGATACCAGATACCGAATCCAGCTGGCGCGCATGCAGCTTGAGGTGAAGGAGCGCGGGCTGATCGTGAACAATGCGCATGTATTCCGCGAAGAAAACGGTCATCTGTATATCCGCGCGGAAGTAGCTGCCAAGTGGGGCGGTGGCATTCCGGTCAGAAATTATATTAAAGCGGTATCTGGCGCTATGGGGAGAAAATTCCGCGGTGGAAAGGATACGAGGGCACTGATCACATCGGACCCTGTCTCCATTCTGCTGTATGAGGAGAATACATTTTATGTCTTATCCGGGATCGCTTCCAGAAAAAAGGATCAGTCTACGATCAGTGGGGACAATTTTTCCATGCTTTCGATGGATGACGGGCAGTATGTGGTGGCATTGTCCGATGGAATGGGATCGGGAGCTGAGGCCAGTCAGGAGAGTGAGATGGTCGTGGAACTTCTGGACAAGTTTTTAGAGGCGGGATTCCGCAAGGAAACAGCGATCAAGATGATGAATTCCGCAATGGTTCTGCAAGGGGAGAATAACAAATTTTCCACGCTGGATCTGGCATCGATCGATCTGTATTCCGGAAAACTTGCACTTTCCAAGATCGGTGCTGCAGCAACGTTTATCAAGCACAAAGATGGGGTAGAGTGGATCGCATCGTCCTCGCTTCCGGCCGGGGCAGAGTGCGAACCGGCGCTGGAACAGACCGAAAGAACGCTGGAAAACGGGGATTTTCTTGTAATGGTAACAGACGGTGTGGTAGAATATCTTCATGTGAAAGAGCCGGAAGAAACGCTTTCCGGCATCATAGAAGAAATTACGACGGAGAATGCCGGAGTACTGGCAAAATCGATCATGGACCGTGTCATGCTTTTTACAGGAGGGCATGCGAAGGATGACATGACCATACTGGTTACCGGCTTTTGGAAAAAATAATGGTGGATCAAATTCAGGCTTATATCGCAAAATATCATATGATCGAACAGGGAGATACCGTGTTTGTTGGTGTATCCGGTGGGGCGGATTCGGTCAGTCTTATGACCGTGCTGCTGGAACTGAGGGACCGCATCGGTTTTGACATGGAAGTCATCCACGTAGAACACGGAATCCGTGGAAAAGCAAGCAGGGAAGACGCCTGCTTTGTGGATAACCTTTGCAGAAAACATGAAATTCTGTTCCATATGCGTGAAGTCGATGTGCCGGAGTACGCTGGAAAATGTCACCTTGGCGTTGAGGAGGCGGCAAGGATTCTGCGCTATCAGGCATTTGCGGACATTGCGAAAGAAGCGGTAAAAGCCGGGAAAAAGGCAAAAGTTGCGCTTGCGCATCATCTGGATGATAATGCCGAGACGATCCTTTTTCAGATGATCCGGGGGAGTGGCCTGAAGGGAATGTGTGGAATGCAGCCGGTGCGTCAGGATGAGCATGGGATCTGTTATATCCGTCCGATGCTTTGCGTATCGAGAGTACAGATCGAAGTTTATCTGCGCCAGAAGGGCATGAAGTATCGCACGGATGCAACAAATTTTGAACTGGATTACAGCAGAAACCGTATCCGGAATGTCATTCTTCCACAGCTGATGCAGTTAAATACACAGGCAGTGCCACATATCGGACAGACAGCAGAACGTCTGCAGGAGGTGTGGGATTTCCTGGAATCTGAGGTGGACAGGCAAGCGGAGCGTATTTTTGAAAAAAGAGAGGATACAGTGATCCTGAAAGCAGATCTTCTGGAACAGAATGCTTCTGCGGTTGCAAAGGAACTTGTGCGCAGGGCAATTTTTCTGGCGGCGGGAAAACAGAAGGATATCACTGCAGTCCATGTGAATGATGTGCTGGCTTTGTGCGGGATGCAGTCGGGAAAACAGATCCGGCTTCCATATGGCATCATTGCCAGAAAAGAATACGATACGATCCGGTTATTCAAGGCTGGCAAAATGGTCCGCAGTACATGGGAATACGAAATCCGGGAGTCTGAACTTATGCCTGGAAACAGACTTTGCATACCGGATATTCCGGGCGGAGGAACCGTGACGATCCGGGTTATGGATTTTGATGGAAACATGCAGGAAATTCCGAAAAAACCATATACGAAATGGCTCGATTATGATATGATAAAAAATGGCTTTTTATTACGATACCGACGTTCCGGAGACTTTTTTTACGCGGATCACAAGGGGCATCGCAAAAAGTTAAAAGAATATTTTGTAAATGAGAAAATACCTCAGGAGCAGCGGGATCAGATGCTTTTGGTTGCAAAAGAATCCGAAGTTTTTGCAATACTTGGGGGCAGGAGCAGTGCATCCTGTCTGGTGACGGAGCAGACCCGGTACATCCTGGAAATTAAATACGACGGAGGAAAAGAATAATGGATCACAACATAAGCGTGCATTTGACAGAAGAGCAGCTGAACAAACGAATCGCAGAGATCGGAGCAGAGATTACGAAGAGATTCCAGGGAGAATCGGTATATCTTGTATGCATTTTAAAAGGATCGATTTTTTATACTACGGAGCTTGCTAAAAGAATTGAGCTTCCGATGAACATTGATTTTATGACGGTGTCAAGCTATGGATCAGAGACAAAGTCATCCGGAATTATCAATATCAAGAAAGATCTGGAGAGTTCGATCGAGGGCAAAAATGTAATTCTTGTAGAGGATATTATTGACTCAGGATATACACTCAGCCATCTTTGCAAATTGCTGCGCACAAGAAATCCGAAGACTCTTACGATCACAACACTGTTAGACAAACCGGACAGACGTGTGGTAGATGATGTCGTTGTTGATTATACCGGATTTGAGATCCCGGACAAATTCGTAGTCGGATTTGGTCTGGATTACGATCAGAGATACCGCAATCTTCCATATATCGGATTTATCGAAGACGAGGTATAAGTCTTCCATCTGAAAAAATACCGGCTGTTTTATGGCAGCAGGTGCGTAAAGGAGAAAAATGGTGAATAAGAAAAAGAATGGTACACTCAGAGGCTTTGGATTTTATATTGCGCTGATTCTTGTAGTCATACTGATCTGGTATTGGCTGAGTGGAAGCACCGCAACAAATTCCTACACGAAAGACCAGTTTCAGGATGCGTTAGATAATGGAAAAGTGGACACAGTTACAGTTGTCCAGAACCGCGAGATCCCGACCGGAAGCCTGAAAGTGAAATATAAGAATGGAACACAGCAGATTCTGTATACCTCGGATGTCAACGAGATGCAGGATCTGATGGATAAATATGATTTTACCGATTATACCTGTGCAGATGTTCCGGAAGAGAGCTGGCTTATGACGCTGCTTCCGTATCTGTTGATATTCGGAGCATGTTTCATCCTCTTTACAATGTTAAATAATCAGGCGGCTGCACAAAATGGCGGCGGCAAGATGATGAATTTCGGAAAGAACAGGGCGAAGCTTTCGACCGATGAGAATAACAAAGTGACATTCCAGAATGTTGCCGGACTCCGGGAAGAGAAAGAAGAACTTGAGGAGATCGTGGATTTCCTGAAAGCTCCGAAAAAATACACCAAACTTGGTGCCCGTATCCCGAAAGGAGTTCTGCTTGTCGGACCTCCTGGAACCGGTAAAACACTTCTTGCAAAGGCAATCGCCGGAGAAGCAGGCGTTCCGTTTTTCAGTATTTCCGGATCAGACTTCGTAGAGATGTTTGTTGGTGTTGGTGCTTCACGAGTACGTGATCTGTTTGAAGATGCCAAGAAAAATGCTCCTTGTATCGTGTTTATCGATGAGATCGATGCGGTGGCAAGACGCAGAGGAACCGGAATGGGCGGCGGACATGACGAACGTGAGCAGACTTTAAACCAGATGCTTGTTGAGATGGATGGTTTTGGCGTCAATGAAGGAATTATTGTAATGGCAGCTACCAACCGTGTGGATATCCTTGATCCAGCAATCATGCGTCCAGGACGTTTTGACCGTAAGATCCACGTTGGAAGACCGGATGTTGGTGGCAGAGAGGAAATCCTTGAAGTACATGCCAAGAACAAGCCACTTGGAGATGATGTGGATCTGAAGCAGATCGCACAGACAACCGCAGGATTTACCGGTGCAGATCTTGAGAACCTGCTCAATGAGGCTGCAATCGTTGCAGCACGTGAGGAACGTGCATATATTACCCAGGATGATATTAAGAAATCCTTTGTCAAAGTTGGAATTGGTGCGGAGAAGAGAAGCCGTGTCATCTCAGAGAAGGAGAAGAAGATCACTGCATATCATGAATCCGGACACGCAATTCTGTTCCATCTTCTTCCAGATGTTGGACCGGTGTATTCGGTATCGATCATTCCGACTGGCGCAGGGGCAGCAGGCTACACAATGCCATTGCCGGAAAAGGATGAGATGTTTAACTCCAAGGGACATATGCTTCAGGAGATTATCGTGGATCTCGGTGGACGTGTTGCCGAGGAACTGGTATTTGACGATATTACAACCGGTGCTTCCCAGGATATCAAGCAGGCAACAAAAATGGCAAAAGCGATGGTTACCAAATACGGAATGTCTGACAATATCGGACTGATCTGTTATGACAATGATGATGACGAAGTATTTATCGGACGTGATCTTGCCCATACAAGAGGTTATAGTGAGGGTGTTGCATCTGCAATCGATGAGGAAGTAAAACGCATTATCGATGATGCATACCAGAAAGCCAAGACGATGATCATCGAGAACAGAAGTGTTCTGGATGCTTGTGCAAAGCTTCTTCTTGAGAAAGAAAAGATTTCGAGAGATGAGTTTGAGGCGCTCTTTGACAATAGCGCAGCACCTGCTTCTGAGACAGAGGCATAGGGGACTGCTTATTGCAGACGTAGAGATATCGCTTAAATTGTTTTTAAAGTTAAACGAGAAATTTTGATCAAGAGTGTGTACAGAATGTACAAAAACAAACGATGGTTTTTGTGAAGTTTGTGCACACTTTTTCAATGGGACATGCTATTATAATACCTGTAAAAACCCCCAATACATTATATAGTTTTTGCTATACCCCATAGTAAAAATACCTTCTCCTAAAAAGACAGCGGATCGAAAGGCTGTCTTTTTTTTATCTATAAAATTAGGATACCCTGTTATATTTGGCAATAAAACGGAATACGGCATTCCAGTACCGATCCCCTAATACATACATGGCCTCTGTATGACCTGCACCTTCTGCAGTCACAGAGGCTTTATTTGTTCCCGGTTTTGCCTGATACAGAACATTCATCATGCTATATGGAATAAAGTCATCTGCAGTGCCGTGAATGAAAAGCATTGGTTTCTCGCAGCGCGCAACCTGTGCAAGTGCGGATGCTCTGCTGAAAGAATAGCCTGCCACGATCCTGGAAATGATGTTTGCGGTATGAAGGATTGGAAAAGCAGGAAGGTGGAAGCGCAGGCGCATCTCGTTTGCAAAAATATCCCAGGCGCTCGTATAGCCACAGTCTTCGATAAATACCTTCACCTGATCCGGTGTATGTTCACCGGCTGTCATCATGGTTGTTGCAGCACCCATGGAGACCCCGTAGACAACGATCTCTGCTTTTGGATCATGACGGATGATCCAGTTGATCCATTTTAAAATGTCTTTGCGGTCCAGCCATCCCATACCGACAAAATTTCCCTCACTTGTGCCGCATGCACGAAGATCCGGTGCAAGAACCTGATAGCCTGCATCATAAAAATGCTGGATGGCAGAAGTCATCCTTGTGTGGTTGCTCCGGTAACCGTGGATGGTGATTGCCCAAAGATGACTTTTCCCATTTGGGAAATAACCACCGTTTAAGACAAAACCATCATTGGAACGGATGGACACCGGTTTTTCTTTATGTTCAGAAAGGAATTCGCGGTTTTTCTTCATCTGGGCAGCCCGGTTTTCTTCAATCGTTTTCTGAACCTGATTATCCGGCCCTGTAACATCCAGTGCAACCTTGCGGTCGCCGCCACTTCCTCCGCGTCCGATCGCATAGTTCAACAGATAGCGGTTTAACAGCGCTGCCGCACCGAGAACCAGAAGAAGGATCGCAGAATATACGGAAAGTAAAATCTTTTTTGCTTTTGTAAAAAATGTCTTCATAAAATGCTCCTTTCATGGGGGAGGTTCATCGACAAGTGCGAAACTCTTTCAAGAATTATGTTAACATGTACTGCGGATACAAATAATCGCAGGCACGCTCTCGCTGCTCATCGCAGGCAACGGTACATAAGACGTCAGAACACGACGTCTAAGTACCGGCCGCTCTGAAGCACCTGCGAGTCACTTGTATCCGCAGTACATGCTCATTTATATTGGCGAGAGTTTCGCAAATGTCGATATCACCTTTGGATATTCCAATTCTTTATAAACCATTGTAAGATGATTCTCCGTAATTGAGAATTTGGTTGGATTTACACCTAATTTCATAGCCATAATATGCAGGATATCTGGCATATTCTCCGTAACGCAGCATTTGTGATTGATTACACCGTCAAATCATGCGAAATTGGCGGTGTAATCACACATTTTCTTTTCTCTACGGAGAATCAGCTGTTTTACATGATGAAACTTGTAAATTATTGGGCGTAATCAATGTTTTTTCGTTATTTACATACTAATTATAATACATGGCATCAGCATTCGCTACAGTGTTATCATATGAGAAGCAATATAATGAGCGTAGCGAATTATATCACACGCGAATGCGCACAAATATCAGCTACAGGCATCACATGTGGAGCACAGGGTATAAGAAAATTAAATTTCATGTTGCACATGATAAAATGCTATGTTATAATCTTATCTTGTCAGAAACATTTTCTGACATTCATAGTTTCATATGAATGGGCAGATTCCCGAGTGGCCAAAGGGGACAGACTGTAAATCTGCTGCAATTTGCTTCGGTGGTTCGAATCCACCTCTGCCCATTGTAAACAACATGTTTACAGCTTGCCGGCGTGGCGGAACTGGCAGACGCGCAGGACTTAAAATCCTGTTGTGGTGACACAGTACCGGTTCGATTCCGGTCGCCGGCATGAAGAGTCTCAGACATTGACGCAGATCAGTGCTTGGGGCTTTTTTATTTGTAGAAAAACACAGAAAGCAACCTTTGGTTGCGGTAATAAAAGGGGAAAAAATGACTTTTTCAGAAAAACTGTATGCTTTAAGAACACAGTACGGATATTCACAGGAATCATTAGCAGAAAGACTGGGAGTCAGCAGACAGGCCATCTCAAAGTGGGAGCTTGGAACTGCAATGCCTGACACAGATAAGGTGATCGCGATTAGTGAAACATTTGATGTCAGCATTGATTCTTTGCTGAAAGATACGATCCATATTAATGGAGATGAAAGCTTAGACCGGGTAATCATCAAATTTTTAGGTTCGGCACAGGATATGGATGTTATATCGAAAGAACTGCTCGACATCGTCAAAGATGGTGTGATCGATGATGAAGAGAAAATACGAATGGATGCGATCATCGATACACTCGATCAGATTGCATGTATTATCAATGAGATAAAACAGAAGATGAATATCCAGTAGAGATACATCATGTGATTTCCAACAACCGGTAGTTGCGAAAAACCGCCAATTCTGATTGGTAGAATAAAGCCGTCAATTTCGATATAGTTTGATACGTCAGATACAACAGAACAAATTTTATGGAGGAGAAAAAAGTTATGAGTGTAAAAGACGTATATTTAAAAACTATGAAATTCAACATGATTAAGCTGGGATTAGGAGCAGCGGTAACTGCAATCTCACTGATTCTGCTTCTTATGTGTGGAGGACTTACCTATCTGTGTAATAATGGTGTAGTTACATTGGTAATGTTTATCATATGGATTTTTGGATCATGCGGAGCATATAAGATCATTATGAATTATATCGGTTACATGATCAAAGCCGCACACGTAGCAGTAATTTCACAGGCTGTAACAACAGGACAGATTCCGGAAAACATGGTGGAAACCGGAAAGAACATGGTAAAAGAAAGATTTGTTGAAACAAACGTGTATCTTGTATTAGACCATCTTGTAAGCGGAGCAGTGAAACAGCTTCAGAAAGTAGTAGGAAATGTAGGAAACGCACTTGATTTTATCCCTGGAATGAGTGGGGTTACAGAATTTGCCCAGAAATTTATCGGAATATCATTGGGCTATGTAGATGAGTGCTGTTTGGGATATTCATTTTTACAGAAAGACAAAGGTGCATTTGAAGCAGGCTGTGACGGTGTCGTAATTTACTTCCAGAACACAAAACATTTATTAAAGAACGCAGCAGTAACAACGATCGTAGTAATGGTTTCGACATTCTTCGCATGGATGGTTCCATTTCTTTTATTAGCACTGATCTTTGGTGCATTACAGTGGAACACAACAATCGCAGTTGTTCTTGCAATCCTTATTGCAATCTGCATTAAGGTAGCATTTATCGATAGTTATATGCTTGTAAAGATGATGTTCTCTTACATGGAAGTAGCTCCACAGACAGAGATTTCATTCGATCTTTACGAAAAACTCTGCAAGTTATCAAGTAACTTCAAGAAGCTTTGGGAGAAAGCAAAGGCACCTGCTGCAGCATAGCATATGCAGTATAAAAGCAAGGGAGAAAGATTATGGAAAGTTTCAATATGTTTATGGAGGAGATAAACTCACAGCCTTGGCAATTTAATGTTGGATTTTTGACATTGATACCATCCTATATTTTTGTGATTAAAGTTTTGTATGATAAAAAAGTAGGATTAAAGAAAAAAATTGACAAGGCTGTAAAGAATGGGAATATAGCAGAAGCCACAATTCACAAAGACGATGCATACAGACTGGGAAGGAACCGGTCAAGAAGAGTCCATGGTAACATGGGAGAGTACTATTCAGCCCGGTATACTTATGTTGTCAATGGAAAAACATATTGCAAAACATTTTATTCTGATCCAAGAGAACATACTGGCTCACCGCTAAGGACAAAGATCAAGGTATATTGGCTGGATAATCCGAGAAAAGCTTTTTGGAGCGAAGCCAGTAACAGGGTCGGGTATTTATATCAACTGTTTTGTATCTGCTATCCATGGATCTTTTTTATGGTATTTGTTCGTGTTTTAACAGCGATAACCCAAAGATAGATGGAACGGTTCATATTCATTTGTATAAAGATTCATGGGCAGATAAAAATTTTGATGATTGGTTTCAGGGCGATCCTCATATAGTTAAGGGTTATGAAGATTAAAAAATCGGTTGCAATAAAATTTAAGGTTTTATTGCAACCGATTTTATTTTATTGACAGATTGTTTCCCACGGAAGCTGGTCTGGCCAGCCTGTCGTATCAAATCCATCGCGGATCGCACTGCTGTAATATTGTAATTTGTAAGATATCGGTGAATCACCGGAAAATACTGAATCATCGGTAAAGCCATCGAGATAATCACCAACGGCGGTTCCGAAGATCTCTGCGCGGTCCTCCGTTGCGTAGGTCGTTCCATAGGAATCGATAAAATAAGTGCGGTTTGAAGTATAAGCGCGGTTATCTTCATAGGAATCGTAGGAATTAAGGTAAGTAAAATTATCCGGATTATAGCTGTTCCATGCTTCTTCGGAATAGGTTGAACCCGGGTTACAGGTATGGTAAAAATCCAGTCTCCGGTCAATCATATGCGAAAGTTCATGGTTTACGGTGTAATTCCAGTCCCACGAATAGTCGGTATCGAGTACCATGACCGTATGCTCATTGATCGTATTGACAAAGCCGCTTGGATCGCTGATCGTATCCTGTTGTGAGCCGCTGATTGTTCCGGCCAGATAGATACGTACTCCTTTCAGCTCACCATAACAGAGCTGTTCAAAGAAATTTGCAGGATAAATGGCTAGGATCTGATCCAGTGTTTCCAGCGCATTCATGACCTGATCGGGCTTTTTCACCTGTTTTACATGGAAAACGTCAAGCATATCGGGAACTTCCGGCCCAATGTACAGTTCAATTCCATATTTCTGTTCCAGTTCAGCAGCATATGTATGGGCTTCGGAAAGATCGCCCCAGTCATACTGGTCGCTGTCTGCAATCGCAGTTACTTCATCGCCGTATTCTTCCGGCTCAGAATCCTCAGAATCGTTCTCAGTTGTCTGGACATCGGGAACCGAATTATCCAGATCGGTTTCGTTTCCGTATACGGTGATCGGATCGGAAGCAGTTCCTTTGGTATTCAGATCCCATACAAGGAAAGAAGGATTGCAGTTTACATCATACAGGATCATAAAGTAGCAATTGCAGCTTTCCAGGTAAGCGCCCTGTGTGGAGAGATAGAGCAGATCGGAAGAGTCATAGACACCAAGGTCATAGGAAAAAGCGGAAACACAGTTTCCGGTGGCATCATAAAGGGAAAATGATGCAGTACTTTCACTGTCGCTTTGATATTCGGAAGTCCGTTCAACAAGCATCTGATTGTTTGAAAGGAGCGAAATATCCTGAAAACCGTACAAAGAAAAGTAGGATGTATCATGATCTGGGGTCTGATAGGTCCAGCCTGACTTGTTATAGTCTGTCTCTGCAAGAAAAGCGTCGTTAGAAGCACCGGCAACATAATATGCAAGACCGGTATATTCGGTATCCGTTGAAAGGTCGTCAAAGGAAAGCAATGCAGTTACATATTTTAAAGAAGACTGTGCAATTCCGGTGATGATCAGGTCTTTGCCATCGGAGGAAGCCCCGCAGAGATTTACATTATAATATGGAATCTCAGGCTGATCGATCGAAAGTGTATCGGAAGAGATGTCGAGCCGGAGTAAAGTGCCATTGGAACCTGCGGTATACAGGACATTTCCACCGTTTCCGGCATAAAACCGGGTGGAATCATCGTAAGACAGACTGCTGATGTCAAACGTGTGCTCCAGAGAAAGTTCGGTGTTATAAACAGACATCGTGGATTTGTCACGGTTGATAAGAAGCAGAAGATCTCCGGCTACCTGATAATCGGTGCAGTCGGTGTCGTCCGGATCAAGAGTCTTTAAGATGCGGTTTTCCCATGGGCTGTAGATGGAAAAATAATGGTTGATCGTATTGGAGTCATTGGCAGAATACCCCTCTCCGATGACAAGAAGGTTATCGCCAAAATTCGTAACATTATTATAAGGTTTTCCGGTGAAGGAAAACGGCGTAAGTTCATAAAGGTTATCATACCCCTCGATCAGAGTGGCATTATCCCAGAAAAACGGAGAAGAGTGTGAGTCCTCATAGCGTTCCGTTTCACTCATGAGAGCGCGTTCAATGGTTCGTGTGGAACAGCCGGTCAGTGTCAGGGACAAAAGCAGGACTGCAATTCCAAATTTTCTGAGAAGATTGTGTTTCTTCATATAAATCCCTCCGGATAAAAACAGGGTTATTTCAAATCATCCTTTATGATGCGGGGCTCTTTGGAAACCCGTGTTGTAGATTCACGCTCGATCAGCTGCGGGCGCAGAAGCATTTTGCTGATTGAGATATGGTGAATGAGTGAGTTTAATACAACATATGCACCTTTTCCTAATTCATTCCTGTCCTGGCGAATCGTAGTAAGCGGTGGAGTCATTGCTGGGGCAAGTGGAATGTCGTCGAAACCGATGACGCTGATATCTTCCGGAACGCGGAAACCACGCTGCGTACATTCGGAGATGACACCGGATGCGATCAGATCATTACCACAGATGATTGCGGTAGCTCCGGCTGAAAGGAAACCCGGTACATGATACTGTGCACTGTCGGCAACATAGTAACCGTAAGCCATAAGATCCTGCTGGATCTCAAGACCGAGGGAAGCCATGCTTGTTTCAAAAGCTTCCTGACGCTGTTCTGATACCATGGAATGTAACGAACCATTCAGGAAAGCAATGTTTTTGTGGCCAAGTGTATACAGATGGTTTACTGCCATTGCGATACCTTCATAGCTGTCGGTACCGATGTAGCATACATTTGGATTGTTCGCAATAAAGTTATCCAGAAGCACCGTCGGCATGGTTGTATGCTGCAGCTGCTTCATCCATTCATCGTGCAGTGCAAATCCACAGAGGAATGCACCGCAGTATCCGTTCTTTAATAGGTAAGTGTCGTATTTTTCCTCCATCTGAAAAGCCGGAGTTACCGGAACAACGGTAACATCCCATTTGTGGCGGAATGCATTCTGTTTAAAACCAAGTACGATGTCATATCCGAATTCGTCGATTTTTTCGTAGTTCATATTCTCAATGAAGAGACAGAGTTTACGGTTCTCCTCTTTACGGGAACGTTTGGTGCTGTATCCCATTTCAACCGCTGTGTCCAGTACGACCTGGCGAAGTTCTTCGCTGATGTCGCTGGCTCCGTTCAGTCCTTTGGAAACGGTACTGACAGAGATGCCAAGTCTTGTTGCAATATCTTTAATCGTAGCCATATAGATCCTTCCTTTGTTTCGATATTCTTTATGTAAATTCTCAATATTCTAATGTTCGTTACCATTATAAGGTAGAAAAAAAGGGTTCGCAATCATTTGTGTAGATTTTTTTCGAAAATTATGAATGATATTATTGTAAAAATTGACAAAAATGATAATAAAAAACAGTTCAAAACGGCAAAAACGGTTCGATTTGACCAAAAAACATTGACAAATTCACGAAATAAATCTAAAATTAACTCAGATACGAAAAACAACGAAAATTATTCAAAACGAAGTAGGGGAGATATTTTGGAGCAAAAAGAATTAACCAGAGGATCCGGAATCCTGCTTGCGATTTCGAGTCTGCCATCATCCTATGGTATTGGTACTTTGGGAAATGCGGCATTTCGGTTTGTTGATCTTTTGGTTGATCTGAAACAAAAGTACTGGCAGGTACTTCCAATTGGACCTACAAGCTTTGGGGACAGTCCGTATCAGGCAATGTCAGTATTCGCAGGCAATCCGTATTTGATCGATCTGGATAATCTGATCGATGAAGGGCTGCTCAGTCAGAATGAGATCAGCAGTTACAAATGGGGAAATGACCGCACGGGAATTGACTATGCTGTGCTTTTTGAAAACCGATACAAAATCCTGAGACAGGCTTTCAGCCGGTTCAGACGGGAACAGGAAGCATTTTTAAAATTCCAGATGGAACAGAAAGACTGGCTGGAAGATTACGCATTGTTTATGGCAATTAAACATGAACATCGTGATGAAAGCTGGGAGAAATGGGAAGAAGATCTTCGGAAAAGAGAGCCGGGGGCTTTGGAAAGCAGCCGGGAACGACTGAAAGAAGACATCTGTTTCTGGAAGTTCTGTCAATATGAATTTTATAATCAATGGAAAGCCTTAAAAGAGTACGCAAACTCCAGAGGGGTACAGATCATCGGAGATGTATCTTTTTATGTAGGACTCGACAGCGCAGATGTCTGGGCCAATCAGGAATTATTCCTTTTGGAACCGGATGGAACACCAAGCTGTGTCGCTGCTGCAGTGCCGGATAAATTTTCTTCACATGGACAGGTCTGGGGCAACCCACTGTACAACTGGAAGAGAATGGAAGAAGATGGATTCTTGTGGTGGAAAAGCCGGGTGGTGAACCGGACAAAGATGTTCGATGTCATCCGAATCGACCATTTCCTTGGAATCGTCAAAGATTATACGGTTCCGTATGGTGCATGGAATGCATCTAATGGAAAATGGCTGAAAGGACCTGGCAGAAAACTTACCAATGCACTGAATGAAGTGATTGGAGATTGCTGTTTTATCGCAGATGATTATGGTGGAAAGACGCCGGTTCCGGGAGTGAAGAAGCTTCTGGATAAAGCCGGATGGCCGGGGATGAAAGTCCTGATGTTTGCATTCGATGGTGACACCGCAAATGAACATCTTCCACATAATTACATAGATCATCATACTGTTGTGTATGCAGGAACGCATGACAATGAGACCATCGTGGGTTACTTCCACGAGAAGACGGAATATGAACTTGCATACTTATATGAATACCTGAATATCTCAAGCAAAGAAGATATTCCGGATGCCCTGATCCGGGCGGCATATGCCAGCACTGCTGACATTGCAATCATCCAGATGCAGGATGTTTTAAAACTCGGAAATGAGGCACGAATGAATGCACCATCGACAGTCGGATTTAACTGGAGATGGAGACTTGGAACGGAACAGCTCAGTGAGGAACGAAGAGCATGGATCAGAAATCTTGCAGCTGTATACCGCAGATAACATCGATATAGGGTGCGCAGAGCATTTTATATAACAACTTTTGGGAAAATAAATAAAAGGAGAGGAAAACGATGAAAAAGAAAGTAGTATCAGTTTTACTCGTTGCAGCAATGACTGCAACAATGGTAGCCGGATGCGGAAGCAAAGGCAGCGACAGCGCTTCTAACACAGAAGGAAGCGGAGATGACAAATGGAGTGGTACAATTACCGTATGGAGCCCACAGGAAGACCAGGATACAGGCTGGTTATCCAAAGAGTGTGACGCTTTCAACGAAGCTCATCCGGAATGGGATATCACATTCAAATATGGCGTATGTGCTGAGGGTGATGCAAAATCAACAGTTACACAGGATGTTAAGAAAGCTGCTGATGTTTACATGTTAGCAAACGATAATATCCCTGATCTGGTTTCCGCAAATGCACTTGCAGAGCTCGGTGGAGATTACCTTGATTATGTAAACACAACAAACTCAGATACAATCTCAGCATCTGTTACATACAATGATCAGGTAGTAGCATTCCCATTCACATCAAATACATGGTTCATGTACTATGACAAGAGTGTATTCTCTGATGACGATATCAAGAGCCTTGATACAATGTTAGAGAAAGGAAAAGTTTCTTTCCCATTATCTAACTCATGGTATATTCAGGCATTCTACGCTGGAAACGGATGTACATTATTCGGAGACGGAACAAAAGAGTCTGAAGGAATTGACTTCGGTGGAGATAAAGCTGCAGCAGTTACAAACTACTTAGTAGATTTAACAACAAACGCAAACTTCATCAACGATGCTGACGGAGCTGGTCTTGCAGGATTACGTGATGGTTCTGTAAACGCAGTATTCTCTGGAACATGGGATGCTGAAGCAGTTAAAGAAGCTCTTGGCGACAACATGGGTGTTGCAGCACTTCCAACATTCAACTGTGATGGAACAGACTGCCAGATGAAATCCTTCATGGGATCAAAAGCAATCGGTGTTAACCCTAACACAGAGAACATGCAGGTATCTATGGCACTTGCAGCTTACCTTGCAAGCGAGGATGCTCAGAAAGATCACTATGATATGAGAAACATCCTTCCTACAAATACAAACATTGAAATCGCTGATGATGAGATCGCTACAGCAGTTACAGATGTTATGAAAAATACATCTATCATGCAGCCATTAGTATCTGAAATGGGTAACTACTGGTCACCAGCTGAGAACATGGGTAAAGCACTTGTTGCTGGAGAAATCACTCATGACAATGCAGCTGAGAAAACAGAAGCTATGAACGATGCTATGAACACAGATCTTGCACAGTAAAATCTGTAAGTTTTATCAAAGTAACAAACCTCGGGGCGCCGTAAGGCGCTCTGGGGATTATTCAATACATTGGATTAGTAATGCTACACAAGAGTATGAAAAGGGAGGCCCATAACGTGAAAAAGGCTGGTAAAAGAAAGAGTGAGTTTGTGAATCCATATACCGTAACGGGCGCTGTAACAAAGGGTAATGCTATAACCAAGCTGTCCCTTCTGATTATGGGCTTAGGTAATCTTGTTCACAAACAGATCGGAAAAGGACTTATGTTCCTTCTCATTGAAATCGGATATATCGCATTTATGATAGAATCCGGAGTTTATAATTTATCAATGCTCCCATCATTAGGATGGAGAGAACAGCAAAAGGTATGGAATGACAGTAAGATGGTTTATGAGTATACAGCCGGTGATCAGTCATCACTGATTCTGCTGTATGGAGTTGCAACAGTATTCATTACACTGATGTTTATTGTTGTATGGAGAGAGGCTGTAAAAAGCTCCTACAAATCGGAAGTGCTTGCTTCTACAGGAAAGCACCTGAACACATTTAAAGAAGACATCAAGAGTTTGTTCGATCAAAATTTATATAAATTGTTACTGGCAGCACCAATCATGGGAGTTTTAGTTTTCACAATTCTTCCATTGATCTACAATATCACAATGGCGTTTACCAATTACAGTAAGGTAAATGATCATCTGGTATTATTTGACTGGGTTGGACTTGCAAACTTCGCAAAGATCTTAAACTTCGGCGACAGTATTGGTAAACAGTTCTATTCAGTACTTGGCTGGACATTGATCTGGGCAATTTTTGCAACAGTACTGAACTACTTCTTTGGTATGATCCTTGCGATCATTATCAACCGTAAAGATACACACTGGAAAGGATTCTGGAGATTCTGCTTTGTATTATCCATCGCAGTTCCACAGTTCGTTTCTCTGCTGATCATGAGAACAATGCTTTCACAGACAGGTATCGTTAATACATTGTTACTGAAATATGGCATCATTGATCAGGCACTTCCATTCTTCACCAATGCAACATGGGCAAGAGTGACAGTTATCGTAATCAACCTCTGGGTTGGTATTCCATATACGATCCTTCAGGTTACCGGTATTTTACAGAACATTCCTGGAGAACTTTACGAAGCAGCAAAAATCGACGGTGCAAACGCAGTGCAGACATTCTTTAAGATCACACTGCCATACATGTTATTTGTAATGACACCATATCTGATTACACAGTTTACAGGAAACATCAACAACTTTAACGTTATCTTCCTGTTATCCGGTGGTAACCCGACAGCAGTCGATGCAACAGCCGGAAAGACAGACCTTCTTGTTACATGGCTGTACAAGCTGACTGTTGATAAGAACTACTACAACCTGGGTGCCGTTATCGGTATTATGACCTTCATCGTCCTTGCAATCGTTGCACTTGTGACCTATCGTAATACTGCATCCTACAAAGATGAGGAGGGATTCATGTAATGAGCAAAACAGCAAAAATTTCAAGTGGTGCAAAAGCCCGCAAAACAGTTGGAAATGTGTTAATCCATATTTTCCTTGCAGTTCTCTCTTTTATCTGGGTACTGCCAATTTTCTGGGTAATTATAACAAGTTTCCGTGGAGAAAAAGGTTCCTACGTAACCACTTTCTTTCCAAAAACCTATACACTGAGTAACTATGTAAAACTGTTTACTGATACAAGTATCTTAAACTTCCCAAAAATGTTTATGAATACTTTTATCATCGCAATCTTTACATGTATTATTTCAACAATCTTTGTATTGTCCGTTGCATACTCTATGTCAAGAATGCGTTTTAAAATGAGAAAACCATTCATGAACGTTGCAATGATTTTAGGATTATTCCCATCCTTCATGTCCATGATCGCTGTGTACTATATCTTAAGTGCACTTGGAATGGCAGAAGGTGCCATGATCCGTATTGCATTGATCGTTGTATTCTCTGCCGGCTCCGGTGTTGGATTCTACGTAGCAAAGGGATTCTTTGATACGATTCCAAAATCACTGGATGAGGCTGCAACAATCGACGGGGCTACAAGATGGCAGATCTTTACAAAGATCACAGTTCCGCTTAGTAAACCAATCATCGTATACACGATCCTGACTTCTTTCATGGGACCATGGGTAGACTTCATTTTCGGAAAAGTTATCTGCCGTGCAGATTCCGATTATTATACAGTATCCATCGGACTTTGGAAGATGCTGGAGAAAGAATATATCGACAGCTGGTATACCTGCTTCGCAGCCGGAGCCGTTGTCGTATCAATCCCAATCGCAATCCTCTTCCTTGCAACACAGAAATTCTATGTTGATGGAATGGGCGGAGCTGTCAAAGGCTAATCATTATAAAATGCGAAACTCTGAGGGGAGCTTTCAAAACCTGCGCATCGAAAGTTGCGCAGGTTTTTTGTTTGAGTCTTTCGGCTTCCATGAATGAGAAACACTCAGCATGAATGCGGAGAACGTGGTAAAAAGGAGAAAAGGAAATGAAAAAAAGAATTTTAAGTGTAATCCTGACACTGGGCATGACACTGGGGCTGTTATGCGGATGTGGGCAGAATGGGGGCAGTCAGACGGATCAGACAGAGACACAGACTGCACAGGAACAGAATTATGAACCGGTTGTCTATGATTATGAGCAAGGTCTGAATGTGATCGATGACAATTACCGGAATTACTATGAGATCTTTGTATATTCATTTTATGATTCCGATGGGGATGGAATCGGAGATTTCAACGGAGTGATCGACAAACTGGATTATATTCAGGATATGGGCTTTAACGGAATCTGGCTTATGCCGGTTCTGCAGTCGCCGACTTATCACAAATATGACGTAGAGGATTATTACAAAACGGATGAATCTTATGGAACCAACGAGGATTTTGAAAAACTGATCGAGGAGTGCCATAAACGTGGAATCCGTGTTGTGATGGATTTTGAGATGAATCATACATCATCCCAGCATGAGTGGTTCAGACAGGCATGTGAGTATCTGAAGACGCTTCCAGATGGACAGCAGCCGGATGCGGCACAATGTCCATATGTGGATTATTATCATTTTTCAAATAAGAAGGAAAATAACTCCTA
The DNA here is from genome assembly GCF_009695765.1 of Roseburia porci. GTDB lineage: Bacteria > Bacillota > Clostridia > Lachnospirales > Lachnospiraceae > Roseburia > Roseburia porci. The sequence goes on from NZ_VUNI01000018.1 coordinate 33,843, forward strand.
TTATCAGGTTGCGGGAACAAACTGGTATTATGAGGGCAGTTTCTGGTCGGAAATGCCGGATCTGAATTTTGCCAATGAGAATGTGAAAAAAGAATTTGAGGATATTGCAGCGTTCTGGATTGGAAAAGGTGTGGATGGCTTCCGCCTGGATGCGATCATGCATTTAGAGGAGAATAAAACATCGTTCAATACGGAGATCATGAACTGGTATTATGAGTACTGCAAGTCGCTGAATCCTGATTTTTACATGGTATCTGAGGTGTGGGCAGATGAAATGACGATCGCGGATTACTATCAGAGTGGAACGCCAAGTATGTTTAACTTTGATGCAGGAAATACAGATGGCGCACTGATCAAGACGGCACAGGGCGGAATGAAGGCGGATTCACTGGTAAACCGCATGATCAAATACCAGACTGATTTTTCGGCAAAAAATCCGGATTATATTGACGCACCGTTCCTTACAAACCATGATATGACACGTGTATCTAATGTGTTGCAGGATGATGAGGACGAAATGAAGCTTGCAGCGGGACTTCTTATGACGATGAGTGGAAGCCCGTTTGTATACTATGGGGAAGAGATCGGAATGGCAAGCTCCGGACAAAAGGATGAGAATAAAAGGCTTCCAATGATCTGGTCAGATACAGATAAGACTGGTATGACCGATGGACCAAAGGACGCAGACCCGGACATTACCTCGGAATTTTCTGGAGTAGAGGAGCAGGAGAAAGACCCGCTTTCTCTTCTGAATTATTATAAACGCGCGATCCGTATCCGCAATGAGAATCCGGAAATCGCACGTGGACAGATCTCCAAAATTGATGAGCTGTGTGGAGATACACAGGCAGCAATCACAAAGACTTATCAGGACAGCACGATTGGAATTGTATACAATACCTCAGATGAGGCGGCTTCCATTACAATTGGTGACAGTGCATTAAAAGATATGCAGATCCGCGGATATCTGACCGTGGATGGCTCGGTCATTACACTGGAAGACGGTGCATTGGAAATGCCGGCAAGATCGATCTGTATCTTGAAATAAAAGTTATAACATTGCTTTATGGGTTTCGAGCATCTCAACAACACGCTCCTGACAGTAAGTGCCGATCTTTTTCTGAGTCTCTTTATCAAGAGATTTCATATCGATCGGTTCCCCATATTGCAGGATCACATGCTGGCTGTGCAGCCATGGAAAGTGATCTTCAAATACTTCGGCGGTTCCGGTAACTGCCATTGGAACAATTTTACAACCTGTTTTCTGGGCGATTTTGAAGCTGCCTTCTTTAAATGGAAGGACAGAAGCAGAATCGCTCTTATCTTTATTACGGGTTCCTTCCGGGTAAATACCGATGGAAACACCATGTTTTACATAGTCGATCGCAGTCAGGATCACCTTCATGCTCTGCTTCATATCATCACGGTCGATGAACAGGCAGTAGATACGCTTCATGAAAAGCCGCAGGATCGGAACCTTTTCGATCGTATTTTTGGAAATATAACCGGTAAGTCCGGGACATTGTGCATAGCTTGCCACAATATCAAAGATACTGCGGTGGTTTCCAATATAAAGCACCGGCTCATCGGTTGGAATGTTTTCTTTGCCGATTACAGTCAGTTTTGTTCCGGAAAGGAAAAGCACAACTTTAAATCCCCACTGTACAATGCGCAGTGTGGAAAGATCTGCTGCTTTCTTGTTGAATTTGGAAATGATCCATTCGATGCCGAGCACCGGAAGACCAATGACCAGAAAAAGAAATACGAATATGACAGTTATAATGGTACGCATAAAAGACACCTCATTTGTTATGTTTGTAGATTTTAAGCGCCAAAATGCGCTTATATTTTTCTTTAAAACGATTACACATAATACCGGTTTTTTGTTCTGTTGTCCGAGAATAAGTATTTCTAAATGCATCTGATTTAATGTGTAATATGGTTGACGCAACCATCCTAAACGTGCCATCCGTGGCACGTTAGGATTTGTTCTGCCTTCCATGGCAGAACATTGCTATGTGCAGATAGATGCATTAAGAAATGCTAATTCTCTTCCAGAGTACAAAAAACGGCATCATGTGTAATCTTATTGAAAAATATTTCCAAGCGCCTTCTGGCGCTCGCAATCTTTACTTATTATACAAGAGCATCGTGCGAAAAGCAATCATTCGATCAATCAGGTCAGGGGGTGAAAGGTGGTTCAAAGTATAGTGATTGTTTAATTGCACCAGGCAGTAGCTGATTTTGTGACCTGGAAGAAAATTAGAAAATCTTAGTCTGCCTGTTTGGACATAGTGTTTTGCTGCCATGGACGGCAGCAAAAGTCTTAACGTCCCATGGACGGGACGTTTAAGACGTACACGTCGTTTTAAGAAAGCTTGAATCAGGCAGACATAGATTTTCTTATTTTCGGACAATGGAACATAATAGCTGCTGTCTGGTGCAATTAGACAATTCTAAAATCAACCCCACCTTTCGCCCACCCTGTTTTGATTAAGCAAACGATTGTTCACCGGAATAGTGAATGAGCTATAGGGCATATGTTATAGTAAGGCCGTTTATCGGAGAATGAATGATATGTTTCGAACAGGGATAACAGGAATGCTGCTTTGCATTCTGGTCTGCGGGCTGCTGCTTTGCAGCTGCGGAGTAAGGAAAGCGGAGAAGGAGAAAGTAAGGGATCTGGAGTATACGGTAGTGGAGGATGAAGATCTTCCGGAGGAACTCAAAGAGCAGATTGATTTAAAAAAAGAATCACATTTTAAATTCACATATGAAACTGGTGAATATTTATACATAGTTATGGGATACGGGCAACAGGAAACTGGAGGGTATAACATCCAGGTGAAGGAATTGTATTTATCGTCCAATGCGGTGTTTTTTAAAACGGAATTATCCGGACCGGAAAAGGGAAAAACAATTTCACAGTCGCCAAGTTGTCCGTATATTGTCGTGAAAACGGAACTGGTGAAAGAACCTGTCGTTTTTGAGTAGAACAGGAAACTGGATAAAATTTTTCATTAAATATGCATAATGTATAAATATTCAATAGAATATGAATATAGTACTTTCGTACACTTGTAGACAGTTTAACGCTATGCTATACTAAAGCAACAAGATATTGTGTAACAAGCGGTATCAAATACCTAAATAGAGGAGGCATCATATGGAACAGGCAAACATCAGCAAAGTTCGGGCATCCGTTCATCAGCAGTGTGGCAGTAGAGTTATGATCCAGCTGGATCGGGGACGCAACAAGGTAGACATCCAGGAAGGCGTAATCCAGAAAGCATATCCAAGTGTTTTTACGGTATTGGTAGATGACGACAAAGAGGAGAACCCACCTCAGTTATTATCATTCAGCTACACAGACATTATTACGAAAGACATCAGAATGAAGCTTTGTTAAGCTTTTGTATGTAAGATTGGAATAAAATTCCTCTGCTTCGAATATGTATTTATACAAAGTTCGAAGTGGAGGAATTTTTTTGTTGGAGCTAAAGAAGCATGAAATCAGGCAGAACAGAAAAAAGGCAGGAGCGTTTACACAGATCACGCTGGATGACGATTATATTGTTCCCGATAGCAAAGCTGATGTTGTAAAAATCATACATACTATGGGAAATGTCACATTTGAGGAGCCGAAGGTAACAGGACAATCGGTATGGGTGAAAGGCAGAATGGATTTTACAGTGCTTTACCGGAGTGATCAGGCAGAAAACAAAGTGGAGGCGTTGCAGGGGGCGATTCCATTTCAGGAGAAGATCAGCATGGACGGCGTCGATGAGGAAGATCCGGTGAACCTCAGCTGGGATATGGAAGATCTGTCTGTGAATTTTATCAATTCCAGAAAACTGGATGTAAGAGCACTCCTCGATATCCGGGCCGAAGCAGAGGAAAAAGGAAGCGAAGAGATTCCGGAGTCAGCGGAATGCACCGTGGAGTATCAGCAGAAAAACACAGAATGTACACTAATGAATCTTATTATAGATAAAAAGGATATTTTACGTGTCCGGAATGAGATCACACTTCCCAATGCAAAGCCGAATATCTATAAGATCCTTTGGCAGAGCATTCAGCCACAGAATATAGAAAAAGAGCTGGAAAACGGAGAGATACGCATCCGTGGAGAAGCGCAGGTGGGAATCCTGTACCGGACCGAGGAGGATGAGCAGGTTCAGTGGTTTGAGACAACAATGCCGTTTCAGGGGAATATAGAGTGTGAAGATGCTGCCTCTGGTGATATATTCTGGGTTCAGCTGGAACCTGCAAGTATGGAGATCGAAAGCCGCGGCGATTATGACGGAGAAGAACGGCTTCTTGGAATTGAGATGGTTTTTGGAGCGAATGTCCGGATATGGAGAGAAGAGACAGTCCGTGTTTTGCAGGATATTTTTGCGGTGAATAAAAAGGTACTTCCGCAGACACAGGATGCCATCTATCAGGAACTTGTTGTGAAAAACCATGCCAAAATCCGGATGGGCGATCAGATGCATCTGGAAGGCGAAAAAGAAAAAATCCTTCAGATCTGTTCCTGCCGTGGAGATATTCATATCGATGAAGCATCGCAGACACCGGAGGGCATTTTTGTAAGTGGCGTACTCACGGTTCATTTATTGTATGTGACGGCAGATGATAATTATCCTGTAGAACATATCCGGGAGATTCTGCCTTTTGAGCAGCTGGTGGAAGTGCCTGGAATGTCAAAGGATGTACAGTTTTATATGGGACACGGAATTGACCAGATCAATGTCAACCTGTTAGACAACAGTACCTACGAAGTGAAGGCAGCGGTAAGCCTTGAAGTGCTTGCAATCAGAGAACATCATTATAATAGGATCACGGATCTGCAGGAAGAACCGTTTGATCCTGAGGAATTAAAAAGGCAGCCTGGAATCATGGGATATGTGGTAAAAGAAGGAGAAGAACTCTGGGATATTGCAAAACAGTATCATACAACGGTCGGAGAACTGATGCAGACCAATTCGCTGAAGGCCGAAAAGCCGGAGGCGGGAAGCAGAATCTTAATTGTGAAAAAGGTCGGTTGATTCATGGCACAACAGTAGTATAATAGACCAGGGCGTCAGAGTATGCCCTGGTTTTTTGAGGAATGTTATCATTTGCATGGCAGGATATACAAATAGCGCATATTGTTAGAAAATACCTATGGAAAAATCCGTCAATTTGTGCCAAAATACATATAGGTATGCCTGCATACATAATAGGGGTTATCGGAGGAAAAATGAAATTATATCAATACATAAAAAATAAACAGTTTCGGAAGCGTATCGTATCGGCAGGACTTGTTGCTGCCATGCTGCTTGCGTTTCCACTGGCAGATGGAATAGAAACAGGAAAATTTGAAGGACTCACTGTTTATGCGACGTCCGCAAAGGACAAGCGTGACAAGGCACAGAGCGATCTGGATAATGCAAACAGCCAGATCAGTGAACTTCAGGGAATTCAGAATCAGATCAACAGTCAGTTGTCTGATAAGGCACAGGAAATGGCCAGCATTCTGACTAACCAGCAGTTACTTCAGGATGATATGGATGATACACAGAATCAGATCGATCAGGCTGAGGTAGATCTTGAGGCGGCACAGCAGAAAGAGGCAGAACAGTATGCCGCAATGAAACTTCGGATTCAGTTCATGTATGAAAACGGAACATCCGATTCAATCTGGACAGCAATCCTTGAGGCAGATGGAATTGCTGATATGTTAAACCGTATCGAGTATGTCAATAAGGTTTATGATTCTGACCGTGAGATGTTAAATAACTATCAGGCAACGGTACAGCAGGTGGCTGATTTAAAGAGTCAGCTGGAACAGCAGTATGCAGATATGGAATCCATGCAGGCAAGCTATACCGAACAGCAGACAGCACTCGAGGGAGTAATTTCGGACCTGAAAGCACAGTCCGCAGATTATGAATCACAGATTGCGACAGCACAGAATCTGGCAAATCAGTATGCACAGACGGTTGCACAGCAGAATGCGGTTATCAAACAGCAGGAAGAAGAAGCAGCGAAAAAGGCTGAGGAGCAGCGGAAAGCACAGGAGGCAGCACAGCAGGCATCTGCTTCTGCAAATACAAGCTCCGGCAGCAGCTCAAACAGCAGTTCATCGGGCAGCAGCTCCGGAGGCAGCTCCTCGGGAAGCAGTTCATCCGGAAGTGGTTCCAGCAGTGGGAAAGATGCCGGTGGCGGAAGTGGCGCCAGTGGCATTGGAAGTGCCGGTTATCTGACGGATGATTCCAACAATCCGTCTTCCAGTGTATCGGGAAGTGCAATTGTAAGCTATGCATGTCAGTTTGTAGGAAACCCTTACGTCTGGGGAGGAAACAGTCTGACGGAAGGCTGTGACTGCTCGGGATTTGTACATCTTGTCATGGAACACTTTGGAATCAGCTCACCGAGATATTCCCAGTCCTTTGCATCATGGGGACAGCCGGTAAGCTATAACAATATGCAGGCAGGCGATGTCGTGGTATATCCGGGACATGTTGCCATCTATATGGGCAATGGATGCATTGTAGAGGCACAGTCCACCAGTGCGGGAATTACCCAGTATCGTAGTGTAAACTGCCATACGATCCTTGCAATCCGAAGAGCCGGATAAAGTAACAGACAAGCTTATAGAGTCAAAAGACTTCATATAAAATGAAAGACCAGGAGGAAATGAACCATGGAAATGGAAACTTTACAAAAAGAAATGATCGCTGCAATGAAGGCAAGAGATAAGGTAAGAAAGGACGCAATCTCCGGACTTGTTTCTGCAGCTAAAAAAGTTGCAATTGACGAGGGATGCCGTGATGACATCAAGGAAGAACTTGTAAACCGTGTAATCTTAAAAGAGTTAAAGACGGTAAAAGAGCAGATCGACAGCTGCCCGGAATCACGCCCGGATCTGAAAGAGGAATATCAGGCACGTTATGATATTTATCAGGAGTTCGCACCTGCAATGATGTCAGCAGAGGAAGTAGAGAAATTCATCACAGAGAAATTTGCAGATGTACTTGCTTCTAAGAACAAGGGAATGATCATGAAGAATGTTATGCCGGAATTAAAAGGCAAAGCAGACGGAAAAGTCATCAACCAGGTAGTTGCAAAACTTTGTCAGTAAACGGATCACTATGGATAAATTTCTCACGTGGCTGAAAAAAGCCCGAAGAAGCAGAAAAAAATACATCATTACCGTAGTTCTGGCTGTCCTTGTTGTTGTACTCGGGTGGAAGTCCTATGACTCATCGACCAGTAAAAAGGCACTTTCTTATCCGCAAAGTCTGGACCAGAAAGCAGTATGCGTGAATGGAACAGACCTTACACTGCGCCAGCTTGCATTTTACGTGGCATATGAGGAAGGCGAAGTGGAGAAACAGGCTGAGGTATACAATCCGGATGATCCGAAGCAGTACTGGAATGTACATACCGATGGTCAGTTTGTACGTGTGGCAGCAAGAAATGCAGCAATCCAGATGGCGATACATGATGAGATTTTCTATCAGATGGCAATGAAAGATGGAACAGCCCTGAATGAGGAAGAACAAAAAGAACTGGAGAATAAGATCGAGGATTTCTGGTCGGATCTGACAGACCGGAATGGAGAGGACGGACTTGGAATCACAAAGGACGATATTGTGGATACCATGTCGAGAATCGCTCTCGCCGAGAAGTACCAGTATGTTTATGAAGAACTGCAGAATGCGGACCATGGAGATTATGATTTTTCCGGGGAAGCATATGAACAGCTCAAAGAAAAGAATAAATGTAAGATCTACAGGAATGTCTGGAGCCGCGTTTCCTTTGGACATGTGACACTTGGCACAGAATTGTAGATAGAAAGAAGAGTAGTATGTCAGTAAAAATTGGAAGAAATGATCCCTGCTGGTGTGGCAGCGGCAGAAAATATAAAGCCTGCCACCAGAATTTTGATGAAAGAATTGCAAAAATCGCAGCAGAAGGACACAAAGTTCCGACACACGATATCATTAAAAATGCAGATCAGATTGCCGGAATCAAACAGAGTGCAAAGATCAATGTTGCAGTCTTAGATTATATTGAAGAGCATATCCATGCAGGAATGTCAACGGCAGAAATCGATAAGATCGTTTATGATATGACCACATCTATGGGAGGAATCCCTGCACCGCTGAATTACGAAGGTTATCCATACAGCGTATGTACCTCTGTAAATGATCAGGTGTGCCATGGATTCCCGTCTGAAGATGTGATCTTAAAAGACGGAGATATTATCAATGTAGACTGTTCTACGATCCTGAATGGATATTTTTCGGATTCTTCGAGAATGTTCTGCATTGGCGAAGTAAGTCCGGAGAAGAAAAAACTCGTAGAAGTAACAAAGGAATGTGTAGAGCTTGGACTGAAAGAAGTAAAACCATGGGGATTTTTAGGCGACATGGGACAGGCGGTACACGACCATGCGTTTGCAAACGGCTATACCGTAGTACGTGAGATCGGCGGACACGGAGTCGGACTGGAATTCCATGAGGAGCCATGGGTTGGTTATAACACCAAACGTGGAACCGATATGTTAATGGTTCCTGGCATGATTTTTACAATCGAGCCTATGGTCAATATGGGAAAACCGGATATTTTTGTAAATGAAGAAAATGACTGGGAAATCTATACACAGGATGGTCTTCCATCAGCACAGTGGGAGATCATGGTTCTTGTAACAGAAGACGGGGCAGAAGTTCTGTCCTGGTAGGAGAGAAATATGTCGACACAGAAAAAGAAGATGGAGAACAGCCGTAAAGTCTGGATGATTATGGCTGTTGCTGCAATCGTGATCGTAGTGGTATACGGTTGTATATTCTATCTGCGAAGCTATTATCATGCATCACAGAAAGCACTTGATGCAATGCGTTGTGTCCCAAACGGAACAGTTACAGAAGAAAAAGATTATTATGTTTTTCAGGGAACCGAGCCTGCGGACAGAGGAATCATCTTTTATCCGGGAGCAAAGGTGGAAGAGACTGCCTATGCACCGCTTATGGAGAACCTGATGCAGGCTGGCTACACGGTATATCTGATGCGGATGCCGTTTCATCTTGCAATATTTGACGTGAATGCAGCAGATCAGGTGATCGAGCAGCAAAAAGATATTCATGAATGGTATATGATGGGACATTCGCTTGGGGGAGCGATGGCTGCAAGTTATACGGCAAAGCATTCGGATCAGATCACCGGACTTGTACTGCTGGGGGCATACAGTACGGCAGACCTGTCACAGAAAGATGTGGAGGTCTTAAGCATTTACGGAAGCCAGGATGGCGTTTTGAACCGGAAAAAATACGAGGCAGAGAAGAAAAATCTACCATCGGATTTTACGGAATACGTAATTGAAGGCGGAAATCATGCCGGTTACGGCAATTATGGAAAACAAAAAGGCGATGGAGAGGCTGAAATCCCGAAAAAGGAACAGCAGCAGGAGGTCGTAGACCAGGTGATCGTCATGTGGGGAGAGTCGTAATGGCACTGGAGATTGAACGTAAATTCAGAATGAATGGATTCCCGGAGCATTTAAAATGTCTGCGCCAGGTGGACATTGAGCAGGGGTATATCAGTGTTGAACCGGAAATACGGATACACAAGGCGGTAGACCGCAATACCGGTAAGACAAATTACCGTCTCACGGTAAAGGGGAATGGAACACTTTCCAGAACCGAGATCAAGACCGGGATTGAGGAACAGTTTTATCAGGACGCAGTAGAATTTGTAGGACATCCAATGATCTGCAAGGATTACCGAAGCTATGATCTGGATGGCTATATTCTTGAGGTTTGCTGCGTTGATGCAGGCACGGAGCACGAGTTTTATTACGGCGAGATCGAATTTGAGAGCGAAGCGGCTGCGGAGGCTTTTGTCCCGGAAGATTTCCTTGGCACTGAGGTCACGGATGATGATGCTTACAAGATGAAAAATTACTGGAGGCGTACAAGGCTTTTCCAGTAATCATAAGACAGGTGAAAAAATGAAAGATTGTATTACAACATATACCAAGATTAAATTTGATACGATGAATCCGGTAGCTGCAAATGTAGCAATTGAAGATATTGCACATGCACTTTCCATGATACCGAGAGCAAATGGACATTTTCCGGAGTTCTTCTCCGTGGCGCAGCATTGTATCCAGTGCTGTGATGAAGCGTTGGAAAGAAATTACAGCCCGCGTGTGGCAATGGCATGTCTTCTGCATGACGCAAGTGAGGCATATCTGTCTGATGTAACGCGTCCGGTCAAAAAGAACATGACGATGTATCTGCAGATCGAAGAACAGGTGCAGAACATCGTCTATGAGAAGTATCTTGGCTCACTTCCGACCGAAAAAGAAGAGGAACTGATTCACAATATCGATGATGGATGTCTGTACTATGAGTTTAAATTTTTTATGGGAGAATGCCTGTTTCCAATAGAACCGGTTCTCATCAGTACACCGGAATATGAAACACGTCCATTCAAAGAAGTGGAGAAGGAATTTTTGATCCTGTTTGATAAGCTCCAGAAAATCCTGGAATCAGAAAAAGGATGAAGCAGCGATATGCTGTTTCATCCTTTTGTCTTATAAGGTCAGGATGTCAAAAGAGATTCATAGTTTTGCAAACAGAAAATTGCATAAAGCAGTGACAGATTTTCGGACAACGGAACAGAATAGTCACTGTTTTATGCAATTTTTGGTTCTCAAAGTAAAAATTCCCTTTTGACATCCTAAGGTTTATAGGAAATCAGATTGTAGTGTTCACACCATTGATCGCAGCGTGTTCATTTTCATCCATTGGAATAACAAGGCATTTTTTACCTCCGATCTCCTGAGAGTGGATCTGGGAAGCCTTCTCCGGTTTTACACGCAGGATGACATCGTAGGTTTTAACTTCGGATTCGTAGGTATCCAGAGCTTCGGATTTCTCGGTGAGCTCGGTTGTGGTCTCATTGAGCTTGGTCGTCTTTTCTTCCAGCTGCTGTGTGAGCACGTCAACCTGATCCTGAAGCTCGATTTTTTCCATGACGATGGCATGCTGTTCGATGGCCTTGGTGTCGATGACATTGCTTGCAACCGGAGGTTTGTCACCAAAGGTTTCATCCAGTGTCTTTTCGATGCGGCTTGCTTTTTCTTCCGGAATGTTGCTCTCCTCAAGGAGTTTTCCTACAGTGGCACGATCCAGCATAAATTCTTCATCGGAATCTTCGTGAACAACTTCGTATTCGTCGATCATGTCGCTTAAGTTCTGCTGGATGTTTACGAGCAGATTTTCAGTGTGTTCGTCTTCAGCTCCGAGCACGTTGCGGACGATGGAGTGGAATGCCATTTTCTGCTCAGTAGCAGTGCGGGCAGGATCACAGCCGAGGCCGTTTGCCATGAATTCTGAGTGTGGCTCCTTGGTGTTTTTGGTATAAAACAGTGCAGAATGGATATCGGTGCTGCGGTCATTGAAAGCCGGGAATAAGAATGCGGTCTCCGGTGCGCCGACAACCCAGTCACGGATACGAGGCCCGATACGTTTTTCGTTTTCCAGATAACCAAGTCCCGGTTTGGATAATGCGACCGGACAGATGGCACAGATCAGATAATCGTAGACTTCTTCGGATTCATCGAGATCATCATTATCAGTTGTTCTTGTCATGACATCATAGGTGTCATGGTATAACAGGATCAGATAGTTTCCCGCGTGGTCGTAAGTGTCGATGATTAGATCATAATAGGTATCTAACAGTGTTTCATCCTCTAATCTGCTGTCGCGCAGAGCCATAAGGATCTGCTGCCTTCCGCCGACTTCTTCTTCCTGAAGCGGGAAAGAAAGATCAAGCAGGTTGTTTCCAAGTGTTCCGGATAAAGCCTTGTTGGCAATTTCAAGATATTTATGATATTCCTCTTCTTCTAAGTTCAGAAATTTACCGCCGAATTTGCAGACTTTGTTATGATTTCCGTCTACATAACAGCCTGTCAGCTGGGTAAATGTTGCGTCATCTTTTTTGAAACGTCTTTTTAATTCCAATACTTCTTTTTTGTTCATATGTATACCTCCTGATGGCATTCCCTATTATATCGCAGAGCTCTTCACAAGCGCAAGTCTGGTATTGCTATTCTTGTATTTTGAAGTTAAACTATAGGTTAGGTAATATGGAGGCAGAAGGGTAACACGATATGAAAAAACTGATTCTTGGAATTCTTGCACATGTGGATGCAGGAAAGACGACTTTATCAGAGGGGCTGCTTTATGAAAATGGACAGATCCGCTCGCTTGGAAGAGTGGATCATCAGGATGCTTTTTTGGATACCAATGCGCTTGAAAAAGAACGGGGGATCACGATTTTTTCCAAACAGGCAAGGATCGTGACCGAAGATATGGAATGCACACTTCTCGATACACCGGGACATGTGGATTTTTCGGCGGAAATGGAACGTACCTTGCAGGTGCTCGATTATGCAGTGCTTGTAATAAGTGGAACTGACGGTGTGCAGGGACATACGAGGACACTATGGAGACTGCTCCGGCATTATGAAGTACCGGTCTTTCTTTTTGTGAATAAAATGGATCTTCCCGGAACTGACCACGGCAAGATCCAAAAGGAACTTGAACGGGAATTATCCGACGGTTGTGTGGATTTTTCCGGGGATGTACAGGGGACTGAGGAGTTTTACGATCATCTTGCCATGTGCAATGAAGCGATGCTGGAAAGCTTTATGGAGCATCAGTCGGTCTCTGGGGAGCTGATCAAAAAGGCGATTGCGGATCGGGAGGTTTTTCCGTGCTTTTATGGTTCTGCATTGAAGCTGGACGGCATAAAAATGTTGTGGGAAGGTCTCAAATCTTATACAAAGCAGCCAGTGTATGGGGACGAGTTTGCGGCTCGTGTATACAAGATTGGAAGAGATGCGCAGGGAAGCCGTCTTACGTATATGAAGGTGACTGGAGGAAACCTTCATGTGAAGGACAAGATTACGTATCAGGAACTGGTGGAAAAGGCGGATCAGATCCGTATTTATTCCGGGGATAAATACGAACTTGTGGATGAGGTGCAGGCGGGAGAGGTCTGCGCGGTGACCGGACTTACAGCGACGTATCCCGGACAGGGACTGGGAGCGGAGAAAGCGGATGAAGTTCCGGTACTCGAGCCGGTGCTGAATTACCGAATTTATCTGCCACAGGATGTAAACCCATCCGATATGTTTGGAAAATTAAAGCTTTTAGAGGAAGAGGATCCACAGCTGCACATTATCTGGAATGAGAAACTGCGGGAGATTCACGCACAGATGATGGGACAGGTGCAGATTGAGATCCTCACGAGACTGATCAAAGAGCGGTTTGGCGTGACGGTAACATTTGGAACCGGAAGTATTGTATACAAGGAGACGATCGCGCGTCCGGTCGAGGGTGTCGGTCATTTTGAACCACTCAGGCATTATGCGGAGGTGCATATCCTGATGGAACCTGGTGAACCGGGAAGCGGTATTCAGGTTGCTTCCGCGTGCAGTGAAGATGTGCTGGACCTAAACTGGCAGCGGCTGATACTGACACACATTGAGGAACGGGAACATCCTGGTGTTCTGACCGGATCGGCCCTGACCGATGTGAAATTTACGATTCTGACCGGAAGAGCACATCTGAAACATACAGAAGGAGGAGATTTCCGACAGGCGACTTACCGCGCAATACGACAGGGATTAAAATCCACGGAAAACGTATTGCTTGAGCCGGTTTATGCATTTACGCTTATGCTGCCGGCGGACTGTGTCGGAAGGGCAATGTCTGATATACGGCTTCGGGCAGGCAAGGTGGATACACCGGAATATATCTCGGGAGCGGATGGAGATATGGCAGTTTTGACCGGAACAGCTCCGGTGGCAACAATGCAGGATTACATGACCGAGGTACATGCCTATACGCGCGGAACAGGCAGTCTTACTCTGACACTTCACGGATATGATGTATGCCATAATGCGGAGGAAGTGATCGCACGGATGGGCTATGACAGCGAGGCGGATACAGAGAATCCGACGGCATCGGTATTCTGTGCACACGGAGCGGGATTTCTTGTCCCATGGGATCAGGTGGCTGACTATATGCACCTCGATTATGTATATCATCCGGATGAAAAGGCGGACAGTGAACTGGATACGACGCATGCGTTTGGTGCAGAGAACAATTTTGGACGGAAACCGGAAAAGCCAAAAGAGACGGCAGGTTCATGGGAACTGGACCGGGAACTTCAGGAAATCTATGCGAGAGAGTTTGGCATGAACAAAGATGACATGCTTGATCAGGAGCGGAAAAAATGGCGGAAAAAGAACCAGGCAGATGCATCCGGCGTCCGTGGACCAAAGCATGACAAACAGGGAAATGTCATTTATCCGCGTAAGGACCCCGGGGAAGAGTATCTGATCGTTGACGGATATAATATCATTTTTGCATGGGAAGATCTGAATGAGCTGTCAAAAACCAATATGGATTCGGCACGGGGGAAACTATTAGACGCGCTGGGCAGCTACCAGGGATATCGGGGCTGCCATGTGATCGTCGTTTTTGATGCCTACCGGACGAAGGGGCATCCGGCGACAACGGAGCAATATCATAATATCCGTGTGGTGTATACAAAGACGGATGAAACCGCAGACATGTACATCGAAAAGCTTGTGCATGAAATCGGGAAAAAGAACCGCGTAACAGTAGCGACCAATGATGGACTTGAACAGCTTACCGTTATGTCGCAGGGCGCGCTCAGAATGAGTGCATCCAATCTGAAAGAGGAACTGGGGCGGACAGCAAAAGAAATTTATGAGGAATATCTGAAAAAACAGGGGAAGGCCTGAGAGAAAGGGGACAAGTCATGTTAGAAGAACTGAAAAGACAGGTATATGAAGCAAATATGGAGCTTCCGAAAAGGGGACTGATCACATATACATGGGGAAATGTAAGCGGCATCGACCGTGAAACAGGATATTTTGTGATTAAGCCAAGCGGTGTGGATTATGACAAACTGACACCGGAGGATATGGTTGTGATGGATCTGGATGGCAACAAGGTGGAGGGAAGTCTGCGGCCGTCTTCTGATACACCGACACATCTGGAACTGTATAAAAAATACACAGATATCGGTGGCATCGTGCACACACACTCTCCGGAGGCGACCGCATGGGCACAGGCCGGCAGGGATATTCCGCTTTACGGAACAACGCATGCGGATTATTTTTACGGACCAATCCCGTGTGCAAGGAGCCTGACACCGGAAGAGATTGATGAGGCATATGAGACCAACACCGGACGCGTCATCATTGAGACGTTTGAAAAACGGGGAATCAATCCGGTCTATACACCGGGCGTGCTCTGCACGAACCATGGCCCGTTTACCTGGGGAAAAGACGCGGCAGAGGCGGTGCATAACGCAGTGGTACTGGAGGAAGTGGCAAAGATGGCAACAAAGACGGAACTGATCAATCCGGATGTGAAACCGGCGCCGGACTGCATCCGCGATAAGCACTTTTTCCGTAAACATGGAAAAAACGCATATTACGGACAGTAAAACAGACAAACAGGGGGAAAATTATGGATTACAGAAGTTACATAGAGAATGGAAATGCGGTTTTAGGTATTGAATTTGGATCTACAAGGATTAAAGCGGTTCTGATCGGGGAGAAGAATGAACCGATTGCAGTGGGAACCCATGACTGGGAAAACCAGCTGGAGAATCATATCTGGACCTACAGTCTGGATGCCATCTGGAAGGGTGTGCAGGATTGTTACCAGAATCTGCTCGCTGATGTTGAAAAGAAATATGGCTGCAGAATTACAAAGCTTGCAGCACTTGGTTTCAGTGCGATGATGCATGGATATATGGCATTTGATGAAGAAGGCTCGCTTCTGGTTCCTTTCCGCACATGGAGAAATACGATCACAGGGCAGGCTTCAAAGGAACTGACGGAGTTGTTCCAGTATCATATTCCGCAGAGATGGAGTATTGCACATCTGTATCAGGCAATGCTGAATAAGGAAGAGCATGTTTCACGGATTCATACGCTTCTGACACTGGCGGGTTACATGAACTGGCAGATGACAGGAGAGAAGACGATCGGTGTCGGAGAAGCCTCGGGAATGTTCCCGATTGATGAAAAGACCGGGGATTATGATGCAAAGATGTTAGACCGGTTTCAGGAAAAAGTGCAGGAGATGGGATATAGCTGGAAAATCACAGAACTTCTGCCAAAAGTCGCATCTGCAGGAGAAATCGCCGGTTATCTGACAGCGGAAGGAGCTGAAAAACTCGATGTCAGCGGAACACTTCAGCCTGGAATCCCGGTGGCACCGGCGGAAGGTGATGCAGGAACCGGAATGACAGCCACGAACAGTGTTGCAGTGCGTACGGGCAATGTTTCCGCGGGAACATCGGTGTTTGGAATGATCGTCCTGGAAAAGGATTTAAAAAGCGTGCACGATGAGATCGATATGGTGACAACTCCGACCGGTCATCCGGTGGCTATGGCACACTGTAATAACTGTACATCGGATCTGAATGCATGGGTTGGGATTTTTAAGGAATTTGCGGAGGCAGCCGGCGCAAAGATGGATATGGATGAGCTTTATGGAACACTTTACCGCAAAGCAATGGAAGGAGATGCAGACTGTGGAGGCCTGCTTGCCTATAATTATTTTTCAGGTGAACACATTACCGGATTTGAGGAGGGAAGACCGTTATTTGTACGGACTCCGGATAGTCATTTTACGCTTGCAAACTTTATGAGAACACATCTTTATGCATCACTTGGAGTGTTAAAGAGCGGATTGGATATCCTGCTGAAGGAGGAAGACGTCCATATCGATATGATCTACGGACATGGCGGGCTTTTCAAGACTGCCGGGGTAGGACAGAATATTCTTGCAGCAGCACTGGATACGCCGGTTGCGGTCATGGAAACTGCAGGTGAGGGCGGAGCCTGGGGAATGGCACTTTTAGCCTCTTACATGATCCACAAAAAAGAGAATCAGACTCTGGAAGAATACCTGGCGGAAGAGGTATTTACTGGGGCCAGAAAGAACGTGGTGCAGCCGGAACGGGAAGCCGTTATGGGCTTTGAAAAGTTTATGGAGCGTTACAGGGAAGGACTGGCAATTGAGCAGGCTGCTGTAAGCCATCTGAAGTAATTAGGCAATATGCCAAAAAAGTACAAAATACTGGTGAAAGATTGAAAAAAATGATACTTATGATATAATATTGATATAGTATTTTCACGGGAAAAGGAAGAAGTGGAATTTTATGGAGTTCCACTTTTTCTTCGTATAAGGGGGAATCATCAGTGGAGAAACAAAGGAAATCAGGGAAGATGAAGAAACAGGATCCGAAGAAGGAAGAACGGAAAGAGGCGCGCAGACAGAAACGCCTTGCAAAACAGACGAAAACAGCGCAGACAGCCAAAGCAGGCAAGAAGGGGACCAGAAATAAGAAGGCTGTCAGCTATGAACTTTCAAAGAAAGGACCAAAATCATTAAATGCATTGTTTGCATTGGGATTTGGAGCTATTCTCGTTGTATATATCGTTACACAGATCGCAATCAACTCTGTGCTGAATACGGCGAAAGCGGCAGCACAGGAGATGGAGGATAAATCCATGGTCGTTGTGACGGAAGCGTCCAACATCCGCATGGATATTTTGCAGGTTCAGAACATTGTGACGTCACTTACTGCGAAACAGGCAGTGCCAAAGGATGGCTATGAGAAGAGTGATGATTATGCAGAGCAGCTTAAAGCATCCATAGAACTGGTAAGTGATATTGACCATGAACATGCAAGTGGATGGAAGATTGTATCAGACAAATTCGATTCTTTTTATAAAAAAGGACAGAATATGGCAGAGCAGTCACAGAGCAAAGGTGTTGATTCTGCCGGATTTTACCTGTCATCTTTTACCGATGATGCGAACCTGATCAACCAGTGCGTAGACAAACTGGTTGGTTATGCACAGCAATCGTTTGAGGAACAGGCTGATACGATCAATAAGATCATCAGCGGATGTCAGAAGGCAAGTTATGCCAGCAGTGCAGTTATGATCATCATCATTCTGATCGTTATCCGGTATTTTACTTCTACGGTTGTAAGACCGATCCGTACTGTAACCGGACAGCTTGCGGCGCTTGAACAGAGAGATCTGACAAAGACCCCGATTCCGGTAAAAGGAAGACATGAGATCGCACGTCTTGCGGTTGCGTCGAATGAATTACAGAAATCCATGAAAGATATCATGGGAGTGCTTGGAACATCCAGTGATAATCTGAATGAAGCTTCGGATTCCATGAATGTCAAATCAGATCAGGTATGTCAGAATGTCAGTGAGATCACAGATGCGATTTCGGATATTGCGACACGAGTATCGGATCAGGCAGGAAGCATTGAAGAGACCGGACAGCAGATGGAACGTCTTGAGAATATCGCTACCAGAAATGAAGAAATCTCCAATGAACTGATGCAGACCAGCAAGCAGATTGCCGAGGCCAGCGAAGCAGGTACCGAGGTATTACAGCAGCTTTCTGCTGTTACAAAGGACGCAGAAGGATCCTTTGATAAGATTTTTGAGAGTATTGAAAGAATTAACGTCAGCACAGAGCGGATTGCAAAGGCATCGGATATGATCCAGAGTATTGCATCCCAGACGAACCTTCTTTCCCTGAATGCTTCGATTGAGGCAGCAAGGGCTGGAGAAGCCGGAAAAGGATTTGCGGTTGTTGCGGATGAGATCCGTAAACTTTCCGAAGAATCCGCAAACTGTGTACATGATATCAATGCAATGCTGAACGAACTGAAAGAATGTGTTCAGAACGCAACCGATCAGAGCGAGAACGTAAAACAGAACGTTGAGAAACAGGTTGAAGGCGTACATAATACTCAGGAGAAGTACACAGATATCACAGCAAACATTGATGGAATCAATGGACAGATCAATACATTGGGTGGTATTACACAGGATCTGACCGATATCTGTAAAGTAATTCGTGATGCAGTCGTAGAGATCAGCGAATCTGCAGAACAGAATGCAGCAGCGACAGAAGAGACAAGCGCATCCGCACAGGAAGTACTTGCTTCTATGCAGGAGATTAATCAGGAATGTCTGAATACCAAGGGACT
The DNA here is from genome assembly GCF_009695765.1 of Roseburia porci. Lineage (GTDB taxonomy): Bacteria > Bacillota > Clostridia > Lachnospirales > Lachnospiraceae > Roseburia > Roseburia porci. The sequence continues at coordinate 52,977 of NZ_VUNI01000018.1, forward strand.
TTCCGATGAACTGAAAGAGCAGGTTAAGCTTTATACTTTATAGGCAGCATATAACAGGTCAGGGGGGATCTTACACAGATTCCCCCTTTTATCATGATGAATAATAGACATTTGCGAAACTATCAAAATCTAAACTAAGCATGTGCTGTGAGTACAGGTAACTCGCAGGTGCTTCAGAGCGGCCGGTACTTAGACGTTGTATTTTGACGTCTTATGTACCGTTGCCAGCGATGAGCAGCGAGAGCGTGCCTGCGATTATTTGTACTCACAGCACATGCCAGAGTAAGTTTAAAATAGTTTCGCAATTACCTATTATGAATAAAAGATGAAGGAGAGGAAATATGAAACTGGTATCAGAAGAAATGTATGAACTTGGAAGCAAACGTTCCGCCATTCGTGAACTGTTTGAGTATGGAAAAAAGCGTGCAGAAGTGGTCGGAGCAGAGAATGTATATGACTTTTCACTTGGCAATCCGACCGTTCCGGCGCCGGACTGTGTAAATGAAACAATCCGTGAACTGACAGAGGAACTGAATTCCATCCAGTTGCACGGTTATACTTCTGCGCAGGGAGATCTTGAATGCAGACAGGCAACAGCGGATTATCTCAATAGAACCTATGGAACGCATTTTCATGCGGACAATTTTTATATGACAATGGGTGCTGCAGCATCACTTTCCATCTGTTTTAAAGCACTGACGACAGATCGTGATGACGAATTTATCACAATCGCTCCATTTTTCCCGGAATATCGTGTTTTTGTAGAATCCGCAGGTGCAAAGCTTGTTGTGATTCCACCGGATACCAGTAATTTCCAGATTGATTTTGATGCACTGGAAAAATCATTGACACCGCATACAAAGGGGGTTATTATCAATTCGCCGAACAACCCTTCCGGTGCAGTTTATTCAGCGGAGACGATTGCACATCTTGCAGAGATCCTCAGAAAGAAATCTGTGGAGTTTGGCACGGAAATATTTATTTTGTCGGATGAACCATATCGTGAGATCGCATATGACGGTGTTGAAGTGCCATATGTGACTGAATTTTATGACAATACACTGGTATGTTATTCTTACAGCAAATCACTCTCTCTTCCGGGAGAACGTATCGGATATGTGCTTGTTCCGGATGAAGCATACGAGAGCAAAAAGATATATGCAGCAATCTGCGGTGCAGGACGTGCACTTGGTTATGTATGTGCACCAAGTCTTTTCCAGAAGGTTGTGACAAGATGTATTGGAGCAACCGGCGACATCAGTCTTTATAAGAAAAATCGTGACATCCTTTACAAAGGACTTACCGATATTGGATATGAGTGCTATAAGCCGGATGGCGCTTTTTACATGTTTGTAAAAGCACTTGAACCGGATGCAGATGCATTCTGTGAAAAAGCAAAGGAAGAGGATCTTCTGATCGTTTCAGCAACTGGATTTGGCTGCCCGGGTTATGTCCGGATTTCCTACTGCGTTGATGAAGACATGATCAGACGCTCATTTGCAGCGTTTGAACGTCTTTACAAGAAATATAAATAATTAATTCAAGGAGAAAACTATGAAAATCACAAAAGAGACAAAGGGAACAAATGAGTTCACTTCGCCGTATGACTTTTACGGTAAGATCCCGGTCAGCAATGCAATCCTTTACGGACTTCAGCATGTGCTTGCCATGTTTGTGGGCAATCTTACACCACTTATTGTAATCTGCGGAGCATGTGGAATTGGAGCAGCTTCCGATTTTGCATCGGTTTATGTAGAACTGCTTCAGAATGCAATGATCATTGCAGGTGTTGTAACATTGATCCAGTTGTTTTCCATCGGACCTGTCGGCGGAAAGGTTCCGATCATCATGGGAACAAGCTCCGGATTTATCGGGGTATTCAGCAGTGTTGCCAATATCATGGGCGGCGGAATACTTGCATATGGCGCAATGATGGGAGCATCCATTATCGGTGGTCTTTTTGAAGGTGTGCTCGGTCTGTTCTTAAAGCCGCTGCGTAAATTCTTCCCGGCTGTTGTAACCGGTACAGTTGTACTTTCCATCGGTTTGTCACTGATCAGCGTTGGTGTGAATTCGTTTGGTGGTGGAGCTTCTGCAAAAGACTTTGGTTCTGTTGAGAACCTTCTGATCGGTCTTGCAGTACTTTGTATCATTCTTGCAATCAAACATTTTGCAAAAGGAATCGCTGGTTCCTCAGCGATCCTGATCGGTATTATCTGCGGATATATCATCTGCGGTATTATGGGTGTTGTTCTTCCGACAACCGGAATCGATGCAGATGGTGTACAGTATACCAAAGCATGGGTATTGAATTTTGACAAAGTAAGAGATGCGAGCTGGTTCGCATTCCCGACAATTCTTCCGGTGAAACCGGTATTTGATGTGCGTGCCATTATCCCGGTGCTGATCATGTTCATTGTAACCGCAGTTGAGACCGTGGGAGATATTTCCGGTGTTATGGTCGGCGGACTTGGAAGAGAAGCAACGGATGATGAATTATCCGGCGGCGTTATGTGTGATGGTCTTGGTTCTTCTCTTGCAGCGGTATTTGGCGTACTTCCAAATACTTCTTTCAGCCAGAACGTAGGTCTTGTAACCATGACAAAAGTTGTAAACCGAATGGCACTTTCCTTCGGAGCAATCTTTCTGATCCTTTGCGGTCTGTTTCCAAAGCTTGCAGCGCTGATCTCCATTATGCCACAGAGCGTGCTTGGCGGAGCTGCAGTTATGATGTTCTCTTCCATCGTCATCAGTGGTATTCAGCTGATTACGAAAGAGCCGCTGGATGGCAGAAACATTACCATCGTATCCGTAGCGCTTGGACTTGGATATGGTCTTGGTGCAAACAGCACGATTCTTGCTCACCTTCCTCAGGTATTCCAGCTGATCTGTGGTGAGTCCGGAATTGTACCTGCAGCATTTGTTGCAATTATTCTCAATATCATTCTTCCAAAGGATAAGCCTGTGGAAAAAGCAGACCAGGAATAAAGAAGAGGTGGATAAATGCTTAGATTTAAGCAGTATTACAGAGTAGAAACAATTGATGAGGCGTATGAACTGAACCAGAAAAAGGCGAATCATATCATGGCCGGGAACCTGTGGTTAAGACAGCAGAACCGCACGATTGGCGGAGTGATTGATCTTTCGGACCTTGGACTGGATCAGATTGAAGAAACAGAAGATGCATTTGTGATCGGAGCGATGGTAACCCTTCGCCAGATCGAATGCAGTGAAGCACTGGCACAATATTTAAACGGGGCAGCACGCGAAAGCGTGCGCCACATTGTCGGAGTACAGTTCCGTAATCTTGCGACCGTTGGCGGAAGCCTGTATGGAAGATATGGTTTTTCTGATGTGCTGACGTTATTTCTTGCACTTGGGGCAAAAGTGCGTCTGTATCACACTGGCGAAGTGGAACTGGCTGATTATGTGGATCAGAAACTGGACCGCGATGTTTTGGAGGCAGTAATTCTTCCGAAAAAGGTAGAGGGCTGTTCTTATCAGTGCATCCGAAACAGTGAAACCGATTTTCCGGTGCTTACCTGTTGTATGGCAAAAGTGAATGGTGTATATCAGGGAACGATCGGTGCAAGACCGGGACGGGCAGTTTTATTCCGGGATGAAACCGGTCTTTTAAAAGATGGAATTAACGAGGAATCTGTGGCTGCATTTGCAGATTATGTCAGAACACATGTGGTAACCGGAAGCAATTACCGTGCAGGAGCCGAATACCGCCGGAAAATGTCTGGTGTCCTGACAAAACGTGCCCTTATGGCAATTAAGGAAGGAGGTCTGAACTGATGGAGATTACATTTCAGCTGAACGGGAAAAAAATAACGCGCAGTATCGAAAGCGATACCATTCTTTTGGACCTTCTGAGAGAATTAAAATGCTACAGCGTAAAACGTGGCTGTGAGACATCTAACTGTGGTCTGTGCACGGTTTTTGTGAACGAGAAACCAATACTGTCCTGCAGCACGATCGCTGCAAGAGTGAACGGTGCCGAGGTTGTTACCTTAGAGGGACTTCAGGATGAGGCAAAGGCGTTTGGTGCATATGTGGCAGACGAAGGTGCCGAACAGTGTGGATTCTGTAATCCGGGATTTATGATGAATGCAATCGCAATGTTCCGTGAAAATCCAGATCCGACAGACGATGAGATCCGCGAGTATCTTTCGGGCAATCTTTGTCGCTGTTCCGGATATGAAGGGCAGCTGAGGGGCATCAAAGCCTACCTCGCATACAAAAAGGGGGAGGTGCAGAATCATGTTACACAGTGATGACCGTGAATACAAAGTAGTAACCAAGCGTATCCGCAAGAAAGATGCCATGCAGCTTGTGACTGGACAGCCGGTCTATGTGGATGATATTACACCATCTGACTGCCTTGTTGTAAAGCTTTTAAGAAGCCCGTATGCAAGTGCACTGATCAGAAATATCGATACAAGTAAAGCATATCTTGTGCCAGGAGTTGAGGCCGTCTATACGTATAAAGATGTTCCGAACCAGCGTTTTACGGTGGCAGGGCAGACTTTTCCGGAGCCGAGTGCCTATGACAGACTGATATTGGATCAGAGACTTCGTGCGATTGGAGATCCAGTGGCAATTATCGCCGCAGAGACACTGGAAGCTGCGGAAAAAGCGATGAAGCTGATCAAAGTCGAATATGAAGTACTTGAGCCGGTTCTGGATCCGCATAAGGCAAAAGACAATCCGATTCTTGTCCATCCGGAAGAAAACTGGAAAGCACTTTGTCCGGTAGGCGCGGACAATAAACGGAATCTTGTAGCTCATAGCGAAGACTCCCATGGCGATGTGGAGGCAGAGTTTGCAAAATGCGATGAGATCGTGGAAGGCACCTATCATTGTAAGGCGAACAATCAGGCAATGATGGAGACATTCCGCACATATTGTGAGATCGACACCTACGGAAGACTGCACGTGATCAGTTCCACACAGATTGTTTTCCATTGCAGAAGAATCCTTTCCAATGCACTTGGCATTCCGAAATCCAAGATCCGCATTACCAAGCCACGTATTGGTGGTGGATTTGGCGCAAAACAGAGTGTTGTTTCTGAAATCTATCCGGCATTTGTAACATGGATGACCAAGAAACCTTCCAAGATCATCTATACAAGAGAGGAAAGCCAGATCGTGGCTTCTCCACGTCATGAGATGGAAGTTACGGTAAAAGTCGGAGCGGATAAAGAGGGACATATCCGTGCAATCGACCTGTATACATTATCAAACAGTGGTGCATATTCCGAGCATGGACCGACAACGGTCGGACTTTCCGGTCACAAATCCATTCCGCTGTATTCCAATAATCTGAAAGCACACCGTTTTACCTGTGACGTTGTATACACAAACGTTCAGGCGGCCGGTGCATTTCGCGGATATGGAGCACCACAGGGAATCTTTGCACTCGAATCGGCAGTCAGTGAGCTGGCAGACCGGCTTCATATGGACCCGGTGGCGATCCGTGAACTCAACATGGTAAGAGAAGGAAATATCATGGATGCTTACTATGGTGAGACATGCCTTTCCTGCAGCCTTGACCGGTGCATGGAAAAAGCAAAAGAGATGATCGGATGGGACGAAAAATACCCATATCGTGACATCGGGAATCACAAAGTCCGTGCCGTAGGTATGTCGATCGCAATGCAGGGATCTGGAATTTCCGGAGTTGATGTGGGAAGCGCCACGGTAAAGCTGACCGAGGACGGGCAGTATTCACTGGTGATCGGTGCAGCTGATATGGGAACGGGATGCGACACGATCCTTGCCCAGATGGTGGCAGAGTGCATGGACTGTTCGATAGATGATGTAACTGTGTACAGCGCAGATACGGATTTTTCACCGTATGATTCCGGTTCTTATGCATCCAGTACGACGTATGTCACCGGAATGGCAGTAGAAAAGGCATGCGCAAAGCTTCAGAAGCATATCTGCAGAATCGGAGCAGAAATGCTCTCGCTTGCAGAGGATGAGGTAGAATTTACCTCTGCTGGAGTAACTGCCACGGCAGATCCAGATAAAAAGGTATCACTTCTTGATATTGCAACCAAGTCAATGTGCGGAAACTGTGAGACGATCCAGGTTACGGAATCCCATTCTTCACCGACTTCCCCGCCACCATATATGGTAGGTATGTGTGAGGTCGAGCTCGACCGGGAGACGGGAGAGATCAAGCTGATCGACTATGTCGGTGTTGTGGACTGTGGCACAGTAATCAATGAGAATCTTGCCCGTGTCCAGACAGAAGGCGGACTGGCACAGGGAATTGGTATGGCATTGTATGAAAATGTCACATATACAGATAAGGGTGCGATTTCCGAGAATTCACTTATGAATTACAAGATTCCATCCCGTCTGGACATTGGAAATATCCGCGTGGCATTTGAGAGCAGTTATGAACCAAGTGGTCCGTTTGGCGCGAAATCCATCGGAGAGCTGGTTATTGATACCCCGTGTCCGACCATTGCAGATGCAATTTATAATGCAACCGGCGTATTTATCAAAGAAGTGCCATTTACACCGGAGAAAATCTTAGAGGCATTTGAACAACATGCGAAATAGAATTATTTATCTGGCAGCAGGAAACAGTGTGCGGTTTGGGGAGAACAAACTCCTCTTCCCGATCGCTGGAAAGCCCATGTATCAATATGGGCTTTTCCTGCTGTTTTCTATATTAGAGAAAAAAGAAGAATATGAACTTATCGTTGCGACGCAGTATCCGCAGATCTATGAAGAAGTTTCACAATTAAAATTGCAGCGGGAGAAAATTGCAGACCGGGTATATCCGCTTCTCACGAAACAAAGTCGTCTTGGCATGTCGTACACGATCCGCGAAGCAATCGAGTACGGATGGACGATTCCTGAAAAGACAGATTTTTCAAATTGTATATATGGAAATGAGCGTAAGATATGGCAGGAAGGCCCTAATTATGATACATTTATGGTAGCAGATCAGCCATATATGACAGAGGTAAGTCTTCTGGGATTTATGGAAGGAATGACAAACTCCGGTAAGATGGTCGGTTGTGTGACCGAGAAGGATCAGTATGGGAATCCGGTCATGTTTCGTTCCAGTCTGGAAGAAGAATTGTTACAGCTGGAAGGCGATCAGGGCGGAAAAAGGATCTTTCGGAAGCACTTAGACAGCAGTTATACTTATCCGGTAGAGAATGAGTGTCAGGATATCGACAGATTGAGCAGCCTGAAATGATCAGGAGAAGATGTGTCCGCAGGCCGGACAGTTCATGGAAGAAAGCAGGGGAAGATATGGAAAGTTCAGACAAAGAAATAATGGACAGGATTGCAGAGCAGGAAAAGCCAGAACAGGAAAGACCAGAACAGGAAAAACCAAAGCAGGAAGTAATAAACGAAAGTCTGCAGCTGCAGAAAGCCGTCTGGGTCAGGGACGAGATCGAGCGAAGACGAAAAGAAGAAGATGCACTTTTGGATCAGATTTTTGCAGAGCAGAAAGCATTACATGAACTCAACGAGAATGTAGATGAGAACATGAAACATGCCAGTGAAGGACGGCGCTACCGCGAAGAGATGAAAGAGCGGCTCAACAGGCAGGTCTATGCAATGCATGATCTGAGTGAAGACAAGATGGAAGGCATGAGAGAATATTCGAATGCTTATCACAAGGGATTTGCACTTGCGATGTTTCTGCTGTCGCTGGTACTTTGTGTATTCTGTGGCTATCTGAATGGGATTGCGTCACAGATCACACTTGCAATGCTCTTTTTTACGGCATTGCAGGGGGCTGTACTTATCCAGGAGACCAGATGTTTTCTGGTGTGGAAGTGGATCTGCCGGCTTGCACAGATGCTGACATTTCCTGGAATGCTTGTACTTTTCATTGGAAATGAACTGGGGTATTCCTATTATGAACGGGCACTAAAATACAGTCTTGCAGGCGCTTTTGCGTTTCTGGCTCTGACTATGGCTGCGTATTTTCTGTATGATCCGTATCGCACTGCAAGAGACCGGATACGGGATGCAAAAAGCACGATCCGCAATGTGGAGCGAATCGCCCGTAAACAGGTGAAAAAGAACCAGAAAACCCGCATAAAAGAAGAGAACCGTACACAGAAGCAGCAGGATAAAGAGGAAAGCAGAGCCGAAAAGCTTCGGCAAAAGGAAGCCGACAGAGCAGAGAGACTCCGCCAGAAAGAGGAAAACCGGGCTGAGAAGCTGCGCCAGAAAGAAGAGAAAAGAGCTGAAAACCTTCGCCAGAAGGAAGAAGACGCAGAGCAGAGACAAGAGAGATCAGACCAGAAAAAAGAAGAATTTTTAAGCAGATTCCGGAAAGTAAAAGCTTCTGACGATATTCCGGAACCGGCAGACTTCGAGAGTCTTCCGGAGGACGACACAAAATCTGCGGTATAATATAACTTTATTGGTTTAAAGTAAAAAAGTGCTTGCCTTTTCTACGTAAAACGAATATGATGATTAATAAAGAAAACATATCGTTTATGGAGGAAAAGACATGGAAAGTAGAATTTCAGGAACAACAGGACTTTTAGCATTGATCGGATCACCGGTCGGACATTCCGGATCACCGGCAATGTATAATTACAGCTTTCAGAAGCTGGGACTGGATTATGCTTACGTGGCTTTTGATGTAAAAGAGGACAAGGTGAAAGATGCAATCCAGGCAATGAAGACTTTTCATATGCGTGGCTGCAATGTTACGATGCCGGACAAGGTAGAGGTCGTAAAATACATGGATGAGCTTTCACCGGCAGCACAGATCATCGGAGCAGTAAATACGATTGTCAATGACGACGGAAAGCTGACCGGTCACATGACAGACGGAGAGGGATTTGTAAAGAACTTAAAGGCACATGGAATTGATGTAAAAGGCAAGAAGGTTACGGTTGCCGGAGGCGGCGGAGCTGCGACAGCAATCCAGGTACAGTGCGCATTAGACGGAGCAAAAGCAATCAGTATTTTTAACCGTAAGGATGCATTCTTTGAGCGTACACTGCAGACTGCAGAGAAGATCAAAAAGGCTTGCCCGGACTGTGATGTCAATGTATACGATATCGATGATATTGCAAAAATGACCGAGGAGATCAAGTCCAGTGATATTTTTGCAAACGCAACAATCGTTGGAATGAAGCCATTAGATGATCAGAGCGTTGTAAAAGACACCAGTGCATTCCGCCCGGGACTTGTTGTTGCGGATGCAGTATACAATCCGACAGAGACAAAGCTGCTTCGCGAGGCAAAAGAAGCAGGATGCACCTGTGTCGGCGGAAAAGGTATGCTTTTGTGGCAGGGAGTTGCAGCGTTTAAACTCTACACAGGACAGGATATGCCGGTAGAAGAAGTACGTGAGAAGTTCTTTGCAGAATAAAGATCTGTTACACCGGAATATACATAAAACTCCGGAAAGCCTTGAATGATAAGGCTTTCCGGAGTTTTTTATCTGGATATAAGGAGGGAAAGTTGTTCACGGTCCGGTTAGGATTATTGGGATTTGAAGGGTGTGGACCGATATTGTTTTATAAAAAATTGTGGCGGGCAAGAACACTTAAGATATTGCGTCCTTCTTCTGTACCCTCAATGATTCTTCTGGCGCGTTTGCTGTCACCGATATTTACGATCTCTACGTTTGTATCGGCAAATGCATCCTCAAGTTCTGAGAGAACCGGGGTATTAGCTCTCATACCGAGGCAGATAAATCCATAATCAAATGGAACATCTTCGATGTTTCCTTCCGGAGTTTTTACGATGAATTTATCATTGGTAACTTCCTGAAGTGCAGTGTTTGTCATCTGACGGACATTGTACTTTTTCATTTTCGCAGTTGTATCGCATTTGGTTACCGGATCAAGTCCGTTACCAATCATAGGAAGCATTTCGACCATAGTAACTTCCGCTCCCTTAGGAGTAAAGAATTCCATAACATCAAGACCAACGGCACCGCCACCGATGATGGCAACTTTTTTGCCTTCGAGATTGTCCGGATAATCGTTGATACGGTCAATCATCTTAAGAACGGTTGCAACATTGCTGTCATCCTGATCCACATAGTCATGAAGTCCTTTGATTGGTGGAAGGGTAGGAACGGAACCGGTTGCATTTACGATGATGTCCGGATTGAGGTTCTTAACCAGATCCACGGTTGCGGATGTATTGGTAAAAATGAATAAATTGTGCAGTTTCGAAGCACGGTGTTTTAAATATTCCGGGAAGTCGGCAAGACGTTTTTTATCCGGAATTTTCGAGATCACGGATGCAAGACCGCCAAGCTCCGGTTTTTTCTCAATCAGAAATGTTGTGCAGCCAACTTCTGCAGCTGTGCAGGCTGCTTCCAGTCCGGCTGTACCACCGCCGATTACGACTACGTTACATGGTTTGTTGATCTTGTGTTTCATGTAATCTTCGCCACTGTTGATTGCAGGGTTCACGGTACAACGCATTGGCTGGTTTAAGCCGATACGGTGTCCGGCGCAGCCGATATTGCAGGAAATACATTTGCGGAGGTCACATTCATTGCCGAATTCAACCTTATTTACCCATTCTGGCTCTGCAATCAGACCACGGCCCATTCCGATCAGGTCTGCATCGCCACGCGCAAGAATGTCTTCTGCAACTTTTGGATCACGGATATTGCCGACCGTCATACATGGCTTATTGTATTTCTCTTTAACGGCTTTTGCCATGTAAGAACGCCATCCGTCTGGAAGGTAATTGGCATCGATCTGATACTGGATGGAACCATTCAGACCACAGGAAACGTCAAATACATCGACTTCTTTTTCAAAGTACTGCAGATATTCGAGCGTATCGTCCAGAGTGTTACCGCCTTCTACCATTTCATCGGCACTGATGCGGACAAAAATCGGATAGAACGGTCCAACCTGTCTGCGGACTTCTTCGATGACTAATCTGGCAAATCTTGCACGGTTTTCCGGAGAACCACCGAACTCGTCGGTTCTCTTATTCATAGTCGGAGATAAGAACTGGCTGATCAGGTAGGAATGACCAGCATGGATCTCAACAGCGTCAAATCCGCAGATTTGTGCGCGTTTTGCAGCTTCTCCGTATTTTTTCACGATTTCATAGATTTCTTCTTTTTCCAGAGGTCTTGGGATCTCTCCGCCTGCTTTGGAAGGAACGTCAGAAGCAGATACCGGCTGCATTCCGATTCTGGAAGACATTGCGGAAGTTCCTGCGTGGTTTAACTGGATTGCAATGCATGCGCCATGCTTGTGGACGTTTTCGCAGAGCTTGTAAAGTCTTGGAATGTAGTTATCCAGGTCGATACGAAGCTGTGTGGTTCCGTTTGATCCCTGTGGAGATGAAACGCTCGCGTTTTCCACGATCAGAAGACCAGTACCACCTTTGGCTCTCTGCTCATAGTAATTGATGTGTAAGAAGCTCATTTCACCATTCTGCTCACCAAAGTTTGTACCCATTGGAGTCATAACGATGCGGTTTTTCATTGTCATGCGACGGATTGTCATTGGCTCAAAAATATGCTGATATTTGTTTCTCATTTTTTTCTCCTCTTATAAAATAAAGTGTTTATAAGGTTATTGATAACGGGCGTGTTATTAATTTAACAATACAATCGCAGAGGGAAAAAATCCAATTGATTTTCGAAAGCAAAATGATAGAAAATCTCTATTGATCAGTTGTACAGTTTTCGATAATGAACCGGATCAGGTGTTTTAAAGCAGGAAGCTGATACTGGCTCCGCACGTATCCCATATATACGGTGTGGGAAAATGTCTCCTCCGGAATCAGATGCCGGATCACGATGTCGTCTCTGTGGATCGCTTCAACATCAGCAACGAGGGCAATGCCGAATCCTTCTGCGACAAGTGATGCGATTCCGTTTTCGTCCGGTGATTCACAGATAAATTCCGGGTGGATGTCATGGGAGAGAAAGAAATTCTTCGTATATTTACCAAGACCCGAAGTGTGATCGTAGCTGAGCACGGGATACAGTCCAAACAGAGCCGACGTAATCTTTTCGTCCGGAGCATCGCAAAGCTCATGATTTGCTGGGAGGATTACAACCATCTCCTGCTTCAGAATCGGTACAAATTCGATTTCCGGTGCATTCTCTGCCTTTGAACCAAAGATCAGATCGTAGCTGCCGCGTTTTAAGCCATCAACATTTCCGGCAGTATTTCCCTGGTGAAAATTGAAAATAACATGCCGGTTTCCATCTTCATGTAAAAAAGAACGGATCATTTTTGGAATAAACGTACGTGCAAGAGGCGCAACATACGCGATATCAATCCGTCCGCTGTTCGTTGCGAGCTGATGCATTTTCAGTTCTGTGCGGTTTACTTCATCAAGAATCCGGGTTACGTGTTCCAGAAAAACAGCACCTGCCTTGGTGAGCTGCACATTTCTGCCCTTCTTTTCAAAAAGGATCAGACCGAGCTCATCCTCCAGAGTGGAGATGGAGCGGCTCAGCGTTGGTTCGGATACGTTTGCTTTTTCGGCGGCCTGGTTGAAGTGCTCCAGGGTTGCCGCATGATAAAAATACTGAAGCTGATTCAGTGTCATTTTGGGCTCCTCCTTTTTACTTTAAGTCTTAATTAGGTGTTTGCGAAACGCCAAAAACCGCATAAATACGGCATTTTTTGTTGTTAAAATAAAATATCTCCTCAAGGTTTATGGTAAAATAGAGTTGCGAAAAAATATCAACCAATCCACCTAAAGGAGATATACCTACATGATAACACA
>NZ_VUNI01000019.1 GCF_009695765.1 Roseburia porci
AGAGGCAGTGTCCAAGAAACTGGGTTCACTTAGGAACGGTGTTTGAAAACAGGGGAAGGGTTAGTGAGTGTGTCTGAGAACCAGGTACTACGCTAATTCATGTGTCCACTGTTATGGGTACATTATAATGCGGTGTCGGAGGATGAGGAGATTGTTGGAGATAGGGAGATTGAGATACCGGAGATGAAAGATAAGAATGTGGATGAGAAAGACGTAGCTGTAGTGCCAGATGCAAATGATACGGTGATGAACTTTGTTAATGGTCAAAATAAAAATAGTGAACAACAGGAGCATAATTATGATATCAAAGAGCAGAAGATTGCTTTATGTGGTGATGGAATGTCAGATTTGTATATTGGTATTGCAGATATTGATAACACCAGGACTAATCAGACAGGTGAAAGGGAAAATGTAGAAGCCTCAGAATCGGAGTCAATGGATAAAGCTGATTGGATTGTCAGGAGAATATCCGAATTGGGCGGTTATGAGAATGTTGATGATTCTGTTAAGGTGAGTATATTTGAATTTGATATTGTGAATGTAAGTGGAAACATAAGATTGTTTTCAGATGTTATGAAGAGACTGGGAATAAAGCTGGACGGAGATGAACTTTATGAAGAGTTTCAGAGGATTTATGATGAGAGCGTTAGCAGAGATGCGGATAAGGAAAAAGCAGAATACAAGATGTGGAATAGTGGCAGAGGAAGGTAATTCCTCTGTCATCTTCTGTTATGTATAAGTTAGAGAGATAATAGATTTCGATAAGGTTAAATATATTAATTGGGGTTCATCCCGCTTTGTTTGTTTGCACTATATATGCTTAAAAATTATTTTGACATCATCAAAATATATGTTTATAATATAAAACAGATAGTAAGCAGGAGGGTTAATGCATGACGATATCAGAACAAATAAAAGTGTTGTGTGTGAGATGCGGTGTAAGTGAAGCTGAATTGGCAAGGCGATTAGGAAAATCTCCGCAAAGTTTTAATTCGAAAATGAAAAGAGAGAGTTTTACAGTAGAAGACCTAGATAATATTGCCGATGCACTAGGCGTTGAATTTAACAGAGAATTTATATTAGCAAATGGAGATAAAGTTTGATGAAGAATAATGTAAAAGAATTTAGGCTTGGAGAGCTATTTTGCGGTCCTGGGGGGTTAGCACTAGGAGCAACGACAGCAAAGATTGAAAATTCAGATTATAAGATTATTCATAAATGGGCAAATGATTATGACAGAGATACATGTAATACATATATTAGGAATATTTGTCCAGAAGATGGTGATAGTGTTATTTGTGGGGATGTTAGAAAACTTGATATTGAAAGTCTTGGAGAAATAGATGCTTTGGCTTTTGGATTTCCGTGTAATGATTTTTCTGTTGTGGGTGAGCAGAAAGGATTTGATGGTGTTTACGGTCCGTTATACACATATGGAGTAAAAGTATTAAAGAAATATCAGCCTTTATGGTTTTTGGCAGAAAATGTTGGTGGATTAAAAAGTGCTAATGATGGAAAGGCGTTTCAGAAGATACAGGAAGATTTGAAAAATGCAGGATATAGAATATATCCTAATCTGTACAAGTTTGAAGAATATGGAGTGCCTCAGGCACGACACAGGGTAATAATTGTTGGTATTAGAGAAGATTTACCATATGAGTTTAAGATACCAAGTCCAAAACCATATGAAAATGTTGATGTAACATGTAAAAATGCAATAGAAAATCCTCCGATAAGAAAAGACGCTTATAATAACGAGTTAACAAAACAGTCTGAAATAGTTGTTAAGAGATTGAAATATATTAAGCCAGGACAAAATGCATTTACTGCGGATTTACCTGAAGAATTGCAACTTAAAGTAAAAGGGGCAAAGATAAGCCAGATTTATAAGAGATTAGATCCAGACAAACCAGCATATACAGTAACAGGTTCTGGTGGTGGTGGAACACATATGTATCATTATTCAGAACCAAGGGCATTGACCAATAGGGAGAGAGCTAGATTACAAACATTTCCTGATAATTATATTTTTGAGGGGTCTAAAGAATCTGTTAGAAAACAAATTGGTATGGCGGTACCTGCAAAGGGGGCAAAAATTATTTTTGAAGCTATTTTAAAGACATTTGCAGGAATTGATTATGAAAGTGTAGAACCAAGTATAAAGGAGTAAGGTATGTATACTGAGAATTTCGAGGATAAAATTTTATTTACACCGGCGCGAAAAGATGGTGAAGCATGTAACCATCTAAAAATTGTTACAGCATTTACAGACGTGGAGAGAATATCAAGTCATCTGATAAAATTATTTGATGGTAGAAATAAAGAGTATGTGTCTGGAATAAAAGTTGACATTATACTTGGAATGACAAAGGGCGCAGGGCTTACACAGAAAAAACATGAAAAAATATGTTCGTTGATAAGAAGATTAAACAGTGTATCTGGAATGCCGCAGATATCATGTAATTATGTGGTAGAGGGAAAACAGGTACACTCTAAGGTATATGTATGGTGCAAAGGAAGAAAAGCAATAGAGGCATTTAATGGTTCGGCTAATTACACTATGAATGCATTTTTTGTAAGAAGAGAGTGTATGGATGCATGTGATCCTAAAGAAGCAAACCGTTATTTTAATAGTCTGCTCCCGGATACGATAGATTGCTTTGATGGACAGATAAAAGAGAAAGTTTCATTTTCCAGTAAGAAAAATGTAGAAGATGATATTGCAGATACTAATTTGGAGAATTTATATTGGGAGAAATATCAGAATGTTGAACCAGTAGATACTTTAGAGGTTTCTTTATTGAAAGCAGATGGTAGCGATACGGGATATGGTTCTGGTGTGAATTGGGGAATACGTAAAAATGGCTATAAAAGAAATAGAAACCAGGCATACATTCCGTATAATGTAGCAGATCATAAAGAGGGTTTTTTCCCTGATGTAAAGGCTGACGGGACTTATCCTGTGTTTAAGATTGTAACAAAAGAATATGACGCTTTCTATATGAGACAGGCACAAGCAAATGGAAAAGCGTTAGAAACTCCGGAGAGTAATGCGATAATAGGAGAATGGATACGGCATAAACTTGGGGTTCCAGATGGTACGTATATTACAAAACAGATGTTAGAGCAATATGGAAAAACAACGGTTCTATTTAAAAAGTATGAAGATGGCATATACACTTTAGAATATTAATTCTGGCATTAAGGAGTGAAAGATATGGAGCAGGAAGTTAATGTTAATGATTTAGATGATTCACAAAAACAGGCACTTGTTTGCATGTATTATGCTATGCTTCCCAAAACGGATGCAAGGTATAAGCAAAGGATGCATGATTGGGCTGTATTAGAAAAGAGATTTGGAACAAAGAAAACAACATATAAACATGCAAAGGATTCCTTTGATTTTTATTTCCCCAATAATGGAAGAAAAGGATGGAGTGATGATAGAGATTTAAGAAGACGAGGCATTGCATATCAGGAAGTATTTGAACTATATAAGGATTATTCTGCTGATCAATTGGAAAAAACTGTAAAGGAGATTATTCATGGATATGAGTATGAAGAACCAACATTTGTGTCTATGAAATGTGGTTTTCCAGAAACCGTACATAATATTTTAAATGGCAATAGAGATATAACAGTTGATGGTGTTTATACTCTAAAAGAGGAATTGAGTATAGGGAAAACAGTATTTGTTACATTAGGTGGTGATACAGGAAAATCGGAAGTGGATTGGAATCCAGGATTTATTGGGGTAGCACATGTTATTAAAGAACCTTATGATTTTGGATATAACGGTAAAGAAAAGTACTTTAAATTTGATATAGAAGTTGATTGTGTTTTTGAAAAACCATTTAAAAGAGAAGATTTTTTGAGTTATAGAGAAGCATATGATGCTCCATATATAGGACCTGAGCTTTCACGAGATCCATCGCAGGCACTAAGCACCTTGGATATGATTAAGGCTGTTGCTGTCATACGAGCAGTACTTGATGAATTCCCAGATATGCTTGAAAGATTCAAAGAAATTTTCGACAAGGAATTTATGGACAGGGTACTGGGAGCGGTTACTGTAATGATACCAACGGCTGTAAAATTTGGAGAAAACAAAGAGGATGCGGTAAATTCTATTCGGGAAGAAATGAGCATAGAGGATGAAAGCTCTGAGGAGGAAGAAATGGAATATAGGCCATATGTTAAACCTAATTATTATACAGGGTGTTCACGCAAAAACAAGGATACGGGCAAGGTGTATTCACATAATAGAATTGTATTTGGTGCACCTGGAACAGGAAAGAGTTTCAAATTAGATGGTGAGCAGGAAGATCTTATTTTGGAAGGTGGAGAGTGCGAAAGAGTTACATTCCACCCGGATTATTCATATGCTAATTTTGTCGGAACATATAAGCCGGTACCTACTAAAAAAGGAATATCATATGAATATGTACCGGGACCATTTATGCGAACATATGTAAAAGCAATAGAAAACGGTCAATCAGAGAATAAGGAAGATATAAAGCCATTTCTACTTCTTATAGAGGAAATTAATAGAGCTAATGTTGCTGCTGTATTTGGAGAGGTATTTCAGCTTTTGGATCGTGATGATAGAAATGCGAGTCAATATCCGGTTAAGCCGTCTGAAGATATAAAGGCTTATTTAGCAAAAAAACTTGGAGGAGAGCCGGATCAATATGAGGAAATAAAGATACCTGATAACATGTATATTTGGTCAACAATGAATAGTGCGGATCAGGGTGTATTTCCGATGGATACAGCATTTAAGAGAAGATGGAACTTTGAATATATAGGTATTAACAATAAGGAAGAGAAGATTAATGGTACATATTTAGTGTGTGATAAAGCACAGATGCCATATAGAGTTGACTGGAATGAGCTTAGGAAAGCTATAAATACGACACTTGCTTCTAGAGACTACAAGATAAATGAAGACAAGCTTATGGGTCCATTCTTTGTATCTAAAAGTGTTTTGGAGAATAAGGACGCATTTAGAGAGACTTTTAAGAGCAAAGTTATTATGTACCTGTTTGAAGATGCAGCAAAACAGAGGAGACATATGCTATTTGATGGCTGTGATGAGGACACAAGAAATCAGTATTCAGCGATTTGTGAGGAATTTGATAAAAGAGGAATTGATATTTTCTGTAAAGAAATACGAGATAAGGTCAAGAAAGAATATTTGAGTGAATTAGAATGAGAAGGGAATGTTACTAGATGATTTCTAAATATGTCAAAGAGCAGAAACGATATACTCAAGATGAACTTAGAAAAATATTTGAATGTAATACTGATGAAACGGTGCAGATTATAAGGAAGTTAAAAGAGTATGGCATCGTGAAAAATGTAAAAAAAAGCGATAGACAAAGTATGCTCTCTGACCTAGTGGAGGAAGATGTTAGAGTAACAGATATCGAGAGCGGGGAACAAGAACTATATTATGTTTTTTCGTTTGTAGGAGTAATTGTCATATATGGACGAGTCTTAAAGTGCTATCCGAAGTATATTAATTCCTGTGATAATCCGATAATGCAGATGAAACAGATTCTGCGGGTTTTAGAAAAATATAATTCAAAAGAGCAAGTAATAAAACTATATAATGAAAGTGATGATGGTGGTTCGTTTAATCTATTGGCAGTAATGTTGTATCTACTACAAGATTATTATGATAATGGAATATATACTAATGATGTTGAAGTTGTTGAGACTAATGGTATGGGAGAAATACTATGGGATAGAACAATCAATGAAACATTTTCATATATATCAAATAATAGGCCATATTATACTGAACTACAGACGAAAAAGCGGGTCTCAGATGAATATGATTTCATTAGACGACTTCATGCATGTATATTAACTAAATTTTCAAAAGAACTTGAAGAATCTGATTTGCCGGAGTTGTTTAATATTGTGACGGTAGAATTGTCGGAAGAACAATTGGATGATTTAGGCGATGATGATTATATTTTATATAGGATACAAAATGAACTTAATGTGCAGTACAACACAAGAAAACAATTGATATTGAAGGCAATGTATGCGTATGTGGCACAAAAAGCAAGCTTTAATAATATTGATAATTTTAGTATGTATGGCACAAACAGCTTTAACTTAGTATGGGAAAAAGTATGTGCACAGAATTTTGGAAATGTCCTAAACTCAAAATTATCAGAGTTACCACTTGGGGTTTGTGATGATTATAAGGATAGCAAAGATACTACTTTAATTGAAATAATTGACAGACCGGTATGGCATAGAACATCAGGTGATATCAGCGACGGTAAGTCAGATACATTAAGACCAGATTTGATTAGCATTTATGAGTGTGGTGATAGTGGAGAATATTGTTTTGGAATATATGATGCAAAGTATTATAATATAGATTTTCATAAGAATATGTCAGAATATAGGGTTATAGGACAACCTGGAGTTGGGGATGTGACCAAGCAGTATCTGTACCAGCTTGCATACGATGATTTTATAACGAAGCAAGGATACAAATATGTGCAGAACATGTTTTTCTGCCCTGATGAAGTAGGTGATAAAGAATATGGATGGGTGCAGATGGATATGTTGCATCAAATCGGTGACAAAAAACTGGAGAATGTAGCAGTTGTTAAGCTTTGTGCATCAGAAATGTATTCTCTATATTTGGAAAACCATACAGTTAGTGAAAATGAGATGGATAAATATATTCCTGTAATTGGTAGGCAGGAAGTAGATAGTCAAAATTTCGCGAATAGAATGATAGCATATCTTACGAGAATCACAAATGCTAGTAAATTGGCTGAAAAGAAACTTGAAATGAAATCAGACAGAGGCACGCTTATATATCCGAAACAGATAAAAAGAGAACTAGGTGCTAAGATAATATATGATGCTATATGTCCGGTTGCAAGTAATGCATTTTATGGATTTAATCCATATGAAAAAGAGAATAGTGACAATATGGTAGCAGAGGATATGGGAAATTCCTATGGAAGATGTAGTCAGATAGCGGATGTTGCTATTGATATAGAGAAGAAAATAAAAGAATTATCAGAGCAGGAACTTCAGAACGAAAAAGTATTTAAGGATATTTTGAAAAAGTGTTTTGAAGATAAAGAAGATATAGATTCTATGGCAGAAGGGAAGAACTTGGAGATGTTGTTGGAAAAGGTTATGGAATTGGTTAGAGATTTATATTTGTAAGGTTCAATAGTTTTCAGTGTTATAGGTATGGAATAAAGAAGGCTTTTTAATATGATAAATACCGAATATTGGTTTGATAGTAGATTGTTGAAAAGGAGAATAATTTTATGATTGAATATTATGTTTCAGCTAATAATAAATATACAAGTGATAATAATCTGTTCTTTAAGAATGAAAGTACTCTTTTAGACGAAAATGGTGAAAATATAGATGCTCATACATTTAAACAACTGATAAAAAAAGAAACTGCAAATTTTATACATCAAAATTACAGTAACATTATTGTATTGGTAGGTGCTGGAGCATCTGTAGTGGTGAAGGATGATGGCATAGATGTAAATTTCGGAAAAACTGTATCTATGTTGGCAGATTTGATTAATGCAGAACTAAAAAAAGATTCAAAATGTTTTTCGCTTCAGGAGTTAGCAGATTTTTGTAAATATAATGTTCCAGTGGAAAATGTGGAGGAAGATAAGTTGAATCCCCAATTTAATCTAGAAGATTTTTTGTCGGACTTACTTTCTTTTGAAAAATATGTACCTGTTGATGATTGCGTAAAATATCAGATATCAAAAAATAAGATTTTTGATTTGATTATTTCAAATACAAGCTATGATTTTGACAATAAATGTTTAAAACATGCCGCTTTTATAAATACTGTATCGCACTTAGTGAAAACGCCTAGTAAGCTATCTATTGTAACAACAAATTATGATACGTTGATAGAAGATGCGGCAGATAGTATAGGATATACAGTTATAGATGGATTTACATTTGCTCACAGACCACATTTTGATAGTGATATGTTTGAATGGAATCTTGTAAAAGATATTGAAAATATTAAAACCAGGGAGATGGAATATAAGAAAAATATTATAAATTTGCTTAAGTTACATGGATCATTAACTTGGGAACGTTGTAACGATTATATTTATAGAAAAGATAAATGCGATGTGAAAAATCCTATCATGATTTTTCCTAGTTCCAATAAATATATGCAAAGTTATCAGGAGCCATATTTTGAGTTGTTTATAAAATTTCAAGAATTATTAAAAAGACCAAATACATTACTCATTACGACAGGTTTTAGCTTTGCAGACAATCATATTTCACAAATGATAATACAGGCAATATTACATAATAAGAGTTTAGCAACACTTATTAGCGATTATAATATTTCTCAGGATAATGAGAATTGGATCAGATTACAAGAACTAATGAAACATAATTATCAAATTGCCTTTTTGCGAGCAACTATGAATTCAGATTTAGTAGATTATTTGGGTGAATATTATGACGATTGATTCTTTATATAATAAAATGGATAAAAGCAATTACTATATCGGTAGAGTTTCACAGGTATATAGAGATAATAGTATTGTGCAAGTAGAAAATTTATCAGTATTATCACATAGAAAGTTGTTGGATGAATCATTAATTCCCAATACAATTAATTATTTAGTTGTGATTGATTCTGTTCGAGGCATTTTTTTAGGAGAAGTTTTTCAAAATAAAGTTGTTTCCTCTGAAAAATTACATGATTCCATTAATTTTGGAAAAACAGAAAGTATTTATCCCGAATTAAACATAGATATTATAGGAATTATGACAAAGGATGATAAAAAGTTTAAATTGCCAGAATTTATGACGGTTGGAGTTTCTGAAAAGGTGTATTTTGCTAATAAGGAAGTTATACAGAGGTATTTGCAATCTGTTGAAACAACAAAAACGTCTGAAGTACAGCTTAAATCTTTTGCAACGTATTTAGATATGAACAATGTGGAAGTTAATCTAAAGCCAAGTACATTGTTTGATCACCATTTATTTGTAGTTGGAGCTACCAATAGTGGAAAATCGACATCGGCATTATCCATATTGGACAAAGTGATTGGAGCCAAGAAAAAGGTTTTAATTATTGATCCAACTGGAGAATATAGGGACGCATTCTCAGAGCAAGAGATAAAGAAATTAAATCTTGGAATTGATACAATTATTTCACCGGGTAAACTTACTATGCAGCAATGGTCTGTGCTTTTTGAAACAAATGGAAATACACAAAGTGCAGTTCTTGCAGAGGCAATTAATTCTCTACGTTATCAAAATAAAAATGGAAAAGCATGTTGCTTAGAAAAAGTAGGAAAGAATATTGCACAATTACAAAAAGATTTAGCTTCCATAAAAAATCATGATAATGATTTTGATGTTTCATTACTTCCAGAGCAAATAGCAGCTGAGGCGGTTTCAGAACCTAACAGAGGTTCTGAATATATATATGATTCTTTTAAGGCGAATGCGAATAGTTATTTGGTACAAAAGGTATCATATCAGTTACGTAATACAAATTTTTTGAAATTTTTTAAATATGATCCAAAACTAAATAACCTATTAAATGAAATTCAATCATTTATACATACACCAGATGTTAGCCTTTATATTAATTCTTCTGGATTGGGTGCATCAGAAGGTGTTGGAGGAATGATTATTGATTTAATATGTAATTATTTGATTTCACAGGATGATATACATCCTTTTGTTTTCTTTATTGATGAAGTACATAGGTATACAAAATCTCAGTACTCAGAAGAAGAATTTCACAGAGGTTTAGTACTTATAGCAAGGGAAGGAAGAAAAAAAGGTATTTTTCTTTTTTTGACATCTCAAAATCCACAAGATGTTTCACCTGTACTTTTAGGTCAAATGGGAACACTACTAATTCATAGGTTAACACACGATGATGAAATAAGAACGATAAAAAATCATCTAGATGAATATTCGGTTAAACAGGTTAAAAAATTGAATCGTGGAGAAGCTATTTTGACTAGTGTAAATTTAATTAAGAATATTTATTTAAATGTAAAAAAATGCAATAGGAAACAATATAATGACACACCTGTTTTGTAAGTATGTAATTTTGTATGAGTACTTGAAGTGAATAATATTACTCGGTTAGCACTACAAAAAGGATTGGAGAGGACACTATGGAACTTGAAATAAGCGTTGAAGATTTATTAAACAAAAGAAAAATAGAATCAGACCGCATAGAGTTTAAAACAGGATGGAATCCTGATGATATCTATCATAGTGTCTGTGCATTTGCAAATGATTACAATAATGATGGTGGTGGCTATATTGTTGTAGGTGTTGAAGAAGAAAATGGAATTGCAAAGCGTCCGGTGAAAGGATTGCCAGAGTATATGCTGGATACAATTCAGAAAGAGATGGTAGGATATAATAATACAATATCCCCACCATATTTTCCACAAGGTATACCAGCAGAAGTAGATGGAAAATGGATTTATGTCATTGTTGCCAGGACGGGACAACAGCGCCCATATAAGTCACCGGAGTATGTGACTAGTAAGAAAGACAAAAAATATAATTATTATATTCGATATCTGACAAGCTCTGTTAAGGCAAATCTAGAGCAGGAACGTGAATTGATTAATATGTCCGACCAAACACCATTTGATTGCAGGGCAAATCACAAGGCAACATTTGAAGATATTTCACCTGTGTTGTTGGAAGATCACTTGCGTAAGACTGGTAGTAAACTTGCAAAACAGGTAAGAGAGCGTGGCGTTGAGGAAATTCTCAATGATATGCAGCTTTTAGTAGGACCGCCGGAACTAAGATATATTCAGAATGTGGCACTAATGATGTTCTGTGAGCATCCGGAGAAATTTTTTGGATACACTTATGTTCAAATGACATCATTTCCAAAGGGAAGTATAGAGAATCCAAGTATTAGTGAGGATTTTCCGAATATTACAGGTTCAGTTCCACAAATGATTCAGGCAACAATGGAACGTTTTCGTAATCTGTTTATACGGGAAAAGGTTATTAAAGTTCCAAATCAGATGGAGGCCTTAAGAATTTTTAATTATCCTTATCAGGCAATCGAGGAAGCAGTGGTAAATGCTTTTTATCACAGGGATTATATGTCATACGAGCCGGTTACCATAGAGATAGAGCCTGACTGCATAAACATCATGAATTTTCCTGGTATTGACAGGTCAATTTCTGAAAAGACGATAGCAGAAGGAAAGAGATTTGTTTCAAGATATTATCGCAATAGGAGACTTGGCGAATTTTTAAAAGAGCTTGATTTATCAGAAGGTCATTCTTCCGGTATCCCAACTATACAGGAAGAACTTGAAAAGAATGGATCTCCAAGAGCGGAGTTTTTTACGGATGAGGATAGACGAGCTATGAGAATAAGGATTCCGATTCATCCAGCGTTTTTAGAAAATAATGATGAAATTTCAGTATCGGATGGTTATGAAAAAGCGACGAATAAATTATCTAAGAAAAAGATGGAGCAGTATGACAAAATCCTAAAGTTGATGGATGATGGCGACTGGCATAAGACTGCGGAAATTGCAGAGAATTTGGGGCTTAAGGATACCAGAACCAAAGAATTGTTGAAGGAATTGGTTGGACTTGAGAAGCTTGTTGATAACGGCAAAACAAAAGGCAAAATGTACAAATTAAAATAATTCGTCGCTAAAAAAGCGACGAAAAAAGCGACGGAAAGCATAATTATTTTCAAAGTTAGATTAACTCCTAAGATTAAAAAGTAATAAATATACCGGGAGGAAGAACAGTGTCATTGATAAATGAGATGATTGAATTCGTTAAATCCATTAAAAGCATTGTCAAAATAAGTTGGATTGGTATGGCAATAATAATATTGTTGCTTATCTTTTTTCTAATTGTGAAATGGATACTAGGTAAATATAAAAAAGGAAAAAGTATCATAAAAGAAAATTTCAAAGAGTTTTGGAATGATCTAATAAATTTAAAAAGATGGCAAAAGGTGATACTAGTAATAGGAGGAGTGATTTTCTGTGTATTAATATTTGGAGTTTGTTATTGGATTAAAAAGCCTAATCCATATCAGGAAATTGCAATATTGAATAATCAGAACGAAGTTATTTATCCTATTGGCGTAGATATCCTAAATGAAAGAAAGGTAGGAGATTTTACTTTTTTTAGATATAATACGACAGAAATGATTGGGGACGATGTTATTACATATCCAGCATTGTATAAATGGAAGGAAGGAAAATTAGCAGAACGTATAAGTGAAGGTGCTTGTCCTCATTTTGAGGTAGTAAAAAATAGTGTTATATATCTAAATTCCACATTGGTAGATTCTTCCCATGGACAACTGTATGTTGCTAGACCAGATGGAATAAATGAAAGAGTTATGGAAGAGGAGCTATATGATTTTTCAGTTGATGATGAATATATTTATTTTTCATATTGTTTTGATACGGTTGGCGTTGGGCTGGAGGGACATGCTTTACATAGAATGGATTTGAATGGTGATAATATAATTACAGTAGCTTACGAATTATCTTGTCCAAGTTTACAGGGCAGTCATTATAACATCAGAATAGAAGATGGATGGGCAATATATTCAAACTATAAAATACAAATTGGAAATCAGGCAGATGGATTAGAAAAGGTGGTTTTATTAGACAGCACAGATGAAGATTGGATATATTACACATCAAATATGCTAATAAAAGCTAAACCGGATGGAACTGAGCAAGTGGTTTTGGATGGTGTAGATGATTTCTGGTATCAAATTGATAAAATTGAGGGCGGATGGATATATTATCAAAAAGGAAATGATAAATATAAAATAGATATTAATGGAAACAATAAGGTAAAGATTGAGTAATAGCTTAAGTGAATAACAGTACATAGAATGAGTTGGTGGGGCTTGCAGATGCTGAAGGTGATGGACAACTCATTGCATTTATTCGTATAGGAAATGAAAGCGTTCCGGCAACTCCCTCACAGCTAAGAGAATTGGTGCTTCGTGGTAGCGGCGAAAGTTACGATAGTCTGAAATCAAGATATGATTTTGATAATATGTTCTTTCTAATTATGCAATACATGCAAACGAAGAGAAAATTCAAGGTGATACCCAAGATGATACTCAAGGTGATACCCAAGATGATACTGAAGAAAAAATCATCAAAATGATAAAGGAAAATCCGCAAGTATCAACGGCAGATATGGCCAAGGAATTAAAAATTGGAATTGCAACAGTAAAACGAAAAATCAAAAAAATGTCTAATGTATCATATGTCGGAAGTGGTTACAGTGGACACTGGGAGATTAACGGATAGAAAGTGCATTATATTATTCAAGCTATGAAAAGAGAAAAAATTGCTGCTGCTGAAGAAACCAGGCATGCAGCAAGATGGTATTTGAAAAAATAGTTTTTGAGCTAAATTAGTTCAAGTAATTATATTTTAGTCCAAGATGAAAGAAGAAAATGCTGATAAACAGAGGTTTTTCTTCTTGAACTAAAGATGAAATTAGCTCAAGAGTGAAACAAATAAGTCGAAGAAATAATATTAGAAATGTGTGAATCAGGTGGCATCCAAGAGTATTCGGGAGTTAGTCTCAACGAAGTCTCATGAGATTTGAGACTTGGTGAGACTACATAATATGGATGAAAAGCGATAAAATCGGCATTGGTGGTTGAATTGTATGAGTACAGTCTCAAGTCAGTCTCATTTTTGACACTGTTTGTTGAGACTAACATGAGACTGAGGAGGTTTAAAATCATGGACATAAGCAAAAAAGATTGGAAATTATTTCGAGAAAGATTATCAGACTGGCAGGAAAACTATATGAAAGGTCTTGTCAAAGAGTATGTGGATTTTCTGAATGATGATACAAAGCATGCATCAGAGAAATTCTGGGAACTGGAAAAGCGGATAAAGGAAGATAAGCATCATCCTGGAGTTATTATGGAGATGAGCAAGTCAGAGGCAATATGGGATATTGTTCGTCTTATAAGACTGAAGGTGGTTACATATGATGATTTATCAGAATTCAGTGACGAATTGCAGCAGGAAGTAAAAAGAATACTTGAGATGAGCAGGTGATACATATGGAGATTGGTGCAACAAAATCAGTTCAAGAGCGATTAAAAACAACAAAGATTGATGAAATAAAAGGTGCTTCACTTGTGTTTTGCTGGGATACACATTTGACGAAAATAAAAGGAAGAAATGTCCTGTTTATTGTAAATGCCAGCAATCGCTACACAATAGCAATGACCGATATCGAACCAAGAAATTGGAAGTATTATACATTGTATATCAGCCGTGTGATTCATGGTGTGATGCAGCAGATGGGATATTCCGAAAGTCAGATAGATCAATATTTTCAAATGTCTGGTGATATGTCTGTAACAAAGACTCATGGTAAAAAATCTGTTGGTGGCATTAATAGAATGGTAACGGATGCTCAGTATTTTGATAAGAAACTGGAGAAAGATACAAAATACCAGTGGGAACTGAGCGAGTATCTTAACAGAGATATTTGCCAGCCTGAGGGATTCGATGCATATGGATATCCAAGTGAGCTTTTTAAAATAGACATGGAACGCATTGGAATTGTGCCTAAGAGAAATCCAGCAAAGGTGATTGATTTCAGCCAATATATAGAAAATAATCGTGGTACTACTGATTAGTACCACAAAACTTTTTGTTGCAGAAACAGTAGTTTGAGATTATAATTTTTATAGGTGAACTTGCAAACCAACAGATGATTATTCTTTGAATAGTCAAATGACCTGCAAGCCACCGTAACTACACACAATAATGAAAAAAATAGCTGGTACTGGATTGGTACTAAAAGTGTGTGAAACGAAAAATAATGTGTGGAAAAACCTTTGTTTTCAAAATTATACAGTATAGAAAACGAACTAAAACGAATCAAAATCACATCAAACTTTGCGAGTTTGAGTAATAAACACAGCTTCAGAAACAGCGAAAACAAGCCGTTTCTGGAGCTTTTTTCTTTTCACTGATACCTATATGATACCTGTTTGTGCAGTACCGGACATATTCTGGAATACTGCAAAAGGTATTTAAGGTATTTCTATTTCTTACAAATCTTTTTCTTTTCAAAATTTCCCATTTTATAAAATTCGTAATAATACTACGACTTTTATTTCAAAATTCGGAATATCTCTCGGTTTTAATTAGCTTTTTGATAATTTATCATTTTATGTGTGAGAGAAATCAACTGCCACTAAGTTGGGCAGTAACTCCTACTGTATATACCTTAAAAAGCATATATAGAAACAGATATTATGGTAAGGGAGCGTATTTTGTCCCCAAAGGGAGCCAGAGAGTACATTCTCAATCGTTGGATTGGGAGGTAAGCTTTACAGAGAAGACATGAGAACATATTGTTTGCATTTTACCAGTGAAAGAGAACAGATAGTTCCTAAAATTAATTTGGTGACTGCTTTATAATCTGATCATGGAAGTAGTGCAAAAGACTTTGGAGCAAAAAATAGTCCTACGAAGGCTACTTTTTATGAAAAGATCGTCCTGAGAAGTCGAGAAGGGAGTTTTGAAATGCGCTATCATATTTATGGAAGGCAAATTTGAGATACATACCGGTACAGCCGGGGAAAGGAGGTGAACCACCTATGGAAAAGAAGATTTTTTACAATGTAGACGAGGTGGCAGAAATGCTGTCCATATCCCGTTCACACGGATACAAGATTATCCGCGAGTTAAACCATGAGCTTCAGGAAAAGGGATACAGAACCATTACGGGTAAGGTTAGCTGTAAGTATTTTGACGAGAAGTTCTATGGTTTGCAAACAGCTTAAGGAAGGAGAGTGAAGCAAATGGCTGCTTACAAGGATGAAGAGAGGGGAACATGGTATGTTTCCTTTCACTACAATGATTGGACAGGCAAGAACAGAAGGAAGCTGAAAAGAGGTTTTAAGACCCGTAAGGAGGCACTGGAGTGGGAGCAGAAGTTCCGACTCCAGCAGGCAACCAGTCTGGATATGGATTTCGGTTCTTTTTACAGGATTTATGAGGATGACCTTAAGCCAAAGCTGAAACTGAATACCTGGAAGACGAAGGATACCATATTCCGCAACAGGATTTTGCCGTATTTCAAGGATAAGAAGATGAATGAGATCAGTCCGGCTGACATTATCAAATGGCAGAATGCGATTATGAAACTTAAAACACCAGATGGAAAGCCGTTTAAGCCAACTTATCTGAAAACCATTCAGTCGGAGCTTTCGGCACTGTTTAACCATGCCATAAGATTTTATAATCTGCTGGATAATCCTGTGAAGAAAGCTGGAACCATCGGAAAGGGAAAAGCGGATGAAATGGAATTCTGGACGGAGGAGGAATATCTGAAATTTATAGAACAGGTAAAGGATAAATCCGTATCTTATTATGCGTTTCAGGTGCTTTACTGGTGTGGTTTAAGAAGTGGAGAACTGCTTGCACTTACTGCAGCGGATATTGATGTGGAAGGTAAGGTGATACACATTAATAAATCCTACCAGAGAATTGACGGAGAGGATATCATCACTGATCCGAAGACACCGAAAAGCAGGCGGGATATTGTTATGCCGGATTTTCTGGCTGAGGAAATGAAAGAGTATCTTTCAAGCCTGTATGGTTTCACAAGAGACAACAGAATATTTATGATTACCAAATCTTATCTGCACAAGGAAATGACCAGAGGCGCAAAAAAGGCAGGCGTAAAGCGTATTACAATTCACGGCTTAAGACATTCGCATATTTCATATCTGATTAACAGAGGCTTTTCGGCAGTTGCCATTGGTAACAGGGTAGGGCATGAAAGCCAAAGTATTACCTTTCATTACGCCCATATGTTTCCAACGGAACAGCAGGAGATGGCTGAAGTACTTAACCGTGAATTTTGTGAAAGAACAGGCAGTTTGGAGAAAGGAGATGACGATATATGAGCAACATTCATAAATATCCTACCATAAGTTTCCGTATATCTGACAGGGACAGAAGAGAAATTGAAGCCAGGATAAAAGCAAGCGGGATGCTTAAGAAGGATTATTTTACCCGTTCCTGCATTTATAACAGGATATGCGTGGTGGGTAAGAAAGAAACAGTTTGCCGGCTGGTGGAATGCGTAAGGCAGATGCAAGAGGATATGCACATTCTGGCTGATGAACTATATAGGGATGGACGGATAAAAGGAAAATGTTCTCCCGTGGATGGTAGAGAATATGATGAACTGGGTGAACTTGCATTTGATTATGTGGCAATGTTAAATGCAGTCATTGCAGTGCTTGACGGAGCAAAATATCTGTGGGAAAACACGGATGAAAAACAGCCCCATGCATAAACACAGGGCTGTAAGCCATAGGCAAAAGCAGAGCCTTTGCTATATGTACTTCGCAACTACAGTATAACAGAAGGCTCCGCAAATTTACACAATATTTTTAGCGGAGGAAGAACATGGAGGAACAGATACAACTTAAGATGATACAGCTGTCGCAGGTTGAAACACAGATGGTCAGATGGCTATGGTATCCATTTATACCATATGGAAAACTCACCATTATTCAAGGTGATCCGGGAGACGGGAAATCAACTTTTATATTAAATATAGCCGCAATGCTGTCAAAAGGGCAGGGATTTGATACTGACATGGAGCAGGGAAATCCCGTGAATGTCATATACCAGACGGCAGAGGACGGACTTGCAGACACGGTAAAGCCAAGACTGGAGTCAGCTGGAGCGGACTGCACCAGAATATCCATCATAGATGAGAGCGAAAAGTCAGTATCCATGACGGATGACAGACTGGAGCAGGCAATCAGAAAGGAAAATGCAGGGCTTCTGATATTAGACCCGATACAGGCATATCTTGGCTGTGGTACGGATATGAACAGGGCAAATGAGGCAAGGGAAATGACCAAAAAGCTTGGTAGCATCGCAGAGAGGACAGGCTGTGCAATTGTTCTTATCGGTCACATGAATAAGGGCTCCGGTGCAAAGGCGGCATACAGAGGTATGGGTTCCATTGACTTTTATGCCGTGGCACGAAGTGTGTTGCTTGTGGGAAGAATTGAAGGTCAGCCAAACATGCGTGCCGTGGTGCAGATAAAAAATAACCTCTCGGCATTCGGACATTCCAAGGCATTTGAACTGACGGAGGAAGGTTTTCGGTGGATTGGAGATTATGAAATAACTGCTGACGAAATTCTTGGCGGCATAGCACCCAAAGCGTGCAAGATTGACATGGCAAAGCAATTTCTTCAGGAGCTTGCACATTCCAAGAATCTGATAATGAGTAATGAGATTCTTGAACTGGCGGCGCAGGAAGGGATTTCAAAGAGAACGCTGGAAAACGCAAAAAAGGAGCTTGGAATTAAGGCAAAACGGATTAACGGAAGCTGGTATTGGGATCTGCACAAAGATTAATAAAGTAACACCGCAACATTGCAGAGTGTCAGACGTTGCATTCTTAGACTGCAAGGTTGCAAAATACAAAGACACTGCGATGTTGCGGTCTTAAACCGGAAAGGAAGGATTATTATGACAACATTTGAAAGACTGGGAATTGAATATAAAGAGATTGACGGGTTGCTGTATCCTGTTTTATCCGTAAGTGAGGAGACTGTTAAGCCGATTCATATAGGAAAATACGGACGAATGTGGATTGATTTTATAAAAACGGAACATCCGGGCAGATACAGAAATCTTGTGAGGTTCGGACGACTGTGGAATAAGGCAGCGGAGATTGATGAGGAGGCACATGAGCTGTTGGAGACAATCGAAAATAAGTGGTTGAACAGTCATAAGCCAAAGAACAGGCAATCGTTTTGGGAGATGTATCAGTTGCGGACACAGGCGAGGATGATGGCAGAGGAGGCTGTACTGCACCAGATGATAAGGCAGTATCATTAAACGTCGGAATATCCGTTATAAAAGGTGTGACAAAAGGGAGTCAAAATGCAAAAGGTGAGTCAAAAAGTGGAGTCAGAATCCAAAAGGTGCTCCACAAAGTGACGCACCTGTGCTCAGAGTATTTAATGAGGTGCGTCACATTTTGACTCACCTTTTGAAAAAGTGCGTCATTTTTTGGAGTACTTTTCATAAAAGTGCGTCACTTTTTGACACACCTATATGAAGATATGCAGATATATATTACCCTCGGAGAGCCCCCGATGTTTTGGCTTGCCAAAACTGCTAGGGGGTTATCATCTGTGGCAGAGCAAAGATGATAACAGCATCTCCGTGAGAGGTTACAGATAAGGAGGAGTTGCATGGGAGGTATTTCTTATGTCGCTCATGTGAGCAATGGGAAAAGTGCAATTACCACGAAACGAAAACTGGAAGGAGTGGCAAAGCACAATCTCAGGAAATATAAATCCGACGAGTACAGTGCAGAAAATATTATGCTGCTGTACGGAACGGAAAATCTGGTGAAGGATGTCAAAAAGGTATATCATGATGAATTCGACAGGGTGCTGAAGGAATACAATGACAAACAGACCAGAAAAGACAGAAAGATTTCAGATTATTATGAATATGTATCCGAGAAATCGCAGGATATGGCAGTGGAGATTATCTTTCAGGTGGGAGACATGAAGTATTGGCAGGAACATGGGGACAACAAGGTTTTTATGAAACGAATCTTCAAATTATTGTTGGATGAGTTACAGGTCAGGATGCCGGATTTTAAGGTGGCAAATGCAGTCATCCATTTTGATGAAGAAAGTCCACATATGCATGTGGTCGGTGTGCCTGTTGCGGAGGGGTTTAAGAAGAGTCTGCGTAAACAGGTGTCAAAACGCTCTGTGTTTACACCATATACGCTGTCAAAGGTTCTTCAGGGAGATTTGCGTGAATTTATTAATCAGAAAGTATCGATTGTTTTCGGAGAACAGATAAGAGAGAAATCGAAAGGTAGAAATCACGATCTGACTGTTGCAGAGTACAAGGTTGCAAAGGAAACGGAGAAATTGGAACTTCTGGGAGATGATATTGACAGGAATGAAAAGAGTCTTGCCGATATAAAGAGTTCGATAGAGCTTCAGAGTGCAATCCTTGATTATACGAAGGATGAGTTGGAGGAAAAACAGCATCAGGCAGACAGGACGGTAAAGGTTCTGGAACAGATGAAGCGGTTTGTTGGAATGTTTCATCTGCTTGCACCCACTATAGAAGAATATGCAACTGCAGTGGAAAGGGACGGCAGACTTGATGCAGGTAACAGTTTCAGGGGAATACTTTATGAACTTGGGAAGCTGTTAGAGAGGTTTAAGGAACTGGTAAAGGAAGGATTGTGTTGGTTCCCGAGACTGATGAGATGGAAAACTTCCGTTGGTGAGGTTGCACCTGTATTTCGGGATATGGATAACGGGTACAGCTATTCCATATGTGGATATATGAATGTGGAAACGAAGGTGCAGTATTCAAAGGAAGCATTACAGTGTGAGATAAGTGCAGAAATGCGTGTAGGAACCATGGAAACGCTGGATGCCAATATAGAGGCTATGGAAAGAGATTTGGCTGAGATATTGAGGCTTAGCGGAGAACAGGAAAGGCTGTGGAAAGCGTATGAGGATTGGAAGGGGAGGTAGATAGGAGACGTGGGGATGAGAAACTCTGCTTATCGGAGAACTCATCCCCTTTTAGACGACTTTTATACGGCATTGATTCAGCCAGGAGTCTGCTCGAAACGGGCTCAAAATGGATTTTGGTTAGCCAAACTAATAATAAAGTGTGAGAACTCATAAATAATTATCAAAAAATACTTGCCTTATTGATTATGATATGATAATATATAAAACGAACATATGTTTTATTTCGGAGGGCGCAATGAAGATTAGTTATAAGAAATTATGGAAACTGTTGATAGACAGAGATATGATGAAAAAAGATCTTGCCGAAAAGGCAGGAATAAGCAATGCATCCATTGCTAAACTTGGACGAAATGAGAATGTCAATACGGATATTCTGCTTAAGATATGTGTCGCACTTGAATGTGATGTGGCAGATATTCTGGAAATTGTTCCTGACGAATCGGAGTGAGTGAAGTGGACAGACTTACTAAAGAACAACGTCATAAAAATATGAAGAATATTAAGTCGAAGGATACCTCCATAGAGTTGAAGCTTCGAAAGGAATTATGGAAACGTGGATACCGGTATAGAAAGAATTATGCAGGATTGCCCGGTAAGCCGGATATTGTACTTACTAAATATAAAATAGTCATTTTCTGTGACAGTGAATTCTTTCACGGAAAAGACTGGGAAGTGCTGAAACCACAATTGGAAAAAGGAAAAAACGCAGAGTTTTGGATTGACAAGATATCAAAAAATCAACAGCGCGATGATGATATAAACAAGCAGCTTCAGTTTTTGGGATGGACCGTTATACGCTTCTGGGGAAAGGATATTATGAAGAACTCGGAAGAGTGTGTACGGGTAATAGAAGAAGCTATATTTGAACAGAAATATGATGATTACGATATTGAAACAGAGGAGATTTCGCATGTATAAATCAATAGACTTATTTGCCGGTATAGGTGGAATTAGAAAAGGTTTTGACAGAGCGTTTGGAAAGAAGATTAAGACGGTGTTTGTAAGCGAATGGGATGAATTTGCACAGAAGACTTACAAAATGAATTACCATGATAAATTTGATATTGCTGGTGACATTACTCAAATAGATGAAAAAGAAATTCCCAAATTTGATATCTGTCTTGCTGGATTCCCTTGTCAGGCATTTTCGCTTGCTGGAAAGCGTATGGGCTTTGATGATGATTACAAGGGCTTATGTAGAGGAACCTTGTTCCAGGATGTTGTAAGGATATGTGATTTTCATAAACCTAAAGTAATTTTTTGTGAAAATGTAAAGGGTCTTACCATCCATGACAGGGGAAGGACTTTTATGGTTATCAAGAAAGCTTTTGAACAAATAGGTTACACCGTGTATGACAAGGTACTGAATAGTAAGGATTTTGGTGTTCCTCAGAATAGAGAACGTATATACATTGTCGCATTCCGAAATGATATCGACAGTAGCGGGTTTAAGTTTCCTGAACCTACAAATCCGGATACCTGTATCAGGGACATTATGGAAGAGAATGAGGTTAGTGTGAAGTATTATCTTTCAACGGTATATATTGATACCTTAAAAAAGCATAAAGCACGTCACGAAGCGAAGGGTAACGGTTTCGGATATGAGATAAGAGATCTTGACGGTAAGGCAGGTGCGATTGTATGTGGGGGAATGGGTCGTGAAAGAAATTTGATTATTGATAAGCGACTGACCGATTTTACACCTGTTACACACATAAAGGGGGAAGTCAACAGAGAGGGAATCAGAAAGATGACACCAAGAGAGTGGGCAAGGTTGCAGGGATTCCCGGATGATTTTAAGCTTGAATTGGCAGACACACATTTGTACAAGCAGTTAGGAAACAGTGTAACGGTTAATGTTATTGAGGCAATAGCCAAAGAGATAAGGAAGGTGTTAGAGAATGGCAAATAAAGATGGAAGAATGTCGGGAAACAAGGGCGAATGGTCAGAATTATATGCATTTATGAAGCTTCTCAGTCAGGGCAGAGTATATGCGGCAAATGAGAAGGTTGAAAAAATTGATGAAGTATATTATCCGATTCTGAAGATTATGAGAGAAGAAACAAAGGGTGAAGTTATTGATTATGTGATTCAGGATAATCAGATCAGCGTTGAAATCCAGTCTAATAAAATTATTTCTGTTGACAGAACTGAAATGGAGAACCAGGCAAATAAGCTTTTAAAAGAAATAGCCAGTCATAGCGGAAGCTTTGAATTAGAGGAAATTGCTAATTTTGCAAATGGCATAAGAGTTACAAAGATAAAGGCTCCATCTACTGATACAACAGATATTTCCATGCAAATTGAGGACATACATACAAACTTTATTCGAAATGTGGGATTTTCCATTAAGTCAGAGGTTGGCAATCCACCTACATTACTGAATGCAGGACTTACAACAAACTTTATTTACAAAGTTTCTGGAATATCAATAGAACAGGCGGAAGAAATTAACGCAATTGAGACCAGAACCAAGATTAAGGACAAAATGTCAAAAATAGCTGAGTTTGGCGGGAAAATTCAGTATTGCGGAATGAACCATGACGGATTCAAGAGAAATCTGATAATGGTAGACAGCAGTATGCCGGAAATTATTGGAAATATGTTGTTATATTTCTATACAGAGGATGTAAAGGACTGTGATAAGCTAGTAGATATGCTTGGAGACAGAGATCCTCTTGGATATGGCGATCCGATGATGTATACATATAAATTCAAAAAATTCCTGTGTTCCTGCGCATTGGGAATGAAACCGGCAAAGCCTTGGGATGGATTGGATGAAGCAAACGGTGGCTACATTATTGTGAAGGCAGACGGAGAGATACTTGCTTATCACATATACAACAGAAACTTTTTTGAGCAGTATTTGTTGGATAATACATATCTTGAAAGAGCATCTACAAGCAGGCATGAATATATGAGTTTGTACGAGGAAAATGGAGAGATGTTTATTAAGCTGAATCTGCAGATAAGGTTTAGATAGGAGGATATACATGGGTGAAGTGACAATCGAAATAAAGAATTGTAATTGTATAAAATCAGCAGATATCAAGCTCGAAGAGGGTACTCTGAATATAAAGTATGGTTCTAATGGAACTGGGAAATCTACAATAAGCAAAGCAGTTTTTCTGAAGACACATGGAAGTGAGGAAGAACTTCAGACATTATTACCTTATGGCGCAGATAAAGGTCAAAAATGTGAAGTGGATGGGATTTCTTTCAATAAAGTTATGGTATTTGATGAAAGCTATGTTAACTCATATTTATTCAAAGAGAAAAGTTTTTTGGAGAACTCATTTCGAGTATTTTTAAGGTCAGAAGAATGTGATAGGTTGGCAAATGAAATTACAAATTTATTGGCTGAGTTACAGGGTATATTTCATGAAAATGAAGCTATACAGAACGTTAGATCGTTTTTACCTAAGTATGCAGAAGCGGTTAAATACAGTGATGGTGAAATATCAAAAAAAGGTGGAGTAGGTGAATTTTTAAAAGGGAATGGAGCTGGGTTTGATAAGTATGATGAACTGAAGGTGTACAAGCCGTTTTATGACCGAGATTTAGCAAGTGTCTCAAAATGGGCGAAATGGAGAAATGATGGAATCAAGCAGATGAATGGTGAGACTTGTCCATTTTGTGCTGATGAATTGAAGGAAGAAATAGAAAAGCAAAATAAGGTGATATCCAAGGTGTTTAAAAATTCTGCTCTTTCAACAGCAAATGCCGTTCTTGAATATTTGCGTGAGGCTGTGGAAAAAAATTATATTAAAGCTGATGCGCTTTCTGCACTTCAAGAATACATTAGTAGTACTGGAAAAGAAGATTCTTTGGAATCAGAGTTGCAGAATCTTGCGGTAGAAACAGAGTATCTATATAAAAAAATAGATAAGATATGTCAGTTTAGACCTATGAATGTGACCCATGAGGAATTAGAGAATATTGAAAAAAATCTTAATGAGATGTATGTTGATAAACGACAAATATCCAAATTTTATTCAACAGATTTTATTTATACGATTGCAGATGAAGTTGAAGAAAAAATCAACAACTTAAAGGAAAACACAGGGAAGTTAAGAGGATTATTTATTCAGCATGAAAAAAAGATGGATGAACTGATTACTAAAAGGAAAGATGATATAAATCAGTTTTTCTTGCTTGCGGGTTTTCCTTACAAGTTTGAGATTAGACCAGATGGAGAAAACAAGGCAGTTTCATATTTGATTCCAATCAATACAGAAGATGTAAAAGTATCTAATCCTGATACACATTTAAGCTGGGGAGAGAAAAATGCATTTTCACTTGTGATGTTTATGTTTGAAGCCGTAAGCGAAAATGCGGATTTGATTGTGTTAGACGATCCGATAACTTCGTTCGATAAAGATAAAAAATTCGCTGTGATTAGAAGGTTGTTTGATAATCAGAAAGTAAGCTTCCGTGATAAGACAGTACTTATGTTGACACACGATATGCAACCACTTATTGATTATGTGCACAATGATTTCTTTAAAAGAATGGGACTAACTACACCAGTAAAAGCAAAATATCTCCAGAATGAAAATGGTATTATAAACGAGTTTGAAATATTTGGAGATGATTTGATAAATACTGTAGAATTAACTAAATCAATCGCAGATGATTCAAATAGAAGTATGGCGGTTCGTATTGTAAATCTAAGAAAGTATATTGAGTTGACAAAACCTGGATTTGCAGAAAGTGATATATATGAAGTTATTTCTAATATTATTCACGGAAGAAAAGATGCAACTTTTTCAGATGGAGAAACGGCATTAAGCGAAGAAGTTAAGACTAATGGTATGAATGAAATAGAGAGTTTTTTGGGAATATCTTCATATGATGATGTTATTGAAACTGTTAGCTCAAAAAAATTGTTTGATATACTTGATTCTGCAGATATATATGAAAAAATAATCACTGTCAGATTACTGTTTGAGAGATATGATGGTCTGCTTGCTAAGTTAAAAAAGAAATATCCAGCTGCTTGCAAGTTTGTTAATGAAACAAATCATATTGAGAATGACTATATTTTTCAGTTGGATCCATTTAAGTTTTTTCAAATTCCGCAATTTTATCTAAGTGAAATTGAAACTTTTTTGGAAGATGAAAAAGATACGATAATAAATGGATTTGACAAAGATATTGTTTGAAAAGTTGGGATGAGTAATTAATGTTAGAATGGAAAAATGTAAGCTTTATGGATGCGAGAATCATAAAGGTAACAAGATATGGTTAGGAGTATATGGGTTTATATGATTTTATATATTATATGCTGCTAAAGTTTTTAAATATGCTTGGAACTATTATAGAAT
The DNA here is from genome assembly GCF_009695765.1 of Roseburia porci. GTDB lineage: Bacteria > Bacillota > Clostridia > Lachnospirales > Lachnospiraceae > Roseburia > Roseburia porci. The sequence continues at coordinate 25,967 of NZ_VUNI01000019.1, forward strand.
AGAGATGCACATGATGAAGGAGGCAAGTGAATTTATGGATAATATAAAGTATCAGGTTTTTATTAGTTCAACATATTCTGATCTGTTACAAGAACGAAAGAAAGTATTGGATATTTTGCTAATGGCAGACTGTATTCCGGCAGGAATGGAGAACTTTGTGGCAACGGATGATGAACAGTTTAATGTTATAAAAAAGGTCATAGATATGTGTGACTACTATATATTGATTTTAGGAAAGAGATATGGTTCAGTTAACGAAAAGACAGGTATAAGCTATACAGAAATGGAATATAATTATGCAATAGATAAAGGTATTCCCGTTCTTGTGTTTGCATTAGATGATTCAGTGGAATTAGATGCTGAGAAAGTTGAAACGGATGATATAAAAAGGGGTAAACTGGCAGAATTTAAGAGCAAGGCTATGGGAAATAGATTAGCGAGTATTTGGCGTGATCAATCAGATTTGCTTGGAAAAGTAGCAATTGCTATAATGCAGGCAAAAAGTGAGATAAAAAGACCAGGATGGCATAGAGGGAATGATGAGGAAAAGGAAAGACTAGTAAAAGAAATAGAATATCTACGTAAAGAAAATGAAGAATTGAAGAATCATACATCTGGTGCTTCGTGTGCTGTTAAAGAAGAAAAAATGAAGCAAGATTTTTATGGTAAGGAGATTATATTGAACTATACTGAGAAGGTTTTGATTTTTACTTCTAATACTAGAATAGATAAAAAGAAAATTAGAACTACAATGGACGAGTTATTTAAATTTGTTTCATTAAGACTTACAGGAATTAAAAAACTAGCTGAATTCAGGGATGCTGTGAGTGGTTTTCAACCTGGATATTATGTTGATGAACAAGATGCTTTGATAGTTAGAAATAAATTTGAGCAATTGGGCTTGATAGAAAGTTATATTGGAAAAGAAGATATTGAAATGATAAGATTGACAGATTTGGGACGAGATATTATGAATAAGCTGAATTAGATAGTAATAATATTTCTTATAAGAAACGCTAAAAGGTTGTATTTTGGTGAAGTATAGAGGAGTATCATATTTCTTGTATATTTCCAGACCAGAGTCAAATGGGCACATTGATACCCATTCGTGATACCCGAATGATACCTGAAATTTTGAAAACTGAAAATAATAAAGAGAAATAGACGAGAAGACGCTGTTTCTGAAAGCAAAAATCGACTCAAACACAGGAAATAACTTAACCTGTAGGGAGTTTGAGTAGACCCGAAGTGGTTTAGAGGTAAATCCCTAGAATTCAGTATTTTCAAGGTCTGAGACTATGTGAAAATCGCATAGTTTCGGGCCTTTTTTTCGTCGTGATTCTAAAATGATTCTAAAAATCATAAAAAGGTAAATATCGCGAATCGTCCGAGAACTAATTTCTATTCTGTTTTTCATCTTATATTTTCCAAAAAAATAAAAAATTTTGGCTGGTTTTTAGTAATGGCACCTGAACTGAACCAAATGAGTTTTAGAAAGATAAAAGAACTTATTTTGGAGGTAGTAAACATGGTAGACAATACAATTTTTATTTCAGTCAAAGACATTATGAAGACACTTAGTGTTTCTGAATCAAAGGCGTATTCCGTAGTGCGTCAGCTCAATAAGGAACTTACCGAGCAGGGATACATGGTTATTCCGGGTAAGGTAAGTAGAAAGTATTTTGAGGAGCGTTTCTATGGAGTCTGTGAACCGGGAAAGGAGGAGACACATGCCGGCAACGAAAGACAAGAAGCGTAATACGTGGACAGCCCAGTTTTATTACACGGACTGGACAGGGAAAAAGGTAAAGAAGTGTAAGAGAGGTTTTGAAACAAAAAAGGAAGCTTTAGATTGGGAAAAGCATTTCCTTTTGGAAAAGTCAGCCAGCCTTGATATGACATTTGAGGATTTCTGGAAAAGATATGAGGCAGATGTCAGACCGCAGGTCAGAGAGAACACATGGAAGTCCAAGGAGTATGTGGTGTATCTGAAAATCTTGCCCTACTTTAAAGATATGATCATGCGTGACATTACCCCAAGGGATATCGTCCAGTGGCAGAACGAGATGCGTGAGAGCACAGATAAGGACGGGCATAGGTATTCAGGGACATACCTTCGAAAGATGCAGGCGGAGCTTTCAGCAATATTTAATCACGCAGTGAAATATTATGAACTGCCAAGGAACCCGGCTGTTATTGCAGGACCTTTAGGACAACATCAATCGGATGAAATGAAGTTCTGGACGAAGGACGAGTACATGCAGTTCATACCAACAATGGCGAATAAGACCTATTCCTATATGGCATTTGAACTCTTGTATTGGTGTGGTATCCGTATGGGAGAACTTTTGGCACTGACTCCCGGTGATTTCGATTTTGATCGTAATAAGATGTCCATTACCAAATCATTGCAGAGAATTAGCGGTAGGGATGTCATAACGAAGCCAAAAACGAAGAAGAGTATCCGTGTGATATCTATGCCAAAGGTAGTAGCCCAGGAGATGAAGGATTTTTTAGACAGCATCTATGGGATTAGGAGCACAGATAGAATCTTTGTCCTTTCAAAATCTTATTTGCACCATGAAATGGACAGAGGAGTAAAGGAATCCGGTGTAAAGCGTATCCGTATTCATGATTTAAGACATAGCCATGTATCTCTTCTTATAGATATGGGATTTTCGGCTGTGGCAATTGGAAATCGTGTTGGCCATGAGAGTGCAGAAATCACTTATCGTTATGCTCATATGATGCCATCTATTCAGGATGAAATGGCAGAAGCATTAGATGAAGAGTGGAGGGAGGGATTCGATGTCAGCTAGGAATAATGATCCAAAGGGCAGATACAGAAGTGAAACCATTGCATACCGTTGTTCTCCTGAAGAACGGAAAGAGTTGGATAAGCGGTGGCGACTACTGGGATATGGAACCAAGCAGGATTATGTTTTGGATGCGGTATTACATAACCAAGTGGAAGCAAAAGGGAATCCACAAATGCTTGTAAACTTCCGTAAGGAATTGCAGGAGATTTTAAGCGAATTACAACGGATAGATGAAATCACTCCGGTGGATGAAGAACTGTTTACACCGATTCGGACAATGTTAGAGATTCTGGAAGCATTTAAGGCAGAAGCAGATGCAAAGGACTCAAAGAAGAAAGCAAAAACAGATAAGTTTTTAGAGAGGAGACATTATCGTGAGTAAAGTAATTATTTGTGCAAATCAAAAAGGTGGGGTAGCAAAAAGCACGTCTGTAGTAAATCTGGGAGTAGGATTGGCAAGTAAAGGAAAGAGGGTACTTGTCATTGATAACGATCCACAAGGATCTCTTACAGAGGCACTCGGATTTCCGGAACCGGATAAGTTGGAAGTGACATTAGCAAATATCATGGAATGGGTTTTAAACGAGGAAGATTTCGATCTGAGCGCAGGGATTATCCATCATGAAGAGGGAATCGACCTTCTTCCTGCTAATATTGAGCTTTCTGGTGTAGAAACTTCCTTGGTAGGGATTATGAGCTCTGAGACTACATTAAAGGAATATATAGATATGATCCGTGATGATTATGACTATATCCTTGTGGATTGTTCTCCGAATTTAGGTCAGCTTACCTTAAATGCTCTTGTAGCTGCAGATGAGATTATTATCCCCGTACAGGCTGCCTATCTACCTATTAAGGGCTTAGAACAACTATTAAAGACTATCAGCCGCGTGAAACGTAAGATGAATCAGAAACTTCATATTATGGGGATTCTTATTACTATGGTAGACTATCGAACCGTCTATGCCAGGGAGATTACGGAAGTCTTATATGAACATTATGGAAGCAGTATCCATATCTTTGATGAAGTGATCCCAATGTCTGTAAGGGCAGCAGAGGCCTCTGCGGAAGGTGTTAGCATCTATAAATATGATGGAAATGGAAAAGTAGCTTTAGCTTACATGAAGATTGTAGAGGAGGTATTGGATTATGAGTAAAAGAGGATTCGGAGATAAAATCAAACTTTCCAGTTATGATGATATGTTTGGTGTGGAAAGCAGTGAAAGTGTGGATGCCATAAAGGGAGAAGCTCAGATTGTAGATATTCCTTTGTCAGAGTTACATACCTTTGAAAACCATCCTTTTCGTGTAGTGGATGATGAAAGCATGGAAGAAATGGTGGAGTCTATCAAAGAATACGGCGTGCTCGTTCCTGCTATTGCAAGACCTCGTAGAGAGGGTGGTTATGAACTAATCTCCGGTCACAGAAGAAAGCGCGCTTCTGAGCTTGCAGGCAAAGAAACAATGCCTGTTATGGTAAAGGATTGTGATGATGACGAAGCTACCGTGATCATGGTGGATGCGAATATACAACGTGATGATATTTTGATCAGTGAGCGTGCCAAGGCGTATCAGATGAAGTATGAAGCTATGAAGCACCAGGGCGGTGGAAATGGCCGTTCGCTTGCAACCATGAGCGAAGAAATGGGAGAAAGTCAGAAGACGATTCAGAGATTAATCTGTATCGCAAGTTTAAATGAGAATCTGCTTCATATGGTAGATGAAAAGCGTTTGAGCCTTGGAGCAGGGCTGGATCTGTCGTTTATCAAACCGGAAGAGCAGGAGATTGTATATGCGGTGATAACGGATATGAAAGTGTCGCTATCGGGTGAGCAGACATTAAAGATTAAGGAAGCAAGCAAAAAAGGATACTTTAATGAAGACTTTCTTCGAGATTATTTATCGGAGAAGAAACCTAAACCACGTAAAGTTGTATTTAACCAGAAGAAGTTGGATGACTATTTCACACCGGATATGAGCAACGAGGATATTGAGAAGGTGATTTTTCAGCTTCTTGATGAATGGAAATCGAAAGGGGAAGTTTAATGGAGAGGCTGGAGCTGGAATTTTACTATGGGCAGGAAGCAGAGCAGTTTACGTTCTATCGTCTGCCTAAAGCTCTGATTACAGATTCGAGATTTAAAGATATATCAAATAACGCAAAGCTTCTGTACGGTCTTATGTTAGACCGTATGGGGCTTTCTGCCAGAAGCGGATGGTTTGATGAAGAAAATCGTGTATATATCAAATACTCGGTGAAAAGCATCATGGAAGATTTGAATTGTAGCAAGATGACCGCTGTGGGATTGCTGAAAGAGCTGCAGGCGATTGGACTTATTGATATGGTTCAGCGTAGCGGTCTTGCAAATATTATCTATGTCAAAAACTTTGTTTCTTGCGATAAAACCGAAGAAAAGGGTGAAGTGGAAGCATTAGACCGGTCAGAAAATTGTACGGGTCAAAAAGATGTACCTGCGGAAAATGACGAGGATAAAAATAATACCGGTACAGATATTAGACCGGTACATTCAAAAGCCCAGTCAGATTCTAAGACTGGTACAGGTAAAGAAAATGGACAACCGGTGGTACAAAAAGTGGACCCGAATAATAATGATTTTATAAATACTGATCATAGTGATAATAATCATATCATTCTATCAGCAGAAAAGATGGAACCGATGGATGAGACGACGGCATACATGGAGCTTATCCGTGAAAACATTGATTACGATATCATGATGAGCAGCACGCAGTGGTCAGACCGGGATATGTATGAGGAGCTTTATCAGCTGATCTGTGATGTGGTATGTGTGCCAAGGAAGACAATCCGTATTGGCGGAGAAGACTACCCTTATAATCTGGTGAAGGGGAAGTTTCTGAAGCTGAATTCCAGCCATTTGGAATATGTCATTGGCTGCATGAAGAAGAATACCACAAAGGTATCTAACATCAGGGCGTATTTGATTACTGCTCTTTATAATGCACCGAATACCATTAGTAATTACTATACGGCTGAGGTAAACCATGATATGTATGGCAGTTATTAAGGGTATCCTTTATAATTGAAGGGTAAAGAGAGGTAGATGTTATGGCAAAATATGTTATCGTGCCAGACAAGCATGAAAAAATTGAAAAGAATTATGTTTTTCCATTTATTAATATAGTCCCGGCGGTTGTTTGGAGTATTCCGATTCATCAAAAACTCTTTCCGAAAGCTGGATTTTGGATAGTGGCATTTTATACGGTTGCGTTTATTGCATTATATCTGTATGTAAGCCTAAAGCCATTTATTGCAGTGGCTCCGTGTATTGCAGGAGTGGTGATTTACACACTGACAGCCTGGATACCGCTGAATCATATCGGAAACAATATTGTGCGAATCATTTTAAAAGGAATAGCTCTGATTATCGTTATTTTGGTAGAGTTTGCTGTCTGGATCAATGCAACTCTGCCGTGGTTGCAGGAGAAAACGTATAAACCGACGATTAGAAGAGTGGATGAATAGAATATGGGAGATGTAGGAGATACCAGAACGAACAGTACAGATGGGTGCGGATATAATATCTTTAAATTCCTTTAAATTCCTTAAAAATAATAAGGTGGGGTATATATGACCCACCTTGTGAATTATATTAGAGTCAAGATGAAGGAAACTTCGTTTTGACACTTTTTTGGGAGAGTAGAAGATAGTGATTATTAAGGTAAGAGTAAATGGTAGAATCGTCTTTTATGATTAAAAATTTTGGGGGATGGATGAAATGAAAAATGAGTCAGGAATGTATGATGGCCTCTTTGATTTTGATCAAGATGGAAAACTAAATATACTTGAAAAGTCTGCTGAAATGGATTATTTTGCCGAGCAAGTAGAAAGGGCAAATTCTCAATCAAAGCAACTATGCGATGCTGTTTGGAAAGCGATAGGTGGAAGCTTTGACCAAGAAGGAAATCCCATCAGAGTTGAAGAGAAGCAGGTGGAATTAACGTGCGAGTTCGTCAAAAAAGAAGATTTATCAGGAGATAATGAGACCGATGGTGATGTACTGGATATAAGCGTTTCTCCCGAAGTTATTAATCAAATATATGATATGGCGAACCGTGGAGAATTGTAATTCTCAATCGTACGGTCTTGACGGTACTGGTATTCAAGCAAGGAATTATAGTTATCACAAATGGAAGACAAACAAAGGCATCTTCAATATAAGCCTTTGCAAAAGTAAATGCTAGTTTGCAATCGTAGTTGCAAGCAAAAACAAGCATTTAAAAATTCAGGTTTAAAAATTCATTTAAAGTTCTTTTAAATTCTATATGTGTCCTGATTAATGGACAATAAATATGCTAACGTATAAGTCATGATATTTGATATTATGACTTTTTATTTATTTAATTAAATACAGCCGTAAGAAATTACGCGAAAGCGTAAAAAAGTGTTGCTGTATGAAGGATAAGGGCTTGCGGAGCCTTGCAAATCAAGGCTTTTCCCGCTCTTAACTGTCCACAGCAGACCTCCTTTTCCGTTCACTTTCTGTTTTCTGCCGCCTGTGAACTCTGGCGGCGCAGTCCGGGCAGTATTTGCCCCGGTTGGACTTCGGGACGAACACACCGCCGCACTCCGCACAGCGTTTCAAGTCCCTGTCCCGGTAAATCTCCGCTTCCAGCGTCCTGTCCAGCGGCAAGACCGCCCAGCGGAACCACTTGCAGCAGACGGAGAACGAAATCATCTGCGGACAGGCGCAGGTGTCGCCATCGTCCAGCGCAAGGCAGTTTCCGTCCTCGCAGTTGCAGCACTCCCGGCGTATCAGGCCGCTGGCTCGTCTCTTCTGGGGCGGGGTTATGCGGTAGGGGGAGCCGTCCGGCCTGTGTTCCAGCGGCGGCAGGTGTTGATAGGGTCTTTTGCTCATGCGTCCCTCCGTTTTCTTTGGCGTGTTCTGTTTCCAAGGTGCTTGTCCATCGATGAACTCAAGTCTGCGCTGGGCAGTTACGAAACGGAAGACTTCAAGGACATCAGCCACTATGCCCTTATCCGGCTGGCGAAGTTTTACGGTGTGACCGCTGATTATCTGCTGGGGCTGTCTGAAATGAAAAATCACCCAAACGCCGATCTTGCAGACCTGCGTTTGAGTGATGAAATGATTGACCTGCTGAAAAGCGGGAGGATAGACAATACCCTGCTGTGTGAGCTGGCGGCGCACCCGGATTTCCCCCGGCTGATGGCTGACCTTGAAATCTATGTGAACGGAACGGCACTGAAACAGGCGCAGGGTGCAAACGCCATAGTGGACACGATGAGCGCAACTGTTATAAAAAAGCATAATCCTGGCATGAGTGATACGCAGTTAAGACAGCTTATCACCGCCCATATTGATGAGGACGAGTTTTGCCGCTATGTGATACAACGGGACATAAACGGGATTGCCCTTGCTCTGCGGGAAACACACAAGGACGATTTTTTCAGCGTCCCAGAGGATAACCCGCTAAAAGAAATGCTGGAAACTGCTGGTGAAATCGTCAGCCAGGACAGCGACACGGAACAAGCGTACTTGGCGTTTATCTGCAAACGGCTCAAGCTGAATTTTAGGAAGCTGTCAGTAGAAGAACGGAAGTGGCTGAAAAAGATTGCGGAAAAATCCGACTTGCTGAAGAATCCAAAACCGCAGAGAGGACGAAGATAAAAAATGCCTGAACGGCGGTTCTGGTTTTTCAGAACCACCATCCAGGCATTTTGTTTAGTAATAGAAAAAGGTGCAGTTGATTATTGCGTATTGTCAATCTCTCTCAAACCGGGTAGTAAAAATACGGCAAGCGCAACGATGATAATGCCAATTCCGCAAATGACAAACCATTTCTCAACTCCCAGCCGCTCCGCCAGAGGCCCGGAAATGACAAGGCCAAACGGCATGGCGAGGGAAGCGGCGCTTGTCAGTAGAGAAAAAACTCTCCCCAGATATTCTGGTTTGACCGTTTCTTGAAAAATCGCATTTTGCACACCGTAAAATGGAGCGGAAATTCCCATAACAGTACAGCACACAACAAAGACAAGAAATGCGTCTGGCGGCAAAAGCCCGGAGAGCATAATGCTAACGCCCATCAGGAGAACGGAAAGACCGATGGTGTACCGCCGTTTCTTAAAACCGCCCCAAATGCTCAGAATGACTCCGCCAAGCAGCATACCAACCGCAAAAGCAATTTCAGCGGCAGAGGCATGGGCCGGTGTTCCTTTGAAGTATGACATACAGATGAGAGGAAAAAGCGTACTGATTGGCATATAAAAGAACATATAAATTACACCAATCCAGAGCAGAGCAAAGAGGCCCCTGTTTTGCTTTAATACCACATACCCCTCTTTCATATCCTGTAAAAACTGTTGTCTTTTCGTTTCTGGACATAGTTCAGGCGTTGGTATGGACGAAATCGCAACAGTCACACAGGCAAGGATTGCACCCACAATATCTAACAATATAATTGCATTAAGAGGCCAAACAGCATATAAAAACGCTGCGGCAGCTGGACTGATAATCGCACTTACTGCTTGCATGGTCTGCGTGTAACCAGCGCATTTTGTAAGTTCCTCTTTTGGCACAATCATAGGTGTTGCTGCGCTGAATGCTGGAGAATGAAAAGCAGTTCCCGCACTTCGGATTAACAGGACAACCATAATAGACCATACGGGCAATTCCATGTAAAACGCCACCAGCGCCAGAATACCGCCAGCGGCGGCAATTATCAAATCCGCACCAATCATTACGCTTTTACGGCTGTGCCGGTCAACAAAAGCACCTGCAAACGGGCCTAAACAGGCTTGCGGCAAAAATCCAATCAGTGTTGCCGCCGTCAATATGATTGCAGAATTAGTTTTCGCAACCAAATAAAAGATAATGGCCATTTGCAAAATACCGCTGCTAATAAAGGATATTGCTTGTCCGGCAAGAAGTGTAAAATAAGTTTTTCTCCATGAATTGTTGTTTTGGGTCATAATGCGAACCTCCTTTTTTATTGCATTGTTCCTTTGTTTCTGCAATAAAAAGCAGGCGTTGTCCCACAGAGAGGGCAGACGCCTGCATAACAACAAAGCACGAAAAAACACCACGATACAGTTCAAAGACTGCTCGTGTCAAACCTACGTGTTCCTTTGCATACGCACGCAAAAAAAGCCCACCATCATGTGGAAAGGTACTTCTACTTTTTATTGCTTATTAGCGTACACAAATTAACACACGTAAGCCTCCTTCCAATCTCAAACTGTCGCACAGTATAACACACATCCGATAGACTTGTCAACCATTTTTAACCTTGTTTTCCATCTTGTTTTTCCATCTCTTACGGGCAGTAGCAAAGCCAGGCGAGCCAGTCAACGGTCAAGATGAACGGCGCTTTCAGCGCCGCCGTTGACAGTCTCGCCCGTCTTTGCTAATGGGTAATCAAGGCGGGAAAGCCATTTTAGGGCTTTCCCGCCCATTTCAATTTTGGGAGAAGAAAGGCCCCAAAATGAACGAGTGCGGCCAAACACTTTTAGGGATTGGCCACCTTGTCCACCCATCCAGCGGGGCGGCGGGGAACGGTCAAGGCCGGGCGTCAGCCCATTCATTTCAGCCTTGACGGTTTCCTGCCGTCCTGCTACTTTTCCCGGAGTGTGGCCACACATCTGGTCACGGTGTCCAGAGCTTTGGGACTTTTTGTCCCATAGGCCGGGGGCGGAGGACGAGGGACGGGGGCTTTCATAATACGCCCTGTCTGCTGCTGAAATCAGCCCTTTGTTTCCGGCTTACCAGCCCCAAACAAAGCCCTGCTTTCCTGCCGCGTCAAATGCCCTTGCCCTCCCCGGCGGCAACGGTATTTTCAGGGCAACGCCGACAGAGCGTATAACACACTACACTTTGCTCCGCAAAGTCGTGTGCCAAATGGGGCGCTGCCCCCTTTGGAAACCCCCGCAACAAACAGGTGCTATGCACCCAGCCGGGAGCATAGCGCCGTTTGTTGTCAGCAGCCCGTTTCACGGTCTGCGTGTAGTTCCTTGTAAACTGACCTAATGTGATTTTTAAAGAATAATGTATAAGGTGGTGAAACCTATGGTGGAAAAACGATTGAACCTAGTACCATTATCTTTAATTGCGGAAGCATTAGATATGGCTACAGATGGATGGAAGCAGTATCTGGATCTTGAAGATATGAAGTTAGCAGCTATTCCGGATAATCCTGATGATATCCCAGAGTATGTGGCGGATGAAGATTTAGAAAAAGCTATTCGAGAGGATAAAAGCGGCAGATTTATTCTACTTCCATCTGAGGAAGAAGTTGATGAACTTAACGATGAATATGATTTCTTAGATAAGAACGGTGTAAGGCTTTTTGCTTTGGAATGGTGTCAGCAACGTGGTTTATCATCATTGGATGATTTGGAAATTATAGGGAAGATATAAATCGGAACTTGTGGTCAATCTGACCACAAGTGACTCGACTTTTAAGGGGCGCTTTGATGGAGATTGTAAGAATTGTTATTAAAGGGGAATCCGGATATTGTCCTATAGATGAGGCTTTTACGGATAAAGTGACGATTACGGAAACTTCTATAAAGTACGAATATAAACCGCACCCGGATAGCAACTTAGAAACAAATGTAGCGAGGAAGTGGTCTTATTCTACGGATAGTCCGCTGTTTAAGCAGTTATTTAAGCGTGTCGCTGAGATGACACCGAAATATCTTTATAGCACGGATATTTTATTTGCCACGGATTTAGGCGCGACAGAAATTATTGCGACTTTTGAGGATAAGCATCGGGAGTCTGTAAATTTCTTTTGCCCGAGTGAGTATTTCAAGGAATATTTTCATCTTATTAAAGAAATGGTTCCAAAGACGGAGTATATTCCAGCTGTACTTTTGACGAACGAAGATTATGAAGATGATGAATAATTGCACATGTTTACTGTAGGTTAGGATGTGCTAAGCTGATGAAGCGAAAGGCTTCGATTTTCGGGTAGTAGTTACCTGAGAGTCGGGGCCTTTCTTTTTGCCTTTCAGCACATCCGTGGGTTCCTGCAGTCAACATGTAGGGTAGATTAACTTGTGGTCAATCTGACCACAAGTTGGTGGAGAATCTTTTGTGTAATATATGGGTGGTAGGGATACCCTACAGCGGGCGACGTTGGAGCACGGAATCTGGCGCGTAAAGTTTATGCAACTTTAGGCGTATCCTGTTAATAATTTTGTAGTATCAAGTTCCTTAGGTGTGTAAAAGATTACCTTGGTTGGGAAGCGTTGAATTTACTGGATTTAAAGCTGACCCAGGGTGGGGAAAAAGAGACATTTGTTCTTAGTGATAAAATTACGTTACCCAAGGCAGGCAAAAGTGAAATACCTAGGCTGGGTACATAGGCATTGGAGATGAATTAATCTCTGATGTCTTTTTTTTATGCGCATTTTTAGTAATCGTCTCCTTACTGAACCAAATGATATTTAGAAGGAAGAGAAAGGAGCGTAAATTTATGGATACGCAGATATTCAATAACTTTGTGACTTATATGGGGGTTTATGAATGTTTATCACGTGGGCCGTGTACACCTAATGAAGTTGCAAAGTATCTAACAAACAGCATGACTTCGAGAAATGCCGCTAAACATAGCAAAAAGGCAGCAGACGGAGACCTGAAATATATTTCTTTAAATAAGGATGAAAAGTTGGAGCTGGACAAACCGGCATTAATCGGATTCCTTTTGGAGTTTTGTCAGGCACTTCATCTGGAGGCAGATATTCATACGAAGAAAAAGCAAAAGCCGGAGGATTCCATTGTATCAATTACGAATTCCCATTCGAAGGAGTTCCAGGACATGAAGGATCAAAATAATAATGCGAAAAAAACGATTAAGGATTTGAAAAAAAAGATATTTGAGCTACAGAAAGAAAAAGAAAAGGCAGCAGCCTCCACAATCATTTCCTGTATGGACAGTAAGGTGTTGGTACCGGCTTCAGTAAAGTCCGAACCAAAGGATGCATTAGCGGAGAATTGTTTCTTGGCGACTCCTGAGATGCAGATGGATCAGGTAAGTAGTCTTAGTAATGATGGTGGGATTTTAAATAGCATGTTTGATGTTTCAGATTCCGCAGACAAGGAACTTACAGAAAGCAATTATATCCATTGGATATGTAAACCATTTGAGGCAGGGAAGCTTTTTATCAAAAGACTAAAGGATGAAAAGGAAGCTCCGGCTTTAGTGGAGAAGAATTGTGATTTAGATGCAAACCGCAGTAAGTCTGTCCAGTTGCTTCTATCCAATAAGAGCTTATCTAATCAGGCAAAGCTGGCGACATATGCATTCTGGTATTTCCATGATGATCCGGAGATGGAGGAATTACTTCGCCTAGCTGGAAGATATGGGATACATGCAGATTCTGTAATCCAGCTTTTGGAACAACCCAAAGAATACAGAAATTATAAAACCGTCAGAGCATTCCTTCAGCAGATCATGATGTCGAGTGAGGCACAGATAAAGATGGAGGCTGCGAAAGAACTGCTTTGTGGAGACTGGTATGTGACAGCAGATTATTGTGGAAAAACATGCCGTTTCAAGTTGATGCCTGTGGAAGAGTTAGAGGAATTTGTATTACTTCTAAATGAAGTCCGTTTGGATGAGGCTTCAGAAAAATTGGTGAAACTTTTGGAGTGGAAGTCAACTTGTGGTCAATCTGACCACAAGTTAGAAAAGGAGGATATCGAGACTCCTAAGTTTGTAAAGGAAGTATCGAATATTCCAGAGGCTCATATGCCTATTGATGAAGAAAGTGCGCTTTCGCACTTTGAGGAAAGCGAAGGTGACGACAATGGAAAATAAAAAGCTGTTTTTATCCGTGTCGGAGTCGGATCTAAAGAGGATAGATGATTTACGAACGGAGCTGGGGATGAACCGTTCCGAATATATTCGGTATCTTTTGTCCGGACAGAAAAAGGTCATTCCTTATTCCATGAAGCAAAGACATTTGGTGGAGGTTCTATCCCAAGTGGATTTACATCTAAAGGCGATTTGTTTGAAAGAGGGAATCGAGCCTAAAGATGTTTTGTATATCCAGGAATCTCTTAAAGATATCAAAAAGGAAATTACAGATGGTCAGACTTGTGGTCAATCTGACCACAAGTGGAAGGGAGGTGAAGATCGTGCCAAGAAATAAAGAATCCAGAGAAGAGAAAATGTCAGCCTTACAAGAAAAATTGGTAGACGGTGTAAAAGAGATTTACGAATCTGGCAAATGGGCAGAGTACATAGCGGTTATGTCAAAGTTTCCAAATTACAGTATCAATAATTGTATTTTGATTGCTTCGCAGTGCCCCGGTGCAAGCTTTGTCTGTGGATACAAAAAATGGAATGAGTTTAACCGCAATGTCATGAAGGGAGAATCCGGAATTATGATTTTTGCTCCTATTAAAAGCAAGATCAAAGTGGAAGAACCTTTGTATGATTCAGATCATCATCCTGTTTTAAATGAGGATGGTACACAGGCTAAGGAGCAGGTGGAAAGAGAGTTTAAGTCATTTCGTCCATGCTATGTGTTTGATGTATCTCAGACTGAGGGAGAGCCACTCCCATCATTGGCAAATCAGTTAAATGATTCTGTAGAAGACTATGAGCATATTAAAGAGGCATTGCTTTCAATTAGTCCGGTACCCATCTCCTTTGAAGATATCGCAGGAAATGCAAACGGATATTATTCACCGGATGCTGGAAAGATTGTAGTGCAAAAAGACATGGGTCAGCTACAGACCATAAAGACCATGCTCCATGAAATATCCCACGCTACTTATGGGCATGGAAGTAAGGATGACAAAACAGATAAGGAAACAAAGGAGGTACAGGCAGAGAGTACAGCTTTTTGGGTAGCGGGGATGCTTGGACTTGATACATCGGATTATAGCTTTGGATATATTGCGGGATGGAGCAAAGATAAAGAAGTCTCAGAACTTAAAGATAATCTGGAACTTATTAAAAAGACGGCAGATAAGATTACGTCGGATATTGATTCCTATATGAAGGAAGTCTTTAAGCACGAGCAAAAGTCTACGGATATTGATTCTGATGTAGAAGTTTATTTTACAGTTGCTGAATGCAGTGAATTTCATTCTATGGCAGGTTATACAGAGAAAATTGAAAGTGCTGAAGAAGCAAAGGGGATTTTTGAATCTATACCTAAGGAAATGTATTCGTATATTCCTGCAATAGGTATTCAGTTAATTGATAAAAAAACGGGAGAAGAAATTACCCAATGTGATGTTATTAACAGGGGAGTAGCAAATTATGACATGCTGCAGTATTACTCTGAGATTATTGAGAACCCAAAGGCGATGAAAATGTTGGGTAAATTAGCAGAGCTTTTCCCAGATATAGAAGTTGTTGGGGAAGCACCAGCATTGGATATTGCAGAACCTTGTTTGGCGGTCAGAAAAAAACCAGATAAATTTTTCAAAAAAATAGTAATGGGGTAGCAACTGAACCAAATGATAAATGTAAGGAAATAATCCAAAAAAATTTAAAGAAAGAGAGGATAAAGATTATGGATTATGTAACTTTATGTAACTTATCAATCGATTGCGAAAAGAAGGAGAGAAGCCAGTCGGCATTAGTTTTATACGATACTCTCTTTGCTGCAATCAAGGACAAAGAAGGAAAGGAGAAAAAGCATGTTTAAGTTCAACGAGTTTTGTGACTACGTGGAGATGACATTACCGGAGGTCCTTCCGGAACGTCTTAAAGGTGTTCATATCGAACAGCATGAGGTAGAGAAGAACAATGGTCTTGTTCTTCACTCTGTAACAGTCAGACCTGAGGACAGCAATATTGCACCGAATTTGTATATGGACAAATTCTTTGAAAGATATGAAGAAGGTGCATCCATTGATGATCTTATGGATGAAATCAGAGATATCGTTGTAAAGAATTTGGATGTTCCAAAGGAATTCAGTAATGTGGCAGAAGAGTTCAATCACTTTGAATCTATAAAGGACAAGATTGTGATGGTAGCAGTAAATACCGAGCGTAACGCTAATCTGCTTTCACAGATTCCGCATAAGGACAGAGAAGACCTTTCATTGATCTACAAGGTAATGGTTGGAAAAGACGAAGAAGGCACTGCAACCATTACAATCCGAAATGAGCACATGGCTCTTTGGGGAGTAGATGCGGAACAGATTCATGAGCTGGCTATGGCAAATACCAAGGAGATTCTTCCCGTAACGGTAAGATCCATGAATGAGGTAATGCGTGAGATTTTTGCAAAGGACGGAATGGATGAGGATATGATGAATATCATGTTTGAGGAAATGCCTGCAAATCAGCAGATGTATATCATTTCCAATAAGTCCAATGTAAATGGCGCAGCTTCTATGTTTTATGAAGATGCTCTCTCAGAGCTTTGTGAAAAGATTGGAACGGATCTGTATATTTTACCTTCATCTGTGCATGAGGTAATCGCAGTTAGTTCTGAACTTGGAACTCCTGATGAGTTGTCTCAGATGGTTCGTGAGGTAAATGGTAGTCAGGTAGCACCGGAGGAACAGCTTTCAGACCATGTATATAAGTTTGAAGCTGCAACAAAGAAGCTCTCTCTTGCAGATGTTTCTTTAGAGGAACTCAAAAAGGCAGCAGGAGCTGAAAATATGTCACAGGACGCACCTACAGAAGGCAGCCGTCCACGTAAAAGCAGATAAGTAGCAGGAGGATAAAAGCTATGGATGTATCAGAGGTAAGACTTAATCTTTTAAAGACTGACAATGCGGTAAAGGCAATTGGCAGTTTCGCACTCGACGGCATGTTTGCCGTCCGTGGTGTGAGGGTATTGGAAAGTAAGGATGGTCACAATTTTGTGGCTTTTCCGTCCAGAGAAAAGGCAAATGGTGAGTATGAGGATATTGCTTTTCCTCTTAGCAAAGAGCTCTATGGCAAGATTACAGATGCCATTATCAATGAGTACCAGGCACAGGTGGAAAAGCAGTCCCAGGACCAGAAGGAGGAGCAGGCCAAGGATCAGACCCAGACCGAGGGCGAGAGCGAAGCAAAGTCTGCTCCGAAACGAGGAAAGAGCAGATAAGGAGGACGTTTGGATGCAAGTAACAGATGTAAGACTCAGACTTGCTGACCCCAAAGATTCTGCAAAAGCCTATGGAAGCTTTACTTTGGATAATGATTTTGTTGTCTGTGGGATTCGTGTTTTGACTAATAAGGAAGGTCAGCTCTTTGTGGGCTTCCCTTGTAGGAAAAATACGAATGGTGAATTTAAGGATATTTGTTTTCCAATGGATTCCGGTCTCAGACAAGATATCACAGCAGTCGTGATTTCGGAGTACGAAAAGATATGTGAAGAGCAGTAGTTTCTACTGTGTTCATAAATGTTCCTTTCAGCAGAAGGCCGTTCCACTAGGGACGGTCTTTTGTGTTAGGAGAAGGGAGGCATATGGCAAAAGGAATAGTTGTAAAAGTATGGAATGTAACAGCCGGTTCAGGAAAAAGATCCGCATCATCTCAGATTGCAGATTCAATTGCATATATTGAGAATCCGGAAAAGACGGGCGTACCACTTGATATTACCAATGTAAATCAGCTGTCGAACGAGCTTACTTATGTGACGAATGAAATAAAAACTGCATCTGGGTTATATGTGGGTGGCAGGCATATTACAGATATTTCTCATGCGATGGAAGAGATGATGCAGATAAAAGAATTTTTTGGAAAGCTTGATGGCCGTGTGGCAACACATGGAGTGATTTCCTTAGATGAATCAGAATCGGATCCGAAGAATGCAGGAAAACTGATGGAGCTGTTAAATGACGTGATGGAGGAAGTGTTCCCGAATTATCAGGTGGTCTATGCAGTTCATACGAACACAGAAAATCTTCATATCCATTTCATTTTAAATACTGTGGGATTAGATGGAAAGAAGATACATATGGATAAACAGTTTATGAGTGGTGTGTTAGAGCCTGCGGTAAATAAAGCCGCTATAAAATACGGCTTTACAGCAAATTCTGTTTGGGAGAGAGAAAAGAAAGAGGATCCACTGTCGTTACCACAACGGAAAATAATGCTTCGTCAGGCTATTGATATTGCAATTGAGCAGACAGATGAATTTGATTCTTTTGTAGCTTTTTTACGGAATCAGGGTTTTGTTGTCAATGTGGGAAAGAACCTATCTTTACAAACGGACGATATGCCAAAAGCTATGCGTTCAGGTCAGCTTGGAGAGGAATATCGTATCAGCGCAATCAGAAAACGATTGGATGCAAAGTATGATCCTTTTAAGGAAGTAAAAGCCGGTGATTATTATACTTCGATTCTTCCAGAGGAGATGGCAAATATCACACCACTTAAGATGAAGAACTATAAGGATATGAGTAAGGAGGAAAAGTATGAGGCGGTAAGGCTCCTTAGGCTTGGAAGAAATCCTTGGAATGAAGCTCGCAATACCAACTGGCAGATGGCGAATATGGCAGATGAATTGAAAAATGTAAATTATGTTTATAAGCTTGTAAACCATTACTCAAAGGGTTCCCTAAAGGTATCGGATGCAATGAATGCAATCATTGAAAGCCGTAAAGCCATAGCAGAAGAAAAGAAACAGCTTCGGGCACTTGTAAAAGAGTATAAGCCCATTACTAATATCTATCAGGAAATGAAGCAGTATATGGTACGGGCGTATTTGTTTGATGCCTATGGATATAGTGAGTACCTTTCGGATTACAAGAAATACCAGGAACTGTCGAACCGTCTATCTTTAGGCTATGACAAGACGGTAGAGGAAGTGGCAGATCTTGTTTTTGAACTTAATTCCAAGATGGCGTACTTAAAGGCACAGGATAAAGAATTATCAGCCCAGTATTTTGCCATTAAGAAGTTTAGAGAAAATGGAAAATTGCAGCAGGCGAGTGATGATTATTCATTCTTTACTGCAATTGGTCATAGTCAGGCTGTTTACGACGCAGTTCATTTTGGAATCTATGCATCAGAAATGAAGATGATTACACCACAAGATGGAGATGTTAGTATTCGAGTGCTTACACGTCCGGCAGTAGTAAATGGTAAGCCTACGGAGATTTCCATTTTATCTGTAATTGATAAGGATGGGAATGTAGAAAAAGAAGTATCTTCGGAGGGAATGTCTGGCAAGGAGTTTAATAAAAAGATTTACGAGATTCAAAGTGAATATGGTATGTCCTACACACCTACCGGTGACGGTAAATCATTAGTTTTACAAGGGATTACTATTTGCTGTCCCTATTGTAAAGAAGCCAGATCTCTTCACAACATGACGGAAGAGATGTTTCTGGAAAAAGTGGTTGGAGATAAGTTTTTCATTTAACCACAGAATCTTAAAAATTACATATTGAAGCACGTATGAGCGTGATGGCTTTCTTTGAAAAGCGGACACGAGGGGCGTGATACAACCAGAGTAACTGGAAGTATCATGTCCCTTTTTGCGTGTAAAGCTTCCTTGCCTGGTTAGCAGCCGGGGAGGAAGTTTTTTTCGTTCTTAGTGTTCGTTTCCATTTTTATTCTCGGGGCTAAAAATCGGCCTCCCTAAGAAATTTTTTATTTCCAAGGAGGAACGATTTATGTTAGCAACAGATTTTTTACCTTTTAACAAGAAGAAGGAAACGGAGTACTTTACAAAAGCCGCTGAAATTTATGATGCTGTGAAAACCGGGGTTTGCAGGACACAGTTGCAACAAGATTTTGCAAAGCTTTCGGAGTATGAGCAGGCAGCTGTTGTGGAAAGCATCTTCGCAAATTTACACAAGGTTGCTACCAGAGAGGCTTGGTACATTATCAGATGCTATAAATTTGATCCAAAAAAAGCGGAAGATCTGATTAGCATTATTGATGAGAAGATGGTTGAGATTTTCAACCTCTTCAACAAGAGTGCAGATACCGATTACACCATCAGTACCTTCATAGGTATTTATAAATTTGAGTATATTCGCTCTCTAATGGGCGAAGAGCGCAGTCTTTCAGAGGCAAAGATTAAGAATTTGAGCGCCATCCATAGAACCATGGGGGAACTCATGAATGAGAATGGTATCGCTTCGGAAGATATTACTCCGAAAATGGTTAAAGAGAGAATGGACGAGAGATGGCCGTCGCATCCATTGTCAGTAGGACTTATCGAGAGCATGATGGATTGGCTCAAAGGCTCGTTGTCTATTGAAGAAATGTTTGATATAAATGACGTCCGGTTAAATGACTCGTCTCTTGTTACGGGATTTACGGAGGATGAGATTAATGTTTCCAATCTTGATTCGCGTACAAGAAGTTATTTTGGCAAGTTATTTGAGAAGATGACGGATAAGGACTGGCTGGTATTCTTAAAAAATAATGGAATGCTCGGTGATGATTTGCAGGATATGGAAGCGGAAGAGTTTTCTGAGACAGAGATTTATTATACTGTTTTTGGAAAGAAGATCGGTGCTAATGCCAAAGAGAAGATGACAAAGACCGTTTATAACAGAACAATAAAGGTTAATAGAATCATGGACGGCATTCCGTATAATGTCAAAAAGGAGTATGTGAAAGAATTTAAGGAATACTTCGAAGAGCAGGTAGAGCGTATTATTTCAGAATATTTCGAGTAAGATTCATTATGTTCCTAGGAGAGAGATGCTATTGTTTGCATCTCTCTTTTCTCTGTTTTAGGGAAATACGGCAAAGCTTTTCGCACATATCAATATATATTGTAAAGATGGCGTTATGTAAAATTATCATATAAACAGAAGAAAGTTCATATGGAGGTAATGATTATGTTGTATATATTATTTACAATCGGGTTTTTGTGGATTGGATGGAAATTAATAGTGTTAGCAATTAAGGCGGCATGGGGAATTACAAAGATTTTATTCTATCTGGTTTTCTTTCCAATAGTTTTGATTCTATTGGTTGTTGGCGGACTTATATATGTAGCATTGCCAATACTAATAATAATTGGACTAATAGGGCTTTTGTGTGGAGAATAGAGCATAAAAATGGTATAATATTATAATGGTTTTTTAGGTGGGGGTGACGAGAGTAACCTTTGTTGGCGCGGAGTTTTCCGTACAATTCGCACACAGAAATTTTTGGATTGCGTCTATGGTAATCTCGAATCCATTTCAACTCTTCATCCGTATGGGCGTTTGGATGTTTTGAGAGAGGTCTATGGGATTTATCGAGCAAAGACTCTTTTGTCCCATCAAACTTTTTGTTCCATCGAAGAAGAGAAGATTTAGAGATATGATATCTTCGACAGACAAAAGAAACACCGACTCCGGAGCGATAAAGTTTGACTGCATAGAATTTTGTGTTAATTTCATGTGGCAAATATCGTTGTGAATGTGTTATTGTATTCATGACGGTTAAGTACTCCTTTTTGTTAGGGTTTTGGTTTGGCGATTAAAATTCTAATGTACTTAACCGTTTTTGTATAGTGTTAGGGTGTCACATCAATTGTAACCCTACACAATCTGAAAAAAATTACCCAAAATCCTCTTGACATATTGTCGTAGCAGTGGTACATTTATAATAAGTTAAACGGTTAAGCGAACTTGCAAATTGTGCAGTTTGCTTAAAATTTACCATTGATGCTTAACCGATTAACTAGAAGAATTAGAAAACAGTCAAAATGAAAAAGAAAGGTAGCGGAGAAGGATGAAAAGAAAAATATTAATGATTGTTTTAGCAGCATTGGTACTTTCCATAGGGACTGTGGGATGTGGTAACAATGAAACAAACACAGGAAGCAACACGCAGGAAGAGGTAAAGGAAGATACCTGTAAGGTAACGTTTTATGATTCTGACGGAAAAACAGAGTTAAAGACCCTGGAAGTAAAGAGCGGAGAATGTGCAGAAGAGTATGTACCGGAAAAGGAAGGATTTGTAGGATGGTTTGCAACACCTCAGATGTCACATCGATTTGACTTTTCTACACCAATTACAGAGGATACACAAGTTTTCGGTGGATTTGTGACTTATGTGGAAGACACCAGAGAATATTCTGTGGTAGGAAGTGGAACAAGTCCGGTATTGATGGAATCTAACTGGGGAAAAGTATTAGGTGATGCTCAGAAGATGACCAAGGAAGACAATGACGAGGCAAATGTTTATACCATTACGTTAGATTTAAATGAAGGTGATGAATTCCAGTTTGCGACCAATTCCAGTTGGCACAACCAGAGAGGATATGGTTATTTAGAGGGTATTTCTAAGGATGGAAAAGAATATTTTGCGAATGCCGGTGGATTAGGCGATGTAAGTACCAAGCGTTCCAATATCAAATGTGCGGTAGCAGGAAATTATACCTTTACTCTGACTACATATCCGGGTGAAGATACCTATGAAACTGATAATTCCAGTTATACAGAAGAAAATAAAGAGGCATTTAACATTAACGCTTATGATGTGATTACATGGACTTATAATGGTGAAAGTACAGCTGACAACGGAGACACAAAGACCGATTATTATATCAAGGGCGCTAAGATTACCGGATGGGAAGATGTTTATACCGACGAAACAAGGTTTACAGAGGAAAATGGGGTCTATACACTGACCGTAGACTTAGAAGAAGGAGATGAATTCATCTTCACTTCAATGGTAACTGTTGGAGAGACCAGTGGAGTAGGAACAGAATATATTCGTTACAGCAACATTGCAGCAGATGATTTGGAAAGCCAGTCCTTTGTAACTGGTACAGATAGTGCTAATCTTGTAGCAAGTCAGGCAGGAACATATACATTTACTTATGATGCATCTACAAAGGTATTGACTGTAAATTGTCAGTAAGACTATACCAGAATATTGTGTTCCTTAATAGGAATACGTTTGATGGCATTTTCCATACAGGAAAATAAAACCTCAGCTTTCTCGGTGGTAAGCGTTGGAAGATAGCAGACCTTCGTATGGTCTTTGAAACAATCATACAGGGTCTGTTCTACCACCAGAAAGTTCTGATTTGGAAGAGCGGAAATATCTGCAAAATCCTTTACATAAACGATGTTCTGAAAAAGAGGTTTCAGATATTCTTTCCGTTCCAGATTAGGTGTTTCCAGCAGTAAAAGAGCGTAATCCTCTGAATGAAAATATGCACAAGCCTGTTGAGCCATTTTTTCATAATCCGAATTAACCTGGAAAAACAATGGGTCATTAATCATACAGTCCAGAGCAATCAGGGGAGCAAAGTTATTGTCACCAATTTGGAGGAAGTATTCTAAAGAAACATCATAACATAGAATCGCATCTGCATGGTCGAATTTTTCCGTGCAGGTGTCACTTAAATAAATTAAGTCATAGTTCTTTTTATGAAGAAAAGAGGATAAAAAATTGATAAAATGCAGTTGTTCTGCATTTTTCAAGGTTGAAAAATCAGGAGTTACATAGAGCGCAACCATACCACTTCTGCTGGTGGCAAGAGCTTTCGCAGATTGGTTTGGGGTGTAGCCTAACAGGTTGATAACCTGTAGTACTTTTTTGCGGGTTTTGTCGCTAATTCGTTTGTCATTTCTTTCGTTGATGACATAGGAAACAGTGGCAACAGAAACCCCCGCTTCTCTGGCTACGTCTTTTATAGTGATGTTATTTTTCATTTCAATACGCTCCTTTTGCTCCTGAGTTAGTAATTTTGTTATATAGAATTTTGGAAAATTTGTCAACTAGAAAGTACAGGAAAGGAAAAAGACATGAATGAATGTGCAATGTTGCATATCCCAGATTCCCGTTATTGTTTTGCAACCGGAGAAAAGGAGTTAGTGCTTCGACTTCGGATGGCGCGAGAGGATGAAAAAGCAAAGGTTTTTCTGATATATGCGAAGAAATATGATTTTACCTTCTGTCGGAAAAAATTGCCGATGGAAATCAAATACAGTGATAGACTTTATAATTATTACGAAATCAAAATGAGGCTTGAAGATGTAAGATTTGCCTACATTTTTCAAATAGAAGAGGATGGAAATACATGGTATTTCAGTGAGGATGGCGTCACAAAAGAGTATAAATTTGAAGAAGGGTTTTACAATTTCTTCCAGATGCCCTATATTAATAAAAACGATGTCATGGACACAGTAGACTGGATGAGAAGTGCTGTGTTCTATCAGATATTCGTAGAACGTTTCCGTCAGGGAAATGAAAAAAAGGACACAAGCTATATCAACATGAAGTGGGATGAAAAGCCAACTCCTAAGAGTTTTGCAGGAGGAGATTTGGCAGGAATCATCGAAAAAATGGACTATTTAAAGGAGCTTGGAATCAATGCTTTGTATCTGACACCGGTATTTCGTTCCATTTCCAACCACAAATATGATATCATTGATTATTTTACGGTGGACCCACAGTTTGGAACAAAGGAAGAATTAAGACAGCTGGTAAAACTGGCACATGAAAATGGAATTCGCGTAGTACTGGATGCGGTATTCAACCATTGCAGTATGGAAATGCAGCAGTTTCAGGATGTGTTGGAAAAGGGAAGAGAATCCAGATTTTATGATTGGTTTATCATTGACGGAGATTTCCCGGAACCGGAAAAAATGAATTATGAGTGCTTTGCAGCATGTAACTATATGCCGAAGTTGAACACAGCAAATGAAGAAGTACAGGATTTCCTTTTGGAGATTGCAATATACTGGATTCGGGAAGCTGATATTGATGGATGGCGTTTGGATGTATCAGATGAGGTTTCTCATGGTTTCTGGAGAAGATTCCGTAAGGCAGTAAAAAAAGAAAAACCGGACAGTGTCATTATCGGGGAAAATTGGCATGATGCCTATGCTTATCTTATGGGCGACCAGTACGACAGTATTATGAATTATGCATTTACCAAAGCATGTCTGGATTATTTTGCAAAAGGAGTATTTTCTGCAAAGGATATGGCAGATAAGTTAAATTCAAATCTGATGCGAAATACAGAGCAGGTGAACCGTATGATGTTGAATCTACTGGATTCTCACGATACCCATCGTTTTTTTACGGAAGTAAACAAAGATAAAGACAAGATGCTGGCAGCCATTGCATTGGAAATGGTGTTTGAAGGAGCGCCATGTCTTTATTATGGAACAGAACTCTGCATGGAGGGTGGCTATGATCCGGATTCCAGACGAGGATTCCCATGGGATACCAAGTCTTGGGATATGGATTTCCTAGAGAAAGTAAAGGAATTAATCCGCATTCGAAAACAGCCGGCAGTTCAGTATGGCGAAATCAAAATTGAGGAAGAGCAGGAAATGCTTCATGTAGAACGCATGTGGGAGAACAGCAAAATTATTTTAAGAATTAACATGACAGAGGAAGAAAAGAAAATTCCAAAGCAACCGGAGGAAACGGTACTTTGTGAAGATAATAGGTTTTTAATAACCATAACAGAGGCTTGAGAGGGAAAGGATTGGTGTAAAGATGAAAAGAAAGAGTGCGTTGTTTATGGCAGTCATTATGGGAATCTCCGTACTGACAGGTTGCGGAGGTGATTCCGGTGAAAAAAAGGATACGGCGAATACCGGACAGTCAGCAAACAGTGTGTTTACCGGGGAGTTGGAGGAGAATGTAACCATAAGAGTGTTGGAAAATGATACGGCAATTTCCAAGGGATACTTTGACGAGCTTATCAATGCCTTTAATGAAGAGTATAAAGACAAGGGAATTACTGCGGTAGATGCAAACATGGATCAATATTTGGATCTTGCAAATGACGGACCTTATGGCTATGGACCAGATGTATTATATCAGGCAAATGATATCATTATGCAGTATGCGGACGGAAAACATATTTATCCGCTTCCGGTAGAATCTATGGAATGTTATGAACAGATACCTGAAACTGCGTGGGATGCCTATAAGACAGAGGTGGATGGCAATACATATTACTGCGGTGTTCCGGTAAATGTACAGGCACCAATGCTTTATTATCGTACAGACCTTTTGCCGGCAGATTGGGAAACCACTTGGGATGATGATGGTAACAAAGTGCCGGATATGATTGAAAACTGGAATGATATGTATGCATTTTCTGTTGCAAGACATGGGGAAGATTCCTCTAAGTATGGTTATATGAAGTCACTGTATGATGTATATTTTTCCGGTGGATTCCTGTTTTCTTATGGTGGCTATGTGTTTGGAGATAACAATACCAATCCGAAAGATATCGGATTTTCCAAGGGAGAGGCAGAGAAGGGCGCATGGGTGTTATCTCAGCTTGCGTCTACCATGAATGAAGAGTGTATTGATGATACGATTACCACCAATGTATATAGTAAATTAGCAGATGGAACTTATTTTGCAACTATTTCTACACCGGATGTTTATTCCACATTTTTAGATGAGTTGACGATGGAATATGAAAAAGAAGGATTAACCACAGAAGAGGCAAAAGCAAAGGCACAGGAAAATCTGGTAATGACTACGTTGCCACAACTTCCAGAAAGTGGTGATTTAACAGAAGAAAATCCGACACTGATTGATACTAAGAGCATGGGTGGAGTAAATGGTTATGCGGTCAGTGCGTATACGAAAGCACCAAATGCCAGTCTTGCCTTTGTAGAATTTGCAGCTGACTATGAGATGCAGGTAAAACGAAGTGAGATGCTTGGAGTTGCACCGGCAAGAGAAGATGCGGCAGAAGAAGTAGGAGGAGTATCAGAATTACTGTATCAGAATATGGAAAAAGGAACCATCGTGTTGATGCCATCGATTCAGGAAGTGTCACAGATTTGGACTCCGGCACAGACTTTTTTCACTGATTTAGCAAAAGACGCTTTCCGCAGTGAGAGCGAGAAAAAGTATCCGGATATGGCATCCATGAAAGCTGGATTGGAGGATGTGGACGCTCAGATTTACGATGCAATCTTTACCTTGAAGTAAGGAGAAGAAGAAATGAAAGAAATAATAAAAAACAGCAACGGAAAGACAAAGCTGTCTATGATTATTATGGGAGCAGGACAGCTTGCCTATGGCAGAATCGGAAAAGGTCTGCTGTTCCTGCTGTCTGAAGTCAGTATATTATATTACTTTATCAGTCGGGGAATTGAAGACCTAAAAGGGTTCTTTACCTTAGGGGAGCAAAAGGGGGATGCCTGGCTGGGAATTCAGGGAGATAATTCTGTTATCATGCTTTTGATGGGAATTTTTGCATGGATTGTGATAGCCGCTTTGGTGTGTCTATATCGTTGTAATGTTAAAGATGCTTATCATATGCAGAAACTCGCACAGCAGGGAAGACCTCTGCCAACATTTCGGCAGGAACTCTCTAGTTTGTTAGATAAAAAGTTTTATGCGACAGTATTAGTACTTCCTGTGGTTGGGGTATGTATTTTTAATATACTTCCCATCGTCTTTATGATTTTAATTGCTTTTACCAACTACGGCGGAGATATCGTTCCCCCTGAACTGGTGGACTGGGTAGGAGTTCAGAACTTTTCAAAACTGCTGACATTGTCACAATTTGCACCGACATTTTTCAAGATTCTGGGTTGGAATTTACTGTGGGCAGTATTGTCTACAACGCTAAACTATTTTGCTGGATTAGGATTGGCGTTGTTATTGGATAAAAAATGTGTGAAAGGAAAAGCTTTCTGGCGGGCATTTCCGGTGCTTGCTTATGCGATTCCGGGATTTATTACCTTGCTTGCATTTAAGTTTATGTTCTCTTATGGAGGTCCAATCAATCAGTTGATTACAGCAAGCGGAGGAACAGCGATTGGTTTCTTGGATTTGGATGCAAAATGGTCCGCAAGAATTATCGGACTTCTGGTGAACTGCTGGATTAGCGTTCCGTCCATTATGCTTCTTACAACGGGAATTTTGTCGAATCGTGATGAATCGTTATATGAGGCGGCAAGAATTGACGGAGCAAGCAGATGGAAACAATTTCAGAAGCTGACACTTCCTTTTGTATTGTTTTCCACTATGCCAGTATTAATCGGTCAGTTTACCGGAAATTTCAATAACTTTGGAATTTTCTATTTCTTAAGAGGTGGATTGTATCTGGATGGATATTTCCTTGCCAGTGACACGGATTTGTTGATTAACTGGTTGTATAACTTGTCCATTGATAATAATTATTATTGTATCGGTGCGGCAATTAGTTTAGTGATTTTCATTATTACATCCATAATTTCATTAATTGTTTATGTGAAATCACCATCCTATCGAGAGGAGGATACTTTCCAATGAGAAAAAAAAGAAGTGCCGGAAAAGTGGTGGACACTACCATTACCTATATATTGTTAATCGTAGTGGCATTTATATTCTTTTTTCCTTGCCTGTGGCTGATATTGGCATCCTTTTCAAAGTCAGGAACCATTTATTCCTTTGAAGGATTTTTTCCAAAGGAATACAG
The DNA here is from genome assembly GCF_009695765.1 of Roseburia porci. Lineage (GTDB taxonomy): Bacteria > Bacillota > Clostridia > Lachnospirales > Lachnospiraceae > Roseburia > Roseburia porci. Next base: position 54,104 of record NZ_VUNI01000019.1, read on the forward strand.
TTTGGCAAGCTTTCAAAAATTATTTACAGATACATCAATGTATAATTATCCGAAGTGGTTTTTCAATACATTGTTTGTTGCAGCCGGAAGCTGTATTTTAGGAACGTTTTTAACTATCTTGACAGCTTATACCATGTCAAGATTTGAGTTTAGAGCAAGAAAGCCTATCATGAAAACAACCATGGTGCTTGGCATGTTTCCATCCTTTATGGGAATGATTGCAGTTTATCTTCTGATGACACAGTTTAATCTGATCAATCATCTTTGGGGATTGATTCTAATCTATAGTGCAGGAGCACCGATGGGATATCTGACACAGAAAGGATTTTTTGATACGATTCCAAAAGCCGTAGATGAGGCAGCAAGGATTGATGGAGCTACGAATTTTCAAGTGTTTACCAAAATCAATTTGCCGTTGTCAAAGCCGATTATTGTATATACAGCATTGACTTCCTTTACATGGCCATGGAGTGACTTTATTTTGCCAAAACTGTTATTAAAAGAGAAGAATCTCTATACGGTAGCGGTAGGACTGATGAGTCTGGATGAGACAGAATTTGCAAGATTTGCAGCAGGAAGTGTCTTTATTGCAGTACCGATTGTATTGTTGTATTTCTGTCTGGTGAAAAACATGGTGAACGGAATGGCTGCCGGAGCTGTGAAAGGATAATATTTATATAGGAAAAAGATGCGCACATCGCGGAGATAAAGTTAGTCGTAAACGATACCGCTTGGGCGCGAAAGAGTCCGGTGACGGACTCTTTTTTTAATAGTTCTAAAATTATATATTAACTTACGGATAAATAGTAGCGAGAGGAGGAGTGGGATGACGATTTATCAGTTGATCAAAGTGCAATCAAAACTGTGATAGGAAATGGTATTTTCCATATTCTCCTTTTTGGTAACTTCCTGCCTTTATACTTAAATGCAGATAAATATTTTTCTACAAGACAGAGTTTTGGTCAGGATTATATTACTTCGCTGACCAATATTATGCAGCCTTGGACTGCGCCTGTGCTGTTGGTCTGCTGTTTTGTATCAGGTGTAATGGGGGCACTCCTTGGAAAGAAATTGTTGAAAAAGCATTTTGTTAAGGCAGGCATTGCATAATGGGAAAAGGAATTTTACAAACCAGTGTGCAAAATCGAGGACTTGTGCTGGATCCCAGAACGAAGTTACTTCTCCTTTTTACCATGGCAGTATTTGTCTTAGGCTATATGGGTGGAGAAAAGCTACAGCTTCTGACTCCGATTTTTTGTATTTTACCAGCGGTATTTTTATTAACTGCGAAAAAGTATAAAACTGCAATTGGATATATCCTGATATATTCAGCTTCCTTTTTGGCGTTTGTGTTTTGGGGCGACAAAACCAGTGGTATCATAAATTTTCTGCTTCTCGGAATATGTGGCATCCTTGCCAGATTCCTGCCCTGTATGATGATGGGAGCCTATATGATTTCCACAACAACCGTCAGTGAATTTACAGCGGCGATGCAGAGGATGCATCTTAGCGATAAGATTATTATTCCTCTTTCCGTTATGTTTCGTTTCTTCCCCACGGTAATTGATGAATTTGTTTCTATCAACGCTGCAATGAAGATGAGAGATATTCGTATTGGCGGAAGAAACTTCTCCAAAATGTTTGAATATAGAATTGTACCGTTAATGACATGCTGTGTAAAAATCGGTGAGGAGCTTTCGGCAGCGGCTTTGACAAGAGGATTGGGCTAACAGAGCTTTGTGACAGAGTTATTTATATGAAAGCAGGAAAGATTGTCCTTGATATTTCCATGGATGAGTTTAAGAATTATTCAGAAAAAACACTTTCTAACATGGGACTTCGTACTCTGCGTATGAATCTTCATAGAGATGTAAAATCGGCACCCGGCAATGTGGAGAAAATGATACTTCGAGATTTTTCTTTTTCATATGAAAAAGAAGATGCAATAATTATTTCTGAGATTTCGTTGCAGGAGGGTGCAGTGATTGCCGTAATAGGTAAAAACGGAGCCGGGAAATCTACTTTTTCGCGTTGCCTGTGCGGATTGGAAAAGAAATTTAAAGGGAAGATGATAGTTGGTGATAAGATTTTACAGCGTAAGCAATTGCTGAAACAGTGTTATATGGTTATGCAGGATGTCAATCATCAGTTATTTTGTGAGTCTGTTAAGGAAGAAGTACAGCTTGCAAAAAGAAGTACAGCAAAGCTGAAAACGATTCGATGGATTCTCATTTCATTGTGTGCGGCTATAGTGATAATATTTATCGCACTTGCATTTATGAATAGTTCTTATCTGGATTGGAATTACAAAGACCATGAATTGGCAATGGCAGAGCTTAAGAAAAATGGTTCACTCAAATTGGCACAGGTAAGCGATGAGGTTGAACTTACAGAAGAGGATCTTCTCATCACAATGACACAGATGGAAGGATATGTAAATGTTTAATGTGAATGATTTCCGTCTGAAGGATCCGGCACTCGCTTCAAGAGCTACGGAAGAAGAGGCGGATATCTCTAATCTGGATCTACAAACAAGGATTTACTTTAGTAGACTCTTTCACAGAATGACGGACAAGGATTGGCTTATCTTCCTTAAAAATAACGGTATGCTGGGGGGATGATGTTCAGGAGATGGAAGCAGACGAGTTTTCAGAGACAGAGCTGTATATTACCGTTTTCGGGAAAAAGACCGGAAAGAATGCCAAAGAAAAAATGGTAAAGACTGTCTACAACAGAACCATAAAAGTGAATGAGATTATGGAGGAGATTCCATATGAGGTAAAGTTGGAGTACGTGAAAGAATTTAAGGAATACTTTGAAGAGCAGGTAGAACGTATTATAGCAGAGTATTTTGATTAAGGCGATGATATAAAGGTTCAGTATAGGAGAGGTGCGATGCGCCTCTCTTTTCTCTTTTTCGGAGAATTATGATGTTGAATTTCACATATATCAGTGTTTATGGTGATTTGAGCGTTATGTAAAATATCAATATAAGCAAGAAGTATTCACAAGGAGGAAACGATTATGTTGTATATATTATTTATGATTGGTTTGATATGGCTGGGTTGGAAACTTATAGTATTCGCTATTAAGGCAACATGGGGAATTGCAAAAGTTTTACTTTACATCGTATGCTTCCCGATTATTCTTATTGGATTAGTTTTGGGAGGCTTGATTTACATAGCACTTCCAATCCTTGTAGTTGCAGGAATTATCGCACTTTTATGTGGAGAGTAATGGCATTGGATGATATAATTATTAGGTGATTTTGAGGTGGGGTGGTCAATATGAAAAGAATTTTAGCAGGTTTGATACTTGCAACATTTTTTATAAATAGTTCTTCAATACAGGCATTTGCAAAAGAGTCAAATGGTTATGAAGAAGAAAGTCCTACAACGATTGGTGAATTAGGTGGATATCTTGAAGGTAATTTAAAGACTGTTGAGAATCTTACAATCGAAAGAAAATTTACTTATGAGAAAGGACATGGATTTTCCGCTGAGCGTGCAAACAATTTATCGGATGTGCTTAAAGGACGAAATGCTACAGTCGTTGGAGATGACAATGCGAAAAATGGACCGGATAGAAAAATAGTAAATCGAAATGGTGAAGTTACACTTATTCAGGATAAGTATTATTCTACCGCTAGCAAAAGCGTATCGGCAGCATTTGATGAAGAAACCGGTTTGTATAGATATGTAGATGCTGAAGGTAAGCCGATGCAATTAGAGGTTCCTGCTGATCAATATGAAAAGGCAGTAGAATCTATGGCGAAAAAAATAGAAGCTGGTAAAGTACCAGGTGTTACTGATCCAAATGAGGCATCCAATATTGTAAGAAAAGGAAAAGTTACTTACCAGCAGGCTGTAAATATAACAAAGGCTGGGAATATTGATTCGTTAAAATATGATGCAAAAAATGGAATGATAGTTGCTGCTGGCGCGATTGGTATCAGTTTTGTATTAGATTATGCAATATGCAGATATAATGGACTTGAAAACAAGGAAGCATTAAAAGAGGCAAGCTTGAATGGATTAAAAACTGGTGGATATGTGTTTGCAACATATGTAATTTCGAGTCAGCTTGCTAAAACGGGAATACCTGCGACTATGGCTCCTATGACGGATGCGATAGCCAATAATTTAGGGAAGGGACTATCAGAAGCAATCTTACAAACATATGGGGTAGAGGCAGCAGGCCTTTCTTCAAGTCAGATTGCTGGTCAGATATCTAAGTTATTACAATCTCAGATAATAACAGGAGGAGTAATAGTTGTTGTATTAACTGCACCAGATATTGTTGATCTGTTTAGAGGAAGAATTTCAAAGGAGCAGTTATTACAGAATCTATGTGTCACTGTTGTTAGTGTCGGAGGAGCATATGTTGGACATATAGCTGGAGGTGCAATTGGCACACTCATCCTTCCGGGGGGAGGAACAACTGCTGGAGCAATTGTTGGAGGAATAGCTGGTGGAGCGACAGCAGGCTTTGTTTCGAAATGGGCGTTGAGTAAATTCTTTGAGAGTGATTCAGATCAAATGTTTGAAATTATTTCTTCTAAGTTTGAGACAATGTGTGTGGATTATTTAATTAGTCAGGAAGAAGCAGACGACTTGGTTGATGATTTAAAAGATAAGCTCACAGGAAGTACTCTTAAAGATATGTATCAAAGTGAGAATAGAGAAAAATTTGCAGAAGATTTAATGAAACCACTATTTGAAAGTAAGGTTGCTTCGAGGGAAAAGATTGTGGTTCCAACAGAAGAGGAAGTAAGAGCAGAAATGCTTACAACCATGAAGGGAATTGTTTTCGTACATTAGGAGGGGTCATGAACGAGGAATTAAAGAACGTATTAATAGATAATAATGTTCCTGTGAAGGAAGATAAGTTAATTGAAGATGAGATAAAGGTAAAGAAACTTACGTATTTAAAACTAAGGGATGCTATTTGGAAGGTTGGGCGTGTCGTTGCTGAATTGGAAGATGAAAACATTTACCTTGCTGCGATAAAGAATGGTAAGGTTGGAAACACGGCTTATTTGGCATTAAAGTTTTTGCCGGGAAGAGTTGAAATTGTTGGATATGCTAAAGAAGGTTTATTTAACCAGCATACAACGGAAAAGGCTATAAAAGAATTAGAAAAGGCATTGATGCCAGACGAGCCCAGAGACGAAAAAAAAAACGACAGTGAAGAAGTAGTTGTTCCAAATAAAACTAAGAAAATTCTGGGGATAGTAATAGGTATTCTTGTAGTAGCTTGTATTAGTTTATACTTTATGATGATAAGTCCGGCTATAAAAGCAACGAATGCCTATAATAAGGCTGTTGATGAATATAATGAAATGTCTACAAGATACGATGAAGCATTAAAAAAAGTCTGTGTAGATAATATTGAAGGGATTTCTGCTACAGCAGGGAGATTAGAAAAAGAGAGTGTAGAACTTGCTGATGTAATACAGACCGTTTTGGACGGAAATACGGCTAATAAGATTGAAAATGATACTGCGACGATATACAAGTTGATTGACAGCATGAAAGATGATCTTAAGGTTGTTGCTCAAATAGAGAATCCCTCAGAAAAATGGGTGACGGAAAGATTAAAAACAGTTAGTAAGATAAAGGAAGTAGAAGCCGTATCTGAGGATAATGACCCCAATATGATGCTTGGAAAAGATGGTGGTTATACTGCTTGTTTGTATTTTACTATAAGTGATATAGATAGTGATAGTGTTGAAGGAGATACGATTGTTGATAAAGGAACTGATGTGGGTGGAGCCATTGAGGTATATAAATCAGTGAAAGATGCAGAGGCAAGATGTGAATACCTATCTGGATTTGATAATACATTACTATATTCTGGTTCCTATGCGATTATAGGGACGATGGTCATTAGAACATCGTACAGACTTGATGGGGAAAGTCAATTGGAATTAACAACTGAAATAACAAAAGCATTTACAAAGTTATAAACAAAAGCGGTCTCCAATTGAGGCCGCTTTTGTTTATGCAAGTTCTTTGTCAACCCAGAGTTTTAAGGTTTCGATAGCTAAAGACATTTCTGATAGGTGCTCCCTAAATAATTCAAAATCTTCACGTTCATCCGCTGAAATCTGTCCATCAGCAGTAATATCAATTATGCGCTCTTTATCATGGTTAAGAGCATTTAGATTAGATAAAAGCTCCATTGTGATTTGTGGAAGATCATGGATAGTCTCTACTTCTGGAACGTATTTTTTCCCTATTTGACACTCGTTAGTGCAAAAGTAGTTGCAAAGCTCTGGTTTGTTATAAACCTCGGCCATTAGGATTACATCTTCCGGATGCGCATTTAGAGATCCGTTTTCGATTTTTTCAACTCTGCTTGAAGTTAAAATGCCACCAGTGGCATCTTCTACAGCAGCTCTAGTCATTTCAATTTCATCGCGAGCTTGCTGGTATATGTTTTTATTTTCTTTAATGGATTTTTTACCCATAGTATTTCCCCCTCGTAATCTTATTGTATTGCATACAATATTATACTCGAAAATTACCACCTTTTCCACAGCTGTCGGGGAAATAACAAGCCTTAATTCGCAGCAATCTACGTATATTATGAACTTGCTAGAGACTATAATTAAATCATCAAAAGAAGAGAGGGTGCTGGGATGACAGTTCAGGAAAGAATCAGAAAAAGCAGATTGTTAGAAGAAATGAAAAGTCATAAGGATACTGTAAAAGCTCTTGGGCTAAAAGATGTTTCTACATTTAAAAAAGCACTTATAAAAGTGAATAATACCGAATCCTATTCTATGAAATGATCGTCTTCTGGGAGAATAGAATTCAATTATGATAATCTCATTTGGACTATAACGGGTAGAAGACCTGATAAATCTATGATCAGCCCGTCGAAATACCTCCTTTCTAAGTTTTCTTCAGCGGAGCGTTCAAATGAGTATCCGCTGAGAATTGGCGGAAAAAGGTTTATGTAACAAAAGTGAAAGATGCTTTCATGATAAAGGAGGAGCTATATGAAAAGAGGAGCAGAGCATTCTAGAGTACAAAGGAAAGGACGTGAAAGAGACTTGCAGACCTGTCAAATATGTGGAAGTAAAGATCATACAGAAGGACATCATCTATTTGATTATGCAATGGGTGGAGCAGCGGATGAGGACAATATTGTGACGTTATGTCATGATTGTCATCAAAATGTACACAAAGGTTTAACGAGTTTGTTTAGATTCTGAGGAGCGCTCATTGTCAAGCTAGTTGTCAGTAAAACTTTAACTTTTTGTTGCAATCATTCAGGCTGTCAGATGTTACTTCGCACCTAAGCTAAATGTCAATGACAAGCAGCTTCGCTGATGCAATTCATCCA
>NZ_VUNI01000002.1 GCF_009695765.1 Roseburia porci
CTCCTTTGTTAAAATGGTTTCTAGTCAATTCCATTATACCAAACAGAACAGGTTTATGCCTTTTTTATTGGCTGAAATATTGAATTTTCAAGGTTCAACACATCGTATCGGTGTGGGAAGTTTTAGTTATAAAATTAATGTGTCAGAGCATTTTTCATATATTAGGGGATTCTATGGAATTAAACTATTATATGGAATATGCAATGTCCCTGGCAATAGGAATTGAATTTGTCAAAATGTTATGTACGCATACACCGGGAACAATTATCGAAGTACTTCTTTTTGCAACATCCAGACAGATGGTTGTAGAACATTTAAATGGTGTTCAGACATTACTTGGGATTATTGCAATTGCTGGACTTTTTGCGATTCGGAAATATTTATTCTGTAATTTTGATGAGACAGATCATATTATATGCAGGGGGAGCCAAACAGTTGGACATGCAAATCTGATTTCAGGAGTTAAAATACCGGAAGAGAAAACAAGGCTTTTAAGGGATGTTCTTGCGGAAAGATTAAAGAGAGAGGACAAAAGTATTGCAATTGGGGCATGTACATATTACAAAGACTGTGCGCTGCGTGTGGATAGCATGAGGGATCAGGTTATTACAAGGGTTGAAGTGATCAAAGCACTGTAGAATGACACAAAATAGGCTAAAGGTTGTAGATTTTATATTTTTATGGTATATTTATCCTGTAAATCATAAAATGAACAGCATCAATATTTAGAGAAGTTACAGTTATATAGAGCATCCACACTACGTATTGATACGAAAGAAAATGGAGAATACAATAATGGGCGAAGAACAAACAGCGGGTTCAAAGAAGAAGGCGGATTTTTCCAGTGTTCAGATCATTTTTTCGGCTATAGCATTAGCAGTTCTGTTTATATTAGAATTATATGTAATGCTCAATTTCCCGACAGATTACAGAATGCTTGGAATATTTGGCGTTCTGATGCTGGTTGCATTATATCTTCTGATCGTTTCTATTCAGAAGAAGATGTATCAGAAGGAAACACGTATGCAGGAACAGTATGATATGATTCTCAGATCTGAGAAGGCATCTTATCTGATGTTAAAGAAGACATACGAGATGATGGAAAAAAGGATGGGTCAGATGGAGCAGACGGCATCTGTTCCGGCCGATAACATCATCAATGCTCAGAAAGCGATCGCGAAGGTGACGATTAACCGCAACCGCGAGAATGCAGAGGCACTGCTTAATTCCAATGATCAGGTTATGGATATGTTAGAGGCATTTCAGGAGAAGTTCCATGCGAATAATGAAGCTTTGATGAATAACCAGAAGACGTTGATCGATCAGAATAATCAGGATATTCTGTCCAAGCAGCAGGAACTGCTTTCCAATATCAGTGAGCTTGACAAATACCTGAAATCCGGAAAGATTCAGGATGATCTGAAATCCCAGCTGGAGAAGACAATTGAGGAATCAATCAGAGAAGCTGCAGCTTATCAGGCAGAGAAGATTGCTTCTGAAGTTAAGACAGAGGCGGCATCTGTGGCAAAAGAAGCTGTGAAAACAGAAGCTCAGGCAGCACCGGTTGTAGAGGAAGAAGTTCTTGAGCCGGAATCTGTAGTTCAGCCGGAAGTCGTTGAGGAAGCTCCAATTATAGAAGAAGTTGTAGAGCCAGCCACCGAGGAGGTTCCAATTGTAGAAGAAGTTGTAGAGCCAGCCACCGAGGAGGCTCCAATTGTAGAAGAAGTTGTAGAGCCGGCCACCGAGGAGGCTCCAATCGTAGATGAAGTTGTAGAGCCGGCTGTCGAGGAAGCTCCAATCGTAGAAGAAGTTGTAGAACCGGCTGCGGAAGAGACTCCGGTTGAAGCGGAACCGGTAAATGACACACCGGCGCCGGATCTGTCAGATCCAAACCGGATGATGACACCGGAAGAGATCGCAGCACTGATTGCGAATATGTAGTTGAAAAAGGATAGAGTTACAGGAGAGCCTGAAAACAGTTTATGTTTTCAGGCTCTCTTTGCGTAGTGACATATGAATTATTTCGGAAGAACCGGGTTAGAAGCGATTGCTTTGATGATGCGTACCGCAGTTTCCATGCCTTCTATACTGATGTGCTCAAAAGGACCGTGGAATCCATAGCCGCCGGTTCCGAGGTTTGGACAAGGAAGTCCCATAAAGGAAAGACGTGCTCCGTCTGTGCCGCCGCGGACAGGGCGGGAGATTGGTTCAAGTCCGACTGAAGCGATCGCTTTGCGGGCAAGCTCGATCACATAGAAGTTGTTCTCGATGACAGATAACATATTTTCATAGGAATGCGTAATGGTCAGGGAAACAGTGCCTTCGCCATACATCTGGTTAAATTCCTGTTCCAGGGAACGCAGGAAGTTAAGACGCTCTTCAAAACGTTTTTTATCATGATCACGTACAATATAAGATAACTTTGCCTCTGCAACATCGCCGGACATATCGCAGAGATGATAGAAGCCTTCACGGCCTTCGGTGTGGGAAGGTGTTTCGTCTTTCGGGAGTTTCCCGGCGATCTCACATGCAATGAGAGCCGCATTGACCATGATATCCTTGGCTTCGCCAGGGTGAACATTCACGCCTTTTACGACAAAATCAGCACTTGCGGCATTGAAGTTTTCGTATGCAACTTCACCTTCATAATCACCGTCAACGGTGTATGCAAAATCTGCTTTAAAATAATCCAGATCAAAAAGGTCTGCGCCGGCGCCAACTTCCTCATCCGGTGTGATTCCAACCCAGATATCGCCGTGCGGGGTTCCTTCCTGGATCAGCTGTTCCACAGCGGTAAGAATCTCGGCAACACCGGCTTTGTCGTCAGCACCGAGCAGTGTTGTGCCGTCTGTGGTGATCAGAGTTCTTCCTTTTAAAGTTTTTAGTGTAGGAAAGTCGGATACTTTAAGGACTGCACCGGAACCTTTTAACAGTACATCACCGCCGTCGTAATCCGGGATGATCTGAGGTTTAACATTTTCTCCGGAAAAATCAGGAGCGGTGTCCATATGCGCGATAAAGCCGATCGCTTTTGCTTTTTCCATGCCGGGAGTGGCAGGGAGAAGTCCATAGACATAGCAGTGGTCGGTCAGTGTGACGTTTGAGAGTCCGAGATCTTTTAATTCTTTTTCCAGTTCGCGTCCGAGGGTGAATTCACGGTCACTGCTTGGAATTTTGCTGCATCCTTCATCGGAGGTTGTCCAGTAGGATACATATTTTAATAATCTTTCTTCAACTTTCATAGTGTTTTTCAGGTATCAGGGTGATATCTGCTCCTTTCTCATATTAAATAGATATAGACAATGTGAAACTTAAAATGGATAAAGCCCTGTAAACAGGACAGTGTTAAGTTTGACAAAAATGTAGGTGTACCATATAATATGCTTAACGAGGCAGCCGGAAGGTGAGTGCGCTTCACCCGACCCGGCGAATTTAATACTAAGTTATCAAGAGATAGCCGTTCCTAAACTTTGACGAGAGCAGGACGGCTATTTCTTATGTTTTCTGTTGGTATCAATAATCATCCTTTCCGTAAGGCTCGGATCAGATGAGAACACGTCCTCCAGCTGCCTGGGTAAGTATATTATATTAAGTGTTTTGATTTTGTCAATACGATTTTGAAGCAACAAATCGCTCGTTAAATGAGGATTTAGTGAACCAGGAAGTGTAACGTAACTACCATTTCATATCATACACGGTTTACCTGAAAATGAAATAGAAAAATTGTGCAATACATATAAAATACATGCAAATAAAAAATTTGAAAAAATTAAAAAAAAGACTTGCATTTATAAAATCTATCATATATAATAAACCGTGCACTGAGATGCAACGTATGCGCCACTAGCTCAGCTGGCAGAGCACCTGACTCTTAATCAGGGTGTCCAGGGTTCGAACCCCTGGTGGCGCACTCGACTTATTTATAGCTGAATATGAGTATGCGAAAAGACCTTTGACGAACATAGCGATTCGTTGAGGGTTTTTTATTATATAAATTTGGAGATACTGAAAGTAAACGGAATCCATTGATTCGGGGTTATGGGGGAAATATGCGCAAGAAAATTTATCGTATCTTAGGAATCATGCTGCTGATCGCTGTCCTTGCTGCAGGACAGATCACAAACATTCAGAAAGAAAAGTCAAAACGTGCTGTAGAGGCAGAAATTGCTCAATTGAAACAGCAGGAAAATGCAGAAGGAATTGTGGAAGAAACACCAGATCCTTATTTTATTGAGGAACAGAAAGGGTACAAATACCGCTCGCCACAGATGATTGCCTATTATTCGGAGATTACGCAGACGATGAGACATGCGATGGTTTTTCTCCCGGCGGATTATGACGATAAGAAAAGTTATCCGGTTTTATACCTGCTTCATGGTTACGGCGGAAGCCACAGGACGTGGAGAAACAAAAAAGCCAATGTGATCCTGCAGAATCTCAGTTATTTTGAAGATGTTCCGGAAATGATCGTGGTTTGTCCAAACAGTAATGTTAATAAGGAGGAAAGCGTGGATGATACGGATTTCTGGTCGTGTATCGAACCGTTTGATCATACAACAGAAGAGGTCGTTCAGTATCTGATGCCATATATCAATTCTCATTATTCTGTAAAACAGGGAAGGGAAAATACAGCAGTTGCGGGCAATTCCATGGGCGGAAGAAATGCATTGGCAATGGCGTATACTTATCCGGAACTGTTCGGATATGTTGGCGCTTTTTCCTCGGCAACAGCGGTTGAGGAAGCAAACGATACCAGCATGATTTCGGCACCACTGCATGACCTGAATCTTCCGGTCAATAAAGAAAAGCCATTTGATGTATTGATGTTAGCAGTTGGAAAATCTGACGATGTCTGCGGAGAAGTGACGTATGAGCTGAATGATTACATGAATCAGCAGAATATTGAACATATTTTTTATGATACAGAAGGTGGACATCAGACGGTTGTCTGGCAAAATGCACTTTACAATTTTGCCAGAAAGATCTTTAAATAAATAAGTGATAGATCGCGAGTCCGATGCAGATCAGGATTGGAATCATTCCATTATCTGTTTTGTTAGCGGGAGGCAATCAGTTTACAGATCGGATTGCCTTTGGAGGAGAATTTCTCTTCGTATTCGGTCATGATATTGCCCTGATTCATCTTTGGATCATGATGCAGATCTCTTGTGGAGGCATCTAAATGCCAGAGCTCGGAAGCCTCGATCTCTTCGAGTGAAAAGGTAAAAAGATCCTGATTATCCGTTTTGAATTCGATTCTTCCATCAGCGGTAAGGATCTCATTATAGCGGGCAAGAAATTCGCGGGAAGTCAGGCGTCTTTTCGCATGACGGTCCTTTGGCCATGGGTCGGAAAAATTTAAATAGATACGGTCAACTTCATTATGGTCGAAAATCTCAGGAAGTGTGGCTGCATCGATGCACAGAAAATGTACATTATCTAAAGGATCTTCATCGATTTTCTGAACGGCGCGCAGAAGAACACTGGTATAACGTTCAATACCAATGTAATTGATCTGTGGATTCTGTCTTGCGAGATCCATAAGGAACCGTCCTTTTCCCATGCCGACTTCAATGTGGATCGGATTGGTGTTTCCGAAAAATTCATGCCATTTTCCTTTTAACTCGATTGGATTTTGTATACAAAAAGCGCTGTTTGAGATGACCTCATCTGCGCCCGGAATATTGCGGAGTCTCATTTGTCATTCATTTCCTTTCTATATTTATGGAGAAATCCATATACTAGAGTTATTGTATTATAATTTGCCTGGGGTGAAAAGTCTTTTTTCATAAACAGGTTGCATTGTTTTTTTGATGCGATTATACTTAAGAAGTTGAGTAAAAAGAGGAGAAAATAGTTCAGATGAAGTTTACAAAGAAACTGAAGAGAGTCACAGCAGGACTGCTTGCGGCGCTTTGTGTTTTACAGATAAATCCGCAGATTACAAAAGCAGATGATGCCTACTGGCCGGAAGGAGTGGAGATTGTATCCCCTTCGGCAATCGTAATGGAAGTCAATTCCGGCACGATTCTTTATGATAAAAATTCGGATGAAGTGAATTATCCGGCAAGTATCACCAAAATCATGACCGCATATCTGGCAGTTCAGAACTGCTCGATGGATGAGACGGTTACGTTTTCTGCTGATGCGGTGTTTAAGAATGAAGGTGCAACTTCCCATATTGCCAGAGACCTGGATGAACAGATGACGATGGAACAGTGCCTTTACGCAGTTCTTTTGAAGTCAGCCAATGAATGTGCTTATGCAGTGGCAGAGCATGTGGGCCAGAAGCTTGGTGGAGATTACAGTACGTTTATCGATCTGATGAACAGCACTGCAAAAGATCTCGGCTGCACCAATACACATTTTAACAATCCAAACGGTCTTCCAGACGAAAATCACTGGACTTCCGCACATGATATGGCTTTGATTGCCAGCGCAGCTTATAAAAATGAAACATTCCGCAAGATTGTTGGAACCGGAACTTATGAGATTCCACCGACAAATAAGCATGCAGAGCCGACTCCGCTCAGTAATGATCATCAGATGCTGTATCCGTCCAGAACGAGAAAGTATCTGTACGAATATTGTACTGGTGGTAAGACCGGATTTACAGATGACGCCGGAAACACGCTGGTAACGTATGCGGAAAAAGATGGACTGACACTTGTGTGTGTGATCATGCACAGCACCAATCCGCAGCATTATCTGGATACGACAAGCCTTTTAGATTATTGTTTTAATAATTTCCAGGCTGTAAATATTGCACAGAATGAGTCGACAATTTCTGACGAGAGTCTGAAAGATAAAGGAATTTTAAATAACCATCAATCCTTTGTGTCACTCGATGATTCTTCTTATATTGTAATTCCGAAGACTGCGTCATTTACAGATGCAACGTCCACAATGAATGTAGAAGAATCGGATGATGATTCTGTGGCAACGATCCAGTATACCTATGCAGGACACGATGTTGGATCTGCCAATATCATCGCTGCACAGGTGGATACTCCGGACACCATGTTTGACGAAACGGAGGCATCAGATTCGGATGCGGGACGCACGATTGTGATCAAGCCGATCTATGTACTTGGCATTGTTCTTGCAGTGATTGCAATCTGCGCATTAATCTTCTTTATAAAAAGGATCTATGACAATATCTATGTGATCCGTCATAACCGCACGGTAAAGAAAGATCGGAAGGATCGTTTCCGCGAGACGAAGAAAAAGAAATACAATAAGAAAGACCGGTTATTCAAATAAACATTTGACAGCAATATCCCATTGCAGGGGTGTTGCTGTTTTTTTAGAAGAAGCTGCAAAAGACATCCATAGTCTTTTATATTGGACAGATTCACAAAATATTATTTTTTGTTCCATTGTCCGAGAAATAAGAATTTCTAAACGTATCTGTTTCGAACGTGTATATTCTTTACGCAACCATCCTAAACGAGCCATCCGTGGCTCGTTAGGATTTGTTCTGCCATCCATGGCAGAACATTGCTGTCTATGACAGATACATTAAGAAATTCTAATTCTCTCCCAAGTCACAAAAGAACAATCATTTTGTGAATCTGTCAAATTATATAAATAGATGTCTTTTGCAACCCTATTCTATGGAAAACCATAATTCTCAAGCTGGTCCACGTCTCGATTGACGGAATGCTCAAATAAAGGTAGAATATATAATAAGTACCACTATAATAATTATGGAGCGGAAAAAATGGAAACGAACTACAAAAGAAAGGATACATCAAAAGCAATATTAGATCAGATTTATGGTTATATTGAGAAGCAGGGCGGAATTGTGAAAAAAGAAGAGCTCAGCAGTCTTGGAATTGATTATCGGAGAATACTTGATTTTGTGGAAAACGGACAGCTGATCCGTATCAAAAACGGATACTATACCGACCGCGCAGACCGTTTTTCGGAAGAAGAGCTTATCGCACGCCTTTTCCCGGATGCGCTTTTGTGTATGGAGAGTGCTCTGTATGCATATGGGTATCTCAAACAGAAGCCGTTTGGATGGAGTCTTGCGGTGGATAAGAATACTTCCAAATCCCGTTTTAAAATGGATTACCCAAAAGTTATCCCATATTATACAGAACCGGAATCCATGAAGATCGGTGCTTCAAAAATTGTTCTGAATGGGAACCATTTTCAGATTTATGACAAAGACCGCATGATCTGTGACTGTTTAAAATACGAAAGCAAGATGGAGCGGGAGACCTTTAAAACCGCAATCCAGGAATACATCAAGGATCCGGATAAGGATATTTCTGCATTGCTGGACTATGCAAAAGAGCGGAAGGTTTTAAAGAAAGTACAGAACATGATTGGAGTGTGGCTCTAATGAAACTTGGAATAATTGATGAGACCGCTTTAAAGGAAAAATGTGTTTCACTTCAGATTCCTTTTCCAAATCTGCTTTATGGATATGTGCTTGAAGAAACTATGCGGCTGATCAGTGAATCGGAGTATGCGGACTTCATGTGGCTTGCAAATCCGCAGATTCTTGGACTGGATTCTTATAAAAAGGGACAGAATGGCTGCCTTCAATTTTACTATATGGAGAGCAGTAAAAAGATTCCGGAGAATAAACTGATCCCGGGGCAGAAAATGTCGTGGAAGCTGGCAACGTATATGATCGCAGTTATATTCTGCAAGGAACGTTCCGTCCATATCAGCTGGAAAGGCATGGCTGTGCAGAAAGAGCATGGATTCCAGTGGAATCTGATGGGCGAAATGGATGGCATGGAAGTGCCGCTTGAGGTAAAACTGATTCCATTCGAAGACCGCAACTGCATCTCGGAAAAGGGCGAGCTGCCTCTTTTTATGGAAGAAAAAAAGACGATCGTTTACCGCAAATATCCTTCCGAGAATCTTCTCGCTGACAATCTGTGTCAGATCATGAGTCAGCTGGAACTGATTGATTCCATGGAAGCTTACGAGACTGTCGATGAGATTTTGCGGACACAGTCGATCAGTGGACGAAGACTGGTCGATGAACTGACCGATCTGACGGCAAAGATGCCAAAGATCCTTCGGCTCAAACGAATGCAGCAGCTGGAATCCTATCGGGATTACACTTATATGAAAAAGCGCTGGGAAAAATATGCAAAAGCGACAAAACGCGAATTACCGGAATGGCAGGATGTGATGGATCGTCTTGTGAAATTTACAGAGCCCGTATGGCGGGCTGTCTGCAAAAAAGAGATTTTCTTTGACGACTGGATGCCGGAACTGGAAAGATTTCTTGGGTAAAGGAGAATATCTGTGCTGGATCAGAAGTTGATCGAATATACACAATCGAATATTTATCCGTTTCATATGCCGGGGCATAAAAGACGGCCAATCGATTTTCCAAATCCCTACACGATCGATATTACGGAGATCGATGGATTTGACAATCTGCATCATGCAGAGGAGATACTCCGCGATGCACAGCAAAGAGCGGCGGAATTATACGGGGCAAAACGAAGCTTTTATCTGGTGAATGGAAGTACCTGTGGACTTTTGGCTGCAATCTGTGCAGCAGCACCAAAGAAGAGCCGGATTCTGGTTGCACGAAACAGTCACAAAGCGGTATACCACGGGATTTTTCTGAATGAATATGATGCGGTATATCTTTATCCTGAGGTTGCTGATATTGGAATTCAGGGGCAGATCACAGCAGACGCAGTCGAAGAGAAACTCACTCTGTATCCGGATATTGCGGCAGTTGTGATTACATCGCCGACCTATGATGGGGTTGTTTCCGATATCAGAAGTATTGCGGAAACGGTACACCGGCGCGGAATCCCGCTGATCGTGGATGAAGCACATGGAGCACATTTTGGCTTTGGCGGAGGTTTTCCGGAGAATGCGGTGAAGCTTGGGGCTGATGTTGTGATCGTAAGTCTGCACAAAACGCTTCCGTCTTTTACGCAGACCGCGTTACTTCATGTCTGCTCAGACCGCATCAAAGAGAAGGATATCGCAAAATATCTCGGAATCTTTGAGACAAGTTCGCCGTCTTATATTTTTATGGCGGGAATGGAAAAATGTATCCGCATGGTGAAAGACGAGGGGCAGGAATTGTTCAGTAATTACCGGAAGCTTCTGGATGATTTTTATGCAAAAGCCGGAAAGCTTGCACATATCCATGTTCTGTCGAAAGCGGACCTGTCGGAGTGCGAAAGTTATGCATTTGATGATGGAAAGATTCTGATGTTCCCGGCCCCGGACTATCTGAACGGCAAAGAACTGTACGACATGCTTTTATCTGAGTACCGCCTTCAGATGGAGATGGTCACTGACAAATACGTGGTGGCGATGACCAGCATCATGGATACACAGGAAGGGTTTGACCGGCTGATTCATGCATTATATGACATTGATCAGAAATTGGAACAGAAAAAGAATAGAAAATCCGCTGGAAAACTTGAATCGAGGTCAGTTTATACTGAAAATAAAAAGGTGATGCAGATGCGTGATGCGGAGGATGCGCCGCAGCAGGAGATCCCGCTTGAGGAATCTGTTGGAAAAGTGTCCGCAGGCTTTGTATTTTTGTACCCGCCTGGAATTCCGATCATTGTACCGGGAGAAGAGATAAGCGGGAAGTTTGTAAAAGATATGAAACAGTGCATTCAGCTTGGGCTGGATGTTGAGGGACTTTCTCCCGATGGGCGGATAACAATTGTCAATTGAAGCGGACTATATTATACTTAAAGGATAGAAAACGTGGGTAAAATATTTTGTTTAATGGGAAAAAGTTCAAGCGGAAAAGATACGATCTACCGTGAACTTTTCAAAAGACAGGACATTTCTTTAAAAAAGATCATACCATATACGACCCGGCCAATCCGGGAAGGCGAGGAAGAAGGCAGGGAGTATCATTTTTGCAATGAAGATCAGGTTGCGCAGTTTCAGAATGCGAATAAGATCGTGGAACTCCGCGCATACGATACCGTATATGGCGTATGGAAGTATTTTACCGTAGATGACGGACAGGTGGATCTGGCAGACAACAGCTATCTTCTGATCGGCACACTGGAGACGTATGTAAAGATACGACAGTATTATGGAGCCGCGCAGGTTGTTCCGGTTTATATCGAGGTAGAAGATGGTGAAAGGCTTCTTCGGGCGATTGCGAGGGAGAAAGAACAGAAGATACCAAAGTATACGGAGATGTGTCGGAGATTTCTTGCGGATTCGGAGGATTTTTCCGAGGAGAAGCTTAAGGATGCAGGAGTTTCCGTAAGATTTGAAAATGAGAAGCTTGAAAATACCATCGACAAGGTGGCAGCGTATATCAGACAACAGGTCTGTTAAGGGGGAGTTTTCATGGATTTAAAGGTAAACAATGTCAATCAGGTCTCACAGGTTCCGGACACTGCAAAAACGGAACTTGGTGATGGTTCCTTTAAATTTACACTGGCAAGTGCGATCACGGATGCAGATCTTCAGGCAAAAGTAGATGCATTGCTGCAGGACATTACCGTACAGGGAAACCTCATTGCCCGGCATATGGATATCCGGGATATGAAGAAATATCGTTCCCTGATCAAAGATTTTTTAAATGAAGTCGTATATCGTTCCCATAAGTTTTCAAGGGAGAATTTCCTTGACCGGCGTGGAAGACACAGAGTGTATGGAATTATCCGTCTGATCGACAGCAATCTGGATGAACTGGCGGGAGAACTGCTCAAAGAAGAGCTGGATCATATCGCGATTCTGGATCGCATCGGAGAGATCCAGGGGCTTTTGCTTGATATACTGACTTAGGATTGGAGAGTTTTTATGGCAGGATTTAAAGATATCATAGGACATAAACAGATCATTGAGCATCTGGAAAACGCAATACGTATGGATAAAGTATCCCATGCTTATATTTTGAATGGACCGGCAGAGTCTGGGAAAATGATGATCGCTGAGGCTTTTGCAATGGCTTTGCAGTGTGAAAAGAATCAGGCGGAACCATGCCTTGAGTGCCGTTCCTGTAAACAGGCGATGGATCACAACCAGCCGGATATCATATACGTAAGACATGAGAAACCAAACACCATCAGTGTCGATGATATCCGTACACAGCTGAATAATGACATTGTGATCAAACCATACAGCAGCAAATATAAGGTATATATTGTGGATGAAGCGGAGAAAATGAATCAGCAGGCGCAGAATGCGCTTTTGAAGACGATTGAAGAACCGCCGGCTTATGCGGTCATTCTTCTTCTGACCACAAATGCGGACAGTTTTCTTCCAACCATTCTGTCGAGATGCATCACACTCAACCTGAAAGCAGTCAAGGATGATGTAATCAAGAGTTTTCTTATGGACAAATATAAGATCCCGGATTATCAGGCGGATGTCTGTACCGCATTTGCGCAGGGCAATGTTGGAAAAGCGATCCAGCTTGCTTCCTCTGATTCGTTCAATGAGCTGAAAGCTGCCGCTTTGCAGCTCATGAAGCGGCTGGATGATATCGATCTCTATGAGATGAGTTCTGCGGTAAAACAGATCAGCGAATACAAGCTCCAGATCAATGATTATTTTGATCTTATGATGATCTGGTTCCGCGATATTCTTTATATGAAAGCAACCAATGATGTAAACGGCCTTATTTTTAAAGATGAGGTCTATGATATTAAAAAACAGGCTGCCAAACGGTCCTATAACGGAATTGAAAATATTTTGGAAGCGCTGTCAAAGGCAAAGATACGTCTGAATGCAAACGTGAATTTCGATCTTGTGATCGAATTACTGTTACTGACGATTAAGGAGAATTAATAATATGATAAAAGTAGTAGGAATCCGTTTTCGCAATGCAGGAAAAATCTATTATTTTGATCCACTCGATTATGATCTGGATCCTGCAATGCATGTAATTGTGGAGACGGCACGCGGTATTGAAATGGGTACCGTAATGATCGCACCAAAGGAAGTTGAGGATGACAAGGTCATCCAGCCGTTAAAACCGGTGATCCGTGTTGCAACGGATGAGGACGAAAAGGTAGTCGAGAAGAACCGCGAAAAAGAAAAAGAAGCATTTAAGATCTGCAAAGAAAAGATCCAGAAGCACAATCTTGAGATGAAGCTTGTGGAGGCAGAGTACACATTTGATAATAATAAACTGTTATTCTATTTTACTGCAGACGGAAGAATCGACTTCCGTGAACTGGTAAAAGACCTTGCAGCGGTATTCCGTACAAGAATCGAGCTTCGCCAGATTGGTGTCCGCGATGAGACCAAGATCATGGGTGGAATCGGAATCTGTGGAAGAGAGCTTTGCTGCAAATCATACCTTACAGATTTTGTGCCGGTGTCGATCAAAATGGCAAAAGAGCAGAATCTTTCCCTGAATCCGACCAAGATCTCAGGTGTTTGCGGAAGACTGATGTGCTGCCTGAAAAACGAGCAGGAGACTTACGAATACTTAAACAGCCGTCTGCCGGTAGTTGGAGATACGGTTCAGACGGATGACGGTTTCCAGGGTGAAGTCAACAGTGTCAGTGTACTCCGCCAGCTGGTTAAGGTGCTGATCGATAACGGAGATGAGAAAGAACTCCGTGAGTACCATGTAGAACAGCTCAGTTTCCGTCCGAGAAGAAGAAAAGACGTAAAACTGACTGCGGAAGAAATGAAAGAATTAAAGGCGTTGGAAGACGACCAGAATGAAGTAGAAGAAAAGGATAATAACGGTGGCAGCCGCGGAAACCGTCCGAATAACCATCGAAACCAGGATCGTCCACAGCGCGAAAACCGCAGAGATTACAAACGTGCGGACAGACGGGATGAAAACCGTTCACAAAGTGAGAACCGCTCACAGAACGATAATCATGCACAGAATGACAATCGCGTGCACAACGACAATCGCTCACAAAGTGAGAATCGTTCACAAGGTGACAATCGTTCGCAAAGCGATAACAGAAGAGAATCACATTATCAGAACCGCAACCGGAAGAAGAACAACAGACGTGATTTTGAAGGCAGAGAAAAACGGAGGGAACAGTCAAAGAATCATGATGCAGAATAAGCTTGTACATGAACATGAGCGGGTGGACGAGCTGCAGAGAAACGGTTATTCCATCATTCAGGATCCGGGAAGATTCTGCTTTGGAATGGATGCCGTGCTTTTGTCCGGATTTGCCAATGTTAAAAAGGGAGAGAAAGCACTCGATCTTGGGACAGGAACCGGGATCATACCGATCCTCCTTGAGGCAAAAACAAAAGGAGAGCACTTTACCGGCCTTGAGATCCAGCCGGAAAGTGCGGACATGGCAGCACGAAGTGTACAGCTGAACCATCTGGAAGAGCGCATTTCCATAGTTACAGGCGATATCAAAGATGCTTCGAAACGCTTCGGAGCATCTTCTTTTGATGTAGTGACGACCAATCCGCCTTATATGATCGGTCAGCATGGAATAGCCAATCCCAAGGATGCCAAGGCCATTGCGAGACATGAGGTGCTTTGCACACTGGATGACATTTTAAGGGAAAGCGCAAAACTGCTCCGTCCCGGAGGAAGATTCTATATGGTACATCGCCCATTCCGGCTTGCAGAGATCTTCAGCAGGATGATCGAATACCGCATAGAACCAAAACGGATGCAGCTGGTGTATCCATATGTTGATAAAGAACCAAATATGGTACTTATCGAAGGTGCAAGAGGTGGAAAATCCCGACTGACCGTGGAAAAACCCCTGATCGTATACAAAGCACCAGGACAGTACACCGATGAAATCTATTCTATATACGGGTATTAGATAAAACAGACATTTACAAAACTCATATAAACTTAGTTCGCAATGGACTGCGAGTATGGGTAACTCGCAGGTGCTTCAGAGCGGCCGGTACTTAGCGACCGTACTTTGGTCGCTTATGTATCCGCTGCCAGCGATGAGCAGCGAAAGCGTGCCTGCAGTTATCTATACTCGTAGCCCATGCGTAAGGAAATTTGAATTTTGTAAATGTCCGATTAGATAATCCAACAGGAGGAAAATATGACAGGAACATTATATTTGTGTGCAACACCGATCGGAAATCTGGAAGACATCACATTCCGCGTACTACGCACACTAAAAGAAGTGGATCTGATCGCAGCAGAAGACACCAGAAACTCCATCAAACTGCTGAATCATTTTGAAATAAAGACTCCGATGACAAGCTATCATGAGTTTAACAAGATCGACAAGGCATATCAGCTTGTGGAGAAGTTAAAAGAGGGAAAAAACATCGCACTGATCACGGATGCGGGAACACCTGGAATCTCTGACCCTGGCGAAGATATTGTGCGCATCTGCTATGAACAGGGTGTTCCTGTCACATCGCTTCCGGGAGCGGCGGCATGCATTACTGCACTTACGATGTCCGGAAGATCGACAAGACGTTTTGCGTTTGAGGCATTTCTTCCAAAAGATAAAAAAGAGCGTGCAGCAGTTCTTGAGGAATTAAAGGACGAGACAAGGACGATCATACTATATGAAGCCCCGCATCACCTGATCAGGACCGTAACAGAGCTTATGAATGCACTTGGAGACCGCAGACTTACGCTCTGCCGCGAACTTACCAAAAAGCATGAAGAAAAACTGCAGACCACATTTTCCGGCGTACTTGATCTTTATAACGGGCAGGAACCGCGCGGAGAGTATGTTATGGTCATCTGCGGAAGAAGCCGCGAGGAACTGGTAAAGGAACAGCAGCAGAGCTGGGAAGCAATGTCCATTGAGGATCATATGGCACATTATGAGTCACAGGGAATCTCACATAAAGAGGCAATGAAGCTTGTGGCAAAAGACCGCGGTGTCAGCAAACGTGACATTTACCAGGCACTTTTAAAATAGGAATCAAAATACGAATCCAGCAGAGAAAATGGTGCAGGCCCCATGGTCAGCAGTGTTTTGTGAAAATCAGTGAGCGAACAGCTGCCACCATAGGAGGACTGTATGTTTTCCCTTAATGCAAGAAAATTCAGATAACCAACATAATATTTCAGATAGTTACCGGGATCAGATACAATGAGCCCGGTAATCTCGTCTATGGCATCATGGTCTGTGATACCGTATGTTTCCCAGAATTTATACATATCCGGGGCGGTCCAGCCGTCATAGTGGATACCAATGTCAGAAGATGCATAAAGGCTTAAAGTCGCAGACTGGTTATGCATAAGCAGATCGGCGGTATCCGTATCCAGGCCCGCATAGCGGTAGCTCATCATTTCTACATAGGTTGCCCATCCTTCCACATAACCCGGATAATTTAAAAGGCTTCGCACAGGTTCCATGCCAGAGGAATAGCTCATGATCGTCTGATAAAGATGACCGGGATAGCCTTCGTGAGCAAGTGTCGTAAACGCAGAAATTCCAGAGTTCCCCTTCGCATTATTTATATAGATGCTGTTATTGGAATAATCATCGATGGGAGCCGTGATATAAAAAGCCGGAGCAAGGTAATCCTGAAGCGATTGATCCACATAATGAACGTCATAACCTGCATCCGGAGGCATTGGAAAATCATTTTGCATGGACTGCTTTAAGGATTCCAGAATCTGTATGGGATCGGTCTGGGACAGCGTCTGCGCAGAGCATTTCTGAAGAATATCCGGATTCTTCTGGATCAGGTCTGCACAGGCACGGATGTCATCGGTGCGCTGCGTTTCGATTTTTCTTTGGATGGTTTTCATGTCGTCATGATCGCCGGTGTCCGAATAAACGAGTAGTTCATAGTAAGATTTTCCGTCTGGATAATAGCACACGCCCCAGTCGTTGTTTCCACTTCCCATAAGTTCAGTTAATCCGTCAATCAGGGAACGGTAGGCTGGAAAAACCGAATTCTGGACGATTTTGGCATTCGTTTTCTCATAATGACGGATCTCTTTTGCGCTTAGGCCGTCAACGGCAGCGATCTTATCGGAAAAAGTCGTGATCAGATAATGATTTTTGGAATCAGAAATAAATTCTTCACATTCTGAGATGACTTTATCGCAGTTTGCATCGGACATGAAAAGTCCGGCGGCTGCTTTTTCTTTTTCAAAATCCAGAAGTTCTTCAAAATAATCGTCCGTCTGTGAGAGCAGTTCCAGATAGTCATCGACATCGCCCGGGGTATGAAAGGCGTACTCGACCAGAAGAACCGGAAGTTCTGCCTGAATGCCATTGGAGGGGATCAGAGGCTCTTCGTAGTTCTGGTATTGGCAGAGCTTTTGTTGAAGCGTCAGATAGTCCGTAAGCAGATCATAGGTAAACTGCTGTTTCAACGGGAGCTGGTCTCTGGAGAAAGAATGGATCTTCTTTTGTGTCTGCTTCAGCGTTTTAGCATTGTCGGAGGCAGTGGTGATATGTCCGAATGTGACCGGATAATCCGTGATTCCATAGGAAGAGGGATCTTTTAAGGTGTAATGCAGGTTTAAAGTGCTGGAAGTCACTTCGGAACGGAAAATCTCATTCAGACAGGCAGCGAATTCTTCCGAAGTTTCCGTATTTGGAATGGATTCTGTGGAAGAACTGCTGTTTCCCGGAGTGAGAAAAGGCAGACTGCATCCGGCGAGCAGCAGGGTAAGAAGAAGGCATATGAGCACATGCCATTTTTGGAAGTGTTTGGAGTTTGATAAATTCATGACAAAGAATTCCAGACAAAATAATGTTAGTGTATTTTATGCGTATTATTATGCGGTTATCCTCGATTATGAAAAATACACCGGACTGTGGCTCCAGGTAGAATGCAGGCACCACAGTCCATGTTATCCACATAATTGCAGAATAATTACAAGATATACACATAAAATGAAAGCAAGGATGTGGAAAGCGGGATAACGGCATATGAATTATTTATGGGCGGGAATGATCCTGATCGGTGTGGTGTATGGTGCATTTACGGGAAATCTGACTGCAGTGACCAAACAGGCACTGAATTCGGCAGGGGAGGCAGTTACACTTTGTATTACGATGGCAGGGGTTATGGCTTTCTGGGTGGGGCTGATGGAAATTGCACAGCAGGCGGGGATCATCCGTGGTCTTTCGGCAAGGCTTGATCCGGTTTTGAGCTTTTTGTTCCCGGATATTCCAAAAGGGCATAAGGCGAGGGAGGCGATCGCAACGAATGTTGTGGCAAACTTCTTCGGGCTGGGATGGGCGGCAACTCCTGCGGGGCTTTCGGCCATGAAAGAATTAAAAAAGCTGCAGAAGCCGGAGGATACCGATGCATCGGATGCGATGTGTGATTTTCTGATCCTGAATATATCTTCGCTTCAGTTTATTCCCGTCAATATGATCGCATACCGCAGCCAGTACGGATCGGTGAATCCATCCCGGATCGTCGGACCGGCAATCGTGGCGACAACGATCTCCACGGCAGCTGCAATTATATTTATGAAAATAAGAAGAGGACTGGCAAAATGAAATTTATTCTTTTTTTGTCGGAGGCAATTATTCCGATTTTCATTTTCTGTATTGTTGCGGCCGGAATCAGCCGGAAAAGAAACGTATATGACGAGTTTGTAAACGGAGCGGTAAAAGGCTTAAAAACGGTATTTGAGATCGCACCGACCCTGATCGGGCTCATGGTTGCGGTGGGTATTTTGCGTGCATCGGGTTTTCTGGATTTTATAGCAGAGATACTTGGAACGATTTTTCAGGCATCGCATTTTCCGGCGGAGCTGGTTCCGCTTGCCATTGTAAAGATGTTTTCATCCTCTGCGGCAACCGGTCTTCTTCTGGATATTTTTAAGGAATCTGGCACGGACTCGAGAAACGGACTGATTGCATCGATCATGTTAAGCAGTACCGAGACGATCTTTTACACGATGTCGGTCTATTTTATGTCAGCCGGGGTAAAACGCACACGCTACACCCTTGCGGGAGCCATGGTGGCAGCCTTTGCTGGAATGGCAGCAAGCGTCTGGCTTGCTGATTATATTTTGTAGGAATAAACTGGAAAAAAAGACATATAATAAGTATTGGGAAAGAGAGGTTGACATTTGAAAGGCAGAGAACTATAATAATAATGTTTTCAATGGCGCGGGGTGGAGCAGTCTGGAAGCTCGTCGGGCTCATAACCCGAAGGTCACAGGTTCAAATCCTGTCCCCGCAACTCTGAGGTGGCTGTATATGAGATATAGCCACCTTTTTTACTTTATAGGATTGGAATGTCAAAAGGCGATGGATCTGTTTGAAAAAGTTCGGAAAAAAAGATTAAATCAGGTACAATTTATGGCACTTGGTTTTTTTATCATTATTATAAGCGGAGCACTGCTTCTGATGCTTCCGGTGTCTGCAAGAGACGGACAGGGAACTGATTTTATCAGTGCATTATTTACGGCAACGAGTTCGACCTGTGTGACGGGACTGATCGTAGTTGACACGTGGACGCACTGGTCTTTGTTCGGCCAGATCATAATTTTGCTCATGATCCAGATCGGCGGACTTGGATTTGTGACGATCGGTGTTGCATTTGCGGTGTTATTCCGCAGGAAAATCGGTCTGAGGCAGAGAGATCTGCTGAAGGAGAGCGTGAATGCACTTGAAATTGGCGGAATCGTCAAACTTGCAAGAAGGATCATAATAGGAACTTTTATGTTTGAGGGTATCGGAGCGGTGATCCTGTCCATCCGTTTTATTCCGGAGATGGGAGCTGCCAGGGGAATCTATTATGGGATTTTTCATGCGGTATCGGCTTTTTGCAATGCTGGTTTTGATCTCATGGGGTATAAGGAGCAGTATTCCTCTTTGAGCAGTTATGTGGGCGATCCGGTCGTGAATCTTGTTATATGTCTGCTGATCATTATCGGAGGAATCGGGTTTGTTGTGTGGAGCGACATTTACACAAACAGGCTGAAATTCCAGAGATATACATTACATACGAAACTGGTATTAACTGTCACACTGATCCTGATCGTATCAGGAACATTGATTCTGTATCTGGTGGAGCGCGGATACACGCTTGCAGGTCTCAGTGCGGGAGAAAAGTTCTGGGCATCTTTATTTGGCGCAGTGACTGCCAGAACAGCCGGTTTTAACACGGTGGATACGGCATTGCTTTCCCCGGCTGGGAAGATCGTTACCATGATTCTGATGTTTATCGGAGGAAGCCCGGGATCTACTGCGGGCGGTATCAAGACAACTACGATTGCGGTTATGGTGATTTTTTTGTTCTCCAATCTGAGGAATGAATCCGGCTGCAATGTTTTTCACCGGCGCATCAGTGCAGAGATCATCAATAAAGCAGCGATGGTATTCAGCCTGAACCTGTTTCTTGCAGTTGGTGCGATCCTTGTGATCCTTGCAACGAATGCACTTCCGATGGAAGATATCCTGTTTGAGGTATTTTCTGCGATCGGAACTGTGGGCATGTCAACCGGCATCACGAGACAGCTTAACACGATTGGAAGGATTGTGATCATACTTCTTATGTATTGTGGAAGAATCGGAAGTATGACGTTTGCGTTATCATTTATTTACCGCCCGCAGAAGGCGCAGATTACGCTCCCTGTGGAGAAAGTGACAATTGGATAGGAGAGAAAATCAGATGAAATCAGTACTTATTATTGGTATGGGAAAATTCGGACATCATTTGTGCAAAGATCTGATCGCACTTGACAATGATGTAATGATCATTGATCAGCAGGAGGAACGGGTTTCAGACCTGATCTCACTTGTGACCAATGTGCAGATCGGAGACTGTACAAATCCGCAGGTGATAAAGAATCTTGGGGTCGGCAATTTTGACATCGTATTTGTATGCATCGGAACCAATTTCCAGAGCAGTCTTGAGATTACAAGCCTGGTGAAAGAAATGGGAGCCAGATATGTGATCAGTAAAGCGAATCGTGATGTGCATGCCAAATTCCTGCTGCGGAATGGAGCGGACGAGGTGATTTATCCGGATCGCGATATTGCGGAAAAACTTGCAAGACGATGCAGCGCAAATCATGTGTTTGACTACATTGAACTCGACGACGAATATTCTATCTATGAGATTCCGACAGCAGAAGAATGGGTTGGACATTCGATCCGCGATATCGATATCCGTAAAAAATACGGGGTGAATATTATCGGAACAAAAATGGGAGAGACAGCAAATATTCTTCCAGAGCCGGATTATATATTTAAGGATGGGGAGCATCTTATGATCATTGGAGATCACAAAACAGTCGAAAAACTGTTAAATCACATGTAGCCCGGGCGGAATACACACATTGTTAAATAGTTAACAGTGTAAAAAAACAGGAATCCAGAAGGAGGATGTGTCATGGAAGAAGTAGAAAAGTTTTTGGAAATGGTGAAGGAATCCGACAATATTGTTTTTTTCGGGGGCGCAGGTGTGTCCACAGAGAGTGGGATCCCGGACTTTCGAAGCGTTGACGGGCTTTATAACCAGCAGTATGATTACCCGCCGGAAACGATCTTAAGCCATACCTTTTTCCGAAGAAATCCGAAGGAGTTTTACCGGTTTTACCGCAATAAGATGCTGTGCCCGGATGCGCAGCCGAATATCACACATAAGAAGCTGGCAGAGCTTGAAGCAGCAGGAAAATGCAAAGCAATTGTCACACAGAACATCGATGGACTGCATCAGAAAGCAGGAAGTAAAAATGTTCTGGAACTGCACGGAAGCGTTCTGCGCAACTATTGTGAGAATTGTGGTAAATTTTTCCCGATGGAGACGATCCTTCATTCGGAGGGAATTCCATGCTGCGACGAATGTGGCGGAACGATCAAACCGGATGTCGTGTTATATGAGGAAGGTCTGAACCAGAAAACGTTAGAAGATGCAGTGCGTTATATCAGCAATGCGGACATTCTGATCGTTGGAGGAACTTCACTTGCTGTGTATCCTGCAGCAGGATTGATCGATTATTATCGTGGAAATAAGCTTGTTCTGATTAACAAATCGACCACACCAATGGATGCAAAGGCAGATCTTTTGATCCAGCAGGGGCTTGGCAGCGTATTTTCGCAGATTGAGGTATAACAATTTTTAAAAAAGGAGAAACATATGACACAGTACGAAGTTGGCGATATTGTAAAACTGAAAAAGCAGCATCCATGCGGCAGCAGTGAATGGGAGATTCTTCGTGTCGGCGCAGATTTCCGTCTGAAATGTCTGGGCTGTGGTCATCAGATCATGATCGCCAGAAAGCTTGTAGAGAAAAACACAAAGAATATCCGCAAACCGGAGCAGGCATAAGCAGATAAGATTCAGACCGGACACCTGTGAAAAGTAATAATTTGCGAAAAAATCACAAAATGTAGAAAAGCTCTTGCAATCAGCAAAGAAACATGTTAAAATCTAACCTCGTGGTATATTATAAATTCCTTGTCCGCAGAGTTTTCTCTGCGAGCCAGAGACCAAAAGGAGGTAAAATTTTCGATGAACAAGTATGAATTAGCACTCGTTGTTAGTGCAAAGATCGAAGATGATGCGAGAACAGCAACCGTTGAGAAAGCAAAAGAGTACATCACTCGTGCAGGCGGTACTGTAACAGAAGTTGAAGAATGGGGTAAGAAGAAATTAGCTTACGAAGTTCAGAAAATGAGCGAAGCTTTCTACTACTTCATCCAGTTCGATGCAGAATCTACCGTTCCAGCTGAAGTTGAGCAGGACGTTCGTATCATGGACAATGTTCTTCGTTTCTTATGCGTTAGAAAAGACGAGGCATAATAGAAAAGAGGAGATCGTATGAATAAAGTAATTCTTATGGGACGTTTGACAAGAGACGCTGAGGTTCGTTATTCACAGGGTGAAAATGCAACTGCAGTCGCAAGATTCTCTCTTGCTGTAGATCGTCGTTTCAGACGCGATAATCAGGATCAGAGTGCTGATTTTATCAATTGCGTCGCATTCGGAAAAACAGGTGAATTTCTTGAGAGATTCGGCCGTAAAGGAACAAAGTTTGTTGTAGAGGGCCGTATCCAGACGGGAAGCTATACCAACAAAGAGGGTCAGAAGGTATATACAACTGACGTCGTTGTGGAGAATATTGAGTTCGCAGAAAGCAAAGCATCCAGCGAAAGCAATGGTGGATTTGCTCCGTCCTCAGCACCATCACCAAGCGGAGCCGCTGGAGATGGATTCATGAATATTCCGGATGGAATTGATGAAGAATTACCATTTAACTAATCGGTTGTCACCAGATAGAGTGACAAAGTTTAAAAGGAGGTAACTATCATGGCTTTCAATAAAGCAGCTGATCGTGAAGGATCTTCTATGAAGAGAAGACCAATGCGTAGAAGAAAAAAAGTTTGTGTATTCTGCGGAAAAGATAACACAATCGATTATAAAGATATCAACAAATTAAAGAGATACATCTCTGAGAGAGGAAAAATCCTTCCTCGTCGTATCACAGGAAACTGTGCAAAACATCAGAGAGCTCTTACAGTAGCAATCAAGAGAGCACGTCATTTAGCAATGATGCCATACGTTTGCGAATAATTCAGAGTTTAAAAAGACCAGCTGTTTTCGGACAGCTGGTCTTTTTGCATTTCTTATATCTGGTTTGTTGAATCAGGTTTATGAAACAGCCTGAATTCCAGCTTCTTCCTTTGCAGGTTCCGTCATGGAATAAGGATCGAGGATCGTAGTCAGCTGTTCTTCGTCGAGAAGTTCGTACTTTAAGACAAGTTCTTTTACAGAAACTCCGGTCTTTAAGGATTCTTTTGCAAGGCTGGCGGCTTTTTTGTAGCCGATGTACGGACAGAGCGCTGTGGTGATGCCGACGCTTGCATGAAGCAGTTCGCTGCAGCGTTTTTCGTTTGCAGTGATTCCAAGGATGCAGTTATCGGTCAGAGTGTTTACGGCATGTGTCAGTGTTGTGATCGAATCAAAAAGGTTATAGAAAATGACTGGCTCGAATGCGTTTAATTCCATCTGACCAGCTTCGGCAGCCATTGTGATCGTAGTATCGTGACCGATGATATGGAATGCAACCTGGGATACTACTTCCGGAATAACCGGATTGACTTTTCCAGGCATAATGGAAGAACCGTTCTGCATAGCTGGAAGTGTGATCTCTCCGAGACCTGCTTTTGGTCCGCTTGCAAGAAGACGGAGATCATTACACATTTTTGATAAATTAACAGCACAGGCTTTGAGGCAGGAGGAAATCCGGACAAATCCATCCAGGTTTTCGGTCGCATCAAAGAGATCATCTGCCTGAGTCAGCGGATAGCCTGTGATATGGCGCAGCGTCGGGACAATGTGATCAAAATAGTAGGATGAGGTGTTGATTGCGGTTCCGATCGCAGTAGCTCCCATATTTACGGTATACATTTCTGAACGAACCTGTTTTAAGCGGTCGCGGTCTCTGGAGATCATGGATGCGTAGGAATGGAAAGTCTGTCCAAGGCGCATTGGAACAGCGTCTTCAAGCTGTGTACGTCCGATTTTTACGATATGGTCAAATTCATCGGCTTTTGCGTACAATGCTTTTTCCAGGCGTGCAAGTCCTTTGTCGAGAGGAGAAAGCAGATCAAGAACGGTAAGCTTTCCGGCTGTTGGAATGACATCATTGGTGGACTGTGCCATGTTTACGTGGTCGTTTGGGTGAACAATCGAATAATCACCTTTTCGGCCACAGAGCATTTCAATTGCCCGGTTTGCGATGACTTCGTTCATGTTCATGTTGGCACTTGTTCCGGCGCCACCCTGGATTCCATCTACGATAAACTCGGATGCGAACATGCCGCAGATGACTTCATTGCAGGCAGATTCGATCGCATAGGCAATCTCCGGTTTGAGTTTTCCGGCTTTCCGGTTCGTAATGGCAGCAGCCCGTTTGATCCGGGCAAGGTTCTGGATAAAAACAGGGTGAACGGTAAGCCCGGTGATCGGGAAATTTTCTTTTGCACGAAGGGCCTGTACTCCATAGTAGGCATCCTCAGGTACTTCCAGTGTTCCAATTGAATCTGATTCCAAACGCATATTTTCTTTCATGATCTTGTGATACTCCTTTTTCTTTTTGATTTGTTTGACTGCGCGCTTTTTTCAATGGGGTGAGAATAGCACTCTTTGGGAAAAAGGTAAATACGTTAAGCGGGATTTGTAAAAAGAATAGTAAAACATGGATTTTGACTTAAAAAAATAAAGTGTGATTGGTAAAACCGGTGTTTTTTAAAGTGCCGCATCTGAATGAAAGGATATAAAAAATGAGAGACTGCCACATTGTGACAGCCTCCCGAATCTATTAGGAATTATATTATGAAAAAACTTTTTTAATTCTGGACCAGATGGATGTTCCTTTTCCGTGGTGAAGTTCCGGTGCAGACTGATCACAGTACTGATAGCGTTCTTCACGCATCCAGTTTGGTGTTACATTTGTTTCTGGTATTGTCATTAATGAATAATACATTGTTGTCATAAAAAACGCCCTCCTTAAATCTCTTGTTTCTTTCTATATATATAGTACCAGAATTCCGGTATAATCCAATGGACCCGATATATAAAAAACAGAACATAAATATGTGCTATCAGTACATATTTATGTTAAAATATGAAGAAAAAAGGCTTCAAAGAGGGGAAAAATATGGGCTTTACGATAGAGGATATGTTGATTTTATCCAAAACCAGATACAAAATGGAGATGATCGCAGGAGACAATGGATGGTCAAATTCCATCAGCTGGGTGCATCTGCTGGAGGATACCACGATCATTCAGCATTTCTGGGGCAAAGAACTTGCGGTGACGACTGGCCTTGGGTTTAAAACAACCGGAGCATTGAAGGAACTTTTGGAGGATCTGATCCGGCATCATGCAGCAGGGCTGATTATTAATGTGGGAAAATATATTATGGAAGTGCCGCAGGAGATCATCGAGTACTGTAACACGAATGATTTCCCGCTTATGATTGTTCCGTGGGAGATCTTTCTCTCCGATATGATCAAGGATTTCAGTATCCGTATTTTTTTGCAGGGAAATGCGGATGAACAGATATCCAATGCCCTGATCAGTGCGGTGGAACAGCCGGATAATCAGGAATCCTACCGGAAAGAGCTGCTTCCATATTTTGATGTGGATGGAACTTTCCAGGTGGTGCTGATCTCTACAGGCGATCTCGATACCATGGATACCGTGGAACGGAAGAAACTTTCCTATCGGATTCAGGTTTATCTGGAAAAAATCACGCATAATGGTAATTTTTTTTATTACGATTCCAATTTTATTCTGGTTGTCAATGATGTTTCTTCCAAGGATCTGGATGAGATTGTAACGGGAATGTGCACGCGCGCACAGCGCAGAATGCCGGAAATCCCGCTTTTTGTCGGCGTTGGAAGCCGTGTTACGGACATATCCAATTTGTCAATTGGTTATCACAGGGCGAAAGCGGCAGTCACGATGGCGCAGAACAAACATGACGGACTTTTGTATTTTGACCAGATGGGCCTGTACCGGCTTTTGTACGCGGTGGAGGATCAGTCTCTTTTACAGGAGATCGTGGAATCACAGCTTGCTCCGCTGATCCATTATGATAAAAAAC
This sequence comes from Roseburia porci, assembly GCF_009695765.1. Lineage (GTDB taxonomy): Bacteria > Bacillota > Clostridia > Lachnospirales > Lachnospiraceae > Roseburia > Roseburia porci. The sequence goes on from NZ_VUNI01000002.1 coordinate 26,451, forward strand.
ACCACAGCAATTACCTGGAAACGCTCGAAATGTATCTGAAATATAACGGAAGCATCCAGGCGGTATCCAATGCGATGTATACACACCGCAATACGGTTATTTACCGTATTACAAACATCAAAAAACTGCTCGGCTGTGAGCTTGCGACACCGGAGGAAAGACTTCCGTATCAGATGGCTTTTTATATCTACCGAATGTAGAAAAAACGGTATATTTAAGGTAATATTAAGGTGTTTCGTGTATGTTGATAAGACTGGAATGTTAAGATTCTCTCACGATAGAAAATAATATCCTGCCAGATAGAAAATGGAAATAGACAATTGCAAATGTCTAAGAAAAGTGAAGGTATAGAAGGAGGATGGGATATGTGGACGAGAGCACAGGTAAAACAAAGGGGAAAATTCGGATTTAGAGCGAATTACTGGAAGTCGGTTCTGGTAGCAGTTATCATCAGCTGTATTGCAGCTGGCAGCTTTTCCTTTGGAGGAGCCGGTGGATCCTCGGTAACGGATGATTTCCTTTCGGATCAGATCAGCAAAGCGGAAGATCATATCATGGGATGGGATGACACAGACAGTGATGATGACTGGGACGATGATGACTGGGACGATGATGACTGGGACGACGATGACTGGGACGACGATGACTGGGACGACGATTTCATGTCAGGCTTTCAGCAGGGATATAACAGTGTGGATGGAACATCCGATGAGGACTTTGATGTGATAAGAGCGGGAATGGCCGCACTGATTGGGTTTATACTGGTATTTCTTGTGATCTTTGTTGTCGCATTTGCGATTGCATTCGCAATATCAGCATTCCTTTTAAATCCGCTGGAACTCGGCTGCAAGCGATTCTTTTTGCGGAATCTGAATATGAAAGCGGAAGTGAAAGAGGTATGCTTCAGTTTTGATCATTCCTATATGAATATCGTGAAAACACTGTTTTTCCGTGATCTTTATACGTTTTTATGGTCTCTGTTATTTATCATTCCGGGTATTGTAAAAGCGTATGAATACCAGATGATCCCATTTCTGCTTGCAGAGCAGCCGGATATGCCGAAGGAACAGGCATTTGCAATAAGCAGACAGATGATGAAAGGTCAGAAGTGGAAGGCATTTGTGCTGGATCTTTCTTTCCTTGGATGGTCGATCTTATCGATGTTTACACTTGGAATTCTCGGACTGTTTTATGTGAACCCATATAAATATTCGACAAAAGCGGCATTATATGAGACACTTAGATATGGACAGCCGGCGGATTTTTCTGCAAATGCACAGATGAACAATATGGCTGTCGGACAATAGCAGGAGGGAAAAATGGCATATCAGATATTGATTGCAGATGACGAAAAAGAGATCAGAGAACTTCTTCGCCTGTATCTTGAGAATGAAAACTATCAGGTGATGGAAGCAAAGGATGGACAGGAAGCGTTTGAACTGTTGCATCAGAACAAGATCGATCTGTGCGTTCTGGATATTATGATGCCGAAAATGGATGGTTATCATCTGCTTCGGGAGCTGCGCAAGGAAAGCAATATTCCGGTTATTATCCTATCTGCCAAAGATGCGGATTCCGAAAAAATACTGGGACTTAATCTTGGTGCAGATGATTACATTGCGAAGCCGTTCAATCCACTGGAGGCGGTAGCAAGGATCAATTCCAATATCCGCAGATTCTATACACTTGGCAATGGAGAAGCTGATCACCAGGCAGTTTCATTGCTCAAAGTCAAAGATCTGATGCTGGATAAGGATAGCTGTGTCCTGAAAAAAGATGGAAAACAGATCGAACTGACGTCCGTGGAGTTCCGTATTATGGAGCTGTTTATGGAACATCCTGGAAAGGTATTTACCAAACAGCAGATCTATGAATATGGATGGGGCGAGGAATATATTATCGCGGACAATAATATTATGGTATGTATCAGTAAGCTTCGTGCCAAGCTGGATGAAGATCCATCCGCCTATATCAAAACAATTCGTGGACTTGGTTACCGGCTGGAGAAATAAAGGATAAAAAGGGAATGGAAGACAAGAATCACTTAAGAGGTTTTCTTATTAAAAATTTCATTATCATTCTGATTCTTGTCGGGTTTGCGGAACGGATTGTTATGGAACTGTTAAATCAGTTTATTATTCCGATGGTGCAGAAATACTACTTTGCGAATAATACGTGGAACCGTTCGCTTCCGACATGGCAGATCATACTTGTGATCATATCGATTCTGGTGGAGCTTTTTCTGCTTGGTTTAAAAAGTGTCTTTCCGGCGATTGCAGCTTCCGGAATTCAATATATAATTCAGGAGATTGAGGGAGGAATGATCTCACTCGTTCCGGGACTTCATGGCAACAAATCCGTCACACAGATGGATGTGTATCAGGCGCTTCTTCTGGTGCTTATCATTTTTGCCATGATCGTTATGATACTGCTTCCTTACGCAGTTGCAGCGATGTATTTTGCTGTTATTGTTTCAAAGGAGGTCAGAAAGATCACGGAACGTGAGAAGAAGATCCATGAGCAATATGACAGAAACCGTAATCTTATGCTTTCAGACATTGCGCATGATCTGAGAACGCCGATGACAACGGTTGCCGGATACGCAAAAGCGATTCAGGATGGAATGGTGACGGATCCACAGAAAATGGACGAATATCTTTCGGTAATCCAGGCAAAATCCATGCGGATGAATGAGCTCATCAACCTGCTGTTTGAATATGTGAAACTGGACAGCGAGGGATTTCATCTGGATAAAAAACCGTTAAATCTCATAGAATTACTGAGGGAGAATGCAGCAATGCTCTATTCCGATATGGAAGAAAACGGCATGGAGCTTGTGATCGATCTTCCGGAGAAGGAATGGAAGGTAGAAGCGGACAGACTTCAACTGTCACGTGTAGTCACGAATCTCCTGACGAATGCAATGCGTCATAACGACGCCGGGACAACGATTCTGGTTCAGGCAGAATGTGAAGATGACAAGGCGCGTATCGTGATCGCAGACAATGGAAAGGAGATTCCACCATCGGTTGCCGAGCATTTGTTTGAACCGTTTGCAATGGGAGATGAATCCAGAAATTCCAAAGGTGGAAGCGGGCTGGGATTATCCATAGCGGCCAAGATCGTAGCCATGCATGGATGGAAGCTTTCACTGGGAAATTATCCAGGATATACAAAAGCATTTTTCATTGATATTTCCTTGTAGTTTTTGGTGAAAACAGGTAGAATTAGAAAAGATAGGAGGGAATTTGTATGTTTTGTGTTTTTTCGGGGATAAATTCGTATATTACATTATGGCTTGTGCTTATGATTGTTTTTGTTGTAGCTGAGCTGATTACCGTTGGACTGACATCGATCTGGTTTGCAGCGGGAGCACTTGTCGCTTTGATCGCAGCTGTTCTTGGAGCAGGACTTGGTGTTCAGATCGCAGTATTTCTCGTGGTTTCGGTCATTCTTTTGTGTGCAACGAGACCGTGGGCGAAGAAGTTCGTAAACTCCAGAGTAACGATGACGAACTCGAACAGTCTGATCGGAGAAGTGATCAGCATTAAGGAACGTGTGAGCAATATAGATCAGACCGGTACTGCGGTTGTCCATGGGCAGGAATGGACCGTGCGTGCCGATGATGATAAAGAGGTGATCGAACCAGGCGAGCTTGCAAAGATCGTCCGGATCGCCGGTGTAAAATTAATTGTGAAAAAGAACAAGGAGGAGTAACTTATGGGAGGCATTATTGCTGGAATCATTATTTTGATCATTGTACTTGCAATCCTTGCAAGCTGTGTGAAGATCGTTCCACAGGCACATGCAGTGATCGTTGAAAGGCTGGGAGGATACATGGCAACATGGCAGGTTGGTCTGCATTTTAAAGTGCCATTTATCGACAGAGTTGCTAAAAATGTACTGCTGAAAGAGCAGGTTGTGGATTTCCCGCCACAGCCGGTTATTACAAAAGATAACGTAACCATGCAGATTGATACGGTCGTATATTTCCAGATCACAGATCCAAAGCTGTATGCATACGGCGTTGAGAATCCGATCATGGCAATTGAGAACCTGACTGCAACAACACTTCGTAACATCATTGGTGATCTGGAGCTGGATGAGACTCTGACATCACGCGAGACAATCAATACGAAGATGAGAGCAACACTGGATGTTGCAACAGATCCATGGGGAATTAAAGTTAACCGTGTCGAATTAAAGAACATCATTCCGCCAAAAGCCATCCAGGATGCGATGGAGAAACAGATGAAGGCTGAGCGTGAACGTCGTGAGGCAATCTTACGTGCAGAAGGTGAGAAGAAATCTACGATCCTCGTTGCCGAAGGTAATAAGGAATCTGCAATTCTTGATGCAGAGGCTGAGAAACAGGCAGCAATTCTCCGCGCAGAAGCGAAGAAAGAGGCTACTGTAAAAGAGGCCGAAGGTCAGGCAGAAGCTATTCTTAAGATCCAGCAGGCAAATGCAGATGGTCTTAAGATGTTAAGAGAAGCTGCACCGGATGAAGCAGTTCTCCAGTTAAAGAGTCTTGAGGCATTTGCAAAGGCAGCAGATGGAAAAGCGACAAAGATCATTATTCCATCCGAGATCCAGGGAATCGCCGGACTCACCAAATCCATTGCGGAGATCGCAAAAGACAAAGAGGCGTAAAATATCAGGGCTCATTCTTCGGAATGGGTCCTTTTTTTGTGCTATTTGATGAAGATTTTCATTTTATTGCGGAAGGACTTCCTTTGGGGGTGTCAAAATGGTATAATTCCTTTAAGTGTGAATTTTTATCCAAACGACAGAATGGGGCAGAAAAGCCAAAAGCGGAGGGAAATGGATGAAGAGTAATATCAGATTTAGGGGGAAACTACGGAATTACCTGCAGCTGCCGGTGATGCTTACCGTACTTCTTGTGGTTCTGAATATACCGCTGTATTGCTATGATGTAAAAAGCGGTGCAGCAGTTACATTTTTTATCATTATTTATTTTGGTGTTGTTATGGTATCTTACCATAAGAACAAACCGGTTCTGGTGAACGAACTGATTAACTTTGCGACCCAGTATGCTACAGTACAGAAACGTCTGCTCAATGAATTTGAGATTCCGTATGCCCTGCTGGACTATAACGGCAAGCTTTTATGGGTTAACGAGCAGTTTTCAGAGGTGACAGGTGTCAGCAAGAACTATCACAAGTCGATTACGACACTGTTCCCGATGATTACAAGGGAATTTTTAAAGAAAACGGATGAGCCGCAGAATGTATATCTCGAGAAAGAGGGCCGCAAATTCCGCATTTCGCTGAATCGTATTTCTTTTGATATGATCACGGAAGACAGCAAAATGCTTGAACTTGGGGATTGTGAGGAATTTCTTACAGCAATCTATCTTTTTGACGAGACAGAACTGAACCGTTATATGGTCGAGAACCAGGAACAGAAGCTGGTTGCAGCACTGGTATACATCGATAACTATGATGAGGCACTCGACAGCATCGAGGATGTAAAACGGTCTCTGCTTGTTGCACTGGTTGACCGTAAGGTAAACAAGTACTTTTCCAATATTGATGCACTTGTCCGCAAGATCGAGAAGGACAAATATTTTGTTGTATTTAAATACAAATATCTGAAAGAACTCGAGGAGGACAAATTCAGTCTGATCGAGGATGTCAAGACGGTAAAAGTCGGAAATGAGATGGCTGTCACGCTCAGCATCGGTGTAGGTATGAGTGGTGATAACTATAATCAGAATTATATTTACGCCCGCAATGCCATCGACCTTGCATTAGGACGAGGCGGTGACCAGGTCGTTGTAAAAGAAGGCGAAGAGGTATCCTACTACGGCGGCAAGGCAAAACAGGTAGAACGTAATACACGAGTAAAAGCACGGGTGAAAGCACAGGCGCTCCATGAGATCATGGAGAATAATGAGAATGTTGTGATCATGGGACACAGCCTTTCGGACGTTGATTCTCTTGGCGCCGGAATCGGAATATTCTGTGCGGCCAGGGTGCTTGGTAAGAAAGCGCAGATCGTAATCAATGATCCGACCTCATCAGTGCGACCACTGATGGAATGTTTTACCGAGGAAAAAGGTTATCCGGAAGATCTGTTTGTAAACAGTGAGCAGGCTTTAGAGATGACAACCAGGAACACGCTTGTCATGGTTGTTGACACGAACCGTCCAAGCTACACAGAATGTCCGGAACTTTTGAAAAAGACGGATTCCATCGTTGTATTCGATCATCACAGACAGAACAGCGAAGTTATCGAGAATCCGCTGTTATCTTATATTGAGCCATATGCGTCCAGCGCATGTGAAATGGTTGCAGAGGTACTTCAGTATTTTCAGAATGGCCTGAAATTAGAGCCGAGCGAGGCAGACTGCATCTACGCCGGAATTCTGATCGATACCAACAACTTTATGACAAAGACCGGTGTGCGTACGTTTGAAGCGGCTGCATATCTGAAACGTTCCGGCGCAGAAGTTACCAGGGTTCGTAAGATGTTACGAAATGACATGGCAGCATACAAGGCGAGAGCGGAAGCGGTGCGCAATGCAGAGGTATACCGCGGTTCCTTTGCGATCTCGGTCTGCCCGGGTGAGAATGTGGAAAGTCCTACGATCGTAGGAGCACAGGCTGCAAATGAATTATTAAATATCGTTGGAATCAAGGCTTCGTTTGTTCTGACAGAGTACAATGGAAGAATCTATGTAAGTTCCCGTTCAATCGATGAGATCAATGTCCAGCTGATCATGGAACGTCTGGGCGGCGGCGGCCATCTGAATGTTGCAGGAGCGCAGCTGACAAATTGTACAGTATTACAGGCAAAACACATTATTCAGGATACCCTTGACGAAATGCTAAAAGAAGGAGACATACAGGAATGAAAGTAATATTATTGGAAGATGTAAAATCATTAGGCAAAAAAGGCGAGATCGTGACCGTAAGTGACGGTTATGCAAGAAATGCCATTTTACCAAAGAAATTAGGAGTAGAAGCAACAACAAAGAATCTGAACGACTTAAAGCTTCAGAATCAGCATGCCGAGAAGGTGGCAGCAGAGAATCTTGCGAATGCCAAGGCTCTTGCAAAAGAGATCGAGACAAAGAAAGTCGTTGTAAAGATTAAATCCGGAGAAGGCGGAAGAACATTCGGTTCCGTATCCACAAAAGAAATTGCTGCAGCTGCAAAAGAGCAGACGGGAATGGATTTAGACAAGAAGAAAATGCATCTGCCAGAGGCAATCAAAGCACTTGGAGTGTATGAAGTGCCGGTGAAACTGCATCCACAGGTAACAGCAAAGCTGTCCGTTCACGTTGTAGAAGGTTAGTCAGGAGGAAAAATCCTTGGAAGATACACTGATCAAAAGGATTATGCCCAACAGCTTAGAGGCTGAGCAGTCAGTCGTTGGTTCCATGATCATGGATAAAGATGCCATTGTTACAGCAATGGAGATGCTGGTACAGGATGATTTTTACCATAAACAGTATGGAATCCTGTTTGATTCCATGATCGAATTATATAATGCAGGGCAGCCGGTCGATCTGGTTACACTGCAGAATAAATTAAAAGAAAAAGATGTACCGCAGGAGATCTCAAGTCTTGAGTTTGTGCGTGATCTTGTCACGTCTGTTCCGACATCTGCAAATGTCAAATATTATGCCAATATCGTGAAAGAAAATGCGATGAAGCGGAGTCTGATCAAGACGATCGATGACATTGAGAATGAATGTTATGCAGGGAAGGAGTCCCTAGAAAGCATTCTGGACAAGACAGAACATGACGTTTTTGCGCTGCTTTCAAGCAGAACCGGCGGCGAGTATGTGCCGATCCGTCAGGTTGTTATGAACGCCCTTGAAAAGATCGAGATGGCATCCAAACAGTCTGGAACTGTAACAGGAATTCCGACCGGTTTTATCGATCTGGATTATCGTACCGCAGGACTTCAGCCTTCCGATCTGATCCTCGTTGCGGCCCGTCCATCTATGGGAAAAACAGCTTTTGTATTGAATATTGCCCAGTATGTGGCTTTTCATGAGAATATGTGTACCGCGATCTTTTCTCTCGAGATGTCAAAAGAACAGCTCGTAAACCGACTGTTCTCCCTGGAATCAAGAGTAGATGCGCAGGCGCTTCGAACCGGTAATCTTTCCGATGCGGACTGGGAGAAGCTTGTAGAAGGCGCTGGAATTATCGGTAATTCTGAGCTGATCATTGATGATACACCTGGTATCAGCATTTCTGAGATGCGGAGTAAATGCCGTAAATACAAGCTGGAACATGACTTAAAATTAATTATTATCGATTACCTTCAGCTGATGTCAGGCTCTGGAAGAAGTTCGGATTCCCGTCAGCAGGAGATCTCAGACATTTCCCGTTCCTTAAAGGCACTTGCGAGGGAACTGAGCGTTCCGGTTATCGCATTGTCCCAGCTGTCACGAGCGGTAGAGCAGCGGCCGGATCACAGACCGATGCTTTCGGATCTTCGAGAATCCGGAGCGATCGAGCAGGATGCCGATGTGGTTATGTTCATTTACCGAGACGACTACTATAATAAAGACACGGATTTAAAAGGAATTTCTGAGATCATCATTGCAAAACAACGTAACGGTCCAATCGGAACCGTAAACCTTGCATGGCTCCCGGAATATACCAAATTCGCCAATCTGGAACACTAAAACTTATCGCAGAACTGCGAAGAGGTGTGATCTTTACATTTTCCTGTCGAAAGAACACGATGGAAAATGTTTGATTCAGCATATGCAGAAAGCTATAATGGAGGTGGAACAGAAGGGAGGAAATCTGAGGTGGAAAAAGTACGTTACATGATTTCGGATGCGGCAAATCTTGTCAATGTCGAGACACATGTGTTACGTTACTGGGAAGATGAACTTGCCTTAACCATTCCAAGGAATGAGATGGGGCACAGATACTACACCAAGGAAAATATTAAGGAATTCCAGAAAATCAAAGAGCTTAAGGATAAAGGATATCAGCTTAAGGCAATACGAATGCTGATACATAATGGAAATATAGAGGAATTTACGCCGGTGGATCATCCGGCAGATCATCCGATGGAACCACCTGAACCGGTTTCAGCCGGACAGGCAGTAAAAGTGCCGGCGGCTTCTGTAGCGAGTGCACAGCCGGTACTGAAACAGAGTGTCCAGCAGATGGATGCTGAAGACCGGATGACACAGTTCCGGGAACTGATGGCAGAGATCGTTGGACATGCAATCTCACTCAACAATGAGGAACTGAGTGTGGCGATCAGCCAGGAAGTTCAGGAACGCATTTTAAAGGAAATGGATTATCTTGCAAGAGCGCAGGAAGATGCTGAGGAAGAGAGATTCCGCAAGCTGGATGCCGCGATTCGCGGAAATGTGCAGAAGAGACATTCCCTTTTCCGGAAAAAAGACAAGAAGTCCGGTGCATCCAAAAAAGAAGACAACAAAAAAAGACTGTCGCAATAGCGACAGTCTTTTTGTTTGGGGAATTAACCCTGAGCGATTGCTCCTGTTGGGCAAACTCCAGCGCATGTTCCACAATCAACGCAAGAAGCTGCATCGATTTCGTACTGGGAATCACCAGCTGAGATAGCGCCTACTGGGCACTCTCCAGCACATGTTCCACAGCTAACGCATGAATCAGAAATAACGTATGCCATAATGAGTTCCTCCTTAAAATAATGATCATTATTTAGTCTTAATGACTATTTTTATTCTATAACAAAAAAAATAAAAATACAAGACTTCATAAATGTGTATTCGATTTGGAACAATGTGAAACAAATAACAAAATATGGAAGCAATGACTATTTTTCCGCCAAAATCAGCACATTTTTGTTTAATCTGTCAGTTATGTATGGTATAATTAATCATGTTAAATAAATATCTATGTATTTATGCACAGACAAAATATTTGTGACATAAGCGGAAGCGCTGCAGGATATCAGGAAGGATGTAAGACTTGTGAAAACAGAACTGGCAAAAATCGATCCATTGCATATGGACGAGAAGGCAATGGAGCATGCAGGCAGACTGATCGCAGAAGGAGAACTGGTCGCATTTCCGACCGAAACGGTATATGGACTTGGGGGAGACGCACTTCATCCGGAGGCTGCAAAAAAGATCTATGCAGCTAAGGGAAGACCATCGGATAATCCACTGATCGTACATATCGCTGAGTTTTCGGATCTTGAGAGAATCGCAAAGGAAGTGCCTGAACAGGCGCGGAAACTTGCAGATGCATTCTGGCCGGGACCGCTTACCATGATCGTGTGGAAGAATGACAGTGTCCCATATGCAACAACCGGGGGAATGGATACGGTTGCAGTAAGGATGCCGAATCATCCGGTTGCTCTGGAACTGATTCGAAAGAGCGGATGTCTCATCGCAGCACCGAGTGCCAATACATCCGGAAGACCAAGCCCGACAGAGGCTGCACATGTTGCAGAGGATCTGGAGGGAAAGATCGCAATGATACTGGATGGAGGACCGGTGAAAATCGGAATCGAATCTACAATTGTTGATCTTACAGAGAAGACACCGATGATATTACGGCCTGGATATATCACACCGCAGATGTTGTCGGAAGTACTGGGTGAACCGGTAGAGATCGATCCTGGAATTATCGCGGCAGACGATACAAGGAAGCCGAAAGCACCAGGAATGAAATATAAACATTATGCACCGAAGGCAGATCTTGTTCTTGTGGATGGAGCAAAAGATGCAGTCATTGCAAAAATCAATGAACTCGCCGGAGAGAAGAAGAAAGCAGGTAAGAAGGTCGCTGTTATCGCGACAGAGGAAACAAGGAATGCATATCAGGCGGACGTTATTTTATGTATCGGAAGCCGCATGGATGAAGATTCGATCGCACAGCATCTGTACAAGATCTTAAGAGACTGTGACGAACTTGAAGTAGATGCCATCTATTCAGAGAGTTTTGTTACTCCACGAATCGGACAGGCAATTATGAACCGGCTGCTCAAGGCGGCAGGACATCAGGTGATTCATGTATAGGACAGAATAGAAAAGGAAAAAATATGAAGGAATATAACAGGATTATTTTTGTCGGACAGAGCGGAACCAGCCGTGAACCGATGGCGGCAGGAATATTTCAGGATTTTACAACCAGAAGACCGTTCGAAGTTCTGGCAAGAGGGCTTGTGGTACTTTTTCCGGAACCGATGAATCAGAAAGCAGAAGCAGTACTCATCAGTAACGGAATCAATACGGAGGATTTTATCTCGGTACAGCTGACGGAAGAAGATCTGACAGAAGATACGCTGGTGCTTGCCATGGAAGAAGCGCAGAAAGAGAAGATTCTTGAACAGTATGAGCCACAGTTCCCGGAGAATATCCAGGTTCTGACCGAATTTGTTGGAGATGAGCTTGAGATTCTTGATCCGTATGGGGGCGCATTACAGGCATACGGTCTCTGCTATGAGACTTTGCGTAAGAGCATCAAAAAATTAGTAAATATGTTGAACTAAGGAGAATAAATATGTCAAAAGTAGTAGTAATGGATCACCCATTGATCCAGCACAAGATTGGAATCATGAGAAGAACAGATACCGGATCCAAGGATTTCCGTACACTGGTAAGCGAGGTTGCCATGCTTGAGTGTTATGAGGCGACGAGAGATCTGGAGCTTACGGATGTTGAGATCCAGACTCCGATCTGCACCACGACTGTGAAAGAATTAAAAGGAAAGAAGCTTGCAGTTGTACCAATTTTACGAGCAGGTCTTGGAATGGTAGACGGAATGCTTGAAATGATCCCGGCTGCAAAAGTTGGACATATCGGACTTTACCGTGATCCTGAGACAGCAGAACCGGTAGAATATTACTGCAAACTTCCGGAAGACTGCGCAAACCGTGAAGTGTTTGTTGTAGATCCGATGCTTGCTACCGGTGGTTCCGCAGTGGCTGCCATCCAGATGCTCAAAGACAAGGGCGTAAAAAATATCCATTTTATGTGCATCATTGCAGCACCGGAAGGTGTAAAACGCATGAAAGAAGAGCACCCGGATGTGGATCTGATCATTGGGGCTTTAGATGACCACTTAAATGAACACAAATATATCGTTCCGGGACTTGGAGACGCAGGAGACCGTATCTTCGGCACCAAATAATCGAGGGTAAATTTATGGCTGAGACAACAAAAAGAGAAGACTATATTAGCTGGGATGAATATTTTATGGGAGTCGCAATGTTATCCGGCATGAGGTCGAAAGACCCGAATACGCAGGTTGGAGCCTGCATTGTAAGCTCGGAGCACAAGATTCTTTCCATGGGATACAACGGATTTCCGACAGGCTGTTCGGATGATGAGTTTCCATGGACAAGAGAGGGCGATGACAATAAGTATTTTTATACAACGCACAGTGAATTGAATGCAATTCTGAATTACCGTGGCGGAAGCCTCGAGGGAGCGACCATGTATGTTACGCTTTTCCCATGTAACGAATGTGCGAAAGCGATTATACAGGCCGGAATAAAAGAACTTATTTATGCAGATGATAAATACGAGCACACAATGTCAGTGATCGCCTCAAAGAGGATGTTAAAATCCGCTGGCGTGAAATTCAAGCGGTATGAATATACCGGAAGACGAATTGAGATGACATTATGAAGCAGAATAATAATAGACAGGTCTGGGATTCACTGATCCTTGTTTTCCAGTTTGGCATCAATATGATCGTGCCAATTGTGATGTGCACGCTGATCGGCGTGTGGATCGGTGATAAATTTGACATTTCGTGGATTGTCATTCCGTTGTTCTTTATGGGAGCTCTGGCGGGGGGCCAGAACATTTACCGGATGACAAAGAAAATGTACCAGACACATAATGGAAAAGGTAAGAAGAATGCTGAGAAGAATGAATAATGCATTACCGGGGCTTGTCATAGGCATCATTGTCTATGGGATTGTGATCCAGTTTACAGGGGTGTGGTTTGTAGCGGATAAACTCCGTTATTCCACAGGACTCTGGATTGGAATTGCAGCCGCAATTGGGATGGCAATCAATCTTGCTACCGTCATACGCGACTCCGTGGAGATGGAATCCACAGAGGGCGCGAATCGCAGAATTATCACAAAGTCAGTATTGCGCTACGTCATAGTGGTAATTCTGTTTTTTATTTTAGGCTATTTTAAACTGGGAAATCTGTTTACCGCTTTTATCGGAGTATTCGGCCTGAAGGTATCCGCGTATCTTCAGCCGGTGTTTTACCGGTTGGCAGACAGAATATCAGGTGGAAGCGAACAAGCTTCCGAATCATAAATAGTAAAACTTTATAAGGAGGTGACTTTGTGAATCAAGCAATTTTATTGTCCTCCAGTGCCGATAATATCGATTTTATGATACACGGTATATTTTCCTTTCATCTTTTTGGACAGGAAATCTGGATTACGACATCACATGTGTGCATTCTGATCGTTATGGCGATCATACTTATTTTTGCAATTGTTGCAAATCGTAAACTGGCACACGCAAGTGAGATCCCGAGCGGATTTCAGAATGTTGTCGAGCTGATTGTAGAAAAGCTTGATGGAATGGTCAGCGGTACCATGGGTAAATGGGCACCGAAATTTGTGAACTATATCAGTACGATCTTTATTTTCATACTGATGAGTAACATATCCGGTCTGTTTGGATTAAGACCGCCGACAGCAGATTATGGAACTACGCTTGCACTTGGTCTGATTACGTTTTTCCTGATTCATATCAATCAGTTCAAGCATCAGAGCGGAAAACAGATCTGGAGAGACATGTGTTCACCATTACCACCGTGGCTGCCTATCTGGTTCCCAATCAACCTGATCAGTGAGATTGCAGTTCCGATTTCACTGTCACTGCGTTTGTTCGCAAACGTTTTGTCAGGAACCGTTATGATGGCGCTCGTGTATGGTCTGCTTGGAAAGATCGCTGTGATCTGGCCGGCAGCACTCCATGTATATTTTGACTTGTTCTCCGGAGCAATTCAGACATACGTATTCTGTATGTTGACCATGACATACATCGCTCAGGCATGTGATGCCGAGGAGTAAGGTAACAAAAATAGAAGCGGCAGGCTTCCGCAGTCTCTGAAAGGGGATCAGAAACTCAGAAACACACACTGCCGGCTTTGCCGGTATACGACAAAGAATTATATTAGGAGGTTCTACATTATGAACATTACAGGACAGGATTTAATCAGAGCATGCTCAGCAATTGGTGCAGGATTAGCAGTTATCGCAGGTATCGGACCTGGTATTGGACAGGGTATTGCAGCAGGTTATGGTGCATCTGCTGTAGGACGTAACCCGGGTGCAAAAGGAGATATCATGTCTACCATGCTTTTAGGACAGGCAGTTGCCGAGACAACCGGTCTTTACGGTCTGCTCGTAGCAATGCTTTTACTCTTCGTAAAACCATTAGGCTAAAAATGGTTTGGAAACACGCGTAAGCGGAACAAATCACGTGGAAAGGAGAGTTAAGATTGCTCGCACAGGAATATTTAAGACTATTTAATCTTGATGCCCAGCTTTTGTTTGATTCAGCATTACTGGCAATTTCCATATTTGTTTTATTCCTGCTTTTATCCTACTTATTGTTCAATCCTGCAAGAAAGCTGTTAAAAGACAGACAGGACCGGATCAATAACGATATTACATCTGCAGAGGCAGACAAAGAAGCAGCGAAGGCATTAAAAGCTGAGTATGAAGCAAAATTAAAGGACGTCAATAAAGAAGCGGAAGCAATTCTTGCAGAGGCACGTCAGAAAGCCATCCGAAATCAGGCTAAGATCGTGGATGAAGCAAAAGAAGAAGCTTCCCGTATCATCAAAAGAGCACAGTCAGAGGCTGAGCTTGAGAAGAAACACGCAATGGATGATGTTAAACAGGAGATGATCCAGATTGCATCGATGATGGCGGCAAAAGTTGTATCCGCATCGATCGATACCCAGATTCAGGATACCCTGGTAGACGAAACATTAAAAGAAATGGGTGAATCGACATGGCAAAGCAGGTAAGTGCAACATATGGGGATGCATTATTTGCGGCAGGTCTGGAGGATGGACGCCTGAATGAACTTTCCGAGGAAGTCCTCGCAGTATCGAAAGCGATCGAAGAAAACCCGGATCTGACCAAAGTAATGAATCATCCAAAGATCGATAAAGAAGAAAAAATGAAAATGATCGAAGACATTTTTAATGGACGTGTTTCGAGAGAACTTGTAGGTCTGATGCGTCTTTTGGTGGAAAAAGGCCACTATAAGGATATGCAGAGTGTATTTTCCTATTTTACCGCAAAAGTAAAAGAGCACAATCATATCGGAACGGCATATGTGACCAGCGCAATGGAGCTTTCAGAGAAACAGAAAGAGAATGTGAAGGCGCGCTTGTTAGAGACCACAGAATACGAACAATTCGAAATGCATTATAATGTCGATGCCGCGATTATTGGCGGTATGATAATTCGCATCGGGGATCGTGTTGTAGACAGCAGTGTAAAAACCAAATTAGAAAAGCTGACCCGTGAATTATCCCAAATACAGTTGAAAGCAGGTGAATGCGCTCCATGAATTTAAAACCAGAAGAAATCAGCTCCGTGATCAAAGAGCAGATTAAACGATATGCTTCTCAGCTCGAAGTAGCAGATGTGGGAACCGTTATTCAGGTTGCCGATGGTGTTGCACGTATCCATGGACTGGAGAATGCAATGCAGGGAGAACTTTTGGAATTCCCAGGAGAAGTTTACGGAATGGTATTGAACCTTGAGGAAGATAACGTAGGTGCCGTACTTTTAGGCTCCCAGAGAAATATCAACGAAGGCGATACCGTAAAGACCACCGGACGAGTTGTAGAAGTTCCGGTTGGAGATGCAATGTTAGGACGAGTTGTAAATGCGTTGGGACAGCCGATTGACGGCAAGGGACCGATCGAGAGCAGCAAATTCCGTAAAGTAGAAAGAGTTGCATCCGGTGTTATCTCAAGAAAATCCGTAGATACACCATTACAGACAGGTATTAAGGCAATTGATGCCATGGTACCGATTGGACGAGGACAGCGAGAGCTTATTATCGGTGACAGACAGACCGGAAAGACAGCGATCGCGATCGATACGATCATCAATCAGAAGGGCAAAGGTGTGAAATGTATTTATGTCGCAATTGGACAGAAAGCATCTACAGTTGCCACAATTGTAAAAACATTAGAAGAATACGGCGCAATGGCATATACGACCGTTGTCGCAGCTACAGCAAGTGAGCTTGCACCAATTCAGTATATTGCACCATACTCCGGCTGTGCGATCGGAGAAGAATGGATGGAGAACGGAGAAGATGTACTCGTAGTATACGATGATCTGACCAAACATGCAGCAGCATACCGTACATTATCCCTTCTTTTGAAGAGAGCACCTGGACGTGAGGCTTATCCTGGAGATGTATTCTATCTGCACTCAAGATTGTTAGAGCGTGCTGCAAAGCTTTCCGATAAGCTTGGTGGAGGTTCACTGACCGCTCTTCCAATCATTGAAACACAGGCAGGAGACGTATCTGCATATATTCCGACCAACGTTATTTCCATTACAGACGGTCAGATCTATCTTGAGACAGAGATGTTTAACTCAGGATTCCGTCCGGCGATCAATGCAGGTCTTTCCGTATCCCGAGTTGGTGGTTCTGCCCAGATCAAAGCGATGAAAAAGATCGCAGCTCCAATCCGAGTTGAGCTGGCACAGTACCGTGAGCTTGCCGCATTTGCACAGTTTGGTTCTGAACTGGATGCGGATACGACAGAAAAGCTCCGTCAGGGAGAAAGAATCCGCGAGATCTTAAAACAGCCACAGTATCAGCCGATGCCGGTTGAGAAACAGGTTATCATCGTATATGCAGCGACCAGAAAATATCTGATCGACCTGCCGGTCGAGGATGTACTTCGTTTCCAGGACGAGCTGTTTGATTATATTGATACCAAATATCCGGAGATTCCGGAAGCCATCGCAACAACAAAGCAGATGGATGAGGAAACCGAGAAGAAGCTGATTCAGGCAATTGAAGAATGCAAAGCAGAATTTCAGAAATAATGGCAGAAAGTAGGTGGTAAAATGGCCTCCATGCGAGACATTAAGCGAAGAAAAAGCAGCATACAAAGTACGCAGCAGATCACCAAAGCCATGAAGCTCGTTTCTACCGTAAAACTTCAAAAGGCAAAGAGTCATGCAGAACAGACAGATCCATATTTCAACTACATGTACCATACCGTAAGTTCAATGCTTGCCAAAAGCGGAAATATCAACCACCCGTATCTTACGGGGGGCGATTCCACCAAAAAGGCAGTGGTTGTGATCACATCGAACCGTGGTCTGGCCGGTGGATACAATTCGAACATTGTGAAACTTATCACAGGCAATGAGGATTTGAAGAAAGAGGATCTGGAGATTTATGCAGTCGGTGGAAAAGGTGTAGAAGGCTTAAGCCGCCGCGGTTACCATATTGTTTCGGATGATTCTGCAATTATGGAAGCACCATCTTACCCGGATGCAGCGGCACTTTGCAAAAAGGTGCTGGATTCCTTTGCAAAGGGAGAGATCGGTGAGATCTATCTTGCTTATACTCATTTTAAAAATACTGTCAGTCACGAACCTAAGCTGATCCGTCTGCTCCCGGTAGACATTAAAGCACAGGAAGAGACCGACGAGGCATCCAATGTTCTTATGAACTATGAGCCAAATGAGGAAGAAGCACTTGATATGATCATTCCGAAATACGTAACAAGCCTTTTTTACGGAGCTTTGGTAGAGGCAGTAGCCAGTGAAAACGGAGCCCGAATGCAGGCGATGGATTCTGCGACCAGCAATGCGGAGGATATGATCAGTGATCTGTCCCTGAAGTATAACAGAGCACGTCAGGGTTCGATCACGCAGGAATTAACGGAGATCATTGCCGGTGCGAATGCAATCGAATAATGTGCTGCAGCAATCACATAAATAATAATCATCATAAGGAGACGAAATAATGGCAGATAATAATGTTGGCAAAATTACCCAGATTATCGGTGCCGTTCTCGATATTAAATTCGTAGATGGCGGTTTGCCGGAGATCAACGATGCGGTCAATGTTCCACTGAAAGACGGCGGAACATTAGTCGTAGAAGTTGCTCAGCATCTGGGCGACGATACCGTAAGATGTATTGCCATGGGACCGACCGACGGACTTGTCCGCGGTATGGAAGCCATTGCGACGGGAGCTCCGATCTCTGTTCCGGTAGGAGAAGATACATTAGGAAGAATGTTTAATGTATTGGGTAATCCGATCGATGAGATCGATGCACCAAAGACGGAAGAAAAATGGCCGATCCACAGACCGGCTCCGGCTTTTGAAGAGCAGGCAACATCACAGGAAATGTTAGAGACAGGAATCAAGGTCGTAGACCTTCTTTGTCCATATCAGAAAGGTGGAAAGATCGGACTTTTCGGAGGAGCCGGTGTTGGTAAAACGGTACTGATCCAGGAGCTGATCCATAACATTGCAACAGAGCACGGTGGATACTCGGTATTTACCGGTGTTGGAGAGCGTACCCGTGAGGGTAACGACCTTTATTATGAAATGAAAGAGTCGGGAGTTATCGATAAAACGACCATGGTGTTCGGACAGATGAACGAGCCGCCAGGAGCACGTATGCGTGTAGCCTTAACGGGTCTTACCATGGCAGAATACTTCCGTGACAAAGGTGGAAAAGACGTGTTGTTATTCATTGACAACATTTTCCGATTTACACAGGCAGGATCTGAGGTATCCGCATTGCTTGGACGTATGCCATCCGCAGTAGGTTACCAGCCGACACTGCAGACAGAGATGGGTGCTCTTCAGGAGCGAATCACTTCTACCAAGAATGGTTCCATCACTTCAGTACAGGCAGTTTATGTACCGGCCGATGACCTGACAGACCCAGCACCGGCAACAACCTTTGCTCATCTGGATGCAACAACGGTATTGGAGCGTTCCATCGCAGAGCTTGGTATTTACCCGGCGGTAGATCCGCTTGCATCTACATCAAGAATTCTTGATCCACGTATCGTAGGTCAGGAGCATTTCGAGGTAGCCCGTGGAGTTCAGGAGATCCTCCAGAAATATCGTGAATTACAGGATATCATCGCAATTCTTGGTATGGACGAGTTATCAGAGGAAGATAAGCTTGTCGTAAGCCGTGCAAGAAAAGTACAGAGATTCCTGTCACAGCCACTTCACGTAGCTGAGCAGTTCAACGGATTCCCTGGAATCTATGTATCTGTTGCAGAAACGATCCGTGGCTTCCGTGAGATCCTCGAAGGAAAGCTGGATGATGTTCCGGAAGGCCATTTCCTGAATGCAGGAAGTATCGATGACGTACGCGCCCGCATGAAGTAAGAGGTGAGGCTATGGCAGATAATATGTTTAAAGTAGAGATCATTACACCGGACCGTGTATTTTATACCGGGGACGCAGACATGATCGAATTTAATACCGTACAGGGACAGATCGGTGTATACAGGAATCACATTCCGCTCACGACAGTGCTTGAGCCGGGACTTGTCACGATCCATGAAGGAGATGTGCAGAAAGTAGCAGCAGTGCATGCCGGCTTTGCAGAGATCTTAAATGACCGTGTCACACTTCTGGCAGAGGTCGCTGAGTGGCCGGAGGAGATCGATGTTGCCCGCGCTGAGGCAGCAAAAGAGCGTGCCGAGCAGCGTCTGATCAGCAAAAATGCCGAGCTTGACATCAAGCGCGCAGAATTTGCCCTGCATAAAGCTTTGACACGTATCAGTGCGGCAGAGTACCGATAGAGCAAATTTAATATACGGACAATAAACCACCCCGGATCACGAGGATACTTGTGATTCGGGGTGATTTTATTGTCGCATATGGGGTGATATGTTATCATGGAATATAACATATTACACGAGAGAGGACAGACAGCAATTATGGAAACAACCTATAGAACATTACTCAAAAATAAGAACTACCGACGTCTGTTTTTCGCAAATATGATAAACCGGCTTGGAGATTCCGTGGACACGCTGGCATTTCCCTGGCTGGTATATGCGTTTACCGGAGAGGGAACATGGGCGGCAATCGTATTTGCGGTGAATAAAATACCCTCGGTCTTATTTTTGCCATTGTCAGGAGCGTATGTGGAAAAGAAGATCAAGAAAAATATTATGATCCTCTGTGACATGATCCGCGCATTGCTTGTTGCAGTTCTTTTGATCTGTATGAATACGAACACACTGAGTCTGATTGTACTTATTCTTTTCTCATTTCTGATCTCGGCAGCGGAGGCTTTCCGTATTCCAGCCGGAGTATCTTTTATCACACAGCTTCTGGATGAAGATGAGCTTTCATACGGGGTTTCCCTGAACGTGCTTGTTTCCATGCTGGCAGAGGTTGCTGGTACAGGAATTGGAGGACTGATCATCAGCTGCCTGAACATCAATGCGGCATTTGTCGTTGATATTGCGACATTTGTACTGTCGATTGTGATGATCTGGATGATTATGAAGAAAGAAACGATTGCTGAAAATCTGGAAAAGAAAAACAGTCTTATCATTTTTAAAGAGGGACTTCAATATGTAAAAAGTAAGAAAATATTGATCCGGGTTATCCTTTTTGCGGTCTTTGCAAATGCGGTGATGGCGCCAATTGACTCTTTGCAGACACCTGTTGTGGTGGATATTTTGAAACAAAATGCAGCGTATCTGTCGTTGTTAAATATCTGTCTGACAGTCGGAGTGCTGCTGGGAGGTGCAGTTTATCCAATCATCCAGAAGAAGGTTCGTTCCAGAGTGCTGTTTGGAATCAGTGGACTGTTTATTGCTTTTTTGTATGTTTTGATTGCTGTAATGGAGATCAGACAAATTGCAGCCGAAGGAATATGGTATTACGGAATTGCGTTGTGCTATTTATGCTATGGCGTCTTTGCCGGATTTATGACGACCGGATTAGGAATTTTACTGATGAAATATACGGATCAGGAATATATGTCAAGAACCAATACCATCTATACTGCAATTGGTGAGGCGGTTGTTCCTGTGGCTTCCGCAGCTACTGGAGTGCTGCTTAAGTTTTGCGGAATGGATAAGGTATTCCTGATCGTGGCAGTATGCATTGTGATCGTTCTTACAGCAGCAGGTATGTTAAACAATACTTCTTTATATAAAAAATAGTAGTTTTTTGAAGTTGCTATATGGTACAATAACTTTGATAGTATTGTAATGGTAAACAGATATGTTGGTGAGATGAATGCAATTATTAATTGATAAAACAAAACTTGAACTTTTATTAGAACAAAAAAGAGAATATATAGGTAATAAGGTTACAGTCGATGCAATTATTGCGGCGATATCTTTTTTACTATCTGCTTTTACTGCCAATTATGACAGCATTCTGGGAATTAATGGAATGGTTGTGAAAACCGTTTTTTGTTTTATTGGTATTTGTTATACGTTGAAAATTATTATAGATCTTTTGAAATGGAATAAAAATAAATATGATCATAAAAAACTGACAAAAGATATTATAAGTTTAGATATGATACAGCATAACCATTCACTTGTTGTGATTAGAGATACTTTTAAACAGCAAGCGGGACGTTTTCTTGTTTATTATGATGAGAGATGGGATTGTAAATTATTTTTAAATTTTAAAACTGTGAACGGAGATAATGAGACTGCCATACTGGAACGGGTGTCGGCATCTTTACAGATTCCAAAAGAAAACATTAGTGCAAGGTATCTTACATCGAGAGTGCAGGAAAAATACTCGGTGAGTCATGATGAAACGAGAGTTTATAATCACAGGTTATATGAAGTGGTGATTAATAGATTTACAGATGATATGAAAAAAGATGATTTTGTAATAAATGGAGTACATTATTTTTGGATGACGATATCAGAGATGCAGAAGGATTCCAATATTATGACAAAAAACATGGATGTTGTGGATTTTGTGAATGAAACAATAATAAGCAGATCATAATCTGTATTTATCGGCAAAATATAACACGATTACTTTGCGTAAAAGTGGATATATTTTGCCGATAGCTATGTAAAGGAAAGGAAGGAAATGGGGACTTATGTTATGCCAGCGGTTCCTGCAGGATCATGACATCCCATGGGGCAAGAACACTGCCGGCTGGTGCAGTTTTTCCGGTGATGAGATCCGTTTTTCCGGACAGACTTTCTGGAAGCGGCTGATCTGTACCGGAGAAGTTCATCACATAGTAGAAGCGTGTGGTATCGCTGACTCTGCAAGTGACTTCAAGTGCAGTTGTCTCAGGAATCACAGAGTTTACACCAGCCTCGGAAACTGCTTCGGAGAGGATTTTTGCAAGACCATCCTTCTCAAGCTGGGTTCCGATGTAGTATACGTGACCTTTTCCAAATGTATTTTTTGTGGCAGCTGGCATTCCGGCATAGAAATCTTCACCGTAGGAAGCGAGTGCTTCGGCACCTTCCAGATGCGTCAAGTCGCAGAGCAGTCCGCAGGAATAACTTGTGCCATCGGCAAACTGTGCGGTGTTATGCTGCTCCGGTGCAAGTGCGTCAATCTCTTCAACCCAGACTCCTGCCATATCGCGGAGCGGGCCAGGATAACCGCCGAGATGTACGTTATCGGACTGTCCGACAATGCCACTCATAAAAGTGGTGATCAGTGTACCGCCGTTTTTTACGAAGCTTTCCAGAGCCTCTTTCATACCGTCTTTTACCATATAAAGAACAGGCGCGGCGATCATGTCGTATTTTGAAAAATCTGCATCGACTGGAATCATGTCGACAGAGATATTGCGGTTATAGAAAAACTCATAGTACTGGTGGATCTGATCAACGTATCTCAGATCGGCGGAAGGACCACTTGTATATTCGAGCGCCCAGTAATTATCCCAGTCAAAAATAATGCCGACTTTTGAAGGATTTCTGGAGCCGAGAGTTTTCGTGCCGAAGCTTTCTAATTCTCTGCCAAGCTGTGCCGTCTCGCGGAACACGCGGGTATTTTCATTGCCAACATGGGCGATGACAGCACCGTGGAATTTTTCACAGCCGCCGACACTTCTGCGCAGTTGGAAAAACTGGATCGTATCTGCGCCATGTGCCATGGTCTGGTAGCTCTGGGCGCGCATCTGACCCGGACGTTTCAGGGAGTTGTATTTCTGCCAGTTCTGCTGGCTCGGAGTCTGCTCCATCAGCATGAATGGTTCGTCTTTTAATCCGCGCATGAGGTCATGTGTCATGGCAACCTGGCTCCATGGCGTGTCATATGCAGGGTAGTTATCCCATGATACGATGTCCATTTCTTTTGCCCATTTGAAATAATCAAGACCCTTGAAGGTTCCCATCAGATTCGTTGTGATCAGTGCATCCGGCTTCTGCTCACGGATTGCATCGCGTTCCATTTTATAATTATTTAACAGGCTGTCAGACAAAAAACGGCGGTAGTCGATCGAGATTCCGGCAAAAGCGGTCTTGTCTCTTCCGATTCCTTCACTGAGCGCGTTCGGAACAACAATCTCATCCCAGTCATAGATGGTGTGTCCCCAGAATTCCATATTCCATGCGGTGTTCAGTTCATCGATCGTGTGGTATTTGTCCTTCAGCCATACACGAAATGCGTTCTGACAGTTGTCGCAGTAGCATTCTGCGCCATATTCATTATTGATATGCCAGCAGGTAACGTGTGGGTTATCAGCATAACGCTCAGCCAGTTTTGAAGCAAGCGCTCTGGCATATTTCTGGTATACAAGAGAGTTCGGGCAGGCATTGTGTCTGCCACCGAATTTGTGATGTCTGCCTTCGTAATCGGTGCTCATGACCTCAGGATATTTTTTGACCATCCATGCAGGAAGCGCTGCAGTCGATGTTGCAAAAACAATATCGTAATTTTCACGTGAAAGCATATCCACGATCTTATCCAGACAGGAAAAGTCGTATTCATGCTCAGATGGCTGGATTTTTGCCCAGGAAAAAACGTTGATCGTTGCGGTGTTGATATGGGCATCTTTGAAAATGCGCATATCATCTTCCCAGATCTCTTCCGACCACTGGTTCGGGTTGTAATCTCCTCCGTAGAGGATTCTTTTAAATTTGGATTCCATTGTAAAAACCTCCCATTTTTAAAAATCATAATGTTTTAAATATTGCGTTTTTTGAATCTGAAAGGCGTATATCACTTGCCTTTTTATTTCCCTTGATTTATGCTTATCATAATATAATTTCCTGCAAAATTGTATAACAGGAACAAACAGTTTATATAATATTTTGAAACTATTTGGTAAAGCAAAATGTGAAACACCGTATCACAAGCAGCAGGGGGAAATGGAATGTCAATTTATTTTGGAAATCATTTTAGCCGAGAGGCGTTTCAGTTTGATTCGGTCGGCAATCACTGGACACAGGAACTTGTAACAAGACCGGAAGGTTTTCCGATGTATCATTATCTTCAGACGGAATCCGGAAGCGGATGTGTGTCCGTAAAAGGGAAAACGATTCTTCTGGAGCAGGGGCAGGGGATTCTTTTTGCACCGTTTGTGCCGCACAGCTATCGGGCGTGGGAAGGGCGTTGGATCACAGAATTTGCAACATTTACCGGTTCGATGGAGCCATATCTGAAGACGATGATCGGAACCGATGATTATCTTTTGATCGGGGAAGAGAAGGGAGCCGAGATCGAGCGGGTGATTGCAGGCGCAGTGAAGCTGTTTGAGACAACTCCGGGCAATACAAGGCAGCTGTCTATGGACTGTTATCATCTGCTGTTGCTTTTTTCTGAGGGAATCCCGCACTCGGCAGCAGCGCAGCCGGCGTGGGACAAATATGTCCGCCCTGTCGTGGAACAGATTGAAAGCAATTATATGGAAGATCTTTCCGCAGAGCAGCTCGCAAAGAGCGTGTATGTTTCGCCACAGTATCTGTCGCGGCTTTTTGTACGCTATGTCGGCTGCTCGGTATACGAATATCTGACCAATTACCGGATTAATCAGGCGAAGAAGCTTTTGATGAAGCGCGACCGCAAGATCCAGGAGATTGCGCACGATGTGGGGTATACGGATGCCAGCCATTTTATCGTGATGTTCCGGAAACTCACGGGAATGACGCCGGTGGAGTTCCGGCGGCTGCACATATAGTAGATTTATAATATTTGAAGGCGTAAAAGTGTTGAAAGGCACTTTTACGTCTCTTTTTTTGCGCTTTTTCCCCAAAAAGAATCAGGGGGTCAAAAGGTGGCTTTTCGCTTAGTGTCTGGCAAATTGCACAAAACAGTGACTGATTTTGTGACCTGGAAGAAAATTAGAAAATCTTAGTTTACTTGTGTATAACCAGTGTTTTGCTGCCATGGATGGCAGCAAAAGTCTTAACGCCCCATGGACGGGGCGTTTAAGACGTACACGTCACTCTGAAAAAATACAAATCAGGTAAACTTAGATTTTCTTATTTTCGGACAATGGAACATAATAGGCACTGTTTTGTGCAATTTGCTAATTCAAGAAATAAAATTCATCTTTTGACATCCTGATCCAGAAAAGCAATTCGCGAAAATTACAGGCCCTGTTAAGGAATCGATAACTGCCGGTCATGTAATTGCGGTTGACTGCACGTTGCGTGCAGTTTCATGCTAAGAAGGAAAATGATGAAAGAGAGAACATTAAGGGAAATTAAGGAGGAATATGGAATATCCAGGCGGGCCATTCAGGGCTATGAAGCACTTGGACTGGTAGCGCCCACGGGAAAAACAAAAATGAGTTATCTTCTGTATGACGAAAAGATGGTTGAACGGATACGGGAGATACGATTTTATCAGAACGCAGGGTTTCAGGTGAAACAGATTAAAGAGCTGATCGACGCGCCTGCGGATGTGAAGAAAAATGCACTGTGCGACAAGAGAAAGGAGCTGATGCGGAAAATTGAAGAATTGACCAGACTTCTGGAACGAATGAAAAAAATCATTGAGGAACAGTAACGGATAAGCAATGATGATACGGCTGTTATCAGATTCCATAAGCAGCGAATTGAAATTAAAAAAGAGAGGTTGAGATTATGAAAAAGAAAATGAAAAAATTAATGGTAATTGTACTTGTAGTAATATGTATTGCAGCGATTTCTGCATGTAGAACAAAACAGAACACATCGGATCATAGCTTTGATACAAAAACAGAGCAGCAGACGAATGCAAAGTCATTTAATACTCAGGAATCAGAAGCAACAGAGCATACTGAACAGGCGGACAGCACCACAGCCGAAGGCAGTGTTGATGCTGGAACAGACGCCAATGCCAGTGAGGATGCCAATGCCGGTGGAGATGCTAATGCACAGGAGGCAGGAGCAGATGATTCGAATGCAGATATCCGTCCGGAGTTCAAAGAAGCGCTCGACAGTTATGAAGCATTTTTTGACAAATATGTGGATTTCATGAAAAAGTATCAGGAGTCGGATGATACAATGAGCATGCTCGGCGAATACACGGAATACATGGCGCAGTATGCGGATATGATGTCAAAACTCGATAAGCTGGATGATGGAAGTCTGAGCACAAGCGAAGCTGCATATTATCTGGAGGTTGTAAACAGGATTAACCAGAAACTGTTAGAAGTCAGTCAATAAGACTGACTCAAAAAGCCATAATTGTGGAAAACTATAATCAAGTAGTCGGATTAAGAGAAGGCCAGGAGGTCTTCTCTTAATTTGTTATGTGGACATATATGTTCGAAGGTTGGAAAAGTTGAATAAAATACACAAAATAGGTTGGAAAAGTTGCAAAATATGTAGTAAATAAGGTTGGAAAAGCTGCAAAATATATGTATAATAAGGTTGGAAAAGTTGCATATTATATATAATGAGGTGAGCACTATGATAGAACGATGTGCCAAAAGAGAAATAACGGACTGGATTGCTACCGGGAAAAGCGCTTTTTTGGTGACAGGGGCAAGACAGATTGGAAAAACATATCTGATCCGGCAATGTCTGAAAGAAAGTCATTATCCGTATGTAGAATTTAACTTTATTGAGCAGCCGGAACTTATTGCACTTTTTTCCGGTGCAAAGGATGCCAGGGAGCTTTTAATGCGGCTGAGTCTGGCCTCTGAAAAGCCGTTGGAAAAAGGGAAAACAATTATTTTTCTCGATGAAATTCAGGAATTCAAAGATATTGTTACGCGGATAAAGTTTCTTGTTGAAGACGGGAGTTTCCGTTATATCATGAGTGGCTCGTTGCTGGGAGTGGAGTTAAATGATCTCCGGTCAGCACCGGTTGGATATATGAATATATGTGATATGTATCCGCTCAATTTCATGGAGTTTGCAAAAGCAGTTGGAATTCATGATGAGATCATGGATACTTTGCGGGAAAGTTTTAAAAACAGAACGCCGGTAGATACGTTTGTCCATTCCAAAATGATGGATGTATTCTATCTGTATCTGATTGTCGGAGGGATGCCGGAAGCAGTAGATGTTTATTTAAAAACCAATGACCTTGCAAAAGTCGGGCAGGTGCATAAAAACATTATCCGTTTATATAAAAAGGATTTTTCAAAATATGAGATCAGATATAAACTTAAACTGCAGGAGATTTATGATGCAATGCCTGGGCAGCTTGACCAGAAAAATAAACGTTTTCAATTAAACAGTATTGGAAAAGGACTTAGTTATAATCGCGTAGAAAATGCCTTTTTATGGTTAAAAGATGCCGGCGTGGCAATTCCGGTCTATAATATTGCGGAGCCAAAGCTGCCACTTATTATTAGTGAGAACCGTAATTTGTTCAAACTGTTTTTTTCAGATGTTGGTCTGCTTACAAGTTGTTATTCCAATCAGGTAAAAATTGCAATTCTAAATAAAGAAAAGTCAATCAATAATGGTGCACTTTTTGAGAATGCGGTTGCGCAGGAACTTACCGCAAAAGGACATAAGGGATATTATTTTAACAGTAAGAAGCAGGGAGAACTTGATTTCGTAGTGGAATTGGACGGAAAAGTGGTGCCGTTGGAAATCAAATCGGGTAAAGATTATAAAAGACATTCCGCATTAAATAATGTTCTGGCAAATGAAGATTATGAAATCCCGGAAGCATATGTTTTTTCGGAGGGAAACATTGAGATCGATGGAAAAAGAATTTATATGCCAATTTATATGATCATGTTTCTGGATCATACAAAGCTGGAAAATACGATATATAAGCTTGACTTAAGCGGGTTATAAAAAGGTCTGGAACAGAAAATGAAACATTTCAAAATCTGTTCCGGACCTTTGTCGGTCATTACAGCAGCCCAAGCTTCTCAAATGCGTGATAGATTCCGTCATCATCAATATTGGTCGTAACAAGATCGGCGCGGTCTTTGACGGCCTGAAGGGCATTTCCCATGGCAACGGAGGTGTGGGCAAAATCCATCATCTGAAGATCATTTGGTCCATCTCCGATCGCAATTGTATCTTCCCTGCTGGCTCCGACATAATCGAGATAGATCTGCATTCCGGTTGCTTTATGAATGCCGTTGATTCCGATCTCACCGGCATAACCGTCTGCTCCCTCGAGACTCAGTGGAACAGTGTCAAAATACGGAAGCAGCTGTTCGTGTACTTCTTTTACCGGGAAAGGGGAATCATAGAAGATGATCTTTTCAAGATCCGGTTGTTTCCACACATCTTCACAGACCGTAAGCTGTCCCTGGAGCTGGGCAGCCTGTTTCTCAGTCATTCCGGTATTTTCATATTTTTTCAGGATACCTTCCATACTGCGTTTGTTCACGATCAGACCGTGTTCACCCTGATAACAGAACAGAAAACCATTACTTTCCAGATAATCAAAACTCTTTTTCTTTTGCTCTTCTGAGATCACAGCATGGTAAATGTCTTTCCCGTCAGCAACGACACGGGCGCCGGCGCCGCAGACAATTCCGTCAAAGCCGAGTGAAAGCAGTTCGTCGGACACCTGGAAACGGCTCCGTCCAGAGCATACAACCATCTTATGCCCGTTGGCTCTTGCCTGTTTTACTGCTTTTTGCGCGGATTCCGGAATGGAACCGTCGAAGCATACCATAGTTCCGTCGATATCTAAAAATACGATTTTCTGCTGCATTTCTGTTCTCCTTCATAATATTGTGTGTCTTTAAATTTTTAAGTCATTCTAACATGAATGGGTAAAAAACTCAAATGAGCGACGAATTAAATGAATTGCAGAATTCTACCTGATTTTGTCTAATAAAAATAGATAAAATATGATCTATATTTGAATAATAACATATAATTTGGATAATATATTAGCAGTAATGAGAGAAGAGGTATTGGGAAGTGAGCGAATTTATATGGGAGACATCTGAGGAACTGGATAAAAAGATTGCGGACCGTGTCCGCCAGATTCGAAAGCGTCGGTCCATCTCGCAGCAAAAACTTGTAGAGATGAGCAATGTCAGTTATGGATCTGTAAAACGTTTTGAATCAACGGGACAGATATCTCTTATATCACTTACCAAAATTGCGACAGCGCTAGGAATTGCGGATGATTTGAGAAATCTGTTTACGGAAATCCCATACCGCAATATTCAGGAGGTAATTAATGAAAACAAATAAGGTGATTCGTGTTTTTTTTGACAAAAAACTGGTTGGAACGTTGCTTTTACACCGTCTCATAAAGTGGCATTTGAATATTGCGATGACTGGCTTCAAAATGGATTTTCAATCAGTCCATTTTCTCTTCCGCTGAAAAGGCAGGTTTTTATTCCGCAGAAAGATTATTTTCATGGATTATTTGGCGTTTTTTCAGATAGTCTTCCGGATGCATGGGGGCGATTGTTGTTAAGCAGATTACTAAAAAAACGGGGAACACACAACAACCGTTGATGGAAATGGGAAAAATCCAGGGATGAAGGAATTGCTTGCAGTTGGAATTACAGCTGGAATGCAGCAGGAAAAATGCCTTGATATTGCCCAGAGTATTGAGAAGTGTGTAAAAGAGATGCTTGGAGCATATCTTAATAAACATTGACAAATTAATTTTTCAATGCTTATAATAACAGAAATTAAAGCAAGACAGGCTGTGACGGAGTGGTTTACGTTAGAAGAACCGGGGTGTTGTTGGACACTCGCTAAGACAGGCAGTGTGAGCTGTTTGTGAATTAAGGTGGTAACACGGGGTTGATTCCTCGTCCTTTTACAGGACGAGGATTTTTTTTGCTCTATAGAGGGTTACAGAAAGGATGATGATATGTTTGAACTCCTGAAAAGAAATCGAAATTTCAGAATATTTTTTGAGGCATCCTGCATTAGTGGGATTGGTGATTATGTTGATGATATCGCATTTTCCATGTTGATTTATAAATTTACAGAATCTACGCTGATCACCAGTTATGTGTTTGCCATAAAAATGATTCTCTCGTTCGTGAGCATGTTCACGTCAACGATCGTTGATTATAACAACAAGTAAAAAATATTAATTGTAACATCATTTGGACAGGGAATTGTACTGTTAATGCTGCTTTTCATATACAACACCGGCTATATATCAACGTTTATATTGATTGTATTTGTTACGATCCAGACGATATTCAGCACATTTAGTACACCTGCGCAAAATGCTCTTTTGCCGCTTCTTGTCTCTGATGATGATGCGATCACTGCAAGAGCGTCGAACAGTATGTTTCAACAATTTATACAAATATTTTCCTATGTTGGATCTGGTGCGCTGATAACGTTCGTAGGAATTTCCGGTGCCATACTGATTGATATTGTCACTTTCTTTGCAGCAGGGGGGTTAGCGTTTGGTATACAATATACAGAAATAAGCAGCAATTGCAGAAAAGAAATGAATTTTTCGCAAACGATCAAAGAAGGGTTTGGGTTCATTTTTACCAGCAGAATGATAATTGCCATTTTGGTTGTGACCTTTATGGGAAATATCTTTGCTTCTCCGGTCGATACGTTATCGGTTGCTTATTTTTCAAATTTTTTCACGGAAAAATATATGTATTCTGTATTCATGGCGGCAATCGCGATTGGAGGAATTATTGGGACCTGGAGTCTTACCAGATTAAAAGACAGGATACCTATGAACCGGTTGTTTGCACTTGGATTTGCCGTTGGCGGTTGTGGAATTATGTTAATGTTTTTCTATCATCATGCTGCCTTTCCGGTCATAGCTGGATTTTTGTATGGAATCTCAAACGGCTTTGTTTCCATTATGAACGGCGTTTTATTGCAGATCAATACTCCGCGAGAAATGATGGGAAGAGTATTTAGTGCCTTTCGCTGTGTTTCCTTTGCATCAGGTCCGGTTGGAATGATCGCTGTTGGTTATCTGGGCGAATCTGTCGGGCTTAACAAAATCTTTTGCGGGTTAGGTTGTTTATTGATTGTGACTGCTTTTGTGGCACTGAAATATACTGCCTCATCGCAAAATAAACATTGACAAATTAATTTTTCAGTGGCTATAATAAAAATAATTGAAGCATACACAGGCTTTGACGGGAAGAAGTAGTAGTTTGTGGAACATACAGAAAGCAGCCGGTTGATGAGAGGCGCATGGAAAGCAGATTCCGAATACATCCCCGAGCTTCGCACCAAATTTGTTTTTGCATGGAAGATATGCAGACAATAGTAGGCTGTGACGGAGTGGTTCACGTTAGAAGAACCGGAGTGTTGTCGGACACTCGCTAAGACAGGCAGCGTGAGCTGTTTGTGAATTAAGGTGGTAACACGAGTTTGATTCCTCGTCCTTTTACAGGGCGGGGATTTTTTAATTTCATGGTAACTATTCAGGCGTATGCGGAAACTATCCGATTCCAAATAGTTCCATTTCAGAAAAGGAGATCAAAATATGACTTTATATGATGAATTAGTTGCCCGCGGTCTGATTGCGCAGGTAACCGACGAAGAAGAAATCAAAGAACTGATCAACAACGGAAAAGCAACATTTTACATTGGATTCGATCCAACAGCAGACAGCCTTCACGTAGGACATTTTATGGCACTTTGCCTTATGAAACGTCTTCAGGCAGCAGGAAACAAGCCGATCGCCCTGATCGGTGGTGGAACTGCAATGATTGGAGATCCATCTGGACGTACCGACATGCGTCAGATGATGACACCGGAGACAATTCAGCACAACTGTGACTGCTTCAAGAAACAGATGAGCCGTTTTATCGACTTCAGTGACGGAAAAGCCCTTATGGTCAACAATGCAGACTGGTTAATGGATCTGAATTACATCGACGTACTGCGTGAGGTTGGCGCACACTTTTCCGTAAACCGTATGCTGACAGCAGAGTGCTACAAACAGCGTATGGAAAAAGGATTAAGCTTCTTAGAGTTCAACTACATGATCATGCAGAGCTACGATTTTTACACCTTATTCCAGAAATACGGATGTAACATGGAGTTCGGTGGAGATGACCAGTGGAGCAACATGCTTGGAGGAACCGAGCTGATCCGTCGTAAATTAGGAAAAGACGCATATGCAATGACCATCAACCTTCTTTTGAATTCCGAAGGAAAGAAAATGGGTAAAACACAGTCCGGTGCAGTATGGCTTGATCCAAACAAGACTTCTCCATTCGAGTTCTTCCAGTACTGGAGAAATGTCGCTGATTCCGACGTATTAAAATGCATCCGTATGCTGACATTCCTTCCACTGGAAGAAGTTGAAGCAATGGAAAGCTGGGAAGGAGCCCAGTTAAATGAGGCAAAAGAGATTCTTGCATTCGAGCTGACCAAGCTTGTTCACGGTGAGGAAGAAGCAGAAAAAGCAAAAGAGGCTTCCCACGCTTTATTCAGTGGCGCAGGTGATCTGGCGCATATGCCTACCGTGGAAGTAACTGCGGATGACTTTGCGGAAAGAGACATGGACATCATGGCTGTTTTAGTAAAAGCAGAGCTTGCAACAACCCGTTCCGATGCACGCCGTGCAGTACAGCAGGGCGGCGTTACCGTAGACGGCGAAAAAGTAACAGATATCGCAGCTTCTTACAAGCTGGATGATTTTGCCGGGGAAGGAAAAATCGTAAAACGCGGTAAGAAAAAATTCGCAAAATTAATCGCAAAATAACGGCATATAATGATAAAAATTATTGACAAATACCCACACATTCGATATATTAGTGATAATCTAATTTGAGAATTATCCGTGAGGGAGTAGTTCGCACGAACGTGTGATTTGTCAACAAACCCGGTATTCGTACCTGGCAAATCTTAAAGAATGAGACTCATGTATGGCTTATCCGATAAGCCATACGTGGGTCTCTTTTTTTCTACGTAAATGTATACTACTGGATAATTTTTGGATGGATGCACACTTTATTTATAGAGAAAAGAGGATACGATTATGGCACTTTTTATCGAGCTGCTCTTAATGGGCATCGGACTTGCGATGGACGCATTTGCTGTGTCAATCTGCAAGGGACTTGGCATGTCCAGACTGAACAGGAAACAGGCAGTCGTGATCGGTTTGTATTTTGGCGGCTTTCAGGCACTTATGCCGTTTATCGGATGGCTTCTGGGAAGCCAGTTCCAGCGTTACATCACAAGCATTGATCACTGGATCGCATTTATCCTGCTTGGACTGATCGGCGGAAAAATGATCGTGGAGGCTGTAAAAGGCTGGAATGAGGAAGACGTTGTGGAAGTCGAGGATAAGCCGATCAATCACAAAAACATGCTTGTACTTGCAATCGCTACAAGCATTGATGCACTGGCAGTCGGAATTACGTTTGCATTTCTTGGAACACCGATCCTTGAAGCGATCACCATCATCGGAATTACAACAATGCTCATATCCATCGCAGGAGTTGCTGTCGGCAACTTCTTTGGAAGCAAATACAAGAATAAAGCGGAGCTTGCCGGTGGATTGATCCTTGTATTGCTTGGGATTAAGATCCTGTTCGAGCACCTCGGTATAATTGCATTTTAATGATATCATTTTAATTGACGAAAAGGAGTAAGAAATGAACGAATTATTTCAGAGCGTACCATTTGCAGTCATCCTGCTGATTCTTGGATTTGCATTTCTGGTAAAAGGGGCAGATGCCTTTGTAGAGGGCTGCAGCAGTATTGCAAAAAGGTTTCAGGTTCCATCACTGATCATTGGCATGACCATTGTAGCAATGGGAACAAGCCTTCCGGAGACTGCAGTAAGCATCACCGCATCCGTTACAGGAAATAATGCACTTGCGGTCAGCAATGCGGTTGGCTCCAACATTTTTAATCTGATGATCGTAGTTGGTGTATGTGCCATTCTGACACCGGTCGCAGTAAGAAGAGAAACACTGAAAATTGATTTTCCGTTTTCCATTGTCTGTGCGGCATTACTTCTTGTGCTTGGCGCAATCGGAATGATGCTTGGACATGTGGATGGTGCAATCTTTATCGTTTTGTTTGCGCTTTTTATTCTTTATATGATAAAATCCGCACAGAAATCCCGCAAGGATAACAAAGATATGGATGTCGAAGAGACAGAGTTTGCACTTGAGGTGGAAGAGATCCAGATTATGCCGATGCCAAAAAGTATTATTTTTATCGTGCTTGGTTGTGTGGCAATCGCACTTGGCAGTGACTGGGTAGTTGATGGTGCAACAACGATCGCTGAGGCAATGGGCGTCAGCCAGACACTGATCGGACTTACAGTCGTTGCATTTGGAACCAGTCTTCCGGAGCTTGCAACATCCATTATGGCAGCAAAGAAAAATGAAGTGGATATGGCACTCGGCAATGCCATCGGATCGAATATTTTTAATATCCTGATGGTACTTGGTATTGCAGCTGCGATCAGTCCGATGGCATTTATCACAGAAAACATCATTGATATTGTGATCCTCATGGCATTCAGTGCAATCGTATGGATCATGGCATGGACCAAAAATGAGCTCAGTAAAAAAGAAGGCTGGGTGATGGTAATCCTGTATGCCGTGTATGTTGTATACATCTGCATGCGGTAGTATATTGAAACTGACAGGTAATTGCGAAACTATTGAAATCTGAAGTGAGCATGTACTGTGAGTACAGGTAACTCGCAGGTGCTTCAGAGCGGCCGGTACTTGGCGACCGTACTTTGGTCGCTTATGTACCGTTGCCAGCGATGAGCAGCGAGAGCGTGCCTGCGATTATTTGTACTCACAGTACATGCCAGTATAAATTTAAAACAGTTCCGCAATTACCTACTGTGAATCTGATAGAAAAGGAGAACTCATTATGGCATTTGATTTTGAAGATATGAAAAACAAGATTGTATCCGCAGGAAAAGAAGTAGGAGACAAAGCGAAAGAGGCATCCTCCACAGCAAAGATCCGTCTGGATATCCGTTCCAAGGAGGATTTTTTACAGAAGCAGTATGCGGAACTTGGAAAGCTGTATTATGAAGCACATAAAGAGGAAGAAGTTCCGGAGCAGGAATGCTTTGCATCCATTGCTGAGACATTAGGCGAGATCCAGGCATTAAAAGATGAAATTCTGGTGACACAGGGAGCCGTTATCTGCCCGCAATGTGGTGCAAAACAGCCAAAAGAGCACACATACTGTGATAAATGCGGTGCACATCTGAGTATTTTTGAAGAGTAATACAGGAAAAGGTTGACTTTTTGAAAATCGAGTGATAACGTAATCATAGCTGATAGCCAGTTATTATAATTGGTAATAACAGAATACACTTTTATAACACGTTGAAAAAGAGAGTACGTCTGCAGGAATTTTACAGAGAATTTCCCACCGGAAGGATGTTGAGAGGGAAAGAAGGAATGTGGATGGAAGATGGCTTTGGAGTGGCAGAACTGAACTGACAGGCCGCATGTGGCAGGAGGCAGATAAGTTCTGACGGGACCGCCTGTTATAGCGGAAGATGTTGGTTGACATCTGCAGAGGCTGATTTCGTGAGGAGCCAGCGAATTGAAGTGGTAACACGGGAAGTAAGATCTCGTCTTCATGTATATGGGGACGGGATTTTTTTTATTTGATAGGAAATTCCTATCAAATAAAAATGCTCCGCAAGGATGCGCACTCGCACAAAAGGAATGTGCTGCTTCGCAGCTGTGCTCAGCGCGCAAAGCGGTCAAGCCCCTCAAGATTGAGGGAATGGAAGCTGAAGTGGGCTTGCCCACTTTGTTATTTGAGAAAGGATGAGCAAAATGAGCAAAAAAGGTAAGTTTTATATGACAACTGCGATTGCCTATACATCAGGTAAACCGCATATTGGAAACACATACGAGATCATTCTTGCGGATGCGATCGCAAGATACAGACGTGCGGAGGGATATGACGTATATTTCCAGACTGGAACAGATGAGCATGGACAGAAGATCCAGGAAAAGGCTGAAGCAGCAGGAATCACTCCAAAGGAATTCGTAGATCAGGTATCCGGAGAGGTAAAACGCATCTGGGATCTTGTCAATGCGTCTTATGACAACTTTATCCGTACAACCGATGAAGATCATGAAAAATGCGTAAAGAAGATCTTTAAGAAACTGTATGATCAGGGGGATATATACAAAAGTTCTTATGAAGGCTTATACTGTACACCTTGTGAGTCCTTCTGGACAGAGTCACAGCTCGTCGACGGAAAATGCCCGGACTGCGGACGTGAGGTAAAACCTGCAAAAGAGGAAGCATATTTCTTCAAAATGAGCAAATATGCAGACCGTCTGATCGACTATATCAATACACATCCGGACTTTATCCAGCCGGTATCCAGAAAGAACGAGATGATGAACAACTTCCTGCTTCCTGGCCTGCAGGATCTGTGCGTATCCAGAACTTCTTTCAGCTGGGGAATTCCAGTAGATTTTGATCCAAAACATGTCGTATATGTATGGCTGGATGCACTGACCAACTATATTACGAAGATTGGTTATGATCCTGACGGATCTTCTGATCTTTTCAAGAAAAACTGGCCTGCAGATCTGCATCTGATCGGAAAAGACATTGTCCGTTTCCATACGATTTACTGGCCGATCTTCTTAATGGCACTGGATCTTCCGCTTCCAAAGCAGGTATTTGGTCATCCATGGCTGCTTCAGGGCGGTGAGAAAATGAGTAAATCCAAAGGAAACGTTATTTACGCAGATGATCTTGTAGATCTTTTCGGAGTAGATGCAACACGTTATTTCGTACTGCATGAGATGCCATTCGAAAACGATGGTGTGATCACATGGGATCTTGTAATCGAGCGTTACAATTCTGACCTTGCGAATATCCTTGGAAACCTGGTAAACAGAACTGTATCCATGAGCAACAAATATTTTGATGGTGTAGTAAAGAGCACAGGAGTAACCGAGGATGTGGACGCAGACTTAAAGGCTGTTGTGACCGGAACAAAAGCACGTACTGCTGAGAAAATGGAGAAACTCCGTGTGGCAGATGCCATCACAGAAGTGTTTGCACTTTTCCGCCGCTGCAACAAATACATCGATGAGACAACACCATGGGTACTTGCAAAGGATGAGGCAAAGAAAGACCGCTTAAGTGAGGTACTTTATAACCTCGTTGAGTCCATTACGATCGGAGCAAGCCTTCTGCACAGCTTCCTTCCAGAGACCGCAGAGAAGATCGTGGCACAGTTAAATACGACACTTCGCGATTACGATGATCTGGATCAGTTCGGTCTTTACGAGAACGGAAACAAAGTGACAGAGACTCCTGCAATCTTATTTGCACGTCTGGATGCAAAAGAGGTTATGCCTAAGATCGAAGAAATCAAGGCTGCCCAGAAAGCAGAGTATGAAGCGGAACAGAAAAAGCTTGCCGGTGAGAACGCCGATTCCAGTGATGGAGATGAGACGGTGATCGACATCGAAGCCAAGGATGAGATCACATTTGATGATTTTACAAAAATGCAGTTCCAGGTAGGCGAGATCATTGCCTGTGAGGCAGTAGAAAAATCCAAAAAACTGCTTTGCTCCCAGGTTAAGATCGGAAGCCAGGTAAAACAGATCGTATCCGGAATCCGCAAATACTATTCACCGGAAGAAATGGTTGGTAAAAAGGTTATGGTTCTTGTAAACTTAAAACCTGCAAAATTAGCCGGTGTACTCTCAGAAGGAATGCTGCTTTGCGCAGAAGACGAAAATGGAGAACTTGCACTGATGACTCCGGAAAAATCTATGCCAAGTGGAGCAGAAATCTGTTAAAATACAAATAGAAGAAAATGCAAAAGAGAGGTATCAGCTATGGAGTATCTGGATATCGTAGATGAAAAGGGCAACCCAACCGGCAAAACAGTAGAAAGAACACAGGCGCACCGTGAAGGATGCCGCCATCGTACTTCCCATGTGTGGATTGTAAGAAGAAAAAATGGAAGAATCCAGATCCTTTTGCAGAAACGATGTGAGCAGAAGGATTCCTTCCCGGGATGCTATGATATTTCAAGTGCGGGACATATTCCTGCCGGTGTCGATTATGTGCCATCGGCAATCCGTGAACTGAAGGAGGAACTCGGACTGGATGTTTCTCCTTCTGAGCTGATCGACTGTGGTTTACACGATTTATCCGCAAATGCAACATTTCATGGAGCAAAATTTGTGGATAACCAGGTAAGCCGGGTATTTCTTTTGTGGAAAGACGTAGAAGTGGAGGATCTTCATATTCAGAAGGAAGAACTCGAAAGTGTCATGTGGCTTGATTTTGAAGAGTGTATGGAAGATGTGCGCACAAACAAGATCAAGCACTGCATTGATATTGAAGAACTTGAACTGATTAAGGAGCATTTTTGATGATTTTTGAGACTCATGCACATTATGATGATGAGAAATTTGATGGGGACAGAGAAGAACTGATCGCAAAGCTTCCGGAAGCCGGAATCGGTCACGTAATCAATGTCGGAGCTTCCATCGAGAGCACAAAAACGACGCTCGAACTTGTGAAAAAGCATGATTTTATGTATGCAGCGGTCGGTGTGCATCCAAGTGATGTGGATGGGCTGAATGAAGAGACTTTTGCATGGCTTGCGGAACAGACCCGTTTCGATAAAACGGTGGCAGTCGGTGAGATCGGTCTGGATTACTACTGGGATAAAGAGCCTGAGGTTCAGAAGAATCAGAGGATCTGGTTTCAAAAACAGATGGAACTTGCCCGTGAGGCAGATCTTCCGGTCATTATCCATTCCAGAGATGCAGCCGAGGATACAATGCGCATTATGAAAGAGATCCATGCGGAGGAGATTCCTGGCGTGATCCACTGTTATTCGTATTCGCCGGAAATGGCAAAGGAATTCGTGAAAATGGGTTACTATATCGGTGTAGGCGGAGTCGTCACCTTTAAAAATGCCAAAAAACTTGTTCAGACCGTACAGGAAATTCCGATCGAGCGGATACTTCTCGAGACCGACTGTCCGTATATGGCACCGGAGCCACACCGCGGCACAAGAAACAGTTCGTTAAATCTCCCTTATGTTGCCGCAAAAATAGCAGAACTCAAGGGAATTTCTGCGGAAGAAGTCTGCAGCATCACGGAGCAGAACGCATACCGCCTTTTTTCGAAGGTTCGGTGATATTTTAAAAGGAGAACATAAATATGGAACAATTTAAGGATCGTGAGGCATTTGATGCATACTGGAATGAGAATTATGTGCCTCTCAGCTATAAAGATGTGCAGGAAGAGTTTGAAAATTATGTAAAAGAAGCAGAAAAGCACATTTTCCTTTCAGACTATGAAGAGGGTGGAAGCATCGCAAAAGCAGATTTCATGAATAATCTTTCGCAGACTGCACAGTTTACATTTCAGGATACACTGACCGAGGCTTTTTACGAGAAGAATCCAGAACTTTATGAAACGGCTTTTGCAATTTATGAGGAAGCACAGATGGCTGGCGAGAAAGATAACAATGTCGCTCAGACCTTTCATGAGGAATACCAGCGTTTGTATCAGGAATTTTTGAATGAAATGTTTGATACATTTTTCGGCGAATAGTCAGGGAGGATACAGATGGCAACACTTGGAAATCCGAAAAATACCATAGAGGTATTACAGAAATACAAATTTAATTTTCAGAAGAAATTCGGACAGAACTTCCTGATCGACACCAGAATCTTAGAGGAGATTATTGATGCAGCGCAGATCACCAAGGATGATTTTGTGCTGGAGATCGGACCTGGAATCGGAACGATGACACAGTATCTGTGTGAGGCAGCCAGAGAAGTGGTTGCGGTTGAGATTGATACGAATCTGATTCCGATTCTTCAGGATACCTTAAAAGAATACGATAATGTAGAAGTGCTGAATCAGGATATTTTAAAGGTGGATATCAACAAACTTGCGCATGAGAAGAATGAAGATCGTCCGATCAAAGTTGTGGCAAACCTTCCATATTATATTACGACACCGATCATTATGGGACTTTTTGAAAGCCATGTTCCGATCGACAGCATTACGATTATGGTACAGAAAGAAGTTGCAGACCGTATGCAGGTAGGACCTGGAACCAAAGATTACGGTGCATTGTCGCTGGCTGTACAGT
The DNA here is from genome assembly GCF_009695765.1 of Roseburia porci. Classification (GTDB taxonomy): domain Bacteria; phylum Bacillota; class Clostridia; order Lachnospirales; family Lachnospiraceae; genus Roseburia; species Roseburia porci. The sequence goes on from NZ_VUNI01000002.1 coordinate 66,889, forward strand.
ATTATGCAAAGCCTGAGATCGTGGTCAATGTACCGCCGAGCTGTTTTATGCCACAGCCAAAGGTAGGAAGCGCAGTGATACGGCTGACCCGTCATGCCAAACCTCCGGTGGATGTGGAGGATGAGAAGCTGATGTTCCAGGTGATCCGTGGCTCGTTCAACCAGAGACGGAAAACACTTGCCAACGGACTCAACAATTATGGCGGAATTCCGCTTTCCAAAGAGCTGATCCAGGAAAGCATTGAGGAGCTTGGTGTTCCGGTTAATATCCGCGGAGAAGCGCTGACACTCGAGCAGTTTGCCAGACTCAGTAACATTATTAAGAAAAAATTGTAAAAACTCATTCGCTAAGAATCAGAAAACAATCTGTATAAAAAAACGAGAGGCGGAAACACTGTAGTTAGAACATAAATTTTGACTATGGAGGAGACGCCGATGAGAAAAAGACAATATATAGCAGCTGTCGCCTGTCTTGTTGCAGGCGCAATTGGTTTTGTGGGAGTATATTCTACAGAGAAAGCACAGGAGCGAAGGGCACAGGAAGAACAGACCAGACAGGAACAGATGGCCCAGGAGCAGGACACCGAGGAGTCTTATGAGGCATCCAATATTTTGGAACCGGAGCCAAAAACGGAGGAAAAAGAACCGGAGCAGGTGTCGGTCGAGCCACAGACCCCTCAGGAGCCAGAGGCGGAGCCGACGGTTTCGCAGGAGACATTGCATTTTGCGGCAGAGGATGGTCTGACATGGCCGCTTGATGGGGATGTTCTTCTGAATTATAGCATGGATTCGACGATTTTTTTCCCGACGCTGCAGCAGTATCAGTATAATCCTGCCATTGTCATTCATGGAGATGTCAATGACAAGGTGTATATTGCGGCAAAAGGAAAAATCACGGATATTTCCACCAACGAGGTTACCGGGCTTACGGTGACAGAGGATCTTGGAGATGGTTTTTCCGCCGTGTACGGACAGTTGAAAGAATTAAATTTTGACGTTGGTGATATGGTAGAAGCAGGACAGGTCATCGGATATGTCAGTGAACCTACCAAATATTATTCTGTGGAAGGCAGCAATGTTTATTTTGAACTTCTAAAGGATGGTCAGCCGACGGACCCCTTTGAATATCTTGAATAAAGGAGGAAATCCGAATGGATTTTAGTGAATATAGTGATGGAATTCGAAAATGGACAAATGAAGTATTGGAAAGTCGCGGAGTAGATGCGGAACAGACACTGAAATCCTGTAACGAGATTATTTCCTACGGAGTACAGACAAAGGACAGTAAATTATTAGGTTTCGCCTACTTTTATGCGGGCGAAACCTATTACTGTTTAAATGATAATGAGAATTTTTTTCAATGCATCACACAGGCGGTATCTTATCTGGACACCGTGCAGGAGTGGGAGCTTTTAACCAAATCGTATAACTTCCTTGGAATTGTGGCATGCAACCGTGGAAACACCCTGATCTCCCTGGATTATTACATGAATGCCATCCATTACTGCAAAAAATATCATCTGCAAAAAGAAGAGAGTATCATCAACGTCAACATTGGTTCGCTGGATCTGATGTGTGGACGATATGCCGAGGCTCAGTGTTATCTGGAGAGAGCGTTGCATTATGTGGAAAAACAGCCAAAGGATGAGTGGTATCATACATTTATGCTGTGTATATACAGCAATCTGATCAAATCTCTTACATTTCAGAAGAAACTGGATGCAGTTCCAAAGATAATGGAATATATATACCGCGACCACTGGCAATACGCGGAAGATTTAGACAAGCTTTCCGTATGGTGTGCGGAGGCTATTTACTATCATATAAAAAACGATGTGGAAAACCGGAATAAGTGCATTGCATCGATTCAGGAGAAAACATCCAACCATCTTACGGTAATGGATATTTTTGATGATTATTACGATTACTGTGAGATGCTTCTTGAGACGGATAAGGACGAAGCATTCTGGCATATACTTGACACTTTTGAGCCGCTGATCAAGAATTCGAACCTGAGTAACCTGCAGCTTAAGATCATTTCGCTGAAGGTAAGATATTACCGGATACATAAACAGAATGCAGAATATCTGCAGGCAGCAGGATTGTACTTTGAACTGTCACAGCTTCAGGAAAAAGAAGTCCAGAAGATGATGAATTCCGTATTTCAGATGCGTAAGAACCTGGAAATGGCAAACCAGAGAAGACAGGAGATGGAACTTCAGAATAAACGTCTGCTGGAAAAATCCCAGAAAGATCCGCTTACCGGTCTCTCCAACCGCTACCGGTTCAATGATTATTCCGAGGAAGCATTCCAGAAAGCCTGCATGAATCATACAAGCCTGACATTTGAGATTCTTGATATTGATTTCTTCAAAGAATATAATGACAATTACGGACATCAGAAAGGCGATGAATGTCTGATCAAGGTCTCGCAGGCAATCCGCAAACTTGCAGAGCGTCATGGTGCATTCTGCTCCAGATATGGTGGCGATGAGTTTGTGCTGATCTACGAGAATCTTACAAGAGAAGAAGCAGAAGAATGTGCAGCTGAGTTAAAAAGAGATATTATGAGCCTGAATCTGGAACATAAATATTCGAAGGCAGAACCATTTGTTACAATCTCCCAGGGATTGTGCTGGGATATCCCGACTTCGGTAAGCCGTATCTGGGATTACATACACAGCGCCGACATGATGCTTTATCAGGTAAAGGAGCAGCGCCGTAACTATTACCGGATCGGTGGACTGGATGCTGTATACAAGAAAAAAGATGGAACCAACAGCTGATCCGTGCATAATATAGAATGTGTAACATCAAATATCCGCAATCGTTTCCTTTTTACAGTTTTACAGCCGAATGGGATGTTACCAGAAGACTGGGATGCGCCAGAAGGCGTTTATGGGAAAGTACGTATCATATAACGATTGCTTTATGATACCTGCAGGGGAGGTTTGCAGGCCCTGCAGTACATAACAAAGAGACGGCTGAGAGATTATGAAAAAAGAAAACACACAGGAACAGAAAAACGAAGAAAATTACACATATATGGTGAGATGCAGCGATGGAAGCTTTTATATCGGATGGACGAATCATCTGGAAAAGCGGATCAAAGCCCACAACAGTGGCAACGGTGCCAAGTATACGAAATCGCGGCGTCCGGTCGAGCTTGTCTATTATGAGACTTTCCGGACGAAACAGGAGGCTATGAGCAGAGAGTATCATCTCAAGCAGCTGACACACGGGCAGAAGCAGGAACTTCTTGACAAAACGCCGAATAACTGTTATGCTAACCAACGCTGTTTAAGTAAATAAACACGTATCAATTCAGTAACCAGGGACACTGACGCAGTGTCTCTTTTTTTGGGAAGGAATACAGACTTTCCCGACCTCGTTTTGAAAGGAAATATATGGAAACAGTAAAATTTGAAGAACTCGATCTTTATCCACAGATTTTAAGAGCAATCAAGGAAATGGGTTTTGAAGAGGCAACTCCGATCCAGAGCCAGGCAATTCCTGCAGTGATCAGTGGAGCGGATGTACTCGGACAGGCACAGACAGGAACCGGTAAGACCGCTTCTTTTGGAATTCCGCTTCTTATGAAAGTAGATCCAAATAATAAGAAAACACAGGCGATCGTATTATCACCGACCAGAGAGCTTGCAATCCAGGTAGCTGAGGAAATCCGCAAATTTTCCAAATATATGCATGGAGTCAAGGTTTTGTGCGTATACGGCGGACAGGATATCGGAAGACAGATCAAAGCCTTAAAGGGTGGAGCACAGATCATTATCGGAACACCAGGACGTGTGATGGATCATCTGAGAAGAAGAACGATCCGTTGCGATGAAGTCAACACGATCGTGCTTGATGAAGCAGATGAAATGTTAAATATGGGATTCCGAGAGGACATCGAGACCATTCTTGAATACATTCCGGAAGAGGGAAGACAGACGGTTCTTTTCTCTGCAACAATGCCGAAGCCGATCCTTGATATCACAAGAAAATACCAGAAGGATGCGGTGCGGATCAAGATCACGAAAAAGGAACTTACTGTTCCGAATATCGAGCAGTATTATTATGATGTCAGACGACATGACAAGCTGGACGTTTTAACACGTCTTCTCGATTATTATTCACCGAAGCTTTCTCTGGTATTCTGTAATACCAAACGTATGGTAGATGAACTTGCATCAGAGCTTCAGGCACGTGGATATATGGCAGAAGGACTTCACGGAGACATGAAGCAGCAGCAGCGTGACCGCGTGATGCGCAATTTCCGTAATGGAAAGACAGAGATCCTGATTGCAACCGACGTGGCTGCGAGAGGAATCGACGTAGATGATGTAGAAGCCGTATTCAATTATGACCTTCCACAGGATGATGAATATTATGTACATCGTATCGGAAGAACCGGTCGTGCGGGCCGTACGGGACGTGCCTTTAACTTCGTAAAAGGAAAAGAAGTATACAAACTCAAAGATATCATGAGATACTGTAAGACCAAGATCAAAGCACAGCCGATCCCGTCTTCGGATGATGTTGCACAGATCAAGGCAGAAAAGATCATGGAAGAGATCGGTGAGATCATTGAGGCAGGCGGACTGCGTGACATGATCGACATCATCGAGCAGCAGGTCAATAATTCGGATTACACTGCCATGGATATTGCCGCTGCATTTTTAAAACAGGCCATCGGAGGCGTGGAATTATCGAAAAATGACGGAGATTATGAGACCGCAGACTTTGGAGATACCGGAGCTGAGGAAGGCATGGTACGTCTTTTCATCAATATCGGTAAGAACCAGAAGATCCGTCCTGGAGACATTCTTGGAGCGGTTGCCGGAGAGGCCAAGATTCCTGGCAAAATGGTTGGCGCGATCGACATGTACGACAACTATACATTCGTCGAAGTTCCGGATGAATACGCAAAAGTGGTTCTGCGTGCAATGAAAAATGCAAAGATCAAAGGAAAATCCATCAATGTGGAGCCTGCAAACCGTAAGTAAATTATAAATCTTAAAAAAGTCTTAATGAGTTACCTGATTGGAAATTCATAAAAAAACCGCTACAATGTATTTATGATGAATTCATAAAAATACAGGCAGCGGTTTTTTACTGCAAAAAAGCCTGTAAAACCTCCGGAGGAAAGTTATGTATAATATTTTAGTTTGCGATGATGAAAGGGATATCGTGTCTGCGCTTGACATTTACCTGACAAGTGACGGATACCGTGTTTTTAAAGCATATAACGGAAAGGAAGCCCTGGAATATATCCGTACGGAAAATATCCATCTGGTGCTCATGGATATCATGATGCCTGAGATGGATGGAATCCAGACCATGGTAAAGATTCGGGAATTATCGAATGTTCCGGTGATTCTTCTGACTGCAAAGAGTGAAGATACCGACAAAGTGCTCGGACTTATGGTTGGAGCGGATGATTACATTACCAAACCGTTTAACCCGGTAGAGATGCAGGCGAGAGTGAAATCACAGCTCAGACGCTACATGCAGCTTGGAAGCGGGAATGACACGGGAAGTAAGCTTGTGATCGGCGGAATCGAACTGGATGACAAATCCAAGGAAGTCACGCTGGATGGAGAAAAGGTCAACCTTACAAGAACCGAGTATGATATTTTAAAGCTCTTAATGGAACATCCGGGGCAGGTATACTCTCCGAATGAAATCTATGAAAAAGTCTGGAAGGATAACCCTTATGGCACAGAAAACACGGTTGCTGTACATATCCGTCATCTTCGCGAAAAAGTAGAGTATAACCCTGCGGAACCGAGATACTTAAAGGTTGTCTGGGGCCGTGGTTATAAGATGGAGGGAGAAAACCATGATTAAACTGACCCATAAACCATGGGCAAAATTCATTGCTGTTATCGTCTGCATTCTGAGCGGGATTGTAATGATTGCGAGCCTGGCTGGAATCGTAACATATTATGCGGCCATAGACAGATCCACATCCGGAGCAGACAGTTTTACATCCGGGTCAAGAGAAGAAATGACAGATATGGTATATGCTAATCTGTCGGGCAATTATGCGGCATATATGCTGGAGAGTCTTTCGAATGATAATTATGATGCACTGGACGGAGGCAATCTGCTGTATTCGGTCGTAAAAGTTCCGGCCGGCGATACGGATGCATCAAAAGGAGAACAGGTTTACAGCAATAACAACTATGATGTAAACCCGGACAATTATGATTATGTATTCAGTGGACCATCAACAGAAGCACACAATGTGCAGTATTATTATTCAACGCGGTCATTGTGTGAAGCGATGTTCTATCATGCGGATACTTATGAGACAGATACGTCCTATGTTTCCATGATTCTGGATGGCTATGTATTTGACTATGAAGCTGGAAAAATGTATGCAAAATGCGGAGATACCTACGTGCTGCTGCACAGCATTCAGGTGGATACGCAGGAGAGTTATGTTGAATATGTGTGGGATGACAACAAACAGGCTTATTATTCCACTTATAATGATGAAAAACTGGATGCGTCTGCATATGATACATGGATCGGGGTCAGCATGGAAGACAGCGAATATGTTGAGCCAGGACATCAGAGTACTTCGACGAATCACGAACTTCTTTTTGCAAAATCCTCAGATATTCAGGGTGAGATCTGGGAGCTCAGTGCGGATAAATATGTACTGGATGGAGATGTGTTAGAATATGAGGAACAACCGACAGTACAGCCGATGTATTATGTATACATGAAGGTAAAAGATGTGCCACAGGCAGGACTTACCATGAATAATGGACTTACCGATTATTATACACAGGCGTCTGATGTGATCAATAGATTAAACTGGTTCTGGAATCATATGGTCGTTTTCCAGATTGTATCGTTGCTTCTCTTTGTGGCATCGCTTGTCTTTCTGAGTTTTGGAGCCGGACACCGCAGTACGGATGAAGACATCCATCTGCGTGGGATTGACCGTTTCCCGTATGAGATCTACACCGTTCTTGTGGCACTTGGAATCGGAGGCGGCATAACAGGAAATATTGCGTTATTCATGACCGCGCTTGGCCGTATGGATCAGACACTGTTTGTTATTCTGGAATTTGAGATTGCTGTTCTCTGGATGGCACTGTTTCTTGCCTTTTATTTAAGCACGGCAGTCCGTCTGAAAAACCATTGTTTCTGGCGTTATACACTGATTCATTACATCTTTCTGCCGGTGCGAAAGCTTTTACACTGGCTTGGCGTTTCCGTAAAAAAGATCCGACAGGCAGCGAAGGAAAATGTGTCACTTGTATGGAAAATGGAACTGATTCTGCTTGGCATATATCTGGTGGGAATCTTTTTCATTGTTGTGACCGGCTATGCTCCGGGTGTAGAGATCGTTTTGTTTACGCTGTTTATGATCGTATCTGCGGTGGTTACTCTCTGGGCAGCACTTCAGATGAACCGCCTGAAGGAAGGTGGAAAACGTATCGCCCAGGGTGATTACAGCCAGCCGATTGATACGGATAACATGTTCTGGGAATTCAAAAAACATGCAGAAAATATCAATGAAGTCGGAAATGGAATCTCTCTTGCAGTCGATGCAAGGATGAAGAGCGAGCATTTTAAAACGGAACTGATTACAAACGTCTCCCATGACATCAAAACTCCGCTGACTTCGATCATCAATTATGCGGATCTGATCAAAAAAGAGCAGTTTGATGATCCGAAGCTTGATGAATATATCGATGTACTCGACCGCCAGTCTGCGAGATTAAAGAAGCTGATCGAGGATCTGATGGAGGCATCCAAGGCATCCACAGGAAACCTTCCGGTGCATCTGGAGAAATTCGATGCGAGTGTCATGCTGACGCAGGTCGTTGGCGAGTTTGAGGAACGTACGCAGGCGAATCATCTGGACCTGATCGTTTCCGGACCGGAAAAGCCGGTGTATATCCTGGCAGACGGACGCCATCTCTGGAGAGTATTTGACAATCTGATGAGCAATATCTGCAAATATGCGCAGCCTGGAACCCGCGTATACATTAATCTCGAGCAGGTAAAACAGGATGTTGTCATCACATTCCGCAATATTTCCAGATATCAGCTCAACATTACAAGCGAAGAGCTGATGGAGCGTTTTGTAAGAGGCGACAGCTCAAGAAATACCGAAGGAAACGGTCTTGGACTTTCCATCGCGCAAAGTCTGACAACGCTCATGAACGGAACCATGCGTCTCGAGGTCGACGGCGATCTGTTTAAAGTCATTCTGACCTTTGCACAGCTTATGGATGAGTAGTCTGGTGCTTCAGACGGAACTGCTTCGGTGTGGTGTCGTAACGTTTTTTAAAAGAGCGGATCAGATGGCTGCAATCCGCAAAACCTGTTTCTGTTGCGATAAAGCTCAGATCATAATCCGTAAATAAAAGCAGGTTTTCCACCTTGTTCAGCCGCACAAATTCAATGTATTGTTTACAGCTCTGACCATAGTGTTTATGGAAGAGCCGGGCAAAGTAGGAGTAGCTCATATGATAGGTATGGGCTAACTCCTCGACATTGATATTTTCCTGCGAATGTTCATCAATATAGACAAGTACGTCCTGAATCGTCAGTTCCTCAGACTCTGAAATCTTCTCAGGACCAAACTGAATTCCTTCGTTATGCCAGATACGGAGGATTTTTACAATCAGCATGGAGAACATCGAATAGACATATGCGTTGTATCCATATCTTTTTTCCTGCACTTCTTTTAGAATTTCCATAAAAAATGAATCAAAATCAAGCTCGGGAATATCATTTCCATGAAAAAGAACCGGAGGAAGCTCCATATTTGCAATTTTATGAAAAGCAAAATTCAGGTTTGGAAGGTAACTTCCATTCAACTGGATCTTGTTTAAGTTGAATTTGCAGCAGATATAACGGTAAGGTTCTGTGGTATCCGCATAGATGGAGTGGATGGACTGGGGTGGAAACAGAATAAAGGAGCCGGTGGGAAGTTCATAGGTCCCATCATTGCAGCTTACCGTCGCAGATCCCTCCTGCATGTAGATGATTTCCAGGAAATAATGCCAGTGTGATTCAATAGGCTGTTCATAATAGCCGGTGCCACAGAAAAATGCTTCGATCGGTGAGCGGAGCATATCGCTGTATTCAAATAATTTTTCCATAAAAACCCCCTGATTAGAATAGAAACGTTCAATTTTTGTATAATCGAATTATATCATACCCGTTATAGAATTGATACAATATCGAAAATGTTTGAGACAGAGGGGGATAAACAGAATGAAACAGACAAAAACGCAGCAATTCCCTAAGACAAAGCTTGCATGGCTATGGGAAAATATGCAGGGAACGAGGGGCATCTACATTGTTGGAATGCTTGGCACGATTGTATACAATGTACTGCAGCTGACCGTTCCATATTATTCAGGAAAGATCGTGGATATTTTCCTGACGGGGGAAAACGCCCGGGAGAATATGAGAACGAATAGCGATTTGTTCTATAAATTGCTGATCGCGATGGTGGGATTCACATTTCTTCGGACCATTATCGTATATCTCGATTGTATGATCTATGAACATGTATCACAGACCGTTCTCTATCGCGTTCGAAATTATCTGTATAATAAGATTGAGCGTCAGGATATGACCTTTTACAGCACGTACCGCACAGGTGATCTGATGACGCGGGTGACGGGGGATCTTGATGCAGTGCGGCATATGGTGGCATGGGTCATCCGAATGGTGATCGAATCCTTTTCCCTGTTTGGCGCGGCTGCGATCTTCTTTTTGTACATTAACTGGAAGATGGCATTGTGTCTGCTTGTGATCTCGCCATTTGTTTTCTGGATTATTTACCTGTTTAAGAATAAGGTTGCACCGATGCATGCGCTGCTCCGTGAAAAGCTGGCACAGATGAATACCTATGCGCAGGAGAATATTTCCGGAAACCGTGTGGTAAAGGCATTTGCAAGAGAAGATTATGAGATTCAGAAGTTTGATAAAGCCAATAAGGATTATGCAGAGACCAATAAAGCAACGGGAATGGTATGGCTGAAATTTTATCCATACGTGGAAAGTATCGCGAATCTGATGCCGGTTGTTATGCTGGCAGTCGGCGGCGTTTTTCTGATCAGGGGACAGCTGACAATGGGTGAATATGTTGCATTTTCCGGCCTGATCTGGGCAATTGCGAACCCGATGCGTCAGATGGGCAATATTATGAATGAATTTCAGAGATTTTCAGCTGCATCCCAGAAAGTCATGGAGATCTATTATTCCGAGCCAAAGATCAAAGATGCGAAAGATGCAGTCGCTCATCCAGAGCGTTTTGAAGGGAAGATCGAGTTTGAGGATGTTTCTTTTCAGTATGAAGATGGAGATCTTCCAGTACTTCATGATATTAATTTTACCGTGGAACCGAATGAGATCGTTGCGATCATGGGCGAGACCGGGTGCGGCAAGACTTCACTGATCCACCTGATTCCGAGATTTTATGAGCCGACCAAAGGTCAGATACGCATCGACGGAATCCCAATCGGGAAGCTGAAGCTTGCCGATCTGCGTAAAAATATCGGTCTTGCGACACAGGATGTACTTCTTTATTCGGATACGATCGAGGGTAACATTGCCTACGGAGACAGCACGATCAATCTGGACGAGGTCATGAAATTTGCAAAATATTCCGCAGCTTCTGATTTTATCAGTAAGATGCCGGAGGGATACGATACGATCGTCGGTGAACGCGGCGTCGGACTTTCCGGAGGACAGAAACAGCGAATTTCACTCGCGCGTGCGCTGGCGGTAAAACCTTCCATTCTGATCCTCGATGATACGACATCGGCAGTTGATATGGAGACCGAAAAACAGATCCAGCAGTCGTTACGGGAGCTTGATTTCCCGTGCACAAAGATCATTATCGCACAGAGGATCTCAACGACAAAGGCTGCAGATAAGATACTCGTGCTTCAGGATGGATATATCCGTGAAGCCGGTACACATGAAGAACTGCTCGCCAAAAAAGGATATTATTATGAACTGGTCAAATTGCAGACCGGCGCAGAAGAGTTGTAAGGGGGTGGGAATATGGCAAAGAATACGTATAAACAGGATGAAGCGTTAGAAGAACCGTTTGACATCAAACATCTGCTCCGGGCTTCTTCCTATATCAAAAAATACATGAAGCGCATGATACTTGCGATTGTTCTGAGTGGAATCGGTGGTGCGTTTGGATATATCGCACCAATGATCATCCAGAGGGCACTTGATATTGCGATTCCGGATAAAAATATGCAGTTATTATTTACGCTTGTCGGCGTGCTGATCGGCATTTATGTGGTCAGCGTCGTGTTCACCACGATCCGGAGCCGGATCATGGTTGACGTCAGTCAGAATATTATTTACGATATACGAAAAGACCTGTTTGAGCATTTGCAGGAACTTCCATTCCAGTATTATGATGACAGACCACACGGCAAAATTCTGATCCGTGTTGTCAATTATGTGAATTCGGTTTCGGATATGCTTTCCAACGGACTGATCAATATTGTTCTGGAATGCTTCAACCTGTTATTTATCGTGATTTTCATGTTCATGGTAGATGTTCAGATGGCGCTCGTCGTATTGTGCGGAGTTCCGGTTCTGGCAGTTTTCATGTTCTGGATCAAGAATAAGCAGAGAAAAGCATGGCAGGCGGTATCCAATAAGAACTCCAACCTCAATGCATATCTTCAGGAGAATATTGTAGGGGCAAGGATCACACAGATTTTTGCAAGAGAAGACGAAAATGCAGAGATATTCGATGAGCTTTCCAAAGACTGCAGACGCACATGGAATACAGCGGTACGTTACTCAAACCTTGTCTGGCCTGGAATTGATTCCATTTCGGTCTGTGTCCGGGCGGCAATCTTCCTGTTTGGACTTGTGATCTTTGGACAGGGCAATAAATCCCTTGGTACGATTGTGGCTATCTCAAGCTATGCTTCCTACTTCTGGCAGCCGATCATGAACCTGGGCAATATTTTTAACAACTTTATCAACAATATTGCTTATCTGGAGCGAATCTTTGAGACGATCGATGAGCCGGTAACTGTAAAGGATGCCGAAGATGCGGTTCCAATGCCAAAGATTCGCGGAAAAGTGACCTTTGATCATGTACAATTTGCGTATGATGATACCAAGACCATTTTAAAAGACGTTTCCTTCACGGTAAATCCGGGTGAAAGCGTAGCGCTTGTCGGCCCGACCGGAGCCGGAAAAAGCACGATTGTAAACCTGATCTCCAGATTTTACAATGTAAATGGAGGACGCGTGCTGATCGACGATCAGGATATCTCCAGGGTTACGATCCATTCCCTTCGTTCCCAGATGGGAATCATGATGCAGGACAGCTTTATTTTTTCCGGAACGATCGAGGATAATATCCGTTATGGAAAACTGGATGCAACAAGGGAAGAGATCGTAAAAGCAAGTAAGATCGTCTGTGCGGATGAATTTATTACAAAGATGAAAGACGGATACGATACCGAGGTGCGCGAGCGAGGTTCCATGTTAAGCCAGGGACAAAAACAGCTGATCTCGTTTGCGAGAACGCTTCTTTCTGACCCGGCTGTTCTGATCCTGGATGAGGCAACATCCAGCATTGATGTTCAGACAGAAAAAGCACTGCAGACAGGTCTGAATGCAATGCTTGAAGGAAGGACATCCTTTATTATTGCACACCGGCTTTCTACGATCCGAAACTGCGATAAGATCATGTATATTGATGCGGGCGGAATCATGGAAACAGGAACGCATGAAGAACTCATGGCAAAGAAAGGTTATTATTACAGATTATATACGGCTCAGTTGGATGACATCCAGACAGCGGGCTGAAATTTGGAGGTAAGGTATGGCAGCAAAGCAGACAATTCTTTTATTTCATGTATCAACAGAAAAGGAACAGAAGATCCGGGAAATGTGCAAAACACTTGGAATCGAAGTACAGACTGTGGATAAAAAGGATTATGCGAAAAAGCTTGGATACCTTGCCGGAATCGCAGGATTCAAAAAGGAGAATGCCATTTATCAGGGAACTGAGCTTCCTGCTGAAATGCTGGTATTCTCCGGAATGGATTCCGATCAGGTGGATGTTTTCTTAAAAACATATCGGGAGTCTCATCTTGCCCCGATCGGATGCAAGGCAATCCTGACTCCTGATAATGTATTCTGGACTGCAGATCAGCTTTTCCGCGAGCTTCTGCAGGAGCATATGTTTTTTACAAAAAGGTAGGCGGGTTGTTTACGATCGTTTTTACAAAGAGGTCAGAGGCTTATTTGCCGTAGTTTACGGAGATGTCACCTGTGCCGTTGTCAACCGTAAATGTATTGGAGGAATCTCCTTTGGATTCATAGTGATCCTTATGAGAGTCGCCGTTTACGGTAACTTCACCGACACCGGTATCAAGTGTCATGTCATAGGAAGCAAGATCCTGTGAGACAGATACACTTACATCGCCAACGCTGGTATCAATTTCCATATTATCAAATGTGCAGTCTCTGACATCGATATCTCCGGTTGAGGTGTCAATGCTGCAATCGCCAAGTGCGCTGTTTTCCAGGTCGAGATCACCGACTGAGAAATCAAGCGTACTTTTTTGTGCCTGAATATTCTGAAACAAAACATCTCCGACACTTCCGTCTGCGGTGAGATTGCTTAAAACAGCGCTTTCAGGAACAGTAATTGTGATTGCGCAATGGGTGCTTCCCCAGAAGTTGTTGTGTTTGCTCTTTTGTGTTACGGTAAGTGTTCCATGACTTACTTCATATTTCGGAATCAGGACCGCACGGTTGGTGTCATAGCTGATCGAATAAGAATCTCCGGTGGTAATGGTAAGATCGGATACGCTGATGTCGAGTTTCATATTGTCAAAAGAATCCAGCGTTTCTGTGGTCTGATTCAGGCTTTCTGACTCGGTGTCATTATCTCCGAGTATATGGGAGATAAACGGCTGTTCCGAGAAAAAGTGTACACCCCATCCGATGACATGATAGCAGGTGCCAGCGATGATGCAGATAATGGTTATAATTGTAATAACTGTCAGATAAATATTTTTTTTCATAGCATTTCCCTTCTAAAATGATATTGCCAGTGGATCAATCATGTGCAATGCACATAGTGTTACAGGTACAGAGAATCCGGATAAAATCAGGATTCGTGATGATTGCCAAGAATGTTTTTTACAAGAGCATTGATAATTCCGGCAATTGGCCAGATGATCCAGGTAATATACCAGTCAAAGCTGAGAAAACTCCAGATCAGGTATAGGCATGTGACTGTAGGCCAGAAAACGCTCATAATTGCTGCAATCGTTTTATTTTCGTAATGTGTGGTTTCCTGCTGTGACGGAACAAAATTAGCGCCGACGGTTCCGTGCTGGTTCAGCTTGAGAAGATGGTCAAATCCTCCGTTTTTGGTGCAGGTGAGGACAATCATAAATACACCGATCGCAACAAAAATGACGACAAATGCACCGGAAAGATCTTCCAGAAAATCACTGGAAAAATTCAAACAGTCGATCACGGCAGAAGGTACTGCGCTTAAGATGCAGAGCATGATTCCGACGGTGAGTAAAAGTGAATGTGTGGTGCGATAGCTTTCTTTCTGCTCATGGATGTATTTGGAAGTTGCAAAATCCGTACAATAAGGTTCTGTTTTCAGATATTCCCATTTGCCAAGTGTAAACGAAGCTGCGATAAAAAGTCCGACTGCAGCTGCAATACATACGAACAGGAAAAGAATACTGAGAGCATCGGCAAATTCCGAGTGGAATGCGGTGTTATCTTCCAGAGCACTGGTAAAAATCGTGCCAACCGGAGAAATAATGCATAAAAGTACGGCAAGTGCCATCTGATATGCACGCTGTGCATTTTTCTTCAGATACTCCGAAGCTTCGTTCATTGGAAATACTTTGGCGGTCGGAGTCGGATTGCCCGGATTCATATAACTCCGGATTCCAAGACTTTCTGCAAGTTCATCCAGATTGCCAAATTCAGAGATTACAATACCGATGGCTTCATTATCGGATTTTCCTTCTTTTTTTAATTCTGTGTACTTATCTTCCATCATCTGTGCCAGCTCATATTTGGCTTTCTGCACTTCCGGAGTGTTCGGTAATCTGGAAAACATGGATTCCAGATAATTTCTAATTGTTTCCATAGAGTGTTTCCCCCTTTTTAATAAACTTTTCAATAACTTCCTGTGTCAGATTCCACTCATCACATTTGAGTTTATAGTAGGAGCGGCCGGCATCGGTAATGCGGTAATAGGTCCGCCGTTTCCCGTTGGACTGGTCGCTGTCGGAAAAGGACTCGATGTATCCGTTCTTCTCCATTCTGGTAAATGCGGAGTAGAGTGTTGTTTCTTTTATTACATATTTTTCCTCGGATATCTGTCGGATCTGTTTGGAAATCTCGTAACCGTAGGACGGTTTTTCGCAGAGCAGACTTAAGATGATCGTGTCGTTGTATCCGCGGATGACATCACTGCTGATGTTGATCATTGCTTCACCTCCATCATACTTCATCCATCGTACTACGCGTATCGTACTACGTGTGCCGTACTATGTCTGTCGTAGTAAAAGTAACACGCAGGAAAATGAATGTCAACAGAAATACGGAATTTTGCAAAATCTTAAGGTTTTGGAAAGGTAACAAAAAGCCCCTTTCACTTGGACAGACCAGGGAAAAGGGGCGTATGATTCATTATTATTGTATGTGATTTCAATGATTTTCATATTATTCTTCGTCTTTACTTGGAAGATGATCTACGCATTTTTTAAAGTCGGATTTGCGGGCGGATTCTTCACCCGGAAGTGGTGTCGAACGTAATCCGGCGCTTTTGGAACATTCCTGACATGTGTCAGAGCCAGCACTTGCTTTGGTCCTTCCAAACCGGCATGTTTTTAACGTGTCACCGCTTGCCATAAAGATTCCTTCTGCGCTGGTGGATAAAGATATTGCTTCTGGTTTTTCGTATTTTTTCATAGGTATCACTCCTTAAATCATTCTGATGATCAATCCATAAATGTTTTTATTGACAAATTATATCACCGGAAGATAGAGGTGTAAATTTAATTGGGAAATGTATAAATGAAAATACAATCTGAAATGTTGGAGCTGGTTGGAAACGCAGAGGTGATTATGATACAATAAAAATAGTTTTTATAAATTGTATTGTTGACAGACATAGTGGACGAAGCCTTGGCATATGGAGGAATGTGAATGAAAAATCTATATTTATATCATGGTACTTCGGATAAAGTTGTCACTCCATTTTTCGGAGGAGGGGATGACAAGCATGATTATGGACGTGGATTTTATTTAACAGAAAATCTGGATTTGGCGAAAGAGTGGGCTGTATGTAAGCCAAATGAGTCAAATGGATGGGTGCATAAGTATGAACTGGATTATGATGGTTTAAAGATACTTGATTTTCAAGAAAAATCCATTTTGTCATGGCTTGCGGAACTTATGAAACATCGGGATGCTGCAAATTCAAAACGATATCGAATGCTGGCAGCTAAATTTATTGATAAATATGGAATAGACACCAGCGAATATGATGTAATAAAAGGATGGAGAGCAGATGCTTCGTATTTCTACATTGCAAAGGAATTTGTCCGGGATAATATCGATGTAGAAATTCTTGAACAGTTGCTTTCATTGGGAGGGCTGGGAATTCAGTATTGCATTAAGTCAGAACTGGCTTATACGCGGCTGCATGAGATAAATGAGGCATTAATTCCTGTTAATTATGAAGAATTCAACGATAAGTATAATCATCGAGATATTGAGGCAAGAAACAACATGAGAAAACTTGTTGAATCGGATGCAAATAAAGTAACAAATGTATTTAGCACACTTTTTGAGAGGTGATATTCATGAGAGCATATGCAGACGCATATTTAGACGATGTTGTGGAAAATCAGGGACAGTTATTTGACTTTGTAGCACAGACATATCCAGATAAAGATACAGAAGATTTTATAAACAAGTATATGTCCAGCAGAACAAGGCAATGTATCGATGAGTCTCAGGCATATGTGAATACAATGGATGCAAAAGAGTTATGGGAGTATTTTGTACGCACAGAACAATACAGGCTGAAACCAGGCAAAGCATTACAGGGCTTCATGCCAGACTGGATAGGCGAATTTTATGCATACTATCAGTGGTTTTATAATATTCCAAGCCGTGAAGTTTTGGAAAAGGTTCCGCTTTCTTTTCTGAAAAAGGCATATTATGGGCTTCATGATCTGGAACTTGATCTGGCTGTAAAAAAGGTTGGCGAAGCAGAATGAATGTGATTTGTTTTCATAATCCGGAAGAAGAAAATGGGTTTTTAAGTAATTGGTATCTTTCTGATTTCATGGCTGATGGGATGAAATTTTCATCCATGGAGCAGTTTATGATGTATAAAAAGGCTGTGTGCTTTCAGGACATGGAGATGGCGCAGCAGATTTTGTCGACAAATGATGTCGCAGTAATGAAAGAATGTGGCCGCCAGGTGACTGGATACAATGACAGCATTTGGAGTGGAATACGTCAGATTATTGTATATGAAGGGTTACTGGCAAAATTTTCGCAAAATGATAATCTATGCAAAAAATTGCTGGAAACGCAGGATGCCGTACTTGCAGAATGTGCAGTGAGAGACAGAATCTGGGGAATCGGTTTATCCATGACGGATCCGGCAAGACTGGATTTCACGAAATGGAAAGGACTGAATCTGCTTGGATATACACTAATGATGGTACGAAATAATATCAAATTAAGAGCATAATCTGGTGAAAATAGGAGGCACTTATGATAAGACATATTTTATTCTGGAATTATACGAAAAAAGTAAAAGACGAAGGAAAAGAAGCTGAAATGCTCCGTTTCCTGCAAGATTCCGTGGAGACAATGAACGGAAATATTGATGGATTGCTTCATGCAGAAATCGGACCGAACGTTGCTGGAGGTTATGATCTGGTGTTTTATGCTGAACTTCGCGATGAAGAGTCGCTCAAAGCATTCAGGGATCATCCACTTCATGTCGCACATCGTGAACGCTGCAGGGATATCGTGACAGACCGTCTGTGTGGCGATCTTGCGACAACGTTATAGAAGTTTGCAGGGCTCGGTATTGCGGGATTCTCCGTAATGTGGTGAAAAATCTCCCCTACCGCTAAAATAACAAGAAAACATCTCATAAATAACGCCAATTCTCCGTAGACAGGTCATTCTGCTCGATTACACCGCCAAATATGCAAAAATTGTCGGTGTGATCAAGGATTTTTTCCTGTTTACGGAGAATTGGCATTTTACTATGGTCTTTCGATTGTGCTTCTAATGAAAAGGCTTTTTTGCCTTGATCTTTGTAAATTCAATAATTTCTTTCTTATCTTCCTCAGAAATCTTATCAAAATAAAAGAGCAGTTCGCGCTCTAAATTGGTGTTGAACATATATTTTTTCTTGTTCGATGGTTCATTAAAAAATTCAAGAAATTCTGCAAGATCGGTGCTGGTCTGCGTTGGAGCAGGTGCATCATAGGACTCATCCCGGTCAATGTCAATTGTCAGATGCAGCAGATCGTCAATCGAAATATTATAAAGCCCGGCAAGTTTATAGAGTGCTTTAGCGTCCGGAGTCCGCTTCCCCGTCTCATAATGACTGTAGGTCTGTCTCACAACACCGAGTACTTCGGCAACATAATCCTGCGTGTAATTGTTGATTTTACGCAATTCTTTCAGCTTCTGTGGAAGCAATTTGCTCTTCATATAAAAATAACCCCCTTTCATTTAAGTATATTTTTATTGTCCTATTGGATGTTACAATACGTAGCAAATGCAACAACAAAAGTTAAAATGTTAATTGAAATAAGGCAAAAACAGTAACAGATTGTTACGCATATAAATGTAATATGTGTAATTTTGCATAAAAAATTAACATACGTATGTTACAGAAAATGGATTTTTATTGTTAAAAAGCAACAAACTGTAGCAAAAATAAAAATAAGATGTTAATATATGGTTGCATAATGACGATATAAAGGATACAAAACGTAGCAAATGGAATTGCAAATAAAATGCAACACCGAACATGGAGGGAAAATGTTAAAGATTTCATTAAAAGAAGGACAATATGTAAATATTGGTGATGACATTCGTGTTGTCTATGTAGGGGGATCCGGCAATCATGGAAGGCT
Source organism: Roseburia porci (assembly GCF_009695765.1). GTDB lineage: Bacteria > Bacillota > Clostridia > Lachnospirales > Lachnospiraceae > Roseburia > Roseburia porci. The sequence continues at coordinate 86,084 of NZ_VUNI01000002.1, forward strand.
TTTGATTGATGCACCCAGAGAGATAAGAATTGCTAGAAGCACGGTGGAGCAGAATCCGGAGCGTAAAAAAGATACCTATTATCCAGAACCTGAAATTTCCAGACAGGCGCAGAATGAGATCCGGCGGATCTTGTGGAACGAACGTCAGAAAGGGAAAAACTAACTTTCGGTAATAAACAGGGAGACACCCGGGAAGCTCTGTTTGTTATAAATAGACATCTCTCCGGAAAAGGATTTCCGGAGATCATTCATAATAACCCGCAATGCGGGACAAGGAGGATCATATTATGGTAGTACAACACAACATGCAGGCAATGAATGCGAACAGAATGTTAGGCGTAACAACAAGCGCACAGTCAAAATCAACGGAGAAGCTTTCTTCTGGATACAGAATCAACCGTGCAGCAGATGATGCAGCAGGTTTATCTATTTCCGAGAAAATGAGAAAACAGATCCGTGGTCTGTCACAGGCATCTGATAATGCACAGGATGGTATTTCTTGCGTACAGACAGCTGAAGGTGCCTTAACCGAAGTGCATTCTATGTTACAGCGTATGAATGAACTTGCAGTAAAAGCTGGAAACGGTACAATGTCTGAGGATGATCGTCAGAATGTGCAGGATGAAATTGATCAGCTTGTAACTGAAATTGATCGTGTTTCCGAAACAACAAAGTTTAATGAGACTTATCTGTTAAAGGGCGATAAAGGAAACGGAAATGGAAATGAGACAACAAAAGCTGGTGGTGCAGCGGCAACAACAGTTGATACAGTGGCCGGAGTTGCAGTTGCTGTAGATGCTACAAAAACAGCAAAATTTGCAGATGGAGATCATTATACAGCAAAGGTTGGAGTAAAAACTGATTCTACAAAGCTGACAATAGGAACAAATGCAGGTGACGAAACGAAAGCGGCAAATGTGAAATCAGTTACATGTACAGATGCTACAAATGGTGCAGAAAAGTATTCGCTTACCATGCAGGATGGAAGCGTAAAAACAGGAGTAGCAAAAGCTGATTTGGCTAATTATGGATTTGGTACAACTGTTACTTTAGGAAAGGATGAAACAGCTAATGTGACAAAGACATTAACTGATTTTACCAAGGAAGGAGAGGCAGCAGCAGTTGCAGATGTGACCTTAACAGGAGATTATACTGGAAGTACAGCAGTAGGTGAAACTACCGACATTTATGCAGCAGTTGCCAAAGATGGTACTGTAAAACTTACAGAGTCTGCAAAAGCGTTAACATTGAGTTTTCAGGTTGGAGCTGAGACAGACACAAAAAACAAAATTGATGTTCAGATGGAGAGTATGAGTGCTAAAAGCATTGGTGTTGATGGCGTTAAAGTAACGGGAACAACATCTGCTAACGCAGATTCCGCTGTAAACACAATTTCTGACGCAATCAAGAAGGTTTCCTCTCAGCGTTCCGCACTTGGTGCTGTTCAGAATCGTCTGGAGCACACAATCAGCAACTTAGACAATGTTGTTGAGAACACAACCTCTGCTGAATCTCGTATCCGTGATACTGATATGGCAGAAGAGATGGTAAACTACAGCAAGAACAACATTCTTGCACAGGCTGGTCAGTCTATGCTTGCACAGGCAAACCAGTCTACACAGGGAGTACTTTCTCTGTTACAGTAATCATACCAGAAATGAGGAAGCGAATCCCCCGGAGCAATTCCCGGGGGATTCTCCGTAATGTGGAGAAAAATCTCCTCTACACCTAAAATAACAAGAAAATATCTTACAAAAAGCGCCAATTCTCCGTAGACAGGTCATTCTGCTCGATTACACCGCCAAATATGCAAAAATTGTCGGTGCAATCATGGATTTTTTCAGGTTTACGGAGAATTGGCGTTTTACATAGAGGGATTTGGGAGTGGTTATGGGTGTAATCGGTATCTTATATGCGCATTACGGAGAAACAGAAGCAGAATACAGATAGAATGTAAAGGGCGTGTGAAAAAATGAAAGTTTTTCACACGCCCTTGGGACTATTTAAAATATGCGATTCAAATGGATTAGCCGAAGTATCTCTTTAATAATCCTTCGAAAGCTTTTCCATGTCTAGCCTCGTCACGGGCCATCTCATGAACAGTATCATGGATTGCATCAAGGTTTGCTGCTTTTGCACGTTTTGCAAGATCCGTTTTGCCTTCAGTTGCGCCGTGCTCTGCATCTACACGCATTTCCAGGTTTTTCTTTGTAGAATCGGTAACAACTTCACCGAGTAATTCTGCAAATTTTGCAGCATGCTCAGCTTCTTCATAAGCTGCCTTCTCATAGTACATTCCGATTTCCGGATAACCTTCGCGGTGGGCAACTCTTGCCATTGCAAGATACATACCTACTTCTGAGCATTCACCCTGGAAGTTTGCTCTCAGATCTTCGAGAATATCTTCGCTTACGCCTTTTGCAACACCAACAACGTGCTCAGCTGCCCATGTTCTGTCACCTTCCTGAAGTTTGAATTTGTCAGCTGGTGCTTTACATACAGGACAGAATTCTGGAGCTGCATCTCCTTCGTAAACGTAACCACATACAGTACATACAAATTTAGCCATAATAAAATCCTCCTTAAATGAATAAAAAATAATAAATTGGTTAGCTTGGTTATTGAGGGTTCTTCATGCATTCCGGACAGACGCCATAAAACTGTACGGAATGTCCCTCGATGCTTCCGGGGAAAACTTCGGAAGCTGCTTTATCCAGGTAATCCTGATTCTCAAGGTCAATATCCATGACACATCCGCATTTCCTGCATAAAAAGTGATAATGCTGAGCTGGATTACCGTCAAACCGATCCGGTCCCATACAGGTTGAGATCTTCTGGATCTCGCCGAGCTCGGTGAGCAGTGAAAGGTTGCGATAAACCGTGCCTAAACTGATATTGGGGAATTCGTTTTTCACATCCAGATACACAGTCTCAGCGGTTGGGTGATCGTATCGATTCGCGAGATTCGTCTTAATAACTTCCCTCTGCTTACTATACTTGATCATCTTGCCTCCTTTCTAAAACAATAACAATAATTGTTACTGATATTAATATAAAGCCTATGAGGAAAAATGTCAATAGAAAATGATAAAAAACTGATATTTTTTTTCAGGTGTTGCATATATATAGTAACAATACAGTGGAAAACAAGCGGGGACAAAATTGAAACGGTTTATTACCTATCTATATGACTATACAGGAGCGGTAAAAGGAAAAAATGCGGGATTTGTAAAAGTTGATATGCGTGGAAACCAGTGCAGACTGGAAATTCACGTGCGGGGGCTTGGACAGGTCACAGAGCAGGGAATCCTCTATTTTATTATAGAAGATTCCGGATTAAACGGAGTGAAGGTAGGAGAGATGGAGATTTTAAGAGGCCAGGGAGATTATGGAACAATTATAAAATGTAATCCGATCGGGGATAGTCCTTACCGGTTTGGACAGATCGCAGGCGTATGTGTGACGTATGGAGATCATCAGATGGCAGCTTCAAAATGGAAAGAAGATCCGAATCTGCAGTTCGCACTTCAGGATATTCATATCTGGGAGCCGCCACAGCTGGAACCGGAGGAAAATCTGCAAAAACAGGAAAAATTGCAGCCCAAAGCAGATGCGTCAGCAGCGCAGATCAAGAAGGAGACGTATTCAGAGCCAGTGGCTCAGCAGTCGGAGCAGTCTGCCCAACAATCAGCGCAATTGAGAACAGATGGTGCGCAAACTCAGATTAAGCAGGTCGAAACATCGAAGTCAGCAGTTCCGCGGTCAGCGTCATTGGAGACGAAGCAGTCAACAGCATCAGCAACACAGCAGTCAGCAGCATCAGCGGCGAAGCAGCCAACAGCATCAGCTGCACAGGAAACGGGCTGGGCGAAGACATGGAAACAGCTGCAAGCGCAGAATGAAAAACTTGAATTTCGCAAAGAACGGAATGGTGACTGGATCAAAATGGACATAAAGGCAATCCGGTCCCTTCCAAAGCGCAACTGGTATCTGGGCAATAACAGTTTTCTTGTACATGGTTTTTTCAATTATCACTATCTGATTCTTGGAAGAGAGATGGACGGGGACAAAGAGAGGTGGTATCTTGGAGTTCCGGGATTTTATCAGCAGCAGGAACGAGTGATGGCAACGATTTTTGGATTTCCGGAATTTTTCAACAGCCAGAATGGCGCAGAACCATTCGGCTATTGGATACATACCGTCGAAATGGAGTGAATGTTATTCACGGATCAGGCTGTACTGCGCATGATCGCGCCACTCGCCCTGAAGAAACAGATTAGAACGTGCGATGCCTTCCCGCATGAAACCATGGGATTCCAAAAGACGGATGGAAGGCTCATTGTCTGGAAGCACGAATGCCTGGATGCGATGCAGATTCAGTTCATCAAACATGACTTCAATGCCTTTTTCTAAGGCCTCGGAAGCATATCCATGATGCCAGAATGCGCTGGAGAATTTGTATCCAACCTCGCAGCTGGAATAATAGGAACCTGAAATATTATGAAAGCATACTGTCCCGATAATCAGATTCGGATTTTCCTTCAGATACACGTAAAAACGGATATTCTGAAGCCGGAATGCAAGGTTATATTCACATTTTAAAATCGTCCGCTGATGATCCACGGTATAGAACTGTGGAACACGGTCGGGCTCATATTTTTCAAAAAGTTCGCGGTCCCGAAGGTAGAAATTTAATACCTGAGAGGCCGCATCTGGTTTTAAGATCCGAAGCCGGAGCCGTCTGGTCTGATATTCAAAGAGCATGTTTGCCATCTTTCCTTCTTTATAATACAATATGTTTACATTATATCATTTTGGAAGGGAAAGTCTATGACACAGGATGAAAAATATATGAAGGAAGCCATCCGACAGGCAAAAAAGGCGTATGCCCTGGATGAAGTGCCAATTGGATGTGTGATTGTGCAGAACGGAAAAATTATCGCCCGCGGTTATAATAGAAGAAATACGGATAAAAATACGCTGGCGCATGCAGAACTTTCTGCGATCCGCAAAGCAAGCAAAAAGACAGGGGACTGGCGCCTGGAGGACTGTACGATGTATGTAACGCTTGAACCGTGTCAGATGTGTGCGGGTGCAATTGTCCAATGCCGTCTGAAACGTGTGGTGATCGCTTCGATGAATCCGAAGGCGGGCTGCGCGGGTTCGATTCTGAACCTTCTTCAGATGGCACAGTTTAATCATCAGGTTGAAATCGAGAAGGGTGTGCTGGATGAGGAGTGCTCTGCCATGCTTTCGGCTTTTTTTAAGGAGCTTAGAGAGAAGAAAAAACGAGCAAAGATGCAGCAACAGGAGTGATATAAAAAATGCACAAATACCACATGAAATCTTGACAATTCTGTAGGTTATAGCTTATACTTAAATCTCCGAGCAGCCGGGGTGGTAGCGGTACCTTGAACCAACAATCCGCTATAGTTGGGGTGATGTCTTGTAGAGGATTTTCGGCGGTAGAGCCGCCCTTCATAAGTGGCGTTGATGCCTGGGTCTCGCGCAACAGAACTCTGTGAACCGGGTCAGGATGGGAACATAGCAGCCCTAAGCGGAACCTTCTGTGTGCCGCGAGGGTGCCTGGGCTGAGTTAACTGTGGAGGTAACGTCTATTGTAGGGATTCGAAGCAGGACGCTCGGTTTTTATATTTTAGGTATCATCTGAATGAATTCAGAAGACAGGAGGAATTTATTATGAAAAAGTTTGGTATCAAAGAAGTAGTAGCAGCTGGTATCGGAACCGCTCTGTTCGTAGTTTTGACAGAAGTTCAGATTCCACTTGGATTTATTCCAAATACATCCCTGCAGGTAAGAGCAGCGCTTCTTACATTCCTTTCCGCAGTTTACGGACCGTTAGTAGGTGGAATCGTTGGTTTTGCAGGACATGCACTTGGTGATGCATTTTTCTATGGATCTGTATGGTGGAGCTGGGTATTCCCGGACGCTGTATTCGGTATCATTGTAGGTCTGTTTGCTAAGAAATTTGCAATCAAAGAAGGCGGATTTGAAGGCGGTAAGATCGCGTTATTCAACGGAGTACAGGTAATTGCAAACGCAATCGCATGGATCGTACTTGCACCGGTACTTGACATTGTAATGAATGCAGAACCAGCTAAAAAAGTATTCGTACAGGGTATTTTCGCATGGCTTGGCAATGTGATTATCATTGCAATTCTTGGAACACTTCTTGCTGTTGGATATACAAAGATTGGGGCAAAATCATCCAGTCTTGAGAAAGAAGATTAAGAAACAAAGGAAATATTATGGAACCTATTATTGAATTTAAAAATTACACTTTTAAATATCGATCACAGGTAGAACCTACACTCCGGGATATCAATCTGAAGATTTATCCCGGAGAAAAGGTTTTGATCATCGGACCATCCGGGTCAGGCAAATCTACCCTTGCCAACTGCATTAACGGATTGGTCCCTTTTTCGTATTCGGGAGACACAGAGGGCACGCTTACCATTAAGGGGCAGGACCCGAATAAACTCGGCATTTTCGGATTATCCAAGATCGTTGGAACCGTACTGCAGGATACGGACGGACAGTTTATCGGTCTGACTGTTGCGGAGGACATCGCGTTTGCACTGGAAAATGACTGTGTGCCGACGGAGGACATGCACCGCATGGTAGACGGAGTGGCAGAGGTCGTCGATGTGAAAAATCTGCTCGATCACGCACCGACAGAGCTTTCCGGAGGACAGAAACAGCGCGTTTCGATGGGTGGCGTCATGATCGATGATGTGGAAGTGCTCTTATTTGATGAGCCGCTTGCCAATCTGGACCCTGCAACGGGAAAACGCGCGATTGAGTTGATCGACCGCATCCAGAAAGACCAGAATAAGACGATTGTGATCATTGAACACCGTCTCGAGGATGTGCTTTACCGTGATGTCGACCGTATTGTTGTCGTTGGCGAAGGAAAAATTGTTGCAGACACAACACCGGATGAACTGCTGGCGGGAGATATTCTGATGCAGGAAGGCATCCGTGAGCCGCTTTATGTGACCGCTTTAAAACATGCAGGATGCAAAATCCGTCCGGAGAATCATCCGCAGCATGTAGATACGATGGAATTTGCACCTTACATGGCGCAGGTTCAGAACTGGTTTGCAGAAAGCCAGAATACGAAAAAAGAATGTTCAGGCGAGGCTGTGCTTCAGATCACGGATCTGAATTTTTCTTACCGCAAAGACCAGCCGATCTTAAAAAACATCAATCTTTCCGTGAAAAAAGGAGAGATGATGGCGATCGTCGGCAAAAACGGTGCAGGAAAAACAACACTTTCCAGCCTGATCTGTGGATTTTTAACTCCGAATAGTGGGTCCATTTATTTAAATGGTGAGGATATTTCTCCGCTCACGATCAAAGAGCGCGGCGAACATATCGGAATTGTAATGCAGAATCCAAATCAGATGATCTCGAAGTCTATGATCTTTGACGAAGTTGCCCTTGGTCTGCAGGTTCGTGGAGTCCCAGAGGATGAGATCAAAGAGCGCGTCTATGAGACATTGAAGATCTGTGGGCTTTATCCATTCCGGAACTGGCCGATCTCGGCGCTCAGCTTTGGACAGAAAAAACGTGTTACAATCGCTTCCATCCTTGTAATGAATCCGGAGATTCTGATTCTGGATGAGCCTACCGCCGGACAGGATTACCGTCATTACACAGAGATCATGGAATTTTTAAAGAGTATCAACGAGGAACGGGGAACGACGATCATTATGATCACACATGATATGCATCTTATGCTCGAGTATACAGACCGTGCATTCGTAATCGCAGATGGTGAGCTGATTGCGGATGATACGCCTGCAAAGATTCTGACGAATGATGAGATTGCGGATCGTGCTTATCTTAAGAAAACGTCGCTTTACGAAATGGCAGTAAAATGCCAGATTCCATCACCTTCCCAGTTCGTTGAGCATTTTATCAGCTATGAAAGGACAGTAAGGTAATGGCAAAGTTATTGACTTATGAGAAAAAGGATACCTGGATCGACCGGTTGTGTGGTGTCACAAAGCTGATCTTTTTTCTGGCGTGGTCCATCACGAGTATGCTGACTTATGACACCAGGGTGTTAGCCGTAATGTTTGTGATCAGCCTGGTTCTTTTCCAGCTGTCCAAAACGGACTGGAAGCAGGTCGGCGGAATTTTTAAACTGATCATGATTTTTATGATCATCAATCTGCTTGCAATTTTTATTTTTGCCCCGGAGCAGGGAAGCAGGATCTATGGAACAGAAACTGTGCTTTTTCCAATCGCCGGGAATTACGTAGTAACCGCAGAGCAGCTGTTTTATGAATTGAATATTCTTTTAAAATATTTTACGATTGTGCCATCGGTATTTATCTTTATTGTAACGACGGATCCGTCAGAGTTCGCGGCATCTTTAAACCGGATTGGAATCAGCTATAACATCGGATATGCGATATCCGTTGCACTTCGTTATATTCCGGATGTTCAGGATGATTTCCATAAGATCCGGAATGCACAGGAGGCAAGGGGAATCGAGATGTCATCCAAAGCAAAATTTATGGACCGAGTGAAAAACACCGCGTCCATTATCTTCCCGCTGATCTTCACCAGCATGGAGCGGATCGACACGGTAAGTAATGCGATGGAGCTGCGCGGATACGGAAAACACAAAAAGCGTACCTGGTATACGGGCAGAAAGCTGCAGAAGGCAGACTACATGACCATCGCGGTCACACTTATTTTTATGGCAGCAGCCCTTGTCATCACTTATCATGATGGCAGCCGCTTCTATAACCCGTTTCTTTAATTGAACACACTGCAATAAGGAGGAATTATGATACAGGATATTGCACCGCATAAACTGAATAATTCTTATCGGGAGGCGACACCAGAGGAGGACAGTTTTGTCCTCTTTTTTCAAAATGGTGAACTTCTGGTAATTCATGACGCAGAGGATACGAACCGGATTCTTTTTCCAGAATTTGGAAAGATAAAGGAACTGGCAGGCGAGCTTACCTATCTGTTTTCCGTGGATGATCGTTTGTTTTTCCGTTCAGGCGAAAAGAATATAGATGCCAAAAAGGTGATGGACTGTCTTCAGAAAGCAGGACAGAAAGTTTCCTGCAGCTATGAAAAACGGAATTTTTTCAGGACAGCGGCACCAAAGGAATATGCATTTGCTGCGATCACAGGTCTGCATTTAAACGGCTGGTATGAGAAAAACCAGTACTGTGGTGCGTGCAGTGGCAAACTCGTACATGATAAAAAAGAGCGGATGATGCGCTGTCCGGTGTGTGGAAACATGATTTTTCCAAGGATCAATCCGGCTGTTATTGTTGCAGTGACAAACGGAGATGAGCTTCTGCTCACAAAATACCGTGGAAGAGAATACAAAAAGTATGTGCTTGTTGCTGGTTTCAATGAGATCGGTGAGAATCTGGAACAGACCGTAGCACGTGAAGTTATGGAAGAAACAGGACTCCGGGTAAAAAATATACGTTATTATAAATCACAGCCATGGGGATTTACGGATAATATTCTTGCAGGTTATTTCTGCGATCTCGATGGCGATGCCACGATCACAATGGACCAGGACGAGCTTTCCGTTGCAGAATGGGAGAAGCGGGATGAAATCGATGTTCAGCCGGAAGATCTGAGCCTGACGAATGAGATGATCTGCCGTTTTATTTCCGGGAATTATCCGCAATAAGCGAAAATACAGTTGACAATGCGGAATCTTTAAAGTATAGTAAACTACTAGGAAATATAGGATATATAATGAGCATAGTAGAGGTGTATATATGAAGATTTCAACAAAAGGAAGATATGCATTAAGATTAATGATCGACCTTGCAATGAACAGCAACGGCAAGCCGGTCAGTCTGAAGGATGTGGCACAGCGTCAGGAGATTTCGGATAAGTATCTTGAGCAGATCATTTCCATTCTTCACAAAGCCGGATATGTACGCAGTGTTCGTGGAGCACAGGGTGGATATCTGCTTCGTAAAGAGCCGGAAGAGTATACCGTAGGAATGATCCTGCGTCTGACCGAAGGCAGTCTTGCGCCGGTTTCCTGTATCGAGGACGATGAGATCGTCTGCGATCGTGCGGATGCCTGTGTTACAGCAATTGTTTATAAGAAGATCAATGACGCGGTCAACGGTGTTGTTGACAATATCACGCTGGCAGATCTGATCAACTGGCAGAGTGAAAAGAATGGACAGTATATCATTTAAGTGTTACTATTCACTGGAACAATAAATATTGGGAAGTGAAATTATGAACAAAAGAAAAATTCAGATGTCAGAATCCATTGAACTTGGTATTGTGCTGGCGCTTGCCGGCGGATTTATGGATGCCTATTCGTATATCTGCAGAGGTGAGGTATTTGCGAATGCACAGACGGGTAATATGCTTCTGTTCGGAATTCATGTATCGCAGGGAGAATGGTCATTAGCCCTGCATTATCTATGTCCGGTCGTGGCATTCGCGGCAGGAATTGCGATTTCCGATATTGTGAAGTTTGTTTTACGGGATTACGAAAAGATTCACTGGAGACAGTTGGCGGTATTTTTTGAGGCAATCATCTTATTTGCAGTCAGCTTTATGCCGCAGAATATTAATCTGCTCGCAAACAGCCTGACTTCGCTTGCGTGCGGAATTCAGGTGGAAAGTTTCCGGAAAATTCATGGAAACGGAATTGCGACGACAATGTGTATTGGCAACTTAAGAAGCGGTACACAGAACATGTGCGAATATTTCCATACCAAAGAGGGCAAATTTGTAAGAAAAGGTTTACTTTATTATGGAATCATATTATGCTTTATCATAGGTGCGGTAATTGGAAATATGTGTGTAAAAATGGTCGCAGAGAGTGCAATCCGCATTGCATCTGTATTTTTGTTCCTTGTATTTTGCATGATGTTCATTGATCGTGAAAAAGAAGAAAGACAAAATGTACGTCAATAAAAACATACCCTACCTTGACAATAGGAATTAAGGAGTATATGATAAGTATAACCTAGCAGGCAGGTAGGAATTTGAAAGAAGGTAAAAAATATGAATCGTTTAATCTATTTGGATAACGCAGCGACCACACAGGTATATCCACAGGTGCTGGACGCAATGTTACCGTTTTTTACAGAACATTATGGTAATCCATCCGCAATCTACAGTTTTGCGAATGAGGCTAAGAAAGCTGTTGATCAGTCCAGAAGCACAATTGCGGATCTGATCGGTGCAAACACAGATGAAATTTATTTTACCGGTGGCGGAAGTGAGTCAGACAACTGGGCACTTGTTGCGACAGCAGAGGCATATGAGAGCAAGGGCAAGCACATCATTACCTCCAAGATCGAGCATCACGCAATTCTTCATACTTGCGAGTATCTGGAGAAACGCGGATATGAGATCACATATATCGATGTAGACGAGAAAGGAACCATCAAACTCGATGAGTTAGAGGCTGCGATTCGTCCGGATACTATTTTAATCTCTGTAATGGCAGCAAATAATGAGATCGGAACTATTCAGCCATTAAAAGAGATCGGTGCAATCGCAAAAGCACACGGTGTTTTATTCCATACCGATGCAGTACAGGCATTTGCACATATCCCGATCAATGTAGATGAGATGAACATCGATATGTTAAGCGCAAGCGGACACAAGATCCACGGACCAAAGGGAATCGGAATCATGTATATCCGTAAAGGTGTAAAAATCCGTTCCTTTATTCATGGTGGAGCACAGGAGCGCCGCAGAAGAGCAGGTACACATAATGTTCCGGGTATTGTCGGAATGGGCAAGGCAGCAGAACTTGCAAAAGCCAATATGGACAATAACATCAAAAACGTATCTGAGCTGCGCGATTATCTGATTAAACGTGTATTAGACGAGATTCCATACACAAGATTAAACGGACATGAGACAAACAGACTTCCAAATAACGCAAACTTCTGTTTCCGTTTTATTGAAGGAGAATCTATGCTGATCCTTCTTGACCAGAACGGAATCTGCGGAAGCAGCGGATCTGCATGTACATCAGGATCACTGGATCCATCCCATGTACTTCTTGCAATCGGACTGCCTCATGAAATTGCACATGGTTCTCTCCGCCTGACTTTGTCAGAGCAGACCACAAAAGAGGACATTGATTATACTGTGGACAAGCTGAAAGGAATCATTGAGAGACTCCGCAGCATGTCACCATTATATGAGGATTTTGTAAAGAATCACAAAGAGTAAGGTATAAGCATATGCCGATATGGCAGCGCACAAAGGAATCAGGAGGATAAATAAGAGTATGTATAGCGAAAAGGTCATGGACCATTTTAATAATCCGAGAAACGTAGGAGAGATGGAAAACCCAAGTGGTGTTGGTACAGTTGGAAATGCCAAATGTGGTGATATCATGAGAATGTATCTGGATATTGATGACAACGGCATCATCCAGGAAGCAAAATTCAAGACATTCGGCTGTGGTGCAGCGGTTGCAACAAGCAGTATGGCAACCGAACTTGTAAAAGGAAAAACGATTCAGGAAGCACTTGAAGTTACCAATAAAGCAGTTATGGAAGCATTAGACGGACTTCCACCTGTAAAAGTGCATTGCTCATTACTTGCAGAGGAAGCAATCCATGCTGCATTATGGGATTATGCAGAACGTAACCATATCAAGATCGAAGGACTGGAAAAACCGGTTAACGATATCAGCGAGAAAGAGGAAGAAGAGGAATATTAATCGTTCCATGAAAGAAAAAGTTGTTGTTGGAATGTCAGGTGGCGTGGATTCATCGGTTGCAGCATATCTGCTGAAAGAGCAGGGATATGATGTCGTCGGTGTGACCATGCAGATCTGGCAGGAGGAAAACGTATTTGAGCAGTCGTGTAATGGCGGCTGCTGTGGTTTATCTGCAGTAGACGATGCAAGAAGAGTCGCAGATATTCTTGAAATTCCATATTATGTCATGAATTTCCGCTCGGATTTCCAGAAGAACGTCATTGACTATTTTGTAGGGGAATATGAGAAGGGACATACTCCGAATCCATGTATCGCCTGCAACCGTTATGTGAAGTGGGAGTCGCTTTTACACCGTTCCATGGAGATCGGGGCTGATTATATTGCGACAGGGCATTATGCGCGAATCACGAAGCTTCCAAACGGAAGATATACCATTCAGAATTCCGTAACAGCAGCGAAGGACCAGACATATGCGCTTTATAATCTGACGCAGGCGCAGCTTTCCCGTACACTGATGCCGGTCGGCGCATACGAAAAGCCACAGATCCGAAAGATCGCGGAGGAGATCGGACTTCCTGTTGCAGCAAAGCATGACAGTCAGGATATCTGTTTTGTCCCGGATCATGATTATGCCGGTTTTATTGAAAAAGAGACAGGAAAGAAGAGTGTTCCGGGTAATTTTGTAGATACACACGGCCGTGTACTTGGCAGACACAAAGGAATCATCCATTATACGATCGGCCAGCGAAAAGGTCTCGGAATCACCGCGGATACGCCTCTTTTTGTAAAAGAGATCCGTCCACAGACCAATGAGGTCGTGATCTGCCGGTCTGAGGAGCTTTTTACAGACACCTGTTATGTGGAAAACATCAACTATATGGCGATGGAACAGGCGGAAGTAGAAGCGCATCCGGAAGGAATCCCTGTAATTGGCAAGATCCGTTATTCGCACAAAGGTGCACCTTGTCGGATCTATGCACAGCCGGATGGCAGGATCAAATGTGTATTTGATGAGCCGCAAAGAGCGATCACACCAGGTCAGGCAGCCGTCTTTTATGACGGAGACCATGTACTCTGTGGTGGAACATTATAGAATTTTAGAACCGAATTAAAAAGCGTATGTTTTACAAATCATTCAGATCTGTAAAACATACGCTTTTTTGAGTTTATAGGAAAATGCTCCGGGAGGGATGCAGCCCATACGGGCTGATTATTTGATCTCCAGGAAAAGATTTGCTTTCTTTAATGCAGGGCGGAGTGCCATGTAGATGATGACTGCAGCAACAACAGAGATGACTGCGTTGACGCTTGTTGTTGTGATGTTCCATGCAAGTGCTACTTCAGCAGCAGGTTTGCCCATGATCACACGTTTGTAGAAGTAACCGAATAATGGATCAAAGATCACATTGAATACCATACCACAGACAGATGCAATCAAAGTCCATTTGAAAACGTGTTTGTTATCGTTGGAAGTAGAAATCTTTCCAATCTTGTGTGCGATCAGACCAGTGATCAGACCGATGCAGAATTTTAAGATAAATGTCTTTGGTGCATATACAATGTAAACAGGATCTAAAAGATCGCCGATTGTCATTCCGATTGCACCGCCGATACCGCCGTAAACGCCACCGAGGAGAAGTGCTCCAAGTACGCATACCGCATTTCCAAGATGGAAGGAAGTAGCATCTCCACCAGGAAGGGTAACTTTGATCTGCAGGAATGTGAAAACAACGTATGATAACGCTGCCATTAATGCAGTAAGTGTCAGTTTGTAAACTTTTTCATTTCGCATAATATAAAACTCCTTTTGTTGCTTTGAATTTTCAATAGACATTTTTGAAACTATTTTATAACTTACTTTGGCATGTACTATGAAGTATAAATAATCGCAGGCACGCTCTCGCTGCTCATCGCAGGCAGCGGATACGTAAGCGACCAAAGTACGGTCGCTAAGTACCGGCCGCTCTGAAGCACCTGCGAGTTACTTATACTTCATAGTACATGCTTAATTTAGAGTTCAATAGCTTCAAAAATGTCTATTTTGAATTTTAAAACCTATCATATACGAAATTGAACATATGTATATACCCAATTTCGTACAAAAAAATAAGGTCAGATGAAAACAGACAACAGGAGGATGGGGAGTAATAACTGGTTATAAGAAAAGAAGATAGCGAATTCATTAAAAACATATTGACTTAGTAGGAATTGTAGGATATGATAAGTACAACAAAGCAATTCCTACTAACAAAATAGGAAAACAGGAGATAAAAGCAGAAAGAAAGAGAGGACTATAGACATGGCAAAAAAACATTACGCAGATAGAAATTTAAAATTTGAAACATTACAGTTACACGTTGGACAGGAGAATGCGGATCCGGTAACCGATGCAAGAGCAGTTCCGATTTACCAGACATCATCTTTCGTATTCCATAACTCACAGCATGCAGCTGATCGTTTCGCATTAAAAGATGCAGGAAACATCTACGGAAGACTTACCAACCCGACAGAGGATGTATTCGAGAAAAGATTTGCAGCACTCGAAGGCGGAGTTGCAGCACTTGCAGTAGCATCCGGAGCAGCAGCAGTTTCTTATACCATCCAGAACCTTGCAGTAGCTGGAGATCACATTGTTGCAGCAAAGAACATTTACGGTGGTACATACAACCTCCTGGCACATACCTTTGTAGATTACGGAATTACAACTACATTCGTTGATCCGTTAGACCTCAGCGCATTCGAGAATGCAATTCAGGACAACACAAAAGCACTTTACATAGAGACACTTGGTAATCCAAACTCAGAAGTAGCAGATATCGAAGGAATCGCAAAGATTGCCCATGCACATAACATTCCACTTGTGATCGACAGCACATTTGCAACGCCTTATCTGGTTCGTCCGATCGAATATGGCGCAGACATCGTTGTACATTCTGCAACCAAGTTTATCGGCGGACATGGAACAACCATCGGTGGTATTATCGTAGACAGTGGTAAATTTGACTGGAAAGCATCCGGTAAATTCCCACAGCTTACTGAGCCAAACCCAAGTTACCATGGAATCAGCTTCGTAGATGCAGCTGGTCCTGCAGCATTCGTTACAAGAATCCGTGCGATCCTCTTAAGAGATACCGGAGCAACTCTTTCTCCAATCCACAACTGGATCTTCCTTCAGGGATTAGAGACATTATCACTCCGCGTAGAGAGACATGTAGAGAATGCATTAAAAGTTGTTGATTACCTGTCTAAAAACCCACAGGTAGAGGCTGTTCATCATCCATCTGTATCCGAAGATCTGGAACAGCAGAGATTATATAAGAAATACTTCCCGAATGGTGGTGGATCTATCTTTACATTCGAGATCAAAGGTGATGCAAAGAAAGCACAGGATTTCATCGATAACCTTGAGTTATTCTCTCTGCTTGCAAACGTAGCAGATGTAAAATCCCTTGCAATCCATCCAGCATCTACCACACATTCTGAGCTGAATGAGGCAGAACTTGCAGATCAGGGAATCAAACCAAATACCATCCGTCTGTCTATCGGAACAGAGAATATCGATGATATTATCGAAGACCTTGACGAAGCATTCAAAGCAGTACAGTAATAATCAGATATCGTAAACAGCAGGTTGTGCAGTAAGAACCGCATTTTGAGGCGGTTCTGCTGGACAACTGATTTTAGTAAAAGGAGGAACAAAATGTCAAATATTTATCAGGGAGCGATCGGGCTCATTGGAAACACACCATTAGTAGAATTTACACATATTGAAGAGAAATACGGTTTAAAAGCAAAACTCTTAGCAAAACTGGAATATTTTAACCCGGCAGGAAGCGTAAAAGACCGTATTGCGAAGGAAATGATCGAACAGGCAGAAGCGGACGGCAAATTAAAACCAGGTTATACGATCATTGAGCCAACTTCCGGTAACACTGGTATCGGTCTTGCAGCAATTGCAGCAGCAAAAGGCTATAAGATCATCATCGTGCTTCCAGAGACCATGAGTATTGAGCGTAGAAATATCATCAAAGCATATGGAGCAGAGCTTGTACTGACAGATGGAACCAAAGGAATGAAAGGTGCAATCGCCAAGGCAGAAGAGCTTCATAAAGAGATTCCGGAAAGCTTTATCCCGGAGCAGTTTGAAAACCCTGCAAACCCGGCTGCACACCGCAAAACAACCGGTCCTGAGATCTGGGCTGACACAGACGGAGCAGTAGATGCTTTTGTTGCTGGTGTTGGTACTGGTGGAACAATCACCGGTGTTGGCGAGTATTTAAAATCCAAGAAATCTGACGTAAAGATCATTGCTGTAGAGCCTGCAACATCTGCAGTTTTATCTGGAGAGAACGCCGGACCACATAAGATTCAGGGAATCGGCGCCGGATTTGTGCCAAAAACACTGAACACCGAAGTATACGATGAGATCATTCCGGTTGCAAACGATGATGCATTTGCATTTGGAAAAGAGATCGCAAAAGAAGAGGGCGTATTGGTTGGAATTTCCTCTGGTGCTGCACTCTGGGCTGCAATCCAGGTAGCAAAGAGACCGGAATTTGAAGGCAAGACCGTAGTTGCACTTCTTCCAGACAGCGGAGACCGTTATTACTCTACCGATTTATTCAAAGATTAAAAAACTGTCATACATAGATGCCCACCGGCATATATTTAATACGTAGTGAAAAAAGGAAAGTACGGTGGGTAAGTATGTATATCAGACTCGATTCTGTGGAAAAAGTCAAAGAATTTGTTAATAATATACAGTCGTGTGAAGGTGAGATCGATCTGATCTCCGGACGTTATGAAGTCGATGGCAAATCGCTGCTTGGAGTATTCAGCCTGGATCTGACGAAACCGATTGAGGTAAGAGTCCAGAAGGATGACATGACAGGTCAGCTGGAACAGATGCTTTGTCGCTACAGCACATAATAATTCATAAAATTTTCATGCAATCTTTATACACGACGCTGCTGAAAAACGATATAATAGAGGCATCGAAAGAGAAAAAGTATTGGAGAGGCAGCAACATGAAAATAGAGAAGTACTTTGAGCAGGCGAAAGAGCAGTTTATTCGCGACAGTTTATTATCTGACGAATTCCTGGATATGATGCAGGAAAACATAGAACCGATTGAAAGCAGAATGGCGTATTACCGGTGTGCGATCATGGAAGTGGAGACCAAATTTAAGGTGTTGAATGAACAATTCTCCTTACAGTATGATCGTAACCCAATCGAATCCATCAAAAGTCGTACCAAGTCCATGGACAGCATTTTAAAAAAGGTGCGAAGAAAGAATATTCCGCTGAATCTTGATGCGATCGAAGAACAGATCAAAGACATTGCCGGTGTAAGAGTCGTGTGCTCTTTCCCAGAGGATATTTACATGCTGGCAGATTGTCTGCTGCAGCAGGATGATGTTACCCTGATCGAGCGGAAAGACTACATTAAGAACCCGAAGGAGAGCGGTTACCGCAGCCTTCATCTGATCATTGAGATTCCAATTTTCCTGGAAAATGAGAAGCGTCCGATGAAAGTTGAAGTCCAGCTTCGCACGATCGCCATGGATTTCTGGGCAAGTCTGGAGCACAAGCTTCGTTATAAAAAAGATATTCCGGACGATGAGGCAGAACAGCTGGCAATTGAATTGCAGGAATGTGCACAGATCAGTGCGGCATTGGACACCCGCATGGAGAATATAAGGAACCGCATGAACAGCCAGGAGTTCCGTGAAAAGGCAAATGCACAGAAGAATCGCTCTGTGCAGCTTTTAGGAGCACCGCGTCCGATTCGGCTGCTCGGCGAATTAAGAGATGATAAAACACCGTCATCAGCAGAATAGGGACAGCAACACTCCTTCAATAGTTATATCTGCATCATCTGCGACATGATGCAGGCTCCCGCGGCACCACAGTCCATGACTTCTGTGATCTGCGGTGTACCAAGGTGGATTCCGCCGATCGCATAGACCGGGATCGTGACATGGGAACAGACATCCTGCAGAAAGGAAAGTCCTCTCGGAGGAAGTCCTTTTTTGCAGTCGGTCGCATAAATATGTCCCGCCGTTATATAGGAAGCACCTAGTTTTTCTGCTTCGAGTGCATCGGAAAGAGAATGCACGGAAGTGCCGACACAGCGAAATTCGTCTGTGGCATCCGGGTGTTCACGAAGCACCGGAAGCGGAAGATGGATGGTGGAAGTATCCAGTCTTCGTGCTACGGACAAAAAATTATGAATAATGCAGGGAACTTCGTATTGTCTGCATAGATCCATTACCTGATCTGCCAGGAGAAGATATTCTTCTTCTGGCAGATCTTTTTCTCTTAAAATAAATGCTTTTGGGTGCTGTCTGCAGACGCGCGCAACCTGCTTTAGATAAGGTCTTTCACACAGATGGCGGTTGGAAACGGCGATGATGTGTGAGAGATCTGCTCCGGAACACAAATGCTCAGTTCCAGAGCAGAAACAGTCAGTTTCTGTTTTTTTAACATCATTATTATACATAAATATAATCACTCATGACAGGCTGGAGATCATGCTCGAGAAGTGCATTGTATACTTCGTCTACGCTTCTTCCGTCGGAGATCTCAAACTGGTCATCTCCTTTATCCTCAATATCGTCTACATGGCTTCCAATTCCTGTGCTTACGCCGGCGGAAATCTTGGTTGCTGCAATGCTTACAAGGTTATCGCGGACTCGGGCATTTTCACGTGTGGATACTGTGATGCTTGCAAATGGCATAAACAGACGGTAAGCGCAGACTACCTGAAGCAGCTGTCTTTCGTGTACATCTTTTGGATTAATCCGGTCGTTGTTGATGATCGGACGCAGACGTGGACAGGAAAATGCGATTTCAGCATGCGGATATTTCTTCTGGAGAAGGTATGCATGGTATCCGGTGGCAAACGCATCCTTGCGGAAGTCGTCGAGACCTAAAAGTGCGGCAAAGCCGACACCGCGCATACCGCCTTTCAATGCACGCTCCTGTGCATTGACACGGTATGGAAAAATACGCTTGTGTCCGGCAAGATGCAGTGTTTCATATTTGTCGGAATTATAGCTTTCCTGGAAAACGGTTACATAGTCGGCGCCACATTCATGCAGGTATGCATATTCATCGGAATTCATCGGATAAACTTCAAGACCAATGACTTTGAAGTATTTTCTTGCAATTTTACATGCCTCGCCGATGTATTCGACATCGGACATGCTGCGGCTTTCACCGGTCAGAATCAGAATCTCCTGAAGTCCGGTTTGGGCGATCGCTTCCATTTCACGGTCGATCTCATCTGCATTTAATCTGGCGCGGTTGATCTTATTGTGGCAGTTGAATCCACAATAGATACAATAGTTTTCGCAGTAATTGGAGATGTAGATCGGAGTGAACATATAAACGCTGTTTCCGAAATGTTTTCTGGTCTCAAGTTGTGCAGCCTGTGCAATCTCTTCCAGAAGTGGGAGTGCAGCAGGGGACAGGAGTGCTTTGAAATCCTCCGGAGTGCGATTGTCATGTGCGAGTGCAGCTCTTACATCTGCCTGTGTGTACTGATCATAATCGTATGCGTCCATTGCGGCGATGACCTGGTCCATGACATCGGATTCAAGAACCTCCATTCCCGGAAGGTATTTCATGTGATCGATCCGGTTTTTCTTCATATCCTCAAGGATCACTTCATTTACGATACTGTCATTAAAATGCTCGTCTTTTGCAGTCATTTCTCTTTTCCTTTCTGTGCGTGATTAGTCATGTAAAAATCCGGTGAGCGGTGAGGATGCGCTTGCACCTTTTGACAGCGTGCGTCCGAATCCGGCCAGATAAGCGCTTCTTCCGGCTTCAATTGCCTTTTTGAAGGCTTCTGCCATAACTTCAACATCACCAGCGGTAGCGACTGCTGTGTTTGCCATAACTGCGGAAGCACCCATTTCCATGGCTTCGCATGCCTGGGATGGACGGCCGATTCCGGCATCAACGATGATCGGAAGGTCAATCTCGTCGATCAGAATCTGAATAAATTCTTTGGTGCAGATTCCCTTGTTGGAGCCGATCGGTGCGCCGAGTGGCATGATGCTTGCAGCGCCTGCATTGACGAGTTCGCGGGCAACATTTAAATCCGGATACATGTAAGGCATAACAATAAAGCCTTCTTTTGCAAGAATCTCGGTTGCACGGATCGTTTCATAGTTGTCCGGAAGCAGATATTTGGAGTCATGCATGATTTCGACTTTAACAAAATCACCGCATCCGAGTTCGCGGGAAAGTCTGGCGATGCGGACAGCCTCATCGGCATTTCTTGCGCCGGATGTGTTTGGGAGTAATGTTACATTGTCTGGAATATAGTCTAAAATATTGGCAAGACCGCCTTCGTTTGCTCTGCGAAGAGCCAGGGTGATGATCTGTGCATCGGCTTTTTCAATGCATGCTTTTACGAGGTCCAGTGAAAATTTGCCGGATCCAAGAATAAAACGGGAGGTAAATTCGTGTCCTCCAAGAATCAGTTTATCGTTTGTGGTGCTCATAGTGATTTCCTCTTTTCTGATAATTTTTAATGATATGAGGGTCTGCCCCTCATTTCGCATTATGAAATGGTGTGTAATGCAGTGTTATGCGCCCGATCCGCCACCCATGAAGCTTAAAATCTCAAGAACGTCACCATCGTTTAAGATGGTCTTGCCATAGGCTTCTTTTGGCAGGATTTCTTCGTTAAGCTCCACCACCACATGCTGCAGTTTGTAGCTGCTCTGCTTCAGATATTCGAGAACAGACAAAGAAACAACATCCGGCGCATCTTTTCCGTTGATTCTGACCACGGTTCCTCCTTTCCGGATAGAAGAGAGCCTGGAACGGTATTTTGTCCCTTATTGATCTTGGTATCAAAAAAGAGTTCACGAAAAAATACACCCGCGGTGGTGCACCCCTTCATGAACTCTGTTCACTCTCGTTTATCCATATGAAATTATGATGTAAAATCGGTGTTTTGAAGTACCTGTTGACGCAATAAAAAGGGAGATGCCTTAACATCTCCCGTAAATTCATATTCTACGTTCCTACGTTGGCATTATCCAAATCAGGTATATGGGTCGAAGTTGATGACTTCCTCTCAGCCTACAAACATAAGCTCCCCTGTTCAATTTTACAAAAAGAAGTATACACTTTCTGGAAAGATTGTCAAGGGGTGGCTTGTTTTTCTAAAGTTTATGGCTTATCATAATGACATAGGTAGGATGAAACAAGGGGGATTTTTACGTATGAGAAAAAGGGAAATACCAGCTTTTTACCGGCAGCTCTTTGTACTTGTGCTGCCGATTGCAATTCAGAATCTGATCAGCGCTATGGTCAATTCGGTGGATGTACTGATGCTTGGTTATGTCAGCCAGTCGGCGATTGCAGCTGTTTCACTTGCAAACCAGGTGATGTTTATTCTGAATATTTTTATTACAGGACTTGGTTCTGGAATTGCGATGCTCGTATCCCAATACTGGGGCAAAAAGGATACGAGAACGATCGAACATATTCTTGGAATTGCACTGCGTTTTTCTGTGCCGATCTCCATGCTTTTCTGCGTGGCTGCAATTGTATTTCCGTCGCAGATCATGCATATTTTTACAAATGATACCAATTTGATCACGCTTGGAAGTGAGTATCTTCGTATTCTTGGTGTCAGTTATGTGCTTATGGGATTTTCGCAGATGTATCTGTGTATGATGAGAAGTATTGAACGTGTGAAATTTTCAACGATCACCAGCACATGTGCGGTGCTTGTGAATATTATATTAAATGCATGCTTTATCTTCGGGCTTTTCGGACTCCCGAAGCTTGGGCTGATCGGTGTTGCATTTGCGACAACAATTGCAAGAGCATTTGAGGTGATCGTCTGTGTCATTGATAACCAGAGGCAGAAAGAAGTGCATTTTCATATCGGCAGTCTTTTTTATTCGGAACCGCTTCTGTTCCAGGATTTCCTGAAATATTCACTTCCTGCGGTTGGAAATGAGTGCGTCTGGGGCGTGGCGTTTCTGCTGTACACCGTTATCATGGGACATCTGAATGAGGACATTGTTGCTGCCAACTCGGTGGTAACGGTTGTTCGTGATCTGTTTGCGGTCGTTGGATACGGAATCGCATATGGTGGTGCGATCATCCTCGGAAAGACGATCGGAGAAGGTGCAATGGACCGTGCCAGAAAAGACGCATCAAGACTGATCTGGATCACACTGATCAGCGGTGTCATAGGAGCAATTCTGCTTCTTCTTGTCCGCCCGGTTATTTTTGCAATGGTATCTTTATCGGATACAGCCAATGTATATCTGGAACAGATGCTTTTTATTTCCTGCTATTATCTGATCGGGCAGCTTATCAATACCTGCGTGATCTGTGGAGTTTTCCGTGCAGGCGGCGATTCGAGGTATGGACTGATCTGCGATATTATCTGCATGTGGGGCGTTATGGTGCCGGTAGGATTCCTGGCTGCCTTTGTGTGGAAGCTTTCACCAATGACGGTTTATTTTATCCTGTGTCTGGATGAATTTGTGAAGATGCCGTTCATATTTTATCATTATAAAAAGGGAACCTGGCTGCAGAATATTACAAGAGATTTTCCGGCTTCTGGAAGAGAGGGAAGCGTTTTTTAGCTTGAAGCTCCGCTATGTCGGGGATGAACTTGTGGAAGTGAAACTCGATGGGCAAACGGTTTCGTTTCTATAATTTATATATAACAAAAAAGACTATCGCATCAACGATAGTCTTTTATATAAGAGCGATAGACGGGGCTCGAACCCGCGGTCTCGACCTTGGCAAGGTCGCGCGTTACCAACTACGCCACTATCGCATGTGTACTGCGTTCTCAACAGTGCTTAGTTATAATAACAAAGGAATTGTATATTGTCAATATACTTTTTGAAAAAATTTGAAAATTCTATTTGCAGGAGGTTTCTATGAAAACAATCGACATGCATTGCGATACATTAATGTGCGAATTGATCGAGAACGGAAAGGCAGGAAGCGTCACCAGATGCCCAAAGCTTTCCGTGGATGTGGAGCGTCTGGTAAAAGCAGGTGCATGGGCACAGTTTTTTGCAATTTTTATGCTGCGGGAGCAGGACTATAAGGAAGCTCATGTTCCGGCAAAGGATTATGAAGATTACATTGACGGATGCGTGCAGATTTTTGAGCGGACACTCCGGGAGAATCCGGATACACTTGCGCGTGCGCGAAATGCCGGAGAGATCGAACAGAATTATAAAAATGGCAGGGTCAGTGCAGTGCTCACAATGGAGGACGGAGCAGCGGTATATGGAAAAATGGAAAATCTCAAGCGGTATTACGACCTCGGTGTACGGGCACTCAGCCTTACCTGGAACTATGAGAATTGTTTTGGATATCCCAATTCCAAAGATCGTCAGATCATGGAACAGGGATTGAAACCATTTGGAAAAGAAGCAGTTTCTTATATGCAGGAGCTGGGAATGCTTGTCGATGTCAGTCATTTGTCAGATGGGGGATTCTGGGATGTGATAAAGATTGTCAAAAAACCGGTTGTTGCAACACATTCCAATGCCAGAAGCGTCTGTGACCATCCAAGAAACATGACAGATGAAATGATCCGTGCATTGGGAGAAAATGGTGGTGTTATGGGAATCAACTTCTGTCCTGCTTTTTTGGAGGAAAAGGAAGACCCCGTAAGTTCGGTAGAACGTATGGTGGCAATGGCACGCCATGAAAGTAATGCAGGTGGCATGGACGTTGTCGCGCTTGGAACAGATTTTGATGGAATCGAGGGAACACTGGAGATCAGAAATCCACTGGAGATGGAACTTCTTGCAGACGGATTGAAAAAGGCTGGATTTACATCCAGCCAGATCGATGGAATTTTCTGGAAAAATGCGCTTCGTGTCTGTCACGAAAGCATGTAGGTTATTTATTCATTCCGAGTACGCGCCGGATTGCCTGCTGGATATTGGCGTCCTGGTCGCGGTACACATCAATGAGTTCTTTTTCGTCATCGGACAGTGCAATATCGGAAGCTTCCTGTCCCTGAAAGGCTCTTAAGATATCCTTGATCTGGTAGATCTCGCACAGAACAAGAAATTTATCGGAAGAAGGATGTGACTGATTGCTTTCCCATCCATAAATTGTTTTTTCAGAAACATTCATATGATAGTCGTTCTTAAAAATGACAGAGACATCGCTGACTGTCAGGGAACGTCGTTTACGATATTCTTTTAAAACCTGTCCAATTCTGTCATTTCGCATACTTTGTCTCTACTCCAATTACCCGATATAGTATCTTCTGTTTCCTATCTTATTATTCAGAAAAATGGTCGTCAACGAATTTTGGAGTACTAAGAAAATGCGAAAAAGTATTCTTAAAATTCAAGAAAAACTAAAGAAAAAAAGTTATCGTCCGATAAAAATAGTAACAAACTTCATCAGGAGGATGAAGAAAGGAGATGCTGTTATGCGTATAGATGCATATAATCAGATCGCGCAGATCTATGGAACACAGAATATATCAAGAACACAGAAAGTACAGGGAAGTCATTCCGTACGTGATGAGGTATCCATTTCACAGACTGGCCGTGACTATCAGATTGCAAAAAGTGCAGTATCAGAATCTTCAGATGTCAGGGAAGATAAAGTCGCACAGTTAAAGGCACAGGTCGACTCCGGAACATACCATGTTGAGCCAGGCGATTTTGCAAGCAAGCTGATTGAGAAGTATCAGGCAAATATGATGTGAAAGTAACAGGAAATGAGGATAACAGGTGGCAAGTTTAGTAGAAGAACTCGTAAGCGTATTAGAACAAGAACTTCATATTTATGAACAACTGGCAGAGTTAGGAGAGCAGAAGCGTCAGATACTCATCCAGTCGGATGTCCCTGCTTTGGAGAAACTTACAGTTCTTGAACAGGAAGCAAGCACAGAGCTTTTGGCTTTCAGTAACAAACAGACAGAGCTTCTGAATGATATTGCAACAGTGCTGGGAAAGAACCCACAGGAGGTCACAGTTACCAGACTGATCGGTTTTTTAGAGGAACAGCCAGGGGTGCAGCAGAAGCTCAGCGAGGCGAGAGATCATCTGATCGAGACGGCAGAACTTGTAAACCGTCAGAATGAGCTGAATGGGATCCTTATTCATCAGGCTATGGAATTATTGGAGTTTGACATTACCTTATTCAAGAGTATGCGGCAGGCACCAGAAACGGCAAATTACGACCGCAATGCCTACAATACAGGAATGCTTTTAGGCAATAGCGGATTTGATGCCAAACAGTAGAAACTTTAGGAGGAAAAAGGTATGGCAAACGGATTCGGAAGCTTATATGTTGGAACGTCCGGGCTACAGAGCGCGCAGAATGCGTTAAACGTTACGGCCAACAACCTGGCAAACGTAGATACAAAAGGATATGTGCGTCAGCAGGTACGTTTCGCAGATAAGAATTATTCCAATCTCAAGCTGGCAACACCGAAGACTGCGATGCAGCAGTCGGGACTTGGTGTCTCAATCGGAGATGTTGTGCATGCGAGAGATATTTTTTTGGATAAAGCATTCCGGACAGAGACCGGAAGATATGGATTTTACAGCACGATGTATGAGAATGTATCGAATGTAGAGGACATGTTCCAGGAATTGCATGGAGAAGAATTTAAAGAGAGCATCGATGATTTATGGTCGGCATTTCAGGAGCTGGCAAAAGACAGCATGAATTCGACCAATCAGAACCTGGTTGTACAGAAATCAGAACTTTTTATCAGCCGTTGCAATTCCCTGTACTCGGATTTAAAAAGCTATCAGAACAATCTGAACAATCAGATCTATGATGATATCCAGACGGTCAACGATATCGGAAAACAGATTTACCAGCTCAATAACGACATTATTAAGGTGGAATCGGGCGGACAGGAAACTGCAATGACACTCAGAGACCAAAGGGACGCTCTTTTGGATAAACTTGCCGGCTATGGCAATGTTACTGCGAGTGAAGACCAGTTTGGAGCAGTGACCGTAACCTTTGAAAATGTCGATTTTGTGGATGATAACCGCTGCTATGAGATCCAGATGAAAGCGGATAAAGAGACCGGCTTTTATACACCATACTGGGGACAGCTTTCAGATGTCGATTCCGGTGAATATGTGCCGGTATTTCGTATGGACCGGGATATTTCATCCGAATTTAATACCGATGTCGGTAAGATCAAAGGTCTTATGGTGTCCAGAGGAACAACCTATGGTAAATATTCGGATCTGGACGATGAGACGAGTTACAAAACAATCGAGAATAATACGGTTATGGAAGCGCAGGCACAGATCGATAAACTGTTCCACAGCATTGCAACGGGACTGAATGATATTTTCTGCCCGAATACAGAACTGCAGACAGCAATCACAACCACAGATGGACAGACTTATGCAGCGGGAACCAGGATCCTTGATGTAGACAACTGTACACTTGGTGAGGATAAACAGCTTCCACCACAGGAACTTTTTTCAAGAATCGGATGTGACCGTTATACGACCGTTACCGGAACAGATGGTAAAACATATTACATCTATAATGAGGAAGATATGTCAGATACTTCCAAACAGTATATGATCGGCAGTACAAAGATCAACCCTGAGATACAGGCACAGATTACCAAACTTCCGGTTTATACGCAGAATGGAGCGGTAGACTATGAGCTCGGAAAGAAGCTGACTGCACTCTGGGAAGCAAAGGATATGACGATTAATCCATACGACAATACACCTTGTACATTCCAGAATTATTACAATAAAGTTGTGGATATGCTTGGAACTGTCGGTAATGTATATTCTTCAGTAATGGATACGCTGTCGAACACGGTTGAGGCGGTGGACAATCAGCGCTCACAGGTAACTGGGGTAGCTTCGGATGAAGAACTGACACATATGGTAAAATTTCAGTCCGCATACAATGCAGCGAGCCGTTTCATTACGGTAATCAGTGAAATGACTGAACTGATTGTAACCGGATTAATATAATTGCAGCCAGACATTAGGATAAAATAAGGAGGAGCAATATGGCTTCCACTTTTTTCGGATTAAATATCGGATCATCTGCGCTTGGTTCTTTTCAGGCAGCAGTGAATACGACAGCGAATAATATCGCAAACTTAAAAACAACCGGATATTGCAGACAGACAGCCAATCTGCAGTCTACGGCAGCTCTTCGTGTGGCAGCACGCTACGGAAGTATGGGTACTGGAGTTCAGGTGGTCTCCATTAAACAGGAGAGAGATCTGTATTATGATTCCAAATACTGGGAAGCAAACTCCAGCAAAGGCCTGTATGAACAGAAGCTGTATTATCTGAATCAGATCGAAGATTATTTCAAGGATGATACCACACAGAAGGGATTTACGACCATTTTCAATAAAATGTTCAATGGACTGGATACCCTGAAGACCAAAGCGGGAGACGAAACAGTACGTAACCAGTTTATCAACCAGTCACAGCAGCTTTGTACGTACTTTAATGCGTTATCCACAAGCCTTACGGAAATGCAGGAAGATGTCAACGAAGAGATCAAGAGTACCACAGAGAATATCAATGCGATCGGACAAAAGATCGCAACGTTAAACCGTGAGATCAATAATATTGAGATCCGTGGTGCGTATGCCAACGAACTGAGAGATCAGCGAGCAAACCTTTTAGACGAACTCTCCAAGATTGTGGATGTCCAGACCGTAGAAACTGAGATTCAGAATAAGAATGGAGAAAATCTCGGAGGAACCAACTTTAAGGTACTTATTAATGATCAGACACTTGTGGATGGCGACGATTACCGTACAATTACCTATGTTGCACGTGATCAGGCAGTGAATAAGACCGATGCCAATGGCCTTTATGATCTTGTATGGGCAGATACAGGAATGAGCTTTGCACAGGCAAACAGCAATTCCAGCGGAAGCCTGAAAGCATTATTCGAGATCCGCGATGGTAATAACAACGACAACTTAAAAGGAACGGTTGCGGATACTTCCACAAACAACAAATTAGTATTAAAAAATACATCTGTTCAGAACCTGAATGCGCTCAATGTTCCGGAAAGCGGACAACTGACCTTAAATGGAAAGAAATACAGCTATAACGGATGGAGCGCAACACTTGATGCAGATGGTAAAATCACAGAAATGGAATTTAATCTGACCGCGGAGAGCGAACTGACCGATGACCAGCTTGCGAATGCGATCGGAAATACTGCATCTGATGGGGTAAGCTATGACAGCAAAGGAATTGTCTATTATCAGCAGCAGATGAATGAATTTTTGCGCAACTTTGCAGAAATGTTCAACAGCATTGAGAAAGACGGACAGACACTTGACGGTGAACCGATGGGGACGTTCTTCCAGGGTGAGACTACGACAGGCACACTTTATAATTTTAATGGTGCTTATGTGGACAGTGAAGGCAAATACGTATCGGCAACTACCAATGCGGATGGTTCTATCACCAAGAATCCTGTTACAAAAGTAACTTCGGATATGGACAGCTATTATAAACTCACCACGGCAAACATCCGTGTAAACAACAAATCGCTGACAGACCCGAAATATTTTGCCACAACGACAGATATTACAAAAGGAACTGATGCATACGATCTGGTGGAGAAGTTAAAATCCCTGCAGTCCGATGTAACAATGTTCCGCGGAGATAAGGCATCTTCTTTCCTGGAAACACTGCTTTCCGATGTGACCGTCGATGTTGATAAAACCAAAACATTTTACAATAATTATAATAATCTCGCTTCCTCTGTCGATACACACAGAACATCAATTTCCGGTGTAGATGAGGATGAGGAGGCTATGAACCTGATTAAATTCCAGAACGCATATAACCTTGCAGCCAAGACAATCTCTGTAATGGCTGAGATGTATGACAAGCTCATTAATGAGACTGGTGTTGTATAAAGGAGGAGCACATGAGAATCACAAATAATATGATCGTTGCGAACACCAAAAACAACGTCAATGCGAACAAAATCAATGTTGATAAATACAATACACAGATGACAACCCAGAAGAAGATCTCCAGAGCTTCCGAAGACCCGGTTGTAGCGATGCGTGCACTTCGTCTGGCAACGAATCTGACACACGTAGATCAGTATGTGGACAATAATATTCCGGATGCACTTTCATGGCTGGATGTCACAGAAACAGCACTTACAAATACGAAGTCCATTCTTACCGACATCCGTACCCAGTGCGTAAAGGGATCATCCGATACGCTGACCGCAGATGACCGTAAGACCATTTTGAATGCACTAACCCAGCTTTCAGATCAGATTTATACGGAAGGCAACGCTGATTATGCAGGAAGAACCGTATTTACAGGATACCGCACAAACTGCAAACTGACATTTGGAACCGATGAGACAACAACGGAATATGATATCAAACAGCAGTTTTCTTATAAAGATATTGAGGAAAAACGCTATTATTCCGGAAGCGTGGACGTTCCTGCAAAGCTGGATGCAACAGTTGGAGACTGTACAACAAAGATTTCGGAACAGGCGTATGACAGACTTCGCCTTGGTTACGATCAGGTTTCAAAGGATAATCTGAAAGTATCCTACACGGTAACAGATCAGTCTACCGGAGCAAAAACAACAACGGATATCACACCGACCGTTTATGAGAGTGAGGATGCGTGGGAAGCAGCATGCGGTGGCACAAAGACCGTAGGCGACGATGAGGTTGTATTTATCGCAAGTTCGGGAGAGTTGGTGCTTGGCAAAAATATCAGCGCGTCCCTGAAAACAGATCACGCAGATATTAATGTAGAATATCAGAAAACCGGATTTAACAAAGGCGATGTCAGACCGGAATATT
This sequence comes from Roseburia porci, assembly GCF_009695765.1. Lineage (GTDB taxonomy): Bacteria > Bacillota > Clostridia > Lachnospirales > Lachnospiraceae > Roseburia > Roseburia porci. The sequence goes on from NZ_VUNI01000002.1 coordinate 116,662, forward strand.
TCTATGACTGCACAGATATCTCTGATCCGGCAAATCCGATCGAATATAAGCAGGACGAAGACGGAGACGGCGTTCGAGATCCGCAGCAGATCGAATATACGATCTCAACCGGAATCAATATACCGGTCAATACACTTGCGAGTGATGCGTTTGACCCGGCTGTTGCGCAGGATGTCAATGAACTGCTGAACTGCGTGAATGCAGCAATCAACGCGAATGACAAGGTTGATAAGATCAAAGAGATGATGAAGAAGGAAGAGTATTCCGACGCAGCATCCCAGGCTACGTTAAAGACCTATCTGGATGCGGCACAGAAGGAAGCGGATTATGCAGATGACAACCTCCAGAAGACATTTGGATCTGGTATCACCAGATTTGATGAGCATCTGAAACAGGTCAACAAGGCAATTACCAATGTGGGAAGTATTGAAGACCGTGTGAAACTGACACAGAACCGTGTCGAAAACCAGCAGGAGACATTAAAAGACCTGAAATCCAGCAATGAAGACAGAGACCTTTCGGATATCATCATCGATTTTTACGCTGCATACAATGCCTACCAGTCATCACTGACAGCAGCAAGCCAGGTGGGGTCAACCTCGCTGCTTGATTATCTTAGATAAATGCAGAACAGGACTGGATAGTTGGGGATTCAGATCCCTGGATGTCAGCGCATGATAAGAAAATATACCCTGTCGGAGACGGGAAAGGAGAATAGACCATGAGGGCAGATACAAGATTATTTGGAACAATTGATATTGCAGATGATAAATTGATCACGATGGAGAAGGGGATGATCGGATTCCCGGATCTTCAGCATTTTGCATTGATTTTTGATGAGGAGCGGGGACTGGAAAACAGTAATATTATGTGGCTTCAGTCCATGGACGAGCCGGTTGTGGCTTTCCCGGTTATGATGCCATCAAAGATAAAACCGGATTATAATCCGAAAGTCAGCGAAGAAATGATCACACCGCTTGGAGACCTTACTCCGGACAATACATTTCTTCTGGTAACTGTAACCGTTCCAAAAGAAATAGAACAGATGGCAGTCAATCTGAAGGCTCCGATCATTGTAAATACAGATAATGAGAAAGCGGTACAGCTGATCGTAGAAGACGATTATCCGGTAAAATACAAAATCTATGACCTTCTTAAGGCGGAAAAAGAAGGGAAGGTGGAGTAAAAGATGCTGGCACTTACCAGAAAAAAGGGTGAATCCCTTGTTATCAATAATAACGTTGAGATCACAGTGCTTGACATTCGTGGAGATCAGGTGAAGATCGGTATTTCAGCACCGAAAGATGTGCCGATCTATCGTAAGGAAGTATATTTACAGATCCAGAAGGAGAATGAGGCAGCATTAAATGTGGACAACGTGGCTGCTATTAACAATCTTTTGAAATAATGATTATGGGGTTTTACGGCTGAAAAATGTGGGGTATAATATATGGAGAGGGAACGGAAGTGTCTGAACTGATGAAACTGTTTATAGATGCAGATGCTTATGATTATCAGAGATTTCCGTGTACTTCATCTCGTAAAAATCAGTTTAAAAATTCGGAGGAAGGAGAGAGACGTATGTGTAAGGAATTGCAGGAATATCTGGAAGAAGGAAAAAGAGAAGCTGTGGAGAAGAATATAAGGGACACTGCGCGTGAGACCGCACGTGAATTGTTTAAAAACAATATTGCTTATCAGATTATAAAAAAATGCGCCTCTGCTTTAACGGATGAGGAACTTCGTGAAATTGAGAAGGAAGTAAAAGGCTAAAAACGATAGGATTTCTGGAAGAAAAGCTCTGCATTGGCAGGGCTTTTTCCAGAAGAAACTCTAAATTATTATGCAAAACGACCGATATAACATTTAGAGATTTTAGATATTGCAGATGAAGTATCACACGGAGGTGTTATAGAATGGCAATTGAAGCAATAAAAACGGGCGTAACGTATCAGGGAAGTACAGCCCAGACAGAAGATAAAAGCAGTGTTTCAAATACTGCCAATACAGCTGCGGTGACCGAGCAGACTGAACAAAATAGTGTAAACGGTAGTCAGGCAGCAGGAAAAGAATCTGTGGACAATGAAAAAAACGAACAGGAAGAGAAGCAGAAAGCAGCATCGAAACAGATTCGCAAGACAATTGATGAAATCAACCGAAAAGCAGTGAATTCCGAAGCAATTTTCGGTATTCACGATAAGACGAATCGTGTTATGATCAAGATCATTGACAAAGATACAAAGAAAGTAATCAAGGAATATCCACCGGAGAAGACACTTGACATGATCGCCAAGGTATGGGAGATGGCAGGTCTTATGGTGGATGAGAAGATGTAAATTCAGATGAAATGATATGTAGACATATCAGAATGGAGTGAATTATGGCAATCAGACTTACGGGATTAACATCCGGCTTGGATACCGAATCCATTATCTCGGCTTTGGTATCTTCATACAGCTATAAAACAAACAAATATAAGAAAGCACAGACCAAGCTTTCCTGGAAACAGGATGCATGGAAAGCACTCAACACAAAGGTATACAGTCTGTATACCAGTCTTGATTCCATGCGCTTTACCCAAAGCTACAATCTGAAATCAACCAGTGTGTCGGATGCAACAAAAGCAAAGGTCACTGCTTCCGGAACTGCGCCAAATGGTACACAGAAGCTTAATATTCTTAAGATCGCACAGGCTGGATATCTGACCGGAGGAAAGCTGGCAGGCAGCACAACAACAGGAACAACACTTGCGGAGCTTGGATATACCGGTGGTGATGGTAAAGTTGACCTGAAACTGGGAGATGGAACAACGAAAACGATCACAGTAAGTCAGGGAACAACGGTCAACGACTTTATCAAATCCTTAAAAGATGCGGGCGTCAGCGCCAACTATGATACGACAAATAACCGTATCTATGTCAGCTCCAAAGAGACAGGTGTAGACAATGATTTTACACTTACCGGAGCAAATGTGGATGGCGCCAATGCACTGACAGCTCTTGGCTTAAACGTGAATTCCTCGGCAACAGAAGCAACATATGAGTCCTATACACAGTACTATAATGCAGATGGAACACAGCTCAACCAGAACGTAAAAGATGCAATTACAGCATATCAGAATGCAAAAAGCGCATACGATAAGGCGAATGCACAGAACAGCAATATGTCATCAGCATATGGATATGCATCTGCATATTCTGCAATGCAGGATGCTCTTACAAAGACAGGGTTGACGGATACACAGAAGGATCAGCTTGTAAAACTTTTATCGATGTCAGATGCTGCACGCAACAATTCGATTATTGGTTCTGACGGCAATATTTATACAGCAGAGACCAGTGATGAAGATGGCAACACGATCTATTCCTATGATGATAATGGAACAAAGAAATACATAAAAGCCATCAACACATATACAGGAAGTGACAATCAAACTTATACATTGGATGCGGAAACCGGTGTTTATAAAGATGCAAATGGAAATGAATACAAGGCAACCGGAAAAAAAGATAAAGACGGTAATCCGATGTATGCAAATACAAAACAGGGACTTACCACTGAAATCAGCATTAAAACAACAACGAATTATTACGCATCGACTGCAAGTGAAGTGGACAGCGGATATGATCAGATTAAGGTTGGGGATGCTGTTTACAAACAGGATGATGATGGTAAAACATGGCTTGGTTCTGACGGTAAACTTTATGAACTTGCATCCGGTGCGAATAAGCTGTATGAGGTTACGAAAGATTCTGACGGCAATGTAACCAGAGTTGATGGTGGCAAAGAGATAAGCTTTGAAGATAGCGACAGAACGGATATTATGCAGACAAAATACTCCACTGGAGCTGAAATGAACAGTGTTAAGACAGCAGCAGATACCTTATCGGATATGAAGACCTCCATCAAGAAAAATGCTTCATTCAAAAAAGATGAAGATCTGAACGCCTTCATCAGTACATTGACCAGTAATATTACAGCTGTCAATAATTATGAATCTGCAACAGATACTGTACTGAAGGATGACGATACATATTCCAAAAAGAGCATTGTATCAGCGGTACATGATGCATATAAGACGAATGGTGCAACAGGCGTAACTTCATACGTGAATGGATTTGCAAATGTGATCAGCCAGAATAATACAAATATGACAGTAGATGATGAATCTACTGGAAGAACAAGTTATCAGACGGTTATGAAAAATAACCAGGTGCTGGCAGATATCGCAGCAATGAAAGATGGAACCGAGAAAGATAATGCAATTGCTGATTTTGTGCAGAAGGTACAGTCTGCACATGATATCAGCACAAGTACCACTTATAATAAAGATGCAGTGAAGATCGATGGAACAGATGCCAAAATCACATTAAATGGCATTGAGTATGAAGGCAGCAGCAATTCTTTTTCTATTAACGGCCTGAACATCGAAGCACAGGCAGTCACCGGAGACGGCGATGCGAATGCCATCTCGATCACGACCAAGACCGATACACAGGGAATGTACGATAAGATCAAGGAATTCCTGTCTCAGTACAACTCCATTATCAATGAGATCACCTCTCTTTATAACGCAGATTCCGCAAAAGGATATGAGCCTCTGACCGATGATGAAAAGAGCGCAATGTCCGATAAAGAGGTTGAGAAGTGGGAAGAAAAGATCAAATCTTCTCTGTTACGGCGCGATGATACGCTGGATGGTCTGATGAGTGCCATGACTAATGCTATGAGTAAGGGCTATGAGGTGGATGGCAAGAGTTACAGCCTGTCAAGCTTCGGAATCAGCACGTTAGGATATCTGAACGCACCGAAGAACCAGCAGTATGCTTATCATATTGATGGAGATGAGGATGATTCGGTAGTATCTGGAAATACAGACAAACTGATGACCGCTCTTACAAATGATCCGGATACGGTAGTGTCTTTTATGCAACAGCTAGCTACTGGTCTATACAATGCTGTTGGAGATAAAATGAAATCATCTTCTGTAAGCAGTATTTATACCGTGTATAATGATAAGGAAATGGCTTCCGAATACAGCGATTACACAAGTCTGATTAAGAAATGGGAAGAAAAATTATCAGACAAGGAAGACTACTATTACAAGAAATTCTCAAGTATGGAGTCGGCTTTGACGAAATTGAACAGCCAGTCTTCATCATTCAGCAGTTATTTCGGTTCATAAAAATAAACGCAGGGCATATCGGGAAAGATATGCCTTGTATAGGGTAAGGAGAATACTATGTTAGCAAATCAGGGTTACGCAGCATATGCAAACAACAAAATCATGACAGCTTCACCGGCAGAACTTACATTGATGCTCTATGATGGAGCAATTAAGTTCTGCAATATTGCAATATCTGCAATTGAAGAAGAAAATGTTCAGAAAGCACACACGAACATCATTAAAGTAGAGCGTATTATTGAAGAATTTCAGGCGACTCTGGATCATAAGTATCCGGTTGCAAAGGATTTTGACGAGGTGTATAACTATCTGATGATTCGTCTCAGGGAAGCAAACATGAAAAAGGATAAAGAGATTCTGGAGGAAGTTTTAAAGCATCTTCGTACCATGCGGGATACCTGGAAAGAAGTTATGCGTACGGCACATAGTAAATAGGAGAAGGCTTGTGGATAATACAGCAAAGACATATATACATATATTAGATCAGAGTCTTGATAAAAAGATCAGCGTTTTAAATCGTATTATTGACCAGGATCAGATTCAGATGCAGCAATTAGAAGATCCCAATCTTGATCCGGATGATTTCGACAAGACAGTTGAGACGAAGGCAAAACTGATTGAGGAACTGGAACTCCTGGACGATGGATTTGAACAGATATTCGCCAGAGTAAAGGAAGAAATCGGAGAACATAAAGAGGACTACAAGACGGAAATCCGCCAGATGCAGGAAAAGATTCGCCAGATTACCGCAAAAAGTATGGAGATTCAGGCTCAGGAAGCCAGAAATAAAAACCTGATGGAAAAGAAATTCAATTCGGTTCATAAACAGGTAAAAGAAATCCGTCAGAGTCAGAAAGTGGTGAACCAGTATTACCGCAATATGATGAAGAATGCATATGCGGATCCACAGTTTCTGGATAATAAGAAATAGAGAAAGAAAATAAAAAAATTTTCTTTTTTCTATAAAGTATCGGGGCAATCGTCCGATATATAAATCAAGTAAGGATAATTACTTGAAGATGGAAGTTCGAATGGAGCGTACGGCCGGGAGAATGGAAGTCAGAACAAATTAAGTACATGCAGCATGGATGCTGCATTATATTCAAGGAGGAAACAAATTATGGTAGTACAGCATAATATGCAGGCAGCTAATGCCAACAGACAGTTAGGAATCACAACAAGCGCACAGGCTAAATCAACAGAGAAATTATCTTCTGGTTACAAGATCAACCGTGCAGCTGATGATGCAGCAGGATTATCTATTTCTGAGAAGATGAGAAGCCAGATCAGAGGACTGAACAAAGCTTCTGATAACGCTCAGGACGGTGTATCTCTTATCCAGGTAGCTGAAGGTGCATTAAATGAAACACATTCTATCTTACAGCGTATGAACGAATTAGCTACTCAGGCAGCTAATGATACTAATACCACCATTGATAGAAAAGCTATTTCTGCAGAGATGGATGCTTTAACATCTGAGATCGATCGTATCCGTTCTACAACACAGTTCAATACACAGAACTTACTGGATGGATCATTCTCCGGAAAGAACTTACAGATCGGTTCATTAGAGAAGCAGAATATCACGATCACTATTAGTGGTATGGATTCAACTTCTATCGGTGTTAACGCATTATCTGTATCTTCATTCGATGAGGCTGGTTCAGCTATGACAAAGATTCAGTCAGCTATTGACAAAGTATCTACACAGCGTTCTGCACTTGGTGCATTACAGAACAGACTGGAGCATACAATTGCGAACTTAGATAACGTATCTGAGAATACTCAGTCTGCTGAATCACGTATCCGTGATACAGATATGGCTGAAGAGATGGTTAACTACAGCAAGAACAACATCCTTGCTCAGGCAGGACAGTCCATGCTTGCTCAGGCTAACCAGTCTACTCAGGGTGTATTATCATTACTTCAGTAATTATGAAGAACGAAAAAGAACCGGTTCTGCCGGTTCTTTTTTTGTGCCTGGAATTATTGGAAAACGACAGAAAACAGATGGGAGAAAAATTTCTCATAACTGTGATTCTGTTTTACTTTTTCGTGACCATTGTGTGCGATTTCTTTACGAAGTGACTCATGTGAAAGATAGTATTGCGCTTTTTCACATAAATCCTCCTCACTTTCAAAATAAACGAAGTCTTCATTTGGAATAAAGCAATCAAGAAAATCTTCCTGAAAATTCGTGAGCAGAAATCCGCCAGCTCCCATGATGTCCATTGCCCGAAGCGGAATTCCGGATTGTATGCTTCGCAAAGAAATGTTGAGATTAATCTTGCTGTTGGCAAAGACATATGGCATTTCCGAATAATAATCAACAGGTCCCATATTTGTTACATTCGGGAGTGAAACTTTCCGGTCAAGTGTATAAAGCTTTAATGGAACATATTGAGCAACCGCAGTTAAAAGCCGCTGACGTTCAATAGATGTCAGTTTGCGGTCTATAAAATAGTTTGCATATACATAAGACGGAGATTCCACACCAGAAGGAACCGGCTGATAAGGAACCGCGCGCTGAAGCTCGGCAAGAATGTCAGGGGTCAGCAGATCTTCAATAAAATTGTAACCATATACTTTTAACTGGGATTCCATAATTGCATCCAGATATCCACGGGTGTAGTCATTAATATTTGTCAGACGGTCAAAAAAATTGTGATCTTCATTATATAAGGAGCCTACAAAAGAGACATCCGCAGACAATTTTTCCTGATCGAAAGTTTTTTGCATAAGATAATCAATGATAGTACTGTTACATGGAAGGGTTGTGTAGTAAACAGTAGGGATACCGCCATTTTTCAGGCGTAGATATTCCTGTTTATCAAACATAAATACATAATTTACCGGATTGACCAACGTATAAGAGTACAACATTAAATAGGGGCTGTCGTAGATTACAGAGATATACTTTATCCCAAGTTTCTGACAGTTATTCGAGACAACCGGGAAATAGTTGAAAGAGAAACAGCAATCATAGTAAGTATCTCCGACAAAATTAGTAAATGCTTCATCAAATGCCTTACTTTCCCGTTCCTGATAATCCGGATGAAAAAATGGTACAAATTCATGCCCCGCCTGTTCTAAGGTGAATTGGGTATCTACTTTCCCAAAACAGGGCCAATCTAAGAATAAGATACGCATATCGTTTTCCTCGTCTTTCTTTATATGAGTCCAAATGCGAGCTGGAGCATCTGTTCCAGACGTATCGGATAGGTATAATGGGTTTTCACTTTCTGCAGTCCATTGTAAGCAATTTCTTTTCGTTCATTTTCATGTTCTAAGTAATAAGCAACCAGTTCGTTCAGTTCTTCCAGACTGCTATACGCAACAAGATCCTCACCTGGAGTGAAAAGTTCCGGGAGTTCCGGCTGGTAATTTGTCAGAACAAATCCACCACAGCCAAGAATGTCAAAAATTCGAAGCGGAAGCCCGCTGCGGATGGAACGGCTGGTTGGATTCAGATTGATCTTGCTTTCATGAAAAATGATTGGCATTTCTGTAAGCGTTTTTGCCAGTCCCCGGTTATGAATACGAGGAAGAGAAGAAGTATCGCTTGCGGTATATAGATCAACGTCAAAATGCTCGGATAACATGGTGAAAGTTCTTACACGTTCAATAGCTGTAATTTTGCTTCCGATATAAAGCTGCGCCAGTGTCTGGCGGTCAGTCAGGTAGGTTTCAAGCGGATATGTGTAAAAGTGTTCCATGTGTGCTTTGAATTCTTCCACGATATTATCTGGTAATAATTCTTCTACAAAATAATAGCCATATACTTTTAGCTGGGCTTCCATAAGTCCGTTCAGATAACCACTGAGATAGGCTGGTGGAGTGCTTAGCCGGTCATAGGGGCATTTCTCGGTATAAAGTGAACCAACAAATGAAACATTACTGGAAAACCGTTCAAGATCAGAAATAGAAGCTTGTTGTATGACATTTTGTTTGTCGGTTACATTCACGGCCAATGGGAAATGAAATACATTTCCCGGATTTAATGGGGCTATTTCCGTATATTGCATCCGGTCAAATAAGAAGATACGGTTGCATGGATTCTGAATTGATTTAGAAAAAAGTTCCATGACAGGTGAGTCAACGGACCAGCAGATATATCGGATTTTGAAAATATTACAAACATCTGAAATGATAGGGAAAAAATTGATGGTAAAAACACAGTCCTGAGGATGTTCCATCAGAAAATTACCAACAACCCGGGCACAGTCGCCAAATAGGAAATCTTTATTTGTTATTTCTTCTGTAATCTGTGAGACAGTATGTCCAAGCTCCTCAAATCCTTTTATAATATCGGGTTCGCATATACTGCCATATCGGTAAAATAGTATTTTCATAATGTATTCTCCTGCATAAGGGAAATCATTTTTTGTAGCTGATTTGGATAAGAGAATGCATCACGGATTTTTTTGTATCCGTTCATTGCAATTGTAAGCCGTTCTCTTTCGTGTGTCAGATAATAGTTACATTTTTCAATTAATTCATCCACGTTGTGAAATACTTCAATTTCTTTCCCAATCTCAAACAGATCTTCGATTTCAGGCTGATAATTGGTTAATACAAAACCTCCACATCCCATAATATCTAAAACACGTTGGGGAATTCCGGTTTCAATTGAGGAGAGGGAAATGTTCAAATTAATCTTACTGAGATAGAAGATTTTGTTCATATCTGTGTAATAACTTACACCATGATGCACATGGACATTTTCAAGGTAAGTGCTTGGACTGTTTGTGTAAAGATGAACATCAAAATGATTTCCCAGCGTATTGAGAACAGCTATACGCTCCAATTCAGCTAATTTTCTAGGGTAAAATAATTGCCCATAATAAGTAGGGTCGTCCATCAATGATGTAGGATTCCAGCTTTCAATATGGCAGTTGTTGTAGAGATAGTCAATGCATTCCTGAGGAAATTGGGGCCATGGTCTGGATGACTCCCAATGGCACATGTTCTGCATGAGATAAAGCTTTAATTTTACCTGCAGATAATCCGGGAACTGCTGGATGACGGCATTATAGGTATTATTCTCGTAAAGTCCACCAATAAAACTGATATCATGGGAAAATGCGGTTTCATCCTCCGGCGTGATATCAAGTGCACCGGTGCGTTCAAGATTCACGGCAAGAGGCATATGGTATATGTGAGGGACACCGGCTTCTATCAGGCGTTCACATTGCTTTTTGTCAAAAATAAATGTATAATTTGTACTATGAAAAACAGAAGGTGTAAATAATGCGATAAGAGGCGAATCATAAGTCCATGATATGTATGGCAGATTTTGATTAGCACAGATATCAGATACAGGAGGAATAAATAGATAGGATATAACACAATCATACGGCTTCTCTAGTAACTGTCTGGATAGGGTATCGTTTTGATTGTTGTCAGATATATTTGGATCAAATGGATTGCATTCTAAGATATCTACGGTATGTTCTGACATTTTTTGTAATGTCCATGGTATGTCAAAAATGGAATTTTTAGATGGAACAAATAGAAAATCCATAATCAGTAGTCCTCCTTACAACGGTTGCTTTGCAATATATAAGTATATCTTAGCGAAAAAAAATAGAAGACACAATAGTATTTTTAATAATTAATCTCGGGAGAAGAATATGCAGGATGAGATGGAGTTTAGAAAGACGGAAAAGTTTGCGCTAGAGGAAGCACGAAGGGAGGAAAAATGGCAGAAACAATACGGAACAAAACTGAATGATGTTGTTCAGATTATGAATCAACTGCTGCAGTCAGCAACGGATCAGAGCCGGATGGAACTTCATAATATGTTTCTGGATAAAAGTTTTTTTGAACATTATAAACAGACGGATGCAGTTGCAACAATGTATGTTGTGACGCAGATTTATGAACGGGAATGGAAGGATCATTATCCGTCCACGATTCTGGATTGCGGAAATACGGTAGAAGAATTAATGGATTATCTGCAACAGATGAAATTCATGTTGTACCGAATTGATTTTTCCATAGATCAGTTATCAGAGCAGGAATTTGTCACATTTTTAAAAAAAAATCAGACCTCTGTTATCACTCTGGAGACCATGATGACTACGGCTGCTATGCGCCCAATGAATCTGGCGCTGAAACTGGAAGAAATTTTCACACGTAATTTTATGTATAAAGAACTTTTCTGGGTTCGGAATTTTATTAATGAGAGATGGAATGGAAACCATCGGGTTTTGATCCAGCTTGCGGATTTGTATGACAGGACAGGTCATGCACAATTTGCAAGAGAATGTATTGAGAAAATATCAGAGGCACTTCAAACATTATATCAACACGATGAAAAATGTCTTTTATTACAGGAAGATTTGTGGAAATTCCGTTATAAAGATATGGAAGCAGTAAAAGACATTAGTCACAGAATACTGGAAGATAAGATATCAACATATGTGTGGAGCATGCTATTACAGGATGTAGGTGTGGAATCAGAAGAGTTTTATCTTATTTTGTCGAATGAATTTCTGGATCATAAAATGATCGATTATGCAATAAAGACACTGGAAACAGGGAAACAAAGAATTCCGGATAATACAATGATTAATGGTATCCTGCAGCAATGTCAGAAATTAACGAGGTAATGAAACATATGAATGAGAAAAAAATCTGTTTTATTATGTGTGTAAACAATGATGCATATGAACAGGAGCAAATGAGGTATTTAAACAGGCTGAATGTTCCGGAAGGATATGAGATTGACATTTTGTCTGTAAGAGAAGCAAGATCCATGACCTCTGGTTATAATGAGGGGATGTATGCGAGTGATGCGAAATATAAAGTATATATGCATCAGGATGTGTTTATCGTTAATAAGAATTTTATAGCAGATCTTCTGCATGTTTTTGAAGACGTACAAGTTGGAATGGTCGGAATGGTCGGGGCACCGCAATTGCCGGAAAACTGTATTATGTGGAATGGACCAAGAGTAGGAAAGCTGTATTTTAATATGATCTATCAGTCAGGAGAAAGCGTGATTGGTGAGATAGAGGAAACATATCAGGAAGTGGAAGCAATTGATGGACTGTTAATGGCAACGCAGTATGATGTTCCGTGGAGGGAAGATCTGTTTGATAAATGGGATTTTTATGATATATCCCAGAGCCAGGAGTTCTTAAGAGCTGGATATAAAGTGGTTGTGCCAAAACAGAAGCGTCCGTGGTGCATTCATGATGATGGCTTTTTTAACCTCAAAAATTATTATAATGCACGAAAAGTATTTCTTGAGGAGTACAAAAAATAGTTATTATGGCGAAAAGGTTATGGATAATCAAAAAATGCCGATAATATATTTAAGGAATGTTACATATGCATGGAGGCATCATAGTGGAAGATACATAAAGACTGCTACGTTGTCAGTAGAACAATGTGGCAGTTTTTTATTTATAGTGGAGAAGAGAGATGGAAAAAAAAGAAATTGCATTTATTATTTGCAGCAACAATGAACAGTATTATCAAGAGTGTGTAAAATATATAGAGGATTTGATCGTACCAGATGGTTATAGTACAGATATTGTATGTGTGAAAGAGGCCAATTCGATGGCGGAAGGGTATAATGCGGCAATGCAGTCAAGTGACGCAAAATATAAAGTATATTTGCATCAGGACACATTTATATTAAATTCTCATTTTATTGAAGATATAATTCATATTTTTGAAAGCGATAATTTGATTGGAATGATAGGGGCAATTGGCTGTAAAAAATTGCCAGAAGATGCTAATGCTTATTTAAAGTGGGATACAGGGTATGTAGAAGCATTTGACGGACAGACAACGTTGAATAATAAGTTAGAACAAAATCCAGAAAAACTTTATACTGAGGTAGAAGCAATAGATGGTCTCATCATGGCTACACAATATGATGTGATGTGGCGTGAAGATGTATTTGATGGTTGGGATTTTTATGATGTTTCACAATCCTTGGAAATGAAAAAAAGTGGATATAAAGTAGTTGTTCCATATCAGGAAAAAGCATGGTGTTATCATGATTGTGGCACTTCAAAATTATCAGAATATGATTATTATCGGGAAAAGGCAATTGAGGAATATCAGGATTGCTTTAATGCGAAGATAAATAAAGAAGAAGTGTACACTGCACAAAAGCAGAGGAAAGAAATAGAAAATATCCAAAAGGGATTTGTTCAGTTAATTGAAGCTGAGGCATATGATCAGATAGAAGAGATTGCTTTAGAAGCAGGAAGAATATGTGGATTAGATGAACAAACACGTGCAATTATTGCTATTACAGAAATACATAAACTTGAACAAGAAAGCATAGAGAATGTACAGACTGAGTGGCTTGAGTGTGGATCATGGACAAAAATGTACGAGTACTATACATGGGTTCGGTGGGTGATGTTGAGAATTGCAAATGAAAAAAGTGATGATAGAATTTGCAAACTTCAGCAGATGCTTATGCAAAGAAGAGTTTCAAAAGATGCCATAAGAAAAATATCTACAGTAATTGGAAAAAATTCAGAATTAATAAACGATACTCTTTGTTCGCATGAAATAAATGAGCCATTAGTTAGTGTTGTTATACAGGTATACAATGGAGAAGATGTTATACAGAAAACGATAGACAGCATCTTGAATCAATCTTATAAAAATATAGAGATACTTATTTCAGATGATGCTTCAACGGATAAAAGTCGAGAAATAATTGAATTATATGAGAAAAAGGATGATAGAGTAAAAGCTTTATACTTCACCCGAAATCATAATCTTTGTTATGGAGGCAATGCCTGCGTTCAAAGAGCGAACGGAAAGTATATTGCCATTGCAGGGCATGATGATGTGTGGAAAAAGGATAAACTGAAGAAACAGATTATGTTTTTAGAGGAACATCCAACATATGGAGCTTGTTTTACATGGGTTGACATTATTAATGAAAATGATGAGGTGAATAATTCAGAGTGGCTTGGATTATACCATAGATTTATAAGCAGTAACAGGGATGAAAACAGTTGGCTTAGAACGTTATTTTTTCAGGGGAATTTCTTTTGCGCACCTAGTGCATGTGTAAGAAAAAGTGTTGTTGATAAAGTGGGATTTTATAGATATGGACTTGTTCAGTTGCAGGATTATTATCTGTGGATGAAAGTACTTTTAGAAGCTCCAGTATATATACTGCAAGAAAAATTGACGTTATATAGAAGATTTAGTGCAAATGGTAAGAATTTGAGTGAAATTAATCCGAGTACTCAAAGGCGGGATCAACACGAAACACAGTGGATTTGTGAAGATATTATAAAAAGAATGACTCCTACAAAATTTAAAAAAGTATTTAAAGACGAAATGAAAAATCCGAATGCAGTAAGTGAAAAGGAAATTATATGTGAAAAAGCTTTTCTGCTTTGGAAAAGGGGAAACTGTTTTGCAGAAAAATGGTTTATAGAATTACTGGAAGATGAGGAATACAGAGAAATATTGGACAAACAGTATGGATTTGGATTACAGGATTTCTATAAATTAAACACTGAACCAAGATATTTTGACTGAGGGGAGGAAATTATTTATGAAAATTATGCCAAATAGATTAGACAGAGGATTTTATATGTTCCAAAATGAGTATGAGGAGAAAGCTTTGGAGGTATTAAGATCTGGGTGGTATGTCTTAGGGAAAGAAGTAAGTAATTTTGAAGAAGAGTTTTCAAATTATGTTGGTGCCAAATACTGTGTCGGTTTAGCAAGTGGATTGGATGCATTATGGATTGCTTTTCGAATTTTGGGAATTGGAAAAGGTGATGAAGTAATTGTGCAGGGAAATACATATATAGCTAGTGTTATGGGGATTACTATAAATGGGGCAACACCTGTTTTTGTTGAACCAGATGAGTACTATAATATTGATGCATCTAAAATAGAAGAAAAGATTACGGATAAGACAAAAGCAATTTTGGTTGTTCATTTATATGGACAAGCTGCTAACATGCAGAAAATTATGGAGATCAGTAAAAAATATAATTTAAGGGTTGTTGAAGATTGCGCACAATCACATGGAGCATGTTACGATGGAAAAACAACAGGAACATTTGGAGATATAGGTTGTTTTTCTTTTTATCCATCTAAGAATTTAGGCGCATATGGAGATGGCGGAGCTATTGTTACAAACGATGCAGAGATTGCAAATAATGTTAAGATATTTCGAAATTATGGTAGCGAAAAAAGATACTATAATAAAGTAGTTGGTGCAAATTCACGGTTGGATGAAATACAGGCAGGATTACTTAGAGTAAAGCTTAAACATTTAAAAGAACTGGAGCAGGAAAGAATTGTTCTGTGTGAGCGCTATTTAGATGAAATTAAAAATGAAAATATAGCTTTACCGAAAATAAGAGATAAGTCGACACATATTTGGCATCAGTTTGTCATTCGAACAGAAAAAAGAGAACAACTGATCAGTTATTTGGAGCAAAAGGAAATAGGAACCATTATTCATTATCCTATTCCACCTCATTTATCAGAAGCATATCAATACTTACACATTAAAAAAGGTACACTGCCAATAACAGAACAATATGCGGATACAGTTTTGTCGATACCGTTATATAATGGTATGACAGAAGAAGAACAGAAGAGAGTTATAGATGCACTAAATGCATTTAACTAGGGAAGGATCAAAATGAAGTGGGAAAATAGAGGCAGCGAGCTTGAAATAATTGGCGCTAAAATGAAACAAAAGAAAACCATTATTTTTTATGGCGTTGATGAGCAAACAATTGAAATATTCCGTAAAGTAGAATTTTTGAGATGTAATGTAATATTTTGTGATGGAAATTTAGCTGGACAAAGTATTGGATCCTCTATAATTTATACATTAGATGAGATTTTGCCAAAATTATTACAAAAAGAAAGTTTTTTGGTAATAACAACAGATGACAGAGAGGAACAGATTCTTTTAAAAAAGAAACTTATTTTGAAAGAGCTTAAAGAGAATGAGGACTTTTTTGAAGCTGGTGTATTTGAAAGGGTATATTTGCCATTATGGGCATATTATTCATATGGAAAATGCTATGTAAATTTTATCAATCATATTCCAAATTATACATGCACATTAAAATGTAAAAATTGTTCGGCAAGCATTCCTTATTTAAAACAAAAAAATCCAGATGTTGAGCAGATGAAAAGGGAAATTGATTTATTTTTTTCCAAAGTTGATTTTTGCTATACATATGATTGCACAGGGGGAGAAACCTTTATTGTATCAGACAAATTAGTGGAGGTTTTAAGTTATCTATTGCAATTTTATGGAGACAGAATTGGAAAGATTGCAATAACCACAAATGCGACAGTAATACCGACAGACAATATGTTACGTTTTCTTGCTGAACATAAAGATATGCTTGACATTAGCATATCAGAATATCAAACAGTATCTGGATGGAAGGAAAAATGTGATGCTTTTATTGATACATTAAACGCTTGGAAGATACCGGCATATTTGGTGAAAGCATCTTCGTGGATAGATTTTGGATTTAGAGAAACCACATTAAGAAAAGACAATCAGGAAATGGAAGCATATTTTGATGAATGTGGGAATTTTTGTAGAGCGTATATAAATGGAAAATTATATTATTGCGGGCATGGACATTGGGCGAACAGTGCATTTTATTCGAAAGAAGGTTTAGATGATGATGAGGCAATTAACTTTAGAGATGAAAATCTAACGAAATCAATGATATTAGAATATAATCTGGGATATGTTCAAAATGGATTCCTTAGAATATGCAGACATTGTAAAGGATGGGGAACCAGAAATAAATGTCATATACCAGTAGCTGAGCAGATTGAGGATAATAGAGTAAAGGTGAGAGAGGTATAAATGGTATATACAATAGCGATAGCACCGTATTCTGTGAAAAAAATAGAAAATTGTTTATGTCAATATCAAGAATATCCAAAATATAAATTATTTTCTATTGATAAGGAAAGCTATATAGTGAATGCTACTATAGAAAATTCAGATGAGGGACAGATTCCTGTTGGAAGATTGATTTATAACTTGCAAATTGGAAGATACTGTTCAATAGCGAAGGATCTGTACATTATTGTTGGAAGAGGAAAGAATTATCACAATGTAACAATGTCAGCAGCGAAGGTTTTCGAATCACTTCATAAAGGGTATAACGATCATGGGGAACATGGAAGCGTGATTATTCAAAATGATGTTTGGATTGGAAATAAAGTTACTATTATGGGAGGAGTAATTATACATAATGGAGCTGTTGTCGCAGCAAATTCCCATGTTGTAAAAGATGTACCGCCATATGCTATTGTTGGAGGAAATCCAGCGAAAGTTATTGGTTATCGTTTTGAAAAAAATATTATTCAGCAATTGCAAAAAATACAATGGTGGTATTGGAATGAGGAAAAAATAAAAAAATATGCAGAAGATTTTGGAGAAGTTGAGAAGTTCTGTAAACAATTTTATTTGGAGGCTGACGAGCAGATAAATAAAATCAAAGATTTGGGTTGCTCTGATGATAAAGACAGATATTTAATGCTAGTAGATGACGATGATAATTATTCAATTTTATCATATGTTATAGATGAATTTTTGGCTTGCTTTAAAAAGGACAAAAATAAAGAACTTCTATTAATTGTGTTAAATAAAGAACCTCAGACAGATGATATGGTTATGGAAAACATTAAAAAAATTCAACATATTATGGAAGAAAATAATGCATTTGAATGTACCTTGAGTGTAGAAAAGGTATCCTTTGAGGAAGTTAAAAATTATATTCCGTTTATAAAACATTTGATTATAAATAGAAAAACAGAGACAGTTCAACTTATGTGTTGGGCAGAAGTATATGGAGATAATGTTGAGATTATATCAGGAGTGGATACTCCTATTTTTGGAGGTTACTAAAGGTGTTTATATGTGTGGCAGGGAAAAATAATATAGCAGTTGATGTATTGGAATATTTGATTAGAATTAATAATGGCAGATATGAATTAGGTGTTGTTTGTAATAAAACAGAAACTGGAAAAAATTCATGGCAAAAATCTTTACGTTTTTTCTCGCAAAGATGTAATGTCCCAGAATATCATTTGGAAGATATGTACATGAGAGATGATTTGATATTTATATCTTTAGAATTTGATAAAATTGTTAATCCGGACTTGTTTAAAGATGCAAGACTGTATAATATTCATTTTTCGCTTTTACCGAGCTATAAGGGAATGTACACATCAGCAATTCCTATTTTAAATGGAGAAGAGATGGTTGGAGTGACATTTCATGAGATTGATAAGGGAATTGATACAGGAAATATTATTGCACAGAAAAAAATAAAGGTTGATCAACAGGATACAAGTCGGGATCTATATTCAAAATACATATCGAATGGCACACAGCTTGTGTTAAGTCAGATTGAAAATGTTATACAGGATAAGGTACATGCATATCCGCAGGAGGCAAAAGGGTCTACCTATTATTCGAAAAAATATATTGATTATTCAAATTTAAAAATTGATTTACGCCAAACAGCTTTGGGAATACAAAAACAAATTCGAGCATTTAGTTTTCGAGAGTATCAATTACCTGTTGTATGTGGAAAGAAGATTATTGATAGTAAAATTACGGATATTAGATCATTAAAAAAAGCAGGAACAATTGTTGAACAAAATGAAAACGGGATAATGTTTGCATCTGTTGATTATAATATTATACTTTATATAGATAGATTTTATGAGTTGTTGGAAGCATGTAAAACAGGTGACCTGGATTTGGTGAAAGATATATGCTCTGTAAAAAAACATATAAATGAATGTGATGAACATGGTTGGACACCATTGATGGTGGCCACATATAATAACCAAAAAAAAGTTGTAGATTATTTATTGATTAATGGTGCAGACATTTTTGCTGTTAATAATAATGGAACGAATTTATTGATGTATGCGAAGGCTGCATATTTGCAGTATGACGATATTGAATTACTAAAAAAATTCTTTGATTTGGGAGTAGATATAGAAAGAGAGGATTATAGAGGAAAAAATTTAGAAAGTTATTTAAAAGATGATGGATATAAATTAGATGAATTATTAAGTAAAATGTAAAAGTGTGGGGTGGAATTATGCATAATATGAATTTAGTAAAGATGTTAGACTTTCAACAAAAAGGTGATGAGAGAGGAAAACTGGTCGTTATAGAGGGGAAACAGGATATCCCATTTGATATAAAACGCGCTTTTTATATTTTTGGTTCAGATAAGGATGTTGTACGAGGACAGCATGCAAATAGGAAAACAGAATTTGTTTTAATTAATGTTGCTGGAAATAGCAAAGTAAAAGTGAAAGATGGCATGGGAAATGAAGCAATATATTGTCTGAATCGTCCGCATACAGGAGTATATCTTCCGACAATGGTTTGGAAAGATATGTACGATTTTTCAGAGGATAGTGTATTGTTATGTTTAGCAAGTGAGCACTATGATCCACAGGAATATATACGGGATTATGCAGAGTTTACAAAAGAAATACAAGATATGGAGAATGAAGAAAAATAGACATATGGGTAATTATTTATATCTTACGATATATTGCGTTATGAAAACTAAAGAATTGCCGATATAAATATGAGTAGTACATGCAGGGAGGAATATCATGGGAGAAAACAGAAGTGAACAGAAAGAAGCACTGGAAACATTAGTTGAATTTAACCAGCGTTTAGTAAAGAACATGAACATTATTGTGAAGGAGTTATCAGGAAAGCGTCTCGATGACACAGATAAATTCCTGAAAGGAATTGTTGATGCAATGAACTGGGAAATCAATGTTATGAATGGAACAATGTCTTTACTAAACGAGGGAAAACAGCGTGTCGATAAAGAAGAGTTTAATAATAAAATATTAAATCTTGGAGCAGCCATCAAGGATAAGGATGATACTAAAATGGCTGATGCAATCACACAATTGATACCGGAGTTTGAGAATCTTGGGAATGCAGCGCAGGAAGTAATTGCGTAATTTATTGTTTTTTTGCAAGAGATATGTGTAAAAACATATCTCTTGTTGTTTTTTATATGATGTATAAGTGAGGGAACTGGACGATGAAAGAGAAGATATGCTTTATTATTTGTGCATCGAATGAAATATATCTGAATGAATGTACTTATTACATAAAAAATCTGCAGTGCCCGTATGATATGGAAGTTGACATTATATGTATCCGTGGAGCACAGTCAATGTGTGGGGGATACAATGAGGGAATGAGACAATCAGATGCAAAATATAAAATATATTTACATCAGGACGTTTTTATTCGAAATCGGAATTTTATTCCAGATATTGTAAATATTTTTCGTTCAGATCCATCAATTGGGATGATCGGTATGGTCGGTGGAATTGGAATGCCACAGAATGCTGTGACTTATCTGGCATGGAATGCAGGGTGTGTGGATACCAGAGAACCAGATGCTGCGTATCGGATGATATGTGCGCCAAATCAGGAAAAGGATATGGCAGTGGATGCAATTGATGGTCTACTGATCGCAACACAAGTTGATATTCCATGGCGTGAAGATCTGTTTCAGAATTTTGATTTTTATGATGTTTCCCAATCATTTGAGATGCGACGTGCAGGTTATAAAATTGTTGTGCCATATCAAAGAGAACCCTGGGTGATTCATGAATGCAATTATGCAAAGTTAAAAAACTATGATAGCAATCGGAAAATATGTCAAAAAGAGTATCCTGAATTTTTAACAGAACAGGATGATTTTGAATTTGTATATCATAGAGAATGGGAAGAATTGAGTGATGAACTTGCTGATATGGTAGGGAACCTTGTTGAAAAGCAGGAATGGAAGCAGATCGATGATGTGTTGTCAGTATATCGCAAAGGTCAAATGAAAAATTCCAGGCTGGAAATGTATGCTGTTATGCTGGAACTTGCAATTCGTGATAGCGAAAATCAGTATAAACCGGCTTTCTTTGATGGACTTCATACATTAGATGAAATGATGGAGAAATATTGTAAGACACGTTTTAGATTGTTAAGAATGGAATGCGATATGCCAGAATTGGATTATGAGGATCTAAAAGACAAAATATATGGCGGCGCCTTGTCGTTTGATTCTGTGATCAATCTGATCCTGCATTTTAGCCTGGATAAGTCAAAGGTTCTTAGGCAAGTAGAAAACTGGTATCATGAAAGTGGAAATCAGGGTGAGGTAAGTAAAATAGAAATGATAATTCGCAATATAGAAAGAACAGGACCCATTCTGGCATACAGTAAACGGGCAGCAAAGAAGATAAGAAGCAGACATAATACAGGAGAACGCAATGCTTGACAAGGTAAAAGAATTAATTATTAAAGGGGCTGATTGCGAAAGCACAGGCGATTTGGAAGGCCTTTTTGCTTGTATAAAGGAAGCAATGAAGCTGGACGGACAAAATTATGAATTATTTTACATGCTTGGAAATTATCATTACATGAAAAAACAATATGAACAGGCTTTTTTGTGTTATGAACAAGCTGAATTATATTGTGATAATGATGATAGACATGAAATTATCCATATGAAAGAATATGTAAAAGAACAATTTCAGGTGGATGTCAGAAATATATCTATTGTTATTGTTTCTTATAATATCCGGGATCTTATGATGTTATGCATAAAAAGTATTCGTGCTACTTTGAAAAAAGGCACTTATGAGATTATAGTAGCAGATAATGCATCGACAGATGGAATTCGTGAGTGGCTTGCAGAACAGGAGGATGTCCGTCTTATACTGAATACGACAAATTGTGGATTCCCAGAAGGCTGTAATCAGGGAATCAGAGCAGCCGTCAAAGGCAATGACATATTTTTGTTAAATAATGATACTGTGCTTACACCAAATGCTGTGTTCTGGCTTAGAATGGGATTATATAGCGATGGGAAGGTCGGAACAGCAGGAAGTATAACAAATTATGCATCAAATGGTCAAAAGATACTGATTGATGATCCGACACCGGATGGTTATTTAAAGGCAGCAAAAAATATAAATGTGCCGATGGAATCGCCATATGAGTATAAAACATGGCTCGTAGGATTTGCATTGCTCATAAAAAATAAGATGATTTCACAAGTTGGAACATTGGACGAACGTTTTTCGCCTGGCAATTACGAGGACTATGACTATGGACTCAGAGTGCAAAAAGCAGGCTTTTATAATGTATTATGTCGAAATACTTTCATATTACATTGGGGAGGTCAAAATTTCGCACGAGATACTGCTAAATTAAAACAAACAATTGATATCAATCGACATAAGTTGGCAGAAAAATGGAATAAAAAAACAAAACAGATTTTATTGATTACACATCAGCTGTCATATACTGGAGCACCGGTCGCTCTTATGCAGCTTGCGGAGACTTTGTTAGAAAACGGTTTCACAGTAGATGTCATATCGTTTAAGGATGGGGAGCAAAAAATTCAGTACGATAAGCTTGGAATTGCCTGCTGGGTCATCGAGAATCTGACGCAAAATGAAGAAGAACTGGCGAAACTTCTTGGAGTTTATGATGCAATTATCGTGAATACATTAGCAGGAGCTTTAATCTGCCAGTTTTTTAGTGGAAAAAATGAAAATGTGTATTGGTGGATTCATGAAAATGAATTGTTGTTTGAGCAGATTAAAGGCTATCTCAAACAGTTAAAGCTCGAAAAGAATATTCGCGTTCTGGCGGCTGGTTATTATGTTCAGGAACAGATAAAGAAATATATGGCATGCGATTCTAAGTTGCTTAACATATGCATTCCTGATATACGGAAACAGAGCGTAACATACAAGCATGATAAGATACGTTTTGCCCAGATAGGATTGATCGATGGAATGAAAGGTCAGGAAGTTTTTCTTGGAGCAATTCTTTCTTTGCCGGAAGAAATACGAAGTTGTTGCGAATTTTATATTTGTGGTTCGATGCAGACAGCCAATAAGGAAATCATAGAGATGATAAAGAGGGCACAAAAATTATTTCCATGCATCCATTTGCTGGATTCTATGGAACAGGTGCAGTTATATGAATTCTATGAAGAGATAGATTGCATTGTTGTCCCATCTCGGATCGAGTCGATGTCGGCTGTGATGGTCGAAGGATTTATGAAGGAGAAAGTCTGTATCTGCACAACGACAACAGGTATTTCAAAATATATGGATAATGGCACAAATGGATTCATATTTCCGGTGGGAGATATTGAGGCATTGAAAGATATAATGAAATATATTGTTATAAATTATAAGAAGTTGCGTGATGTCAAGCAGGAAGGAAGAAAAATATATGAAAAATATTTTTCACCCGAATGTTTCCAGAAGAAGGTACAACAGTTAATTATTGGAGAACTTTAACATGCGTATTTTGTATTATACATGGTATGAAAATTCACAGAAGGATATGGCAGAATCTCTTGTGAGACTGGGATATGAGGTTATATGCTGCCATATTCCATTTTCTGATTATGAGGCAGATGAAGCGTTTTCTGTGGCACTTGAGAACATATTTGTCGAGCAAAAGTGTGATTGCTTTTTGTCATTTGATTTTTTTCCGTTGATAGCTAAAAGTGCAGAACGCCTCAGGAAAATATACATATCCTGGGTTTACGATACTCCGCATTTGACGGTCTTTTCACCTTCCGCGCAGAGCGATTATGTAAAATTATTTGTTTTTGATAAGAATCAGTATGAACAAATTAAATTGCGGAAAAAAACAGGATTATTTCATATGCCATTGCCAGTAAATGTTGCCCGGTTAGATGAGCTTTTAGGTCCTATGGGTGGCGAAATCCCATATACAGAGCAAATCAGTTTTGTGGGAAGTTTATATGAAAACAATGCTTATCGACAGGTGCAATATGTGCCAGAGTATATAAAAGGCTATCTGGAAGGGGTTATTTCTGCGCAGCAGAAAGTATATGGCTATAATTTCGTGGATGAAATTCTTGAAGGAGAGAAAAGCCTTGAGTTAAAAAAATATATAAAAATGGATTTAGATGGGAGTTACCAGGTTTCAGCAGCTTATCTTTATTCCAACATGTTAAACGCGGAAATTACGGCAAGAGATCGGGAACAATTGCTGTGTGCAGCAGCACAAATTGGAACTGTGGCGTTATATTCTGCATCGAAATTCCCAAATCATGGGATACAGGAACGGGGCATAATTGACTATGAAAAGGGGATGCCTTACGTATTTCGCCATTCAAGAATTAATCTGAACATTACGCTTCGTTCCATTACAAGTGGAATTCCACTTCGTGCCATGGATATTATGGGAGCTGGTGGATTTCTTATGTCAAATTATCAGCCAGAATTGGCTGAATATTTTGTGGATGGGCAGGAACTGGTACTTTTTGACAGTGTTCAGGACATGCAGTGGAAGTTGGATTATTATCTGAAACACGAAGAGGAACGCAGACAGATTGCAAAATGTGGATATGAAAAGGTGAAAAGGAATTTTTCCTATGATGTGCAGTTAAGAAAGATGATAAATTGGTCATTTAAAGATTAGATATAAGGAAACGAGAAAAATGTTATCAATCTGTATCATATGCAAAAATGAAGAACTGAATATTGAAAAATGTCTCACTTCTTTTCAGAATACAGGATTTGAGACTATTGTAGTTGACACTGGTTCTACAGACCGTACAAAAGAAATTGCATTAGAATACACATCTAATGTATATGATTTTAAATGGTGCGATGATTTTTCGGCTGCTAAAAATTTTGCAATTTCCAAAGCTTCCAATGACACTGTTATGGTGATAGACAGTGATGAATATCTGGATCAGATTGATCTGGATGCGTTGAATCAGTTAATAGATCGGAATGTGGATCAGGTTGGAAGAATAAAACGAAGAAATGTTTTTCACAGAAATGATATGCAGCAGGAAAACAGAGAATGGATCAATCGGATATTTTCCAGAAAACAGTTTCATTATGAGGGAAGAATCCACGAGCAGGTGACGGATTTGAATGGAAAAGAAGACTATGAAACGTATGAAGCGCCGGTGACAATACTACACAGTGGGTATGATCTGTCAGAGGAAGAACGTAAGAAGAAGGCAAAACGAAATATCGATCTTCTTGATCTGGAATTGCAGCGTCTGGTGTTAAGTTACAAGGGTGGCATTGAACTTACAAAAGATGATTTTGAAAAGCTGAATGCAAAGGCGTGTTTGAGTTATATTTCAAATATCATTGTTCAGGCAGATGAACAGGCAGAAAAATTGCAGCATGATGACAGACTACCATACATTCTTTATCAGTTGGGTAAAGGCTATTATATGGCTGGCGATTTTCAGATGGCGTGTGCATATTTCGAATGTGGATTGTATTTTGACCTTAATCCAAAACTGGAATATGTCATTGATATGGTGGAGACATATGGATATGCACTGATCAATTCAGGTCAAGCAGAGCAGGCATTGTTTTTTGAGAATATCTATGAAGAATTTGGAAATACGGCGGATTTTAAATTCCTTATGGGATTAATTTATATGAAGAATGAGATGTTTGATGCCGCAGTGGAAGAATTCAAAAGGGCGGTAAAGATGCCGGAGGGGCGAACCAAAGGGGCAAACTCATATCTTGCTTACTACAATATCGGGGTAATTTATGAATGTCTGGGGGATCAGAAAAGGGCAAAGAGTTTTTATCAAAAATGTGGTTCATATCCACCAGCAGGCAGACAGCTGTCGAATATTGGAAACTGATTCAGCCGAAGATTCCGATAATACTGTAACTGAATAACATGGGAGAATTTTTATTGTGGAATTCTCTTTTGTGCAAAAAGGAGAAGGGGCTATGATTTACAGGAAAGCAGGCACGTATCTGGCTCAGACGTTGAATGAGGTGGAACGGGGAAAGGCAATGTGTGATGATTATGCAAAATGTATTTTGGCAGATCCACAGATTCTGGCTAATATTATTAAAACAATCATTCCACAGTTTGAAGATATGTCGATTGACGAGATTATACAATTCGGCGGATATATGAGATTGCAGAGAAGATGGCGCCGGATTATGACGCAGATCAGATCCTGGAGCAGTTATTACCGTCTTTTGAATGTACTGCGGAAGAAATTACATACAGATAATATACGTTCTGCATAAACACTTTTAGCTTCAATTATTTATTTCTCACAAAGTTATGTGGCAGGGGCTGATTTTTGTTGCTTTTATCTGAGGACTCGTTGTACATTGGAGATATGACCGGCGGTTCATACCGATAGCAGGTCAGTACTCGCGAGGAATGATCATAACAAGAGTTACAGATAAGGAGCTGTTTATGACAAAAACAAAAAGAATTTGTTCCTACGCGCTGATGCTGGCCGCATTAGGGCTTGGTAGTAGTCCGCTTCAGGTTGAGGCGAAGGAGTGTGTGGTTGACCGGAATGACGCGGAAATGGATGTGCTTTCCGAAGGAGATTCTCTGAAGATTGGGTATGCGGTTACAAACAACAAAATGCAGGAGATTCTGGAGCAGATTCCACAGGAGACAAAGCTTGAAGAACTGACATTTTACGTGGAGCCTTTGGAAGATATTCATATTACGCATGGAACATTTGATGAGATCGTGCTGCAATATGTGTCCACAGAGGCAGACGCGGAGCATGCACCGGCTGTCTGCGTGGAACAGGATGCTCGCACAGACCAGGTTCGGGTTATTGGCGGCAATGCAAAGATTGCAACAAATGAGCCACTTAAAACGCTCACGCTTGGAGAAATCGATGGACAGAAGAAAGGGCGCATTTGTGAGAATGAGATTCTGCAACATGTGCAGATTGGAGCAGATGTGCAAAGCCTTTCCGTCCTTCATAAGACGATGGATTCGGATTATATTTATGGAACGGAAAGCGTAAGAGGCGCACAGGATTACAACAATTATGCAGGGGATTGTATATTAGAACCGGGATATTCGGTTGGAAATATTGATCTGTACGAATATTATTATGATGGTGTTCTGGAAAAAGATGTGCTGCTTTGCAAGGAATTTGCACCAGCGGATCAAATGCCGTATGGTATGCAGGATGCGGAGCCGACGTTATTCCGAAAGGGTGAGTGGAATTCGGAACTTTTTCCGCTTGAGAAAAGGACTGACTGGCAGCAGAACTATGAGAAAGAGCAGGGATATGTATTTGCTTATCAGGGCAGTTTTACGGATGGAAAAATGCACTGGAAGCGGACCGCAGAAAAAGATGGCAGATATTTATCATCATATGAGCTTGAAGAGGCATTTTCACAGGATAGGATTCCTGCGGACAGCAGGCTTATCATAGAAGGAGATCTGACCAAACCAGTAAAACTGAACGGAAATTATGATAACCTGACGCTCCGCACGGGATTGATTGAGGTTATGGGCAATGTGAAGGAACTTGTGATCCAGGACAGAACGCGTTTTTTCCCTGAGACAGGGGGATTAGAGGTTCGTGTTAACGGGGATGTTTCAAGACTGGTGCTTCTTGGCGATTGTGTGGATACACAGCTGATCATTAACGGAAGTATCGGAGTGGGGAGGAAAAGTTCCTGTGTGCGTGGACCGGATGAGCTGGGGTATGCTTATTTTTCGATTGCAAAAGAGGAAAGTGGATTGATATGGGCGGATGGAATGCCGGCTGAAGGCATTTATTTCTATGAAGATGAGGCTTGCAGCGGAGCTGGTTATCGGATCAGTGGCAGTCCTCAGCAGAATGCGGCACGATTTGGGGTGGATTACAGAGGACAGCAGAATTACTATAATCGTATCGCATTTGACAATCTGGGGATGGAGTTTTCGATGGCTTTACTGACGGAGGAAGAGCAAAAGAATATTCTGGCTCAGATTTGCGGGAAAACGGATGAACATCTGGATTATGCAGGGCTGGCATTTGCACTTTCACCGATGAGTTATTATGAGACGGAAGATGGCTTATACATGACAGAGGATGCGGGGGCATGGCATAGGATGGCATCGGAGCCGGTGGAGTTTCAGATGCGGCTTCCGGATGAGTGGATACAGAAGGAAAGTTATTTTTCCAGAGAACCTGCGTTGATACAATATTATATTGTACGGATGCATCGGAATCCGCAGACAGGTGAGCTGGAATACGCCCTTTTGGATTGTGAAAAAGAAGGTGCTTTGTTACGGTTTATGACCGATCGGTTTTCAACGTTTGCTGTGATACGTGGAACTATGACAATTCCGGAAGATGTACCAGAGCAGGAACGCGAAGAAATGCCTGAGAAATTACCAGAACAGGAAGTTGAGACAATCCCTGAGATAATGCCGGTGACAGAATCAGAAGAAGCTCCAGTTTCAGGAAAAAATATGACCGTGTTATCGACAGAGATGACGGAAAAGGAAACAGAGCCATCGATTACACACACTTATGCACCGGACACAGGGGATGATACACCGGATATATGTGGATTATTTGCGTCATTTTTAGTCGGTATGTTCATAATCTGCTGGCTTTGTGCAATTTGCTGGTCCAAAAATAAAAAACTCCCTTTTGACACCCTGATTTTTATGGTAAAATAAGAATTGAAAATACGGAATATTTATCCGGATATGATGCTAAAAAGTGTTTTGGAGAGGGACGATTTGAGCAAAACAATGATATTTTTTCAGGGTGTCTATGACACCCTTGATTTATTTACGGACAGTCTGATCGAGGCATTTTCACAGATGGGAATGGAAACATTTGTTTATCATGCTTCGCATCAGGAGAAAAGCAAGGAAGAACTGTTGAAGTTGTTGGAGAAGTCTGATGATGCAGCGGTCGTTACATTTAATAATCTTGGCTATAATCTGGATCTTGCGGATGGACGTAATATCTGGGATGTATACAATGTGCCGTATGTTGATATTCTGATGGATCACCCGTTTCATTATGGCAAGCCGCTGTCTCATATGCCAGAGATGGCAGTGATTCTGTGCACCGATAGGAATCATGTGGCATATATCAGACGGTTTTTCCCGAATATCCGAAAATGCGGTTTCCTTCCGCATGCCGGAGTGGAATATGTTCCTCATGGCGGTGCGCTTGAAACAAGAAAGATATCTGTGCTTTATGCCGGTGCACTTCCGATCTATACCGTGTCAAAAATGATTCCGGATCTGCGTTCAATCCCGGAGGTGGATGGGGAAGACATGGCGCAGACCGTGCTTGCAGAGCTGGTGCATCATCCATATAAGACAACGGAGCAGGCGATTGAAGAGTATGTCCGGTCAGTGAGGGGAGACATATCGGATGAACGGCTGCATGAGTTAATTGTCACAATGCGGTTTCTGGATTCTTATGCAACATCCTTTTTCCGGGAACAGGCGGTGCGAAGCCTGGTGGAAAATGGAATTTCCGTCACGGCATATGGTGTCGGCTGGAACCAGTGCGAATGGAGTGATAATCCGAACCTGATCTATGGAGGAAAAGTGCTGGCGCCTCAAATCCTTCCACTTATGAATGATTCAAAGATCGTGCTCAACACATTGACATGGTTCAAGGCGGGCGCGCATGACCGCATTTTTAATGGAATGTTAGCGCGGGCAGCAGTTGTGACAGACGATTCCACGTACTTAAATGACATCTTTACAGATGGACAGCAGCTATCGATGTTTTGCCTGGAACAGATGCGTGAACTTCCCGAAAAAGTCTATGAACTGCTATCGCATCCGAAACAGCTGCAGGAACTCGCCGACCGCGGCTATGAGGCGGCACGCGCCTCTCATACCTGGAAGAACCGCGCGCAGGAGATCTGCGCAATGATGGAATGAAAGCGTTTCATCTAAAATTTGTCGCCATGACGGCTTAGATTGTGCAAAATGATAAAAACTCTTGAAGACACTGGGGAGCCGCTGGTCCTTAGCGACCGTATTTTGGTCGCTTAGTACCACTGCGAGCGACACGTAGCGAAAGCGTGTCTTCAAAGTTTTCTATTATTTTGTACAATCTCTGAGAACATAGCGAGAATTTTACAAGAAATGGCTTGAATGAGAATAATGAGGAGAATGCAATGAGAATTTTGATGTACCGCTGGAAAGCATACAATTACCGTGACATCGAGCAGACCTTTCGCATGATGGGGCATTCGGTCGACAACATTGAGCAGCCACTCGGCAATTATGACATCGACCCGGAGTTTGAAAAGAAAATTGAACAATTGCTGCTTCACGGCGATTACGATATGGTGTTTACGGTGAATTATTTTGCGCTGATTTCCAATGTATGCGAGAAACTCGGCGTGAAATACGTATCCTGGACCTGTGACAATCCGCTGATCAGCATGTATCATGAGTCGGTTTTTCATGACTGTAATTATATTTTTACATTTGACAAGACCAATTATTATGAATTTCGCAACATGGGGGTAAAACATATCTGGTATCTGCCGCTTGCAGTCGATGCAAAAAGGCTGGATCTTGTCTGTTCCAACTGCGAGCACCCTGGAAAATACCGTGGGGATGTTGCTTTTGTTGGAAGCCTGTATGAAAGAAATTCTTATGATAAGATCAAACCGACGCTGCCGGAGTATCTGAAAGGCTATTTTGACGCGGCAATGGAGGCGCAGCTGAACATCAGCGGTGCGAATATTATAGAACCTATGCTGACAGCGGATATTTTAGAACAGCTGCAGGAATATTTTAAACTGGACAAATCAGAGGGATCTTTTTCAGATCTGGGATTGATTTTCCAGACAACGGTTCTTGGGTTTAAGGTGGCAGAGATCCAGAGAAGGCGTGCGCTGATCGAGCTTTCCAAGCATTTTTCAGTGAATGTATACAGCAACAGCAACGTGAGTGATCTGATCCGTGTGCATTATTGCGGTTCCGTAGACTACTGGAGTGAAATGCCACAGGTGTTCCGTGAATCAAAGATCAATCTGAATCTCACGATTCCGAACATCAAAAGTGGAATCCCGCTGCGCATGTGGGATGTTCTTGGCTCAGGCGGTTTCCTGATGACAAATTACCAGGCGGAGATTCCCCTTTATTTTAAAGAAGGAGAGGATCTTGTCTGCTTTGACGGGGTTGAGGACCTTCGGGAGAAAACGGCATATTATCTTACTCATGAGGAAGAGCGGAGACAGATTGCGGAAAATGGCTATCGCAAGGTTTGTGAGCATCATACCTATCAGAATCGGATTGAGACGATGCTTGAGACAATTTATGGATAAGCTGCACTTTTTTTGCATACACTGATAACTGATGATAGAAAATCAACAGTGTTGCGAAAGGAGTGACAAAGTATGTGCCATAAAACAAAAAAGGCAATGAATACAGATACGGTGGAACTTTTACGGGAGTGCGAAGCAGGAAGTAAAATGGCCACAAACAGCATGGAACAGATGATGTCGTACATTGGGAATGAGGACCTGAAGAAGCTGCTGGAGGGAAAAAATAATGAACACATCAAGCTCGGGGAGGAATGTCATCATATCCTCTGTGAGGTGGGAGTGGAAGATAAAGATCCGGATCCGATGGCATCTTTTTGGGCAAAAGCGCAGACCGGAGTAAAAATGACTTTGAATGGAGATACACACCAGGCAGCAAAGCTTTTGATGGATGGCTGCAGTATGGGGATTCAGTCGATCAGTGAATACATGAACAAATATACCGGCGCAGACCACCGGGCGCTTGCGATTGCGGAGAAACTGCGAAATATTGAAAAAGACATGCTGGAAGAACTGGAAGCATATGTATAAAGAGAAAGCAGCACATGGAAATCGAAATTTCTGTGTGCTGCTTTTATGCGTAACTGTCTAGCATCATACCGGCGTAGATGGAGGTAATATATGGTGTGGCAAAATTATGACCCGGGTTCTTGTAAGCCACAATAACCTTGTCTACATACCGCATAGGATTGATGGATGCATTCTCTGCTTTGACATTCATGGAATCCCTTAATTGCGACAAGGTCTGAAATGTACTGTCTGCATTTTCCGGAGCGATGGCAGGCTCAAGTGCCTCTTTGTTGATCGAAAGCTCTCCGTGATCATCGACCATAATACCGATCGCTTCAAGATCACTCTTGTGATGAAGCGAGATTCCGCTGATGTCGTGGAACAGCAGATTATTGGTCTGGATGCCGGAGCCGGAATGCTTTTCCGCGATGGAGAGCATCTGGTTATAAGCATCGATCAGAGTCCCGATATTGTGCGCAACCGCATCGACATTTGGCTTGAAGCCGATATCGACTGGTTGACCATCTTTGGAAGGTTCATTTAAAGTCAGCTCAAAAGCCTGATTGATCGTGAATGTATTGGACAGAGAACTCTGCTCTACATTATTTAATAAGAAAGAAGAATTGGAAGCCGGAGAAGAGATCCTGTTTAAGCCAAGAACTTCCATGGCATGGATCGATTCGGCATTTGCACTCGGTGTAATTTTAAACAACGAATCCTCATCCGATGCCAGACCAGTCTGTCTGGAAGTGATCTGCAAAGCACTTCGTCCTTCTTCGTTGGTGATGATCCGGGCATCGAGGCCGAGACCGGAATTGTTGATCAGATTCTCAATCTTGGTCTGGACATCGAGATTATTCTCCTTCAGGTTTACATTATATTGAAATTCATATGCGCCGGACGAAGTATTCAGATCAAAAGAATAGCTTCCGGGCATAATGGAAAAAGCATAATTATCAATATAGTTACCGGTATTGACCTGAGGCTCGGCAAGCTTCTGAACCTCGATCTGGAAATGATCTGCGGATTCATCCTCAGAACCATCACCGATATAGCGGGCCGATACGGAATCTTCATCCGAGGAAACGGCAACTTTTTTTAAAAAAGCACTTTCAATCGAATTGTCGGTAGTATCCGATAAGGAGGAAACCACATTCTCAATCGATTTGGCACTTTCCTTGATGTCTATTGCATAAACCTTGGCATCATCCGGGTTATTCAATTTATAGAGCGGGGAATCGGTGTTCGTCTTGACCATGCGGTTATAGATGTTACGAAGTTCGCTCTTCTTATGGGAATCATAGCGTGAAGTCGCTTTATTACCGTACGTCATGAGATAATATGCGTACGCAGTGTCAATCTTAGACAATCTATCCCCCTCCTTTCTTCCTTGAAATAGACAAAAACAATGCGAAAAACCGTTCCTGGTTCTGTTATGCTGCATTGAATCTGTGGGGATGTACCTGTTAATAAATCCATTTATACAGATTTATTATATATCACGCGATTGCACTATGCAACTACAAATATAGAAAAAGAAGAAAAAGTGTTGACATAGAGTAAGGATTGTGATACAGTGAACAGGCTTGGAAGTAGGTCTTTTTTTTATGCCTTTTTTTAGGCACAAAAGAAACAAACAACACAAAGAAATTAAACGGAGGTGGAAGTTGTGCGCACAAAAATTACATTAGCATGCACAGAGTGTCAGCGTCGTAATTACAACATGACAAAGGACAAGAAAGCTCATCCGGACAGAATGGAAACCAAAAAGTATTGTAGATTCTGCAAGACTCATACAATGCATAAGGAAACAAAATAGTCTGAGGATTGAGTGAAGGAGTGAGAACATGGGAGAAACCGAAAAAGTAGAAAAAGCTCCTAAACAGAGCTGGTTTACCGGTCTCAAGGCTGAGTTCAAAAAGATCATCTGGCCTGAACAGAAATCACTTGTTAGACAGACTGTTGCGGTAGTGGCTGTTTCTGTTATCGTTGGTCTTATTATCGCACTGATGGATACACTGATTCAGTACGGTGTGAATTTCCTTGTAGGTTTTACATTATAATGGAGGCAAAGTGATTTATGGCAGAGGCAAACTGGTATGTAGTTCATACCTATTCAGGTTATGAGAACAAAGTCAAAGCGAACATTGATAAAACAATTGAGAACAGACATCTTGAAGATCAGATCTTAGAAGTACGTGTTCCACTGGAAGATGTTACTGAAGTTAAGAACGGAGTTAAGAAACAGGTTTCCAAGAAAATGTTTCCTGGCTATGTGCTGATTCATATGGTTATGAATGACGATACCTGGTATGTCGTAAGAAATACCAGAGGTGTTACCGGTTTCGTTGGACCAGGAAGCAAGCCAGTACCACTCACTGATGCCGAGATGAGACCTTTGGGTATCAAGGCTGAGAACGTTGTGGTTGATTTCGAAGAAGGAGATATGATCGTTGTTATCGGAGGCGTCTGGAAAGATACCTGTGGTGTGATCACTTCGATGAATCAACACAAACAGACAGTTACAATCAATGTAGAGCTGTTCGGTCGCGAAACACCGGTAGAAGTAAGTTTCGCAGATGTTAAGAAAATGAATTAAGGAGGCAAATTCCAAATGGCAAAAAAAGTTGAAGGATATATTAAATTGCAGATTCCTGCTGGTAAGGCAACTCCAGCTCCACCAGTTGGACCAGCTCTTGGACAGCATGGTGTAAATATCGTAGAATTTACAAAGCAGTTTAATGCAAAGACAGCCGATCAGGGCGACTTAATCATCCCTGTAGTTATTACTGTATATGCAGATAGAAGTTTTAGCTTCATTACTAAAACACCACCTGCTCCAGTACTGATCAAAAAAGCTTGCAACATCAAATCTGGTTCTGGTGAACCAAACAAAACAAAAGTTGCAAAGATCACAAAAGCTCAGGTTCAGGAAATTGCAGAGCTTAAGATGAAAGACTTAAATGCAGCTTCTATCGAAGCAGCAATGAGCATGATCGCTGGTACAGCAAGATCTATGGGTGTTGAAGTAGTAGACTAACAGACAGTCAGAGATCCACGCTGTAAGCGGGATGATGTAACTATAGAAAGTGGGAGGGCCCTCTCCCGATAATACCACCAGGAGGTTATTTTCAATGAAAAGAGGAAAGAAATATCAAGACGCTGTAAAAGCATTCGATAAGGCAAATCTTTATGATGTTGCAGATGCTATCAGCATTGTTAAGAAGAATGCTACAGCAAAATTTGACGAAACAATCGAACTTCATCTTAGAACCGGTTGTGATGGACGTCATGCAGAGCAGCAGATCCGTGGTGCAGTAGTATTACCACACGGAACAGGTAAAACAGTAAAAGTTTTAGTATTCGCTAAAGGAACAAAAGTAGATGAAGCACAGGCAGCTGGAGCTGACTACGTTGGTGGCGAGGAATTAATTCCTAAGATCCAGAACGAAGGATGGTTAGACTTCGATGTTGTTGTTGCTACACCTGACATGATGGGTGTTGTAGGTCGTTTGGGACGTGTCCTTGGACCTAAGGGCTTAATGCCAAACCCAAAAGCTGGAACTGTTACAATGGACGTTACCAAAGCTGTTAACGACATCAAAGCTGGTAAGATTGAGTACAGATTAGATAAAACAAATATTATCCATGTGCCAGTTGGAAAAGCTTCTTTCACAGAAGAACAATTAAGCGACAACTTCCAGTCTCTTATGGGTGCAATTAACAAAGCAAAACCTGCTAGCTTAAAAGGTCAGTACATTAAGAGCGCAGTATTAACCTCTACAATGGGACCTGGCGTTAAGTTAAACGTAGTTAAAATCTCTCAGTAATATCTGGGAACAGATCCGGTCAGAGATCTGACCGAATAAGACCTATGAAAAGCAAGCAAAGTTTTTGCGGAAAAGTTATTGACATCCGTAATATAACGTATTATAATAGCAAAGCATATTGCCGAAGACAGTAGGTGCCGAAAGGCGTAACCGAGTGGCCTACCGAGGAATTTTTAGATGGTAACATCTTGAGATGAACTTGTACCTCTCTGTCGTCAGGCAGGGAGGTTTCTTTGATTATACCTCACGTCTTTTATGCAAAATAAAATAAGGAGGTGCACGATTCGTGGCAAAAGTAGAACTTAAACAGCCTATCGTACAGGAAATTTCAGAAAGTATCAAAGATGCAGCTTCCGTAGTAGTTGTTGACTACCGTGGACTTACCGTTGCAGAAGATACAGAGTTACGTAAACAGTTAAGAGAAGCAGGCGTTTCTTACAAAGTATACAAAAATACTTTAGTATCACGTGCTGTAGACGGAACTGAATTCGAAAGCCTGAGAGAAGTACTTGAAGGACCAAACGCTTTCGCTATCTCTACAGATGATGCAACAGCACCAGCAAGAGTTTTAGCAGCATTCGCTAAGAAAGCTCCTAACTTAGAGATCAAAGCCGGCGTTGTAGAAGGAACATACTATGATGAGAAAGCTATGCAGACAATCGCTTCTATCCCATCAAGAGAAGTTCTTCTTTCCAAATTACTTGGAAGCTTACAGTCCCCAGTTACAAATCTTGCTCGCGTTCTTAACCAGATCGCTGAGAAAGGCGGCGCAGCAGATGCAGCAGTAGAAGTAGCACCAGCTGAGGAAGCAGCAGAAGCAAAAGCTCCAGCTGAGACTCCAGCAGAATAATATATTCACTGGAACCAAATGAAATGCACTGTGGAAGATGACCACAGACGAATTTATTTTTATAATGGAGGAAAATAAAATGGCAAAATTAACAACAGCAGAATTTATCGATGCTATCAAAGAGTTAAGCGTATTAGAATTAAATGATTTAGTAAAAGCTTGTGAAGAAGAGTTCGGCGTATCTGCAGCAGCAGGCGTTGTAGTTGCAGCAGCAGGCGGAGACGCAGCAGCAGCTGAAGAGAAAACAGAGTTTGACGTTGAATTAACAGAAGTTGGACCAAACAAAGTTAAGGTTATCAAAGTTGTTCGTGAGATCACTGGTCTTGGATTAAAAGAAGCTAAAGACGCAGTTGACGGAGCTCCAAAGGTAATCAAAGAGGCAGCTGATAAAGCTTCCGCTGAAGATGCTAAGGCTAAACTTGAGGCTGAAGGCGCTAAAGTAACTTTAAAATAATTTCGATTATTTAAGATAAAGTGAATGGATAGAGTCACACCGGATTCCGGTGTGGCTCTTTTGCGTGTGCGCCAAAATATGTGTTCAATTCGTCCTTTTATTTTATATATTGAAATGGTATAATGACCAAGGCGGTTAAGACCGCTGCAATAAAGAATTTTACGATAAGAAATGAGGTGAGACCATGACGGATGACAGTTATGGGCAAAGTAGCATGGTTGTCTGTGTAAAACAGAAGTATGGATTTTCAGCCCGCGGTGTATTCCGTCCGGGTCTCTTTTTGATGATAAAAGTGTAACCGGCATTTTACGCCGGGGCGGAAATCTTGTTCTTCGTTCGCAGACAACCGGGTTGTTAGACGGGAGCTTTACCTGCTCTCTGGAACGTGGAGGTAGAATGAGATGGAAGAAAAGAAATTTGAAGGAATGACGGCTGGAGAAATGGCTGTTCAGAAACCGGATTATGAGAAAGAAATCGCAGATGTAATCCGGAGCAATCTGTCGCCGAAGGCTATGAAAGACCGGTTGATGGATTACCATGAAAACGATATTGCAGCTGCGCTTGATGAAATGAGCGTTTCGGAAAGACAGCGGCTTTATCGGATTCTGGATATTGAAGATCTTTCTACAATTTTCGAATATGTAGATGAAGATGATGTTGCTGGTTATCTGGAAGAGATGGACATTCGAAAAAAAGCTGCAATTGTTTCGGAAATGGATGCAGACAAGGCGGTACATCTGCTCAGGCAGCTTGACAAAAAAGAACGTGAAATGCTGATCGAGCTGATCGACAATGAAACCAAAAAGGATGTAGCACTGATCGCATCCTTCGATGAAGATCAGATCGGAAGCAGGATGACGACGAATTTTATTTCGATCACATCGAATCTGACAGTAAAGCAGGCGATGAAAGAACTGATTCGTCAGGCAGCAGATAATGATAATATTTCTACTTTATATATAGTGGATGAACAGAATGTTTTCTGTGGTGCAATCAGCCTGAATGATCTGATCATTGCAAGACAGGATAAAAATCTGGATGACCTGATCGTTACATCTTATCCGTTCGTATATGCGAAGGAAGAGATTGATGACTGTATCGAATGGATCAAAGATTATTCGGAGGATTCCATTCCTGCACTGGATGAAGACAATAAACTCCTTGGCGTTATTACGGCACAGGACATCATCAAGGTTGTAGATGATGAGATGGGCGAAGATTATGCGATGTTCGCAGGTCTGACTGCAGAAGAAGACCTGGAAGAATCTTTACATGACAGTGTAAAAAAACGTCTTCCGTGGCTGGTTATTCTTCTTGGACTTGGACTGGTCGTATCTTCGGTTGTAGGTCTGTTTGAAAATGTTGTATCGGAACTTACGATTGTGATCTGTTTTCAGTCATTGATCCTTGATATGGCGGGAAATGTCGGAACACAGTCACTGGCCGTAACCATCCGTGTGCTGATGGATGAAACATTGACAACAAAACAGAAATTTGGTCTGGTATTTAAAGAGGGACGTGTTGGACTTGTGAACGGATTGATCCTAGGATCGTTTTCTCTTGCTCTGATCGGGTTATATATTCATTTTTTCAAAGGATATGCGTGGGACTTTGCGTTTGCCGTATCGCTTTGCATCGGAGCGTCGCTGCTTTTGGCAATGCTGATCTCGAGTCTGATCGGTACGCTTGTTCCAATGTTCTTTAAAAAGATCCATATTGATCCGGCAGTTGCATCAGGACCGCTGATCACGACGATCAATGACCTGGTCGCTGTTGTGACCTATTATGGACTTGCATGGGTATTCCTTCTGGGTATCATGCATTTTTAAAAAAGTTCTTGCAATTCAATATCTCTTGTTGTATACTATACGTTGCACTATTGTGGTGCAATAGGCTTAATTATGTCCTTTTTTCGGGGTAAAAGCCTTGAAAAGTGGGTTTTAAAATAAAAACGAGAGGTGAAACGTCAATGGAGAAAAACAGAATACGTCCAGTCCAGGCTGGAAAAGGCATGCGTATGAGTTACTCAAGACAAAAAGAGGTTTTGGAAATGCCAAACCTGATCGAAGTCCAGAAGGATTCATATCAGTGGTTCTTAGACGAAGGTCTGAAAGAAGCATTTGCAGATATCTCTCCGATCGCTGATTACAGCGGTCATCTTAGCTTGGAATTCGTTGATTTTACATTATGCGAAGATGATGTGAAATACACAATTCCGGAATGCAAAGAAAGAGATGCAACATACGCCGCACCTTTAAAGGTTAAGGTAAGACTTCATAACAAAGAGACAGATGAAATCAACGAACATGAAATTTTCATGGGTGATCTTCCTCTTATGACAGAGACCGGAACATTTGTAATCAACGGTGCTGAGCGAGTTATCGTAAGCCAGTTGGTTCGTTCCCCTGGTATCTATTACGGAATTGCTCACGATAAAGTGGGAAAAACTCTGTATTCCTGTACGGTAATCCCTAACCGTGGTGCATGGTTAGAGTACGAGACAGACTCCAATGACGTTTTCAGTGTAAGAGTAGATAGAACACGTAAAGTGCCGATTACGGTATTATTACGTGCTCTTGGTGTGGGCACAAACCAGGCAATTCTTGATATGTTTGGCGAGGAACCAAAGATTCTTGCTTCTTTTGCAAAGGATCCGACAATCACCGAGAGAGATCCACAGGGTAGCTATGAAGCTGGTCTGTTAGAGTTATATAAGAAGATTCGTCCGGGCGAACCACTTTCTGTAGAAAGTGCTGAAAGCCTTATTACAGCAATGTTCTTCGATCCGAGAAGATATGACCTTGCAAAAGTCGGACGTTACAAATTCAATAAGAAATTAGCACTGAGAAACCGTATTAATGGTCAGATCCTTGCTGAGGATGTTTTAGATCCATCTACAGGTGAAGTACTTGCAGAAGCTGGTACAACGGTAACAAGAGAGATGGCTGATCAGATCCAGAACGCAGCGGTTCCATATGTATGGATTCAGACAGAAACAAGAAATACCAAAGTGCTTTCTTCTATGATGGTTGATATCAGAACATGGATTCCGGAGATTGAAGATCCGGAGAGTCTTGGCATCCATGAGCTTGTTTATTATCCAGTGCTTGCCCAGATCATGGAAGAGAATGAGACTCTTGAAGAGCGTATCGAAGCAATCAAGAGAGATATTGCAGATCTGATCCCAAAGCATATTACAAAAGAGGATATCTTCGCATCAATTAACTATAATATGCATCTGGAGTGGGGATGTGGTTCAGAAGACGACATCGACCACTTGGGAAACAGACGTATCCGTGCGGTAGGTGAGTTGTTACAGAACCAGTATCGTATCGGTCTTTCCAGATTAGAGAGAGTTGTCCGTGAAAGAATGACAACACAGGATCTTGAAGGAATTTCTCCTCAGTCCTTAATTAATATCAAACCGGTAACAGCTGCTGTAAAAGAATTCTTTGGTTCTTCCCAGCTGTCACAGTTCATGGATCAGAACAACCCACTTGGTGAGCTGACCCATAAGAGACGTTTATCAGCATTAGGACCTGGTGGTCTTTCCAGAGACCGTGCCGGATTCGAGGTTCGAGATGTACATTACTCCCATTATGGACGTATGTGCCCAATCGAGACACCTGAAGGTCCTAACATCGGTCTGATCAACTCTCTTGCATGTTATGCAAGAATCAATGAGTATGGTTTTGTTGAGGCACCATACCGTAAAATCGATAAATCAGATCCTAAGAATCCACGTGTAACAGATGAAGTTGTTTACATGACTGCGGATGAAGAGGATAACTATCATGTAGCGCAGGCGAACGAAAAGCTGGATGAGAATGGTTATTTCGTACGTAATTCGGTATCTGGTCGTTACAGAGAAGAGACACAGGAGTACGATAAGACTGCATTTGATTACATGGACGTATCTCCTAAGATGGTGTTCTCAGTTGCTACAGCCCTGATCCCATTCCTTCAGAACGACGATGCGAACCGTGCTCTGATGGGATCCAACATGCAGCGTCAGGCCGTTCCACTTCTGACAACAGAAGCTCCTGTAGTAGGTACAGGTATGGAAGCAAAAGCTGCCGTTGACTCTGGTGTCTGTGTCGTTGCAAAAGCTGCAGGTACCGTAGAAAGTTCTGAGTCAAACCGCATCGTAATTAAAGAAGATGACGGAAATAAGAGAGAATATATCCTTACAAAATTCTCACGCAGTAACCAGTCAAACTGCTACAACCAGAGACCAATCGTATTTAAAGGTCAGCATGTGGAAGCAGGAGAGGTAATCGCAGACGGTCCTTCTACATCAAACGGAGAGCTTGCTCTTGGTAAGAACCCACTGATTGGTTTCATGACATGGGAAGGATACAACTACGAGGATGCTGTTCTTTTAAGTGAGCGTCTTGTACAGAATGATGTATATACATCCATCCATATCGAGGAATATGAAGCAGAATCACGTGATACCAAATTAGGACCGGAGGAAATTACCCGCGATGTTCCTGGCGTTGGTGATGAGGCATTAAAAGACCTTGATGAGAGAGGTATTATCCGTATCGGTGCTGAGGTACGTGCGGGAGATATCCTTGTCGGCAAAGTTACTCCGAAGGGAGAAACAGAGCTGACAGCTGAAGAGAGACTGCTTCGTGCAATCTTCGGTGAAAAAGCAAGAGAGGTTCGTGATACTTCCTTAAAAGTACCACACGGTGAATATGGTATCGTTGTAGATGCCAAAGTATTTACAAGAGAAAACGGAGATGAGTTATCTCCAGGTGTTAATCAGGCAGTTCGTATCTACATCGCACAGAAGAGAAAGATTTCTGTCGGCGATAAGATGGCTGGTCGTCATGGTAACAAGGGTGTCGTTTCCCGTGTATTACCAGTAGAAGATATGCCATTCCTGCCAAACGGACGTCCGCTTGACATCGTACTGAATCCATTAGGTGTACCTTCCCGAATGAATATCGGTCAGGTCCTTGAGATTCACTTAAGCCTTGCAGCTAAGGCTTTGGGATTCAACATCTCAACTCCTGTATTTGATGGAGCAAAAGAGATTGATATTCAGGATACTCTGGAACTTGCAAATGACTATGTAAACCTTCCATTCAACAAAGAAGAAGCAGAGGCAGACGGCAATCCGGATTCTGATACATTTGAAGATAAATACAAAGATGTATTGCGTGAAGATGTAATGCAGTATCTGTATGACAACAGAGAACACAGAAAACTCTGGAAAGGTGTTCCACTTTCCCGCGACGGAAAAGTACAGCTCCGCGATGGACGTACTGGTGAATTCTTCGATGGTAAAGTAACAATCGGACACATGCATTACCTGAAACTGCATCATCTGGTAGATGATAAGATTCATGCACGTTCAACAGGTCCTTACTCTCTGGTTACACAGCAGCCTTTGGGTGGTAAAGCCCAGTTCGGTGGACAGCGATTCGGAGAGATGGAGGTTTGGGCACTGGAAGCTTACGGTGCTGCATATACTCTGCAGGAGATCCTGACAGTAAAATCCGACGACGTTGTAGGTCGTGTTAAAACATACGAAGCAATCATTAAAGGTGATAATATTCCTGAACCGGGAATTCCAGAATCCTTTAAGGTTCTCTTAAAAGAGCTTCAGTCATTAGGTCTGGATGTCAAAGTACTTGACGAGG
Source organism: Roseburia porci (assembly GCF_009695765.1). Classification (GTDB taxonomy): domain Bacteria; phylum Bacillota; class Clostridia; order Lachnospirales; family Lachnospiraceae; genus Roseburia; species Roseburia porci. The sequence goes on from NZ_VUNI01000002.1 coordinate 159,314, forward strand.
ATCGTAATGAGGTAGAACTCATTGAAACCAGTGAATATGGTAATACCGATATCAATGCGATCATCGGTAACGATAAAGACTTCGCATTTGAAGACAGTGAGTCCTTCGAAAAGCATGGATTTACAAAGCAGGAATTCGATGCTGAAAATGAAGAGCTGGTAAATGTGGAAGAAGAAGCAGAGGCAGAACCTGAGTTTGATGATGATTCTGAGTTCTACAGTGATTCAGAAGCTCTTGACGAAGAATAGAAGGAAGGGAGTGTCGTAAATGCCAGAAACAAACGTTAAAGATATGAACCAGGCTGTTCAGTTCGATGCAATTCAGATCGGTTTAGCATCTCCGGAGAAGATCAGAGAATGGTCTCACGGAGAGGTTAAAAAGCCTGAAACAATCAACTACAGAACTTTAAAACCAGAGAAAGATGGTTTATTCTGTGAGAAGATCTTCGGACCGACCAAAGACTGGGAATGTCATTGTGGTAAATATAAAAAGATCCGTTACAAGGGCGTTGTCTGTGACCGTTGTGGCGTAGAGATCACAAAATCAAGTGTACGTAGAGAGCGTATGGGACACATCGAGCTGGCAGCTCCTGTTTCCCATATCTGGTACTTCAAGGGTATCCCATCCCGTATGGGACTTATCCTTGATCTGTCTCCACGTGTATTAGAGAGAGTGCTTTATTTTGCATCATACATTGTATTGGACGCTGGTGATACAGGACTTGGATACAAACAGGTTCTTTCTGAAGCAGAATATCAGGAAGCCAGAGAGCAGTACGGAAGTGCATTCCGTGTTGGAATGGGTGCAGAAGCAATCCGTGAGCTGTTAGAGAGCATTGATCTTGAGAAAGATTCTGCTGAATTAAAGGCAGAACTTGAGAATGCAACCGGACAGAAGAGAGCACGTATCATCAAAAGACTGGAAGTTGTAGAAGCTTTCCGCGAATCTGGAAATAAACCTGAGTGGATGATCATGACAGTTATCCCTGTTATCCCACCGGATTTACGTCCTATGGTTCAGCTGGATGGTGGACGTTTTGCAACATCCGATCTGAATGATTTATATAGACGAATCATCAACCGTAACAACCGTCTGAGAAGACTGCTGGATCTTGGCGCACCGGATATCATTGTCCGTAATGAGAAACGTATGCTTCAGGAAGCTGTTGATGCCCTGATCGATAACGGCCGTCGTGGACGTCCAGTTACAGGTCCTGGAAACAGAGCACTCAAATCTTTATCAGACATGTTAAAAGGTAAAGGTGGACGTTTCCGTCAGAACTTACTTGGAAAACGAGTTGACTACTCAGGACGTTCCGTTATCTGTGTAGAGCCAAAACTTAAGATTTTCCAGTGTGGTCTTCCAAAAGAGATGGCAATCGAATTATTCAAACCATTCGTTATGAAGGAACTCGTTGCAAACGGAACCGCACATAACATCAAGAGCGCAAAGAAGATGGTCGAAAGACTTCAGACAGAGGTCTGGGATGTGCTTGAAGAAGTAATTAAAGAGCATCCGGTTATGTTAAACCGTGCTCCTACACTGCATAGATTAGGTATCCAGGCATTCGAGCCAATCCTGGTAGAAGGTAAAGCAATCAAACTTCACCCATTAGTATGTACCGCATTCAACGCCGATTTCGACGGTGACCAGATGGCTGTTCACCTTCCATTGTCTGTTGAGGCACAGGCTGAGTGTAGATTTATGCTTTTATCTCCGAACAACTTATTGAAACCATCCGATGGTGGCCCGGTAGCCGTTCCTTCTCAGGATATGGTCCTTGGTATCTATTACCTGACTATGAGAAAACTTGCAGATCATAAAGAGGATAAAGATGTTCATGCAGTATCGGATACTGTATACAATGATCTGGAAGAGCTCAAAAAGCTTACAACTCCTGGTGCAGATGGAAAAGCTGAACTTGGATTATACGATATGATCTGGTTTGAAGACGTGACAGATGGTAACCGCCGCGTACTTTGTACACCAATGGATCTTTTCGGATATCATTACAGCAGCATGAATCAGGCTCTGCTCGCTTATGAGAACGGAGAGATCACACTTCACCAGAAAATTTATGTTTTCCGTAGAGCAAAAAATGCTGACGGTGAAGAAGTTACCGGATTTGTTGAGACTACACTTGGACTTCTGATTTTTAATGAGATCATTCCACAGGATCTTGGATTTGTTGACAGAACAAAGACTGAGAACCTTCTGAAGCTGGAAATTGACTTCCATGTAGGTAAGAAACAGATCAAACAGATCCTTGAAAAAGTAATCAACATTCATGGAGCAACAACAACTGCGGAAGTACTGGATGATGTAAAGGCAATGGGTTATAAATACTCTACAAGAGCTGCTATGACCGTATCCATTTCCGACATGACCGTACCACCTCAGAAACCACAGATGATCGAGGACGCTCAGAATACGGTTGATAAGATCACAAAACAGTACAAACGTGGTCTGATTACAGAAGAAGAGCGTTACAAAGAAGTTGTTGAGACATGGAAAGAGACCGATGATGAGCTTACCAAAGCACTTCTGACAGGTCTTGATAAATATAACAACATCTTTATGATGGCTGATTCCGGAGCCCGTGGTTCCGATAAACAGATCAAACAGTTAGCAGGTATGCGTGGTCTGATGGCAGATACAACAGGTAGAACCATCGAGCTGCCAATCAAGTCAAACTTCCGTGAAGGTCTTGACGTATTGGAGTACTTCATGTCCGCACATGGTGCCCGTAAAGGTCTGTCCGATACAGCTCTTCGTACAGCCGATTCCGGATACCTGACAAGACGTCTGGTTGACGTTTCACAGCACATGATCGTACGTGAGTCCGATTGCTGCGCAGGAACCGGTCGTGAGATTCCAGGAATGGTTGTTAAGGCATTCATGGATGGAAAAGAAGAGATCGAGAGCTTACAGGAACGTATTACAGGCCGTTTCTCCTGCAATACAATCTGTGATAAAGATGGCAATGTTATCGTAAAAGCCAACCATATGATCACACCAAAGCGTGCAGCTGAGGTTATGAGCAAAGGTGTGGATGAGAACGGTGATCCAATCACTCAGGTGAAGATCCGTACGATTCTGACATGTAGATCACATATGGGTGTTTGTGCAAAATGTTATGGTGCCAACATGGCAACCGGCCAGGCAGTACAGGTTGGTGAGGCAATCGGTATCATCGCAGCACAGTCCATTGGTGAGCCAGGTACACAGCTTACCATGAGAACATTCCATACCGGTGGTGTAGCTGGTAACGATATTACACAGGGTCTTCCTCGTGTCGAAGAAATTTTTGAGGCACGTAAGCCTAAGGGACTTGCAATCATCACAGAATTCGGTGGTGTTGCTACCATTAAAGATACAAAGAAAAAACGTGAAGTTATCGTAACAAATAAAGAAACAGGCGAATCCAAGACATATCTGATCCCTTACGGATCCAGAATCAAGATCATGGATGGTGCAGTACTTGAAGCCGGTGATGAACTGACCGAAGGTTCTGTAAACCCACATGATATCTTAAAGATCAAAGGTGTTCGTGCTGTTCAGGATTACATGCTCCGTGAGGTTCAGCGTGTATACCGTTTACAGGGTGTAGAAATCAACGATAAACATATCGAGGTTATCGTTCGCCAGATGTTACAGAAGATCCGTATCGAAGAGAACGGAGATTCCGATCTGCTTCCAGGAAGCATGGTTGACTCTCTTGACTTCCTTGAACTGAATGAGAAACTGGAAGAAGAAGGTAAGGAACAGGCAGTTGGATCCCAGGTATTACTTGGTATTACAAAAGCTTCCCTTGCAACGAACTCCTTCTTATCAGCAGCATCATTCCAGGAAACAACCAAAGTTCTTACTGAGGCTGCAATCAAAGGAAAGATCGATCCACTGATCGGTATGAAAGAGAACGTAATCATTGGTAAACTGATTCCGGCTGGTACTGGAATGAAGAGATATCGCAATATCAAACTTGACAGTGATATCAATGAGGATGACGAATTAACATTCGATGATATGGACGATCTTGATTTTGAGACCGAAGAAAGTGCAGAAGCTGTAAATACAGATGAAGCAGAAGCGATGACTGATATCGCAGATGAAACAGAAACAACCGAAGAATAAAATACAAAAGGAACTCCATGCAGTCTGAAACTGTATGGGGTTCTTTTTTGGAGCAGGCAGAAAATTCGTTGGAAATTTTTCTTGACAACAGGGAAAAACGTTTATATAATCAGATAGTGTGCATACATTCGCGCACATTTAGATAAACTACAGGAGGTGAAAATAATGCCAACATTCAACCAGTTAGTAAGAAAAGGACGTCAGACATCTGTTAAGAAGTCTACAGCACCTGCACTTCAGAAGAGCTACAACTCTTTACAGAAGAGACCAATCGATAATGCGTCTCCACAGAAGAGAGGTGTATGTACAGCTGTTAAAACAGCAACTCCTAAGAAACCTAACTCAGCTCTTAGAAAGATCGCCAGAGTTCGTCTTTCAAATGGAATCGAAGTAACATCTTATATTCCAGGAGAAGGTCACAACTTACAGGAGCATAGTGTTGTTCTGATTCGTGGTGGTAGAGTAAAAGACTTACCAGGTACAAGATACCATATCATCCGTGGAACACTTGATACAGCAGGTGTTGCAAACAGAAAACAGGCTCGTTCTAAATATGGTGCTAAGAAACCAAAGGCCGCTAAATAATTTTAGCAGACAATAGTATCACAAACAGAACTAAATAGGTTAGTGTTGGGATTGCCCTGAAATGCCGGGGATTTCACTTATTGGAATATAAATTCCGCACGAACACATTAGAAAGACACATGTGAGTACCGTTGAATTAATCGAAAATCAAAAAATCATGATTAAGGAGGGAAGTACCGTGCCACGTAAAGGACATACTCAAAAAAGAGACGTTTTAGCAGATCCAATGTATAACAGCAAAGTAGTTACAAAGCTTGTCAATAACATCATGTTAGATGGTAAGAAAGGTGTAGCTCAGAAAATTGTATACGGAGCTTTCGCTAAAGTAGAAGAGAAAACAGGAAAACCAGCTCTTGAAGTATTCGAAGAGGCAATGAACAATGTAATGCCAGTTCTCGAAGTAAAAGCAAGACGTATTGGTGGTGCAACATACCAGGTACCAATCGAGGTTCGTCCTGATCGTCGTCAGGCTTTAGGTCTTCGTTGGTTAACAACATTCTCCCGCGCAAGAGGAGAGAAGACCCAGGAAGAAAGACTGGCTAACGAGATTATGGATGCAGCAAACAATACTGGTGCATCTGTAAAGAGAAAAGAAGATATGCACAAAATGGCAGAGGCAAACAAAGCTTTTGCTCATTATCGTTTCTAATTTTCGCACAATTATAGGAGGAAAAAATCTTGGCTGGAAGAGAATATCCACTTGAGAGAACCAGAAATATCGGAATTATGGCTCATATCGATGCTGGTAAAACAACATTAACAGAGCGTATTCTTTATTATACTGGTGTAAACTATAAAATCGGTGATACTCATGAAGGTACTGCTACCATGGACTGGATGGAGCAGGAGCAGGAAAGAGGTATCACAATTACTTCAGCCGCTACAACATGTCACTGGACAATCGAAGAGAATGGTAAACCGAAGCCAGGTGCTCCGGAGAACCGTATCAACATCATCGATACTCCTGGACACGTAGACTTTACAGTTGAAGTAGAGCGTTCCCTTCGTGTATTAGACGGCGCCGTTGGTGTCTTCTGTGCAAAGGGTGGTGTTGAGCCACAGTCTGAGAACGTATGGCGTCAGGCTGATACCTATAATGTACCTCGTATGGCATTCATCAATAAGATGGATATCTTAGGTGCAAACTTCTACGGCGCTGTTGATCAGATCCGTGAAAGATTAGGAAAGAACGCAATCGTTATCTACTTACCAATCGGTAAAGAAGATGATTTCAAAGGAATCATTGACTTATTCGAGATGAGAGCTTACATCTACAATGATGAGAAGGGTGATGACATCTCTATCACAGATATCCCAGAGGATATGAAAGATGAGGCAGAACTTTATCATACAGAGTTGATCGAGAAAATCTGCGAATTAGATGATGATTTAATGATGCAGTATCTGGAAGGTGAAGAGCCATCTATCCCAGATCTGAAAGCAGCATTAAGAAAAGGAACCTGTGAGTGTACAGCAGTTCCAGTATGCTGTGGTTCTGCATACAGAAATAAAGGTGTTCAGAAGTTACTGGATGCAATTATCGAATATATGCCAGCACCAACAGACATCCCTGCTATCAAGGGTGTTGACCTGGATGGTAACGAAGTTGAGAGACATTCTTCAGACGACGAACCATTCTCAGCATTAGCATTCAAGATCATGGCTGACCCATTCGTAGGTAAGCTTGCATTCTTCCGTGTTTACTCCGGAACAATGAAATCAGGATCTTATGTATTAAATGCAACAAAAGATAAAAAAGAGCGTGTTGGACGTATCCTTCAGATGCATGCCAACAAGAGACAGGAACTTGACGTTGTTTACTCCGGAGATATCGCAGCTGCTGTAGGTTTCAAATTTACAACAACAGGTGATACAATCTGTGATGAGCAGCATCCAGTAATCCTTGAGTCTATGGAATTCCCTGAACCAGTTATCGAGCTCGCAATCGAGCCTAAGACAAAAGCTGCACAGGGTAAGATGGGTGAGGCTCTTGCAAAACTTGCAGAAGAAGATCCTACATTCCGTGCTCATACAGATCAGGAAACTGGTCAGACAATCATCGCTGGTATGGGTGAGTTACATCTTGAGATCATCGTTGACCGTCTGCTTCGTGAATTCAAGGTAGAGGCTAACGTTGGTGCACCTCAGGTTGCATACAAAGAGACATTCACCAAAGCAGTTGATCAGGAATACAAATATGCAAAACAGTCTGGTGGACGTGGACAGTACGGACACTGTAAAGTTAAATTCGAGCCAATGGATGCCAACGGAGAAGAATTATTCAAATTCGACTCTACTGTTGTCGGTGGTGCTATTCCTAAGGAATACATCCCAGCAATCGGCGAAGGTATCGAAGAAGCTACACAGGCTGGTCTGCTTGGCGGATTCCCTGTAGTTGGTATCCACGCTACTGTATACGATGGATCTTACCATGAAGTCGATTCTTCTGAAATGGCATTCCACATCGCTGGTTCTATGTGTTTCAAGGAGGCTATGCAGAAAGCAGCTCCTGTATTACTTGAGCCAATCATGAAAGTAGAAGTTACTATGCCAGAAGAGTACATGGGTGATGTTATCGGTGATATCAACTCACGTCGTGGACGTATTGAAGGTATGGATGATCTCGGCGGTGGAAAGATCGTTCGTGGATTCGTACCTCTGGCAGAGATGTTCGGATATGCTACTGACCTTCGTTCTAAGACTCAGGGTCGTGGTAACTACTCTATGTTCTTCGAGAAATATGAGCCAGTACCAAAGAACGTACAGGAGAAAGTACTTTCCGGTATTCAGAAATAGTAATACAGTAATATTGTAATTCCCCGAAAAAACGGGGAGTTACATTATAAAATAGCTTGAAAAAGCGCGAATTATTTTATATAATCAAATCAAAACCCAGCCCATAAGGGGCACAAAATTAAGGAGGACGTTCAAAAATGGCAAAAGCTAAGTTTGAAAGAACAAAACCACATTGTAATATTGGTACAATCGGACACGTAGACCACGGTAAAACTACTTTAACAGCAGCTATCTCTAAAGTATTAGCAGCAAGAGTTGCTGGTAACGAAGCTACTGATTTCGAGAACATCGATAAAGCTCCAGAAGAAAGAGAAAGAGGTATCACTATCTCTACAGCTCATATCGAGTACGAGACAGAGAAAAGACATTACGCACACGTTGACTGTCCAGGACATGCTGACTACGTTAAGAACATGATCACTGGTGCAGCTCAGATGGACGGAGCTATCTTAGTAGTAGCTGCTACTGACGGTGTTATGGCTCAGACAAAAGAGCACATCTTATTATCCCGTCAGGTAGGTGTACCTTACATCGTTGTTTTCTTAAACAAATGCGATATGGTAGACGATCCAGAACTTATCGAGTTAGTAGAGATGGAAGTAACAGAGCAGCTTGAAGAGTACGGCTTCAATGATTGCCCAATCATCAAAGGTTCTGCATTAAAAGCTCTTGAAGATCCAATGGGAGAATGGGGCGACAAAGTTATGGAACTTATGGATACTGTTGATGAGTACATCCCAGATCCAATCCGTGACACAGATAAACCATTCTTAATGCCAGTAGAGGACGTATTCACAATCACAGGTCGTGGTACTGTTGCTACAGGTAGAGTAGAAAGAGGAACATTACACCTTAACGACGAACTTGAGATCTTAGGTGTTAAAGAAGACGTTCAGAAAACAGTTGTAACTGGTATCGAGATGTTCCGTAAACAGTTAGACGAGGCTCAGGCTGGTGATAACATCGGTGCATTACTTCGTGGTATCAACCGTGATCAGATCGTTCGTGGACAGGTTCTTGCTAAACCAGGAACAGTTACATGCCACAGAAAATTCACAGCTCAGGTTTACGTATTAACAAAAGACGAAGGTGGACGTCATACTCCATTCTTCAACAACTATCGTCCACAGTTCTACTTCAGAACAACAGACGTAACAGGTGTTTGCGAATTACCAGCTGGTATTGAAATGTGCATGCCTGGTGATAACGTAGAGATGACAATCGAACTGATCCATCCAGTAGCTATGGAGCAGGGTCTTACTTTCGCTATCCGTGAAGGTGGACGTACAGTAGGTTCTGGTAGAGTTGCTACTATCGTTGAATAATTTCAATTGATAGTGTCACAAAGCTAGTAATTATAAGGCTTTCCGTGTTTTTACACGGAGAGCCTTTTTTACGTTTGCACGTAATAAATTTTGATTAGTGGCTCCAAAATGGCTCCATGATACGTGATAATACTTGTGTTCGTCAATCTTTGGACATAAAAAATCCCCTAAGTTTTGACACTTAAGGGATTCAATTCCTACCATTTTGTTATTTTCTTTATATCAGCTGCACGGTCAGGGTCTCTCTTGATAGACAGCTGTGCTTTGATATATTGGTCTACATCATTTCTGCCTTCATCTGATAACTGATAGTAGTTTGTCAGATGTTCATCTAATTTAGGCATATTATTTTTCCCAAACAAACACATAAGTGGATATAAGGTATTTTTGAGGTATCGTTTGATTCGGTTCCCATCCAAAATTTCATCCATGCCGGATGGAAGTTCTGGTAGAGTGATAGAATCGTTTTTGTCCCAATTCTCTGAATTGAGAGATGCATCTGAGCAAATCTCAGATACTTCGATACCTAAAGCATTGGCAATTCGTAATGCGAAATCAAAACGAATAGAAGTATCTTTTTGAATGATTGAGTATATAGTCGTTGGGCTTATAGTGGTTTCTCTCGCAACCCAACGTACACTTTTACCTTTCTGTTCAAGGATTTCCTTTAATCTTTGTCCGTCTCCCATGGCTAACACCATCCTTTCTACTTATGGATTATAACATGGTGTACGAAAAAAGTACATAGAAAATTTAAAAATGTACGAAAAATGATTGACAGTACGAAATTCGTACACTATAATGACAATATAAACAGTACGAAAATCGTACATTCTAAAAAGGAGGTGAGACCATGAATCGTACAAAGTATTTATTAACGGCAGATGATGTTAAGGACTATCTGGAATGTTCCAGAGACCATGCATACAAGGTTATCAAGAAATTGAATCTTGAACTTGCATCCATGGGATACGAAGTAGAAGCTGGCAAAGTGCCACGCAAATTCTTCGCAGAAAAATTTTATGGCTTTGAAGCATCGTAGAAAGGAGGAAGATTATGGCTTGTAAAGACAAAACAACGGGAACATGGGTTGCCCAGTGGTACGAGGTAGACATGTATGGCAAAAAGAAGAGACGTAAGAAACGTGGATTTAAAACCATGCGAGAGGCTAAATTGTATGAAAACGAAAGAACCTTAAAGGAACAAGGCGACATGAATATGCTCCTAAAGGACTTCATGGAACAGTATTTTGAGGATAAGCAGAACGAACTTAAGGAGAGAAGTGTCAGAAGTAAAAAGCAGATGATGGAGCGACATGTTATTCCATACTTTGGAGACATGAAGATGTGTGATATCACGGCTCCTCAAATCATCAAGTGGCAGAATGAGATGTATAAGAAAGGGTATTCAGAAAGCTATTTGCGAATGATTAACAATCAGCTGACGAGTTTATTTACTCATGCAATGAATGTTTATGATTTGAGCAATAATCCATGTAAAAAGGTTAAACGCATGGGAAAGGATGCTCCTAGAAGTTTGACATTTTGGACGGTGGATGAGTATGAGACATTTCTTGAGACAATGGATGAAAGCGACCACTATTATCTAATGTTTGAGATTTTATTTTGGACAGGTATTCGAGAAGGGGAAATGCTTGCACTCACAAAAGGGGATTTTGATTTCGTGAACTGTAAATTGCATATCACAAAGACCTATTATCGTATTGATGGAAAAGATGTAATTACGACACCAAAGACACCGGAATCAATTCGTACAATCGATATTCCGGAGTTCTTAAGGGATGCGATTAAAGAGTTCTGTGATAAGAAATATGGATTTCCGGATGATGAGCGATTGTTTCCAATCTGTGCAAGAGCGGTACAGAATAAATTGAAACGTCAGATTGCAAAAGCAGGAGTAAAGGATATTCGTGTGCATGACCTTAGACATTCACATGTGGCGTATTTAATCAATAAAGGAATTGAGCCTATTCTGATAAAGGAGAGGGTTGGACACAAGGATATTCGTATCACATTAAATACTTACGGACACTTATATCCGAATCAACAAAGAAAAGTAGCGGATATGCTGGATTTTGAAAAAGAAAAAAGCCCTAACAGCGGCAACTGCTAGGACTTGTGATAACAGGAAAACCTCTGTCATCTATGTAATCACAGCATAAGTATAACAGAGGTTCTTCTGTGTGACAATGAGATTTTAGGAAACGGAGGACTTTATGGAAGAAAAGAAAACAGAACTGAAAATGATTAAGATGTCAGAAGTACAGTCGCAGGAGATTGAGTGGCTTTGGTATCCATTCATCCCTTATGGAAAGCTGACAATCGTACAAGGTGATCCGGGAGACGGAAAGACAACCTTGATATTAAATATTGCAGCCAAGTTATCCAATGGAGAGGGGCTGGATAATGATATGAAGTTGACGGAACCAATGAACATTATTTATCAGACTGCCGAGGACGGGCTTGCAGATACTGTAAAACCAAGGCTTGAAAAAGCAGGTGCAGATTGTGAGCGGATAGTGGTAATTGATGAAAGCGACAAGTCTCTTTCTATGGCAGATGAAAGACTGGAAGAAGCTATTATACAGACCGGAGCGAGGATGTTGATTTTAGACCCGATACAGGCATACTTGGGCGGTGACATGGATATGAATAGGGCAAATGAAGCAAGGGATATGACGAAGCGTTTAGGAGCTTTGGCAGAGAAATACAAATGTGCCATTATTCTTATCGGTCATATGAATAAGGCATCCGGTAATAAGGCGGCTTATAGGGGCATGGGTTCCATTGATTTCTTTGCGGTAGCAAGGAGTGTGTTGCTAGTTGGCAGAGTGGAAGGAGAACCCAATATCAGAGCAGTTGTTCAGATAAAAAATAATCTGGCACAGTTCGGACACCCCAAGGCATTTGAACTGATGGAAAATGGTTTTAAGTGGTTGGGAGATTATGAGATTACAGCTGATGAAGTACTTGGCGGTATTGCCCCAAAAGCAAATAAACTGGAGCTGGCAAAGCAGATGCTTCGGGAGTTGGCAGAGACTTCTAATGCGGTACAGAGTAATGAGATTTTTGATATGGCTGAGGAACAGGGAATTTCTAAAAGAACATTGGAAAATGCAAAAAAGGAGCTGGGCATCAGGGCAAGAAAAATCAATAACTCATGGTATTGGGAACTGGATAAGATAAAGCAGATTTAAGGGAAGAACGCAACAATGCAGACTATATAAAATTTGCGGTAATGAACCTTGCAAGGTTGCAAAATTTATAGACATTGCGTTGTTGCGGTCTTGATGGAAAGGATGGATTGATAGGATTGAAGAATGTGCAGATTTCAGAGGAATTATTTATTGCACTCCTTAAATATCACTTGGTGGAAATAGATGATGTTTTACCGGAGATAAAGAAAGGTTTGGAAGAAAAATTGGAAGCTATGGTAAGGCGGGATTTATACACAAAATATAAGACGGCTCCAACTGAGGAAGAAAGAGAAAAGGCAAGGCAGGAGTATCTGGAAAAGGTGGGAATGTACCGAAGCTTCCGATGGTAAATTTTTCCCCTCAGTGTGTAGGACGGGAGCGTGTCACGCTCCTGTATATGGCAGTTAAGAAGAAAGCCGGATTAGGGTGTAATGGCAAAAGCGGACTACACTCACAAGCCCTCGGCGTTTGAGAGCGAAATACACCCATCGCACAAAACTTCGTTTTATGCTCTGTGTATTTCGCCCTTGCAGGGGGCAAAGGACAGCGTGGCTGTCCTTACAAATGCTAACGCATTTGTGGTTATGCCGGATACGGCAATAGGTTCGTAAACGGGCACCTAAGTGTCCACTCACGATAGCATAACCACTATCATTTTTTCAAAGAAAGGGGGCAATGCCTATTGTAAGAAATTCATTTATACAGATGTCAAAACTGCCAAATGTAAAAGGCAGAATCAGTTATATATCGAGCAAAGCAAGACAGGAAAATTTGTACGCAGTTTATGAAACAACTGACCGTAAATTTTGGACAGAACTTGCTAGGTGCAATCAGGAGGAATTTAAGAAAAGTGGAACGGAAGGAACCTGCATTGAAACCAGGGAGCTTATCATTGCGCTACCGGAAAGTTTCGTGGATTATGAGCCGGACAAGTTGCTGAAACTTTTCACGGAGCATTTCAAACAGAGTTACGGTGTGGAGTGTGTTTCAGCGTTGCACCATAATAAACGCAAGACCAATTATCATATCCATCTCATCTTTTCAGAGCGAAAGCTACTTGATGAGCCGGTGGAGAAGATTGCCACAAGAAATATGTTTTATGATGAAAATGGTAAGCATGTACGAACTAAAAAAGAGATACTGGATGAAGTCGGACAGCTTCGGAGTGGCTGTAAAATTATCCCTAAGGGCGAAGTGTACGAGCGTAATCTTTTCACTATCAAGGACAGCAGGTTTAAGAGCGACAGTTTCCTTGATGAAGTGAAACACTCTTACACTGATCTTATCAATATTTATGTAAAAGATGACAGGCAAAAGCTCAAGGTTTTTGACAGAAACGGTGTGTATCTGCCTACGAAAAAGATTGGTAAGAACAACCCAAAAGCGGAGCAGATAAAAACTGATAACCAGTACCGTGTCATGTGGAATCAGACGGTGGATAGAGCATTAATTAGCGGTGTGCCGGAGGGACAGATTTTGGAAGTGAAGCAGAGCGAAATCGGACAGAAAGTAAAGGCTTCCATTCAGAAGTCGGGAAGAAATCCGGCACTGCTAAAAAGCCTGATTATGACCGCTATTTATGCGTTGGAGCTTCTCATTGGCAAGGTGTTCAAGATGGCTTCACAAAAGGCAGATAAGGGCATAGAAACAGTTATTAAAGCAGAACCAGAACAGACACCTGTTAAGGAGATAAAATCATTTGTAAAAGCAGAGAGTGAGCTTGTGCCGGAAATGCCTAAGAAGTCAGCACTTGCTTCCAAGTATCCGAGACTTGCAGATATTTATAATAAACTGGAGAAACAAAATACAGCCATTTATGAGAGGGAACAGCAGCTTGCCAGCGTGGAGAAGGAGCTTGCTGGAACAAAGGGCATCTTTAAGGCAAAACAGCGTAAGGAGTTGCAGGAGCAGGCAGAACAGCTAAAGACACAGATAGCCAATATGAAACAGTACCTATCAAGTATGGTGCAGGGTTATGGATATAAGAATGTGAAGGAGTTTCTGGCTGAATACAGAGCGTCCAAAGCAGAGTATAGCGATTATCAGTCGGCAGTTGCAAAGTGGGAACAGCAGACCGGAAATAAGGCAGAACCGGACAGTTTAAAAGCAAAATTGCAAAGAAAGACACAGGAAGTAAGGGAACGAGAAAACAACAGACAGAGCCATCATTACAGGAGTGATAGAGGTGGCAGATAGGAGCAGTTTATGGAGAAACACATCATTGGAGAAAATGGAATTAGTTACACACTTGGAGAGGATGGATTGTATTATCCGGATTTGCAGATACCAGAAGGGACACACTATGAGATTGGTAAGTATGGACGGATGCGGTGGGAGTATTTGAAGAACCACCGCAGAGGGGAATATATCAAGCTACTTATGAATGGGAGATTGAATGAGTATTTGCATGAGGTTGATACACAATGTTATGAGAGATTAGAACTTCTTGTAGAGCAGATGAAAGCCGGAACAGGGATTACGGAAGAATTAAAAGCTACCGACCAGATGAAGTGGGTAGGGCTGATGAATAATGTGAGAAGTTCGGCAGATGAAATCGTATTAAAAGAGTTGATATATGTGTAGTGTGGGTGCGGAGCGTAATGCTCCGCATTCTTAAATTCTTGGCGCAAAATAACTTCTGTTATGATATACTCATTTTGGACTAAGAGAAAAATTTGAATTTTGTGAAGGATATAAGATATAGGTTTGTGATAAAAACATAATGATTAGAAAATATGAAAAAAGATTGAGTACAATGTACAAAGTTCTTAAGGAGATTTAGATGAATATTAAACTATTAAGAGATTGCATTGAATATAAAGAGCAAGTAATTAACTGGCTGAATCAAGAATTTGGATGTGAGACAAGCTACAGATTTTATAAAGAGTTAATAGAACATAGTATGGAGGAAGATGAACTTCCAATAACATTTGTGGCAATTGAGAATGAGACTTTAGTAGGTACAGTTGGTCTTTGGAGAGGGGATTTACTTTCACGACAGGATTTATATCCGTGGTTATCGGCATTAGTTGTGAACCGAAATTATAGAAATCGAAAGATTGGTCAGCAACTACAACAGTTCATAGAAGAATATTGTAGAAATAAACACTATGAACAAATTTACTTATATACAGATTTAGTTAATTACTATGAAAAAACGGGATGGATAGCTGTTGGTAAAGGGTATGAATATATGGGTGGGGAAGTAACTATTTATAAGAAGAGTCTCAAAGATTAAGTTTACGAGATAAAAGTGTATAGATATTCCATTCGACAAATTTCAGTTTGGTTAAGAGATGTATTCCGGTGCCAAAACGGTGCCAAGAAATCATGCAAATAAAAATAAGACGGCTAAATCTAAAGAAAATATGCAGATTTTAGCCATAAAAAGCATAGAAAATATATCGAAAAACGCTATTCATATAGCGTGAAGGTGGACGTACTGTAGGTTCAGGCCGTGTTGCTACAGTTATCGAATAATCAATAGATTATTATATAAACTAGCATTTATACAGGGGAAGTGATATTCACTTCCCCTGTATTTTCTATAATATATTTTCTTACAATATTCTGTTTCATATCATAAAGTGTTCGCACTTGTAAATTCATATCCAATCTGGAGCGTATTCAGAGTCGAAAGTTACTCAAATAACAGCAAATCCACGTAAAACAGCAAAGCCATAAATAACAGCAAATCCATATATGATATAGCCGCATATGACATTCAATTCGACAATTACTGTCTAGAAAACAGAAAGTAGCAACTAAGCAGTAAAATAATGCAGAAGGCAACATAAATGGGGAAATTTACTGCTTACTTTGAGATTGAAAGGTTTTAGACAGTAAAAGAAAAGACGGAAAGTCCCAAAAGTAAAGAAAATACTGCCTGAAAACAGAAAAAAGAAAAGTAAGCAGTAAGAGAAAATAAGAATATTCAAAAAAGTAAATAAATTACTGCCTGGGAAAAGGAAAGAGAAAAATAGACAGTAAGGGAGAAGAAAGAGGGGGGCAACGATAGTTACGATTTATAAAGAGATTCAAGAAATAGAGAAGGCATTAAAAAAGTAAAAGAAGAAGTCGAAATATTACCGAAAGGACATCTGCGCTGTTCAAGGAGCAATGGTACAGATCAGTATTTTATAGATGGAAAATATGTAAGCAAAAAGAACATAAAGTGGATAAAAGGAGTGGCTCAGCGAGAGTATTATGAAGACATAATTCCCATAATAGAGGGAATGTTAACAAAACTATATTTGGCTGATGAAATTTATAAGAATCAGATTATAAATAATAGTTACCAATCGTTATGCAATGCAAGAAAAAATTTGATTATGCCTGTATTCCAACCTCTTGAGCAAAAGATACAAAATTTTTTGACGGATCAATATCCGGCAGGAAGTTTTGAAGAAGAGGATCGGTCAGAATTTTATACAGCAAATGGGGAGAGAGTGCGTTCTAAATCCGAGATGTTAATATCCGATTTATTATATAGATATGATGTGCCATATCGATATGAAAAGCCGATTGAACTGTTGGATTGGAATAAGGTAATTATATGCAGACCGGATTTTACAATTATGAACAGAAGAACAGGGAAAATTTATATTTTTGAACATTTGGGCAGAATGGATGATGCCAATTATGTGGAAAATAATATGCATAAATTAAATTTATACGAAAAGAATGGCTATCTAATCGGGAAAAACCTGATAATTACAAGAGAGACAAGCAAAGAGCCGTTGAATACTGCTATAGTAGAATCATATATACAAGAGTTTTTCTTATAATGGCAGCATGTGGTTATCAGAACATCTGCCATGATGATTGTGCAAAAGTCTGAATTTTCAAAGTTAGAATTTTGAAAGCCATAATCCTGTTGCGGCAGTTTATTTTCCATAGGTAATGTGTTGAAGCTTAAAACAGACGGCATTCGCAATTTGAGTTCATATCCGTTATAATGAATCTTAGAAAGGTGATAAACAATAGATGATAGCTGGAGGATGAAAATGAAAAAAGCCAATTGGATCATTTTTGGCGTAATCACTGTTTTTTATATTGCAGCAATGGCTATGCCGTTTATTAATATTTTTTGTGTGTCAATGCCGGATTTTTTGCCGATAGCTGTGGCACTTGTATTATTGATGTTTATAATTGTTGGCTGGAAAAACGGAAAGGCAAAGACTGCGGTAAGAATTGTGAATGTGTGTATCGGAATATTCGCAATTATGATATGCCTTGCGGGAGAATATTTAAATCCATGGTGGAATTCAATTTCTGAACATCCGAATTCGTATACTTTTTTAAACTATAATGAGAAAATATCAGGTAAAGATGCGATTGCAGATATCGATTATGCCATGAAATATGTAAGAAAAATCCATCCTTTATGCTATAAAGGAATGCCAGATGGTGTTGAAAAACAGTATCAGGATGTAGTTGATTATTTAAAGGGGAAGGATGAAGTTGAAGTAGCAGAAGTACAGGCTGAACTACAGAGTATTTTGTCGCAGTTTCATGATGGCCATACGTCTGCAGCAATCTGGAATGATGACAGTTATCTGTACTTGAATGAATGGTATAAACATGAGATTGCCGGTGATCAGATAATCGCGATCAATGGTATTGGGGTGGATAACATATATGATGAAAAATTGAATCTTTATAGTGCGGATTCAAAAGAATACGGATATGCCAGATTTTGTAATGATGTAACAGATTTATCAGCACTGACCATGCTTGGGTATAATGCGGATGATGGAATTACCTATACATTTCTGAAGCCTTCCGGTGAGAAAACAGATGAAACCTATTATACAAAAGATTATGTTACCTATGACCAGTACTGCAGATATAATAATCTGGATGAGACAGAGGAATCGGATGAGGAAGACCCTTTTGTCTATTATACGATTGATACGGACAGAAGTCTTGCAACATTAACATTGAATAGCTGTAACTATAATCAGGAGTATCGGAATTGCCTGAAAAGTATGTTTACAGAAATTCAGGATAAAAATATACAAAATGTTGCAGTAGATCTGCGCAACAACGGAGGTGGTGCGTCCGCTGTTGTAAATGAATTTATCAGATATTTAAATGTTGATACATATAGGGGAATGGGCTCAAAAGTAAGATATGGCTGTTTTTACGTAAATGCGAATGAAGGGATTTGTAAAAACAAAAAATATAATGACCTGACTTTTAAAGGTAATGTATACGTTTTGACATCTGTGTATACATATTCATCGGCAATGGATTTTGCCATGTATATAAAAGATAATAATATGGGAAAAATTATCGGACAGGCATCAGGGAATAATCCAAGCAGTTATGGAGATATCAGCCAGATTTATTTAAAGAATTCCGGACTTGTGATGTCGGTTTCCATTAAGAAATGGTACAGGATTGATCCTCAAAAAGACGGAGAGCTGATCGAACCGGATTTTGAATGCAGTCCGGGGGATGAGTTTGAAAAGTTGTACAGTATTATAGATACAAAGAAACAATGATGGCGATGAACGAGGTAATGGAAGGAATGGTTGAGATAATAGCATGATAAAAGCAGTAATTTTTGACATGTATGAAACACTCATCACCCAGTATGGGGATGCAAAAGATATTCCGAAAGACCGAAGCGGTCTGCACTTGATGCATGGACCGTGCATATATTTCCGGGCACAGATGGCAGAAGACGCCGGGATCGACAGAGACACATTTGATGCGTGCTGGGAGCCGACAGAGGAAGCGCGGACAATAGGGCAGGTCACGCTGGAAGAGGCGATAGAGGGGATTTTGAAGGAGAACAACTGTTATTCAACAGAGCATTTTGAGAAGATCATTGAAAGCCGGAAAGAGGCAAAAAAGGCATGTTTTCGCTATCTTCATCCGGAGATGATCCCGATGTTAAATGCGTTGAAGGAGAAGCAGATGAAGGTGGCTTTAATCAGTAACTGTTATTCGGAGGAAGTGGATGCCATTCGGGAGAGCCTTCTTTTTCCGTATTTCGATAAGGCATATCTGTCTTATGAACAGGGTGTGAAGAAACCGGATGCGGAGATTTTCAGGCGTTGTCTTGCAGATCTGCAGGTGAAACCGGGAGAATGCCTGTATATTGGAGACGGTGGAAGCCATGAACTGGAAGCAGCATCGCAAGCCGGAATGCATGCCATGCAGGCGCGGTGGTATATCAGTAAAGTTCCGTTTCTGGACGAGAAAAAGGAAGCATTTAACCAGCTTGATTCTCCGATGGATGTGCTGATGTATATTTTTGCAGGATAGCTTTAAAACGAGTCGTAAAAATACTAGATAGATACACTTCGTTATGATATGCTAAAGTTAAGAAATGAATGGTAAAAATACGCGAAAGGAAGTACTAAGATGGAGTACCTGGGGCAGATCAATGAAACCTCTTATCTTTCCGTCCCGAATGCACCGGTATATAGAAAGATTATGAGGTGTTTTTATCGTGAGTACGAAAAGATGAATTTTCAGCTGTATAAGGAAGATGTTTTTGCACTTCTGAAACAGGATGAAGCTTTTGAAAATTATTCGATGGAACAGCTGGTTTTAGATCTGGATGCACTGGTAAAATGGAAGAATCTTACACCAATCCAGGATCCGGGCAGAGTATATACAATCGCAGATTACAAAAATAAACAGTATCAGTATACAATGTCAGAATATGCAGTTGAGATTGAGCGTCTGACAGTGCGGCTTGAAACTGTTTTTCTGGAATCCGGAAACCTTTCCACGAATTTTTTTGTACGGTTGGAGAAGAGCTTGAGCGAGGTGCCTGAGATGGAACGGGCATCAATGAAAGAAGTCAATGAATGGTGGAGTATGCTTCAGGAGGATTTTAAGCGCCTGAACCAGAATTATCAAGATTATCTGCGTGACTTTTATTCCGGAAAGTCGGATCAATTGATGAAATCCGTAGAATTTGTCGTTCATAAAGACAAATTTATCCAATATCTGACTGAATTTGTGCAGGAGATGCAGCGCCATTCCCATAGGATTGAGCAGATCCTGATCAAGAATCTTCCTATCATGGAAGGGATCATTCTGGATAAAGTAGTACAAAGTGAACTTGATATTCCGCATGCAATTCTTGAACTTCAGGGGAATGCAGAGCCTGGCATAAGGGAAAATGTGGAGGGCAAATGGAACTCCCTGAAAAATTGGTTTCTGGATTCGGATAAAAGGGAGTGTGAGTGCAAAAAGGTACTAAAAATCACAAATGATGTAATCCGGAGCATTATCCAGAATGCTGCGCTGATTGTACAGATCCAGAACTGGGGAATCAGCCGGAAAGACGACTACAAAAAATTCTTAGAACTGTTTCTGAAATGTAAAGATCTGGATGAAGCGCAAAGATTGTCAGCCCATGTATTTGGTGTTCAGAGAATCCAGCATTTCAAAACAATTTATCCAAGAGAAGAGGATTCTATTAACAACAGTATATATGAAGAGGAATCAGCCGGATTTCTGTTGAAACCCCATACACGAAACTACCGTGAGAAAAAGGACCGGCGGGGATTTGAGGATAAATCTCTTGAAAAGATGATACAAAGGGAAGCATACCTCAGACAGGCAAAAAGACAAAAAGAAATTGTCATGCAGTATATTAAAGATCATAAAATCGTTTTTTCTGAAATCAGAGAACCTGTTACTGAAGAAACAAGAACTGTTTTTTTACAATGGATTGCTCAGGCAAACATGAATTCGCAGAAGCTTGGAAGAACAGAATATGGACAGGAATACCGGTTGATCCGCGGAAAAGAGGATTGTGTGCTGAAGTGCGAGGATGGTGATCTGGTCATGCCTGCGTATATATTGGAGTTTGAAGAGTCATGAATGAATTAAGGACATTATTTGAGAAGTTCTGGATCTGCAGGGATACAGATAAAGAAAGTTATTACAGAGTAAAAAGGGATATTCCGCAATTTCAGCGTTTTGTCAGGGAACAGCTTGGCTGGAAGCTGGTTCATACGGAGAATCTGCTGAAACTGGAGAAGCGGCCGGCTCATGCAGAGCCTTTTATGGGAATCGGCGAATTTACAGAGATCAGAGATTACTGCATTCTTTGTGTCGTACTTATGTACCTGGAGGATAAAGAAGAGCAGGAGCAGTTTCTGCTTTCAGAGTTGATCGATTATGTAGAAACGCAGTTGAAGGATTATATGGAGGTTGACTGGACTTCTTTTACCCAGAGGAAGTCTCTGGTACGGGTTTTGCAATATATGGAACGGCTTCAGATGCTTCGGGTATACGAAGGGCAGAGTGAAGCATTTGGTATGGAAGCTGGTCAGGAAGTATTGTATGAAAATACCGGATATTCCAGATATTTTGCGACAAGTTTCCCAATGGATATTTCTGGATATCAATCCTGGAAGGATTTTGAGACAACCGATTTTGAAGAAGTGCAGGAGGACAGAGGTGCGGCACGTATTAACCGCGTCTACCGGCAGCTTGCGGTGTGCCCGGCAATGTACTGGGAAGAAAGTGATGATGCAGATGCACGCTACCTCAAGAACCAGAGACAGTGGGTGGCAAAATATTTAAGAGAGAATCTGGGGGGACAACTGGATATATATAAAAATACAGCATGTCTGACGTTGGATGAGGATGACTGTTATGGAAGCGTTCATCCGAGGAATGCGATGCTTCCGGAAGTGGTGCTTTTGGTCTGCAGCAGCATTCAGGACGAGCTGGCAGCGGGCAGCCTGAAAAAAAGTGACAATGAGTGCATATATGTGGATCGTTATGAATTTGAGCACATCATTCTCTCCTGCCGTAAAAAGTGGCTTTTTGCATGGAGTAAGGAATTCCGTGAAATGGAGAAAACAAAATTCGTAGAAACCGTGAAGGAATATATGAAAAACTGGCAGATGATCAGGTGTGAGGATGAACGGATCGTAATATATCCAGTCGCAGGAAGAGTGAGTGGAGTCTACCCGTCTGATGTTAATGGAGGAGCGAAAGATGACTGAGCGTTGGAAAATGAACCGGATCGGATTTGTGAATTTCTGGTTATATGATGAGGAAGATTTTGAATTTGCAGACGGAAAACTGTTGCTGCGTGGGCAGAACGGTTCAGGAAAATCAATTACCACGCAAAGCTTTATCCCTTTTGTACTGGATGGAGACCGCACTCCAAGCCGGTTAGATCCATTTGGCTCAAGTGACCGGAGAATGGAATATTATTTCCTGGGTGAGGAAGGAAAAGATGAGTCAACCGGCTATCTTTTTCTCGAATTCAGCAAGGAGCATGGAGAGACAAAGGAATATCGGACGATCGGGATCGGACAACGTGCGAAGCGCGGAAAGCCTATGGATTTCTGGGGTTTTGTTATTTTGGATGGAAGACGGATCGGAACGGATCTGTGGCTTTATAAGGAGGTTGGCACAAGCAGGATTCCCATTGATAAGCGGGAGATGAGAGCCGCTCTTGGCGAGGAGAATTTTATTACAGACAGTCAGAGTGAGTATAAAAAGCATGTAAACCAGTATATTTTCGGCTTCCGTAAAGAAGAACAGTATGAACAGTTTATTAAACTTCTGGTGAAGGTAAGGGCGCCAAAGCTTTCCAAGGAGTTTAAACCGACAAAGGTATACGAGATCTTAAATGATTCTTTACAGACATTAACGGATGAGGATCTGAGAGCCATGGTGGATGCCATGGAGAAAATGGATGAGATCCAGGACAGTCTTGAGATGCTTAACCGTGCGTTTTCTGATATCAGGGCAATACGGACCGAGTACACACGCTACAATCAGTATATGCTTGCAAAGAAAGCACAGGCATATCTGAAAAAGAAACAGGAAGTTTCGGATGCAAAACAGAAGTTAGATGCCATGGACTCACAGATCCGGCAGATGACAGATTCCTGTGAAGAAAAAAGAGTGCTTTTCAGACAGCTAAAGGAGAGAAAGATACTGGCTGAGACAGAGCGGAACGGTCTTATGGACATGAATCTTGAGGAGATTGATCATAAACTCGAAATGGCCAGGGAACAAAGAGCTGTGGCAGCAAAGGATATGCAGCATTGGGTCGATAAGATCGATCATTATAAGGAGAAAATAAGGATTGGATATGAGCAGCTGAAAGAGCTGCAGGAGTGTTTACAACAGAAGCAGCAGGATTTACAGGAGCAGACAGAGGAACTGGAAGAACAGCAGGAGATTTTGCAATGGGATCAGTTCGAGAGTGCCATCCGTATGGTAAGAAACGAGGAAACCAGCGCTTCGGAAGAAGTCGCAAAAAGCCTGAATGTTTTAAAAAAGCTGTTAGAAGAATGCAAAAAGGCGATTGCTGAGTATGAAGAGCTGGGCAGACGATATGACAGCATTTCGCAGAAGCTGGAGCAGGAAAAAAGCCAGAAGCTTCAGAAAGAACAGGCACTTGAGGAGGCAAAAGAACAGGTTGTAAGAAGCATCGACAAGTGGATCGTGGATCTGTATGAGCTTGGGAAGGCATCTGCTATCTGGCAGCCGGATCCGGCAGTTTTGCAGGAGGCTGAGCAGAAGGTAAGGGAATATCAATCTGTGAAGGATGCAGGAACTTTGCAGGAACTGCTGCGAAGTGATTACGAAAAGCAGAGACGGAAGTTTCTTGATATCAGATATGACAGGGAAAATGAGCGTAGACAGAAACAGGAATCACTGGAGCAGACATTGCAGCAGCTGGATATGGTCCGTAACCAGGAGGAACTGGAACCGGAGCGGGATGAGTGTACAAAGGAATCAAGGGCGGCATTGCAGCAGCTTGGGATTCCAGCAGTTCCGTTTTATAAGACCGTGGAGTTTTCCGAAGAACTGGATCCGGCTGCAAGTGCAAGGCTTGAAGCACAGCTTCAGAAGGCAGGAATTCTGGATGCGCTGGTTGTATCGCAGGAAGATCTGGACAGAATAAAGGAGCAGTACCCGGAATTTCTGGATTCCATTATTTCGATAGAACAACCCGGTAATTCGGATTTTGCAGGATTAGTGGCTGGTGATGAACTTGCGTCAGATCTACGGGACAGTGTGCAGCAGATCCTCAGCAATATTTATGAATCGGATGAGAAACAGGCAGGAATCTGTCTGAAGCAGGATGGATGGTACAGACAGGGGATTCTGCTTGGACGTGCTGATAAGGCGGGAGATGCTGAATATATCGGAGTTCTTGCAAGAAAAAGACGTAAGGAACAAAGAATCAGTGAACTTACGAATCGCCTGGAGGAGCAGACAAAAGCGATCAAAGAGCTGGATACCCTTATTGCTCAGCTCAACGAGAATCTTACTGCGCTTGAGAGCGAATATGGGAAGCTGCCTGGTTTTGCACAGATCAATGCCTCACTGGATCAGGAAAAAGAAAGCAGCTTTGCCCTGCAGCAGATCCAGAAACAGTACCAGGAGACCTTGCAGCAGGAAAACAGGTTGGTGAAGGAGAAAAACAACCAGTATCAGATCATGCTTCAACAGTGCAGACCATTTCCTTATGGAAGAACAGAGCGGGCATACAATGAGGCGATTGACGCAGCAGAGGAATTCGGCTGTGTATGGCAGGAGATCAGGCAGAATCTGCTATCCCTAGAGAACACCAGAAGCAGCATAATATCCAGAAAGGATATGGTGGAACAGGATGAGAATTCTATGGATGATGCATTTGCACAAAGGGATAAATGCAGCACGGAGGTAAAAAAGAGGGATGTTGAGATCCAGCAGTGTGAAGAGTATCTGAACCGTCCAGACATTGTGGAAAAAGCAAACCGTCTGAAAACGCTCCGGGAAGAACTCCGAAATATGGAAACGGAAATGACTTCTATAGATAAAGAAATGGCTGTTTTAAATGACAGGTTAGAGCATTTGACAAATGAGGAGCCGGAGCAGAAGAGCCTGCTCCAGCAGAAAATTGCCCATGAGACACTGCTCCGTAGTTATTTTGAAGAAGAACTTTCCCTTAAGCTTGTTATCGAACAGGAGAACAAAGCACTTTCTGACTGTGCAGGGGAGGCAGTAGGGCTGCTCAGGGAAGGGGATAAGGATAAATCACCGTCTGAGATGTTTCAGTCACTGTACCTTGCATACCAGAGACACAATGGCAGCCTGACAAGCTATGGAACAGCGATCGAGAACTGCTTTGCAGCGGACATCAGCCAGCCGGTGGGAGAAACAGATGCCCTGCGCAGCCGTGCACGTATTGTATCCACATGGAATGGCAAGAAAGTATATCTGGAAGAATTTTATCATATACTGAAGGCTGCAATTGATGAGACGGAACTTTTGATCCAGAAAAAGGACAGAGAATTGTTTGAGGATATTTTATCCCAGACGATCAGTCAGCAGCTGACAGACCGGATCGCAGAGAGCAGGAAATGGGTATGGGATATGTCAAAACTGATGCGGGAGATGGACACGTCGATGGGACTCAGCTTTTCCCTGGACTGGAAACCACGGAAAGCGGAAAATGATGTGGAACTTGATACTGCGGAGTTAGAGGAGATACTGCTTCGTGACCGGGCACTTCTTACGATGGATGATATTGAGAGGGTGGCTGCACATTTCCGGAGTAAGATCCGGATGGAAAAACAGAAGCTGGAAGAAGACAATGGAGTAATCAACTACATGGATCTGGTCCGGGATGCACTGGATTATCGGAAATGGTTTGAATTCCATATGTTTTTCAGAAAGGGAGAAGAACCTAAGAAGCTTTTGACCAATGCTGCATTTAACCGGTTTAGCGGTGGAGAAAAAGCAATGGCAATGTATGTTCCGCTGTTTGCAGCAGTAAACGCACAGTACCAGAAAGCGGAGAAGAAGGATCATCCGCGGATGGTCGCACTGGATGAGGCATTTGCTGGCGTAGATGACAAGAATATCAGCAGTATGTTTGAACTGGTGCAGAAACTTGATTTTGACTATATCATGAATTCCCAGGCATTATGGGGCTGTTTTAAGACGGTAAAGAGACTCAGGATTGCAGAATTATTAAGGCCACAGAATTCGAAAACAGTTTCCGTGATCCGCTATACATGGAATGGAAGGGAAAGAGTGCTGGATGAGCAATGAGAAAGAATGTGCACAATATTTCCGGAATCAGAGTGCATATCACAGGTGCTTTCAGGAATTATGGAAAAAATGGCGCTCCTATGGAAGAATAGCCGGACGCATTACGTTAAAGAATACATCGGAAGCCGAGCGCAGGGCCATTGGAGGCATGATCGGTAAAACGTTTTATGAGGAAACCATTCGTTTTTCATTTTCAGAATTTGAAGAAGGTCTGCAGAAGACACGTTTTGGTCCAGTTGATATGCAGATCCTTCTGGAAGAATATTTTGGGAAAAAGCTAAGAACCCATCAATCAGAGATGGAAGAAGAACAAAAAAGAAAAAGTGATTTTTTCGGTGAGCTGGTTTCTTATGTTTCCAGTGCAGCAGGTGAGGACACTGCCTCTTCCAAATGGATGAAGGATGTCACCATTGCAAAAAAATACGGTTATCAGCTGATCATAAAAGAATATGGGAAAAATCCGGGGCAGGCGAAAAAGCTTGTGCGAAATGTCGGACAGGCACTGATCCGCTTAGAAGAACTGCACGATCTGGAAACTGATGTTCCTTTAGCAGTTTTTGCAGCCGATATAACGGATAATCCGCATTATTTTGATCGTGGCACCATCCCGGGGCAGCTTCTCGTTCATGGAATCTGTTATTGCAAGGGAGCAGAGCTGCCGGAAAGTGCTCATGGCTGGCGCAGGCTGATGCAGAGTGTACATATTATTCCGGATAATATTTCATCCTTTGTGCATGCATACGGACTGCGCCTGCTGACAAACGAAGGCTGGCATCCAGCGTATGAATTGTTTTGCAGTAGAAAAGAACCCTATGTGATCACAATGGAAAATCTGTGTGGAATTGTGGGTGCGCTGCCGGCTGGAACACAGGCAGATATGTTTTCCGGCGGATCTGTTTATGTGGTGGAAAATGAGATGGTTTTTACATATCTGATCCATAATCTTGGAAATCGGCAATACACGTTGCTTTGCACATCTGGGCAGCCTCGTTCGGCAGTACAGCTGTTACTTCCTATGATTTTAAAAAGCGGTGCACAGATATATTATAGTGGAGATATTGATCCAGATGGAATCCGTATTGCAGACCGTCTCTGGCAGAAGTTTGGAGATGGATTCCACATATGGAGAATGGAAGCAGAGGACTACGAAAAGAGTTGTTCAAACGAAGTGATTGGAACGGTTGGAATCCGTAAATTAGAAAATATCCATCATCCACAGTTAAAGCTGACAGCGGAAGCTGTAAAAAAGAAAGAAAAGGCCGGATATCAGGAAAATATCCTGCAGGAGTTATTAAATGATATCGTTAGCGAAACGGAAAGAAAAAGTCCCGCATCTAAACGAGAAAATGACCTCAGCCAAAAATAAAACAAGCAAGTAGTATTTGAAACTACATAATAAAGTAAAACATACAATTAAACGTTGACACACAAACCATAAAAGCCTATACTTAAAATAGTTTGATAATCAAACTATTAAAGCGAATTGGAGGTCAGGGATAAGTATGGGCGAACATAAATGGAAAGAACTTCGGATTGGGGATAAAATTGCAAATCTTCCAATCATTCAGGGCGGAATGGGCGTTGGGATCAGCCTGAGCAGGCTGGCTGGCGCTGTTGCGAAAGAAGGCGGAGTCGGTGTGATCTCGACAGCACAGATTGGATATGATGAGGAAGGCTTTGAGAAAGATCAGGCGGGCTGCAACCGCAGAGCAATCCGAAAACACATCCAGTGCGCGAAAGAGATTGCATGTGGAAACGGACTTGTTGGTGTGAATATTATGGTAGCACTCAAGCATTATAAGGAGCATGTCAAAGAAGCTGTTGCAGCAGGCGCGGATGTAATTATCAGTGGCGCAGGGCTTCCAATGAGCCTTCCGGGGCTGATCGGTGAGAACTGCAAAACAAAGATTGCACCAATCGTTTCCTCAAAAAGAGCGACTCAGCTGATCCTCAAAATGTGGTCACACAAATATGACCGGACAGCGGATTTTATTGTGATAGAAGGACCGAAGGCGGGAGGTCATCTTGGATTTTCCAGAGAGCAGCTGGCACAGACAACAGATGCATCGTTTGATGAAGAAATCCAGAGTATCATCGACTGCAAAAAGGAATACGAAGAAAAATACGAAAAAGAGATTCCGGTTATCGTTGCAGGAGGGATTTTTGACGGAAAGGATATTTCCCATGCACTGGAACTTGGCGCAGATGGCGTGCAGATTGCGAGCCGCTTTGTTGCGACCGAGGAGTGTGATGCTTCTGAAGCATATAAACAGGCATATATTCATGCTGACGAAAAGGATGTTCAGATCATACAAAGCCCGGTGGGAATGCCAGGCAGAGCACTTCGAAACCGTTTTATAGAGCATCTCGAGAAGGCGAAAATGCCAATTTCAAAATGCTACAACTGTCTGGAAAAATGCAATCCTGCCAAAGTGCCATACTGCATCACAAAGGCTTTGATTGATGCGGTAAAAGGTGATGTGGATAACGGGCTTGTGTTCTGTGGCGCAAATGTCGGAAGAATCCATGAAATGACGACGGTTCATGCCCTGATGCAGGAACTTCTGTCCGGGATCCAGGCAACATAACCAAAAGTTATAAAACAAATGAAAATTACATATACAGCGGAATATTGACTTTCTAAATGGGCAGTGCTATTGTATCAGTTAACAAAGAGTAAATGCAAAGAACAGAATACGATCATCGGAATCAGGATGCGTACAGAGAACTGCCGGGTGGTGCGAGGCAGAGAATTCGTCTGATGATTATCCTCTGCGAGCAGTGCACTGAATTTTCTTATGAAATAGTAAGTGTTACCGGTTTCCTACCGTTACAAGGAACCTTATTTCTGTTTTGATGTATGGCAGAGATGAGAGTGAGAGGCCGTTTGATGCGGCAAGTAAAGTGGTAACGCGGAAGTATAAACCTTCGTCTTTATAAAAGGACGGAGGTTTTTTGTTTCGGATACTCTTTGCGAATATATAGAAGGGAGCCGCCAAATGGCGGGAGATTCAATGAATGGTTTAGTTATAGTTTTAATTGGTATCGTAGCTTTGGGCGCCGGCTATATGCTTTATGGTCGCTGGCTTGCCAAGAAATGGGGAATTGACCCAAATGCAAAAACCCCGGCTTATACACATGAGGATGGTGAGGACTTCGTTCCTTCTTCTAAGTTCACCGTATTTTCTCATCAGTTCTCATCAATCGCAGGTGCAGGACCTGTCACCGGACCGATTTTAGCATCGGTATTCGGATGGGTTCCAGTACTTCTCTGGCTGATCATCGGAGGATTATTCTTCGGAGCAGTACAGGATTTCGGTGCTTTATATGCATCTGTTAAAAACGAAGGAAAATCAATGGGGATGATCATTGAGAAGTACATCGGAAAAACCGGAAGAAAGCTCTTTATGTTATTCTGCTGGTTATTTACACTTCTGGTTATCGCAGCATTTACCGATATGGTTGCCGGAACCTTCATGGGAAAAGGCGTTGATGGTATGACTGCTGAAGTTAGTTATGCAAACTCCGCAGCAGCTTCAATTTCTATGTTATTTATCGTAGTTGCAGTAATTTTCGGAGTGATCCAGAAACATGTAAAAATGAACGAAGTTGTTCGTGCAATTGTTGCAATTGTTCTTCTGGTTGTAATGTTTGCAATCGGAATGAAACTTCCTTGGTATGCAACCAAAACAACATGGATCTACATTGTTATGGCTTATCTTTTCCTTGCATCTGTAATGCCAATGTGGCTTTTAATGCAGCCTAGAGATTATATGACAACTTTTATGCTGCTTGGTATGATCATCGGTGCTGTTGTTGGTGTCGTTGTTGCACATCCAACAATGCAGCTGAATGCATTTAATGGATTTAATGTAAACGGAAGCTACATGTTCCCGACATTATTCGTAACAATCGCCTGTGGTGCTGTATCCGGATTCCACAGCCTGGTATCTTCCGGAACATCATCTAAGACAATCAGCAATGAAAAAGATATGCCTATGGTTGGTTATGGTGCAATGATCGTTGAGTCTTTACTTGGTATCGTATCACTGGTTGTTGTTGGTGCCGTTGCTGTAAACGGAACAAAACCGGATGGAACACCATTTGCAATCTTCTCATCAGGTGTTGCAGGATTCTTAGAGAAACTTGGACTTCCAGTTCAGCTTGCAACTGTATTTATGACAATGTGCGTATCCGCACTTGCCCTTACTTCACTGGATTCCGTAGCCCGTATCGGACGTATGTCTTTCCAGGAACTGTTTTATGGTGATACAACAGATACTTCCAAAATGCCAACATGGCAGAAAGTGCTGACAAACAAATATTTTGCAACTGTAATCACATTGTTCTTCGGATATCTGTTAACACTTGGCGGATACAACAATGTATGGCCGCTGTTCGGATCAGCAAACCAGTTACTGGCAGCGTTAGTACTGATCGCACTGGCTGTATTCTTAAAGACAACAGGAAGAACCGGCTGGACATTATATATCCCAATGTTCGTTATGCTTGCAGTTACATTTACAGCTCTGATCCAGAAAACGATCGCACTTGTTGCAAATATCGCAGCTGGCCAGGCTACCTTCTTAGTAGACGGACTTCAGTTCATCGTTGCAATTCTTCTGATGGTACTTGGTGTACTTGTTGCATTCAGCTGCTTAAAGAAACTGTTTACAGCAAAGAAAGAAGAAGCATAAAAAGGATTTTTCCATACATAATACGCAAAAGCAAAACCTTCGGAGGCAGCTCCGGAGGTTTTTTGTTTTGGGCAAATTGCGAGCGGCTAATAAATTCTCCGTAAATAACGGAAAATAATTTATTACACCCAAAAAATTGCAGATTTCCACATAATACATAACAGATTCTCCGTGCCCAAAAGAAAATCATGGATTACACCGCCAAATACGGAAAAACTGTCGGTGCTTTCCGGTGAATTATCTGCAAATGAGATGCTTCCGTCCATCCGGCGGATGGCGAAGGAACTTGGAATTGGTATTATTACCGTGAAGCGTGCGTATGATGACCTGTGCCAGGAAGGACTGCTTGTCAGCATTCAGGGCCGGGGCGTTTTTGTAGCCGAGATCAATGCAAAGCAGGAAAAGGCAGCAAGGTTAGAGCAGCTGACACAGAAACTGCAAGAGATCAAAACATTTTGTGAAGGCGCCAGCATTTCGAAAGAGGAACTGCAGCACGCAGTAGATGAGATCTGGAAAGAAAGTTAACCAGTAGGCAATTAGCTATTAATTACCTGATTAATCAGGATAGGAGAGAAGAACATGGAACATGCAATTGAAATCAGAAATTTAAGTGTGCGGCTTCCGGGCTTTGCATTGTCCAACATTGATATGGATATTCCAAAGGGCTGTGTGACCGGACTTGTGGGGAAGAATGGCGCAGGAAAGACAACTTTGATCCAGACGATTACAGACCTGTATCTTCCATATAAAGGGATTGTGTCTTATGACGGTCTTATGCTGAACAAAGATGCACAGGCGATCAAAAACAAAATGGCAGTTGTATACGACAGCCTGTGTTATCCGGCTGACTGGAGTGCAGTAAAAACAGCCAAGTGGGCGGCAAAAATGTACCCATGTTTTGATATGGAAAAATGGCAGAAGCTTATGGAACGTTTTGAAATCAATGCCACAAAGAAAACGGGCTGTTTTTCAAAAGGAATGAAAACAAAGTTTATGTTTGCGATGGCGCTTGCGCGTGACCCGGAGATACTGATTCTGGATGAGCCGACAGCGGGACTGGACCCGGCAGCAAGGGCAGAACTTTTGGAACTGATCCAGGAATTTATGATGGACGAGGAGAAAACAGTCATTTTTTCCACGCATATTACAAGTGATCTGGAGAAAATCGCAGACTATATTGCGCTGATCGCAGAGGGGCATCTGGTGCTCATGGAAGAAAAGGATTCCCTGCTTGAACGGTATGCGGTTGTTCAGATTGGAAAAGAAGCAATGACCGATGAACTTTCCGGCAAAATGACCGGAGTCAGGGAAAACAGTTTTGGATATACCGGACTGACCAGTGAAAAGGAAATATTTCTCCATCTGCCGGGGGCAAAAGTAAAACGTGCAGAAATCGAAGATCTTATGATTTACGGGGAAGGGGGAAACAGGGACTGATGTTGAAAAAAATTGCGGCATATCAGAAATTATTGAGCAAACAGTGTGCACCGGTAAATGGTGTCGTGATGTTTCTTTTACTGATCCTGATATCAGGATTCGGGAACCAACTCGCTGTCCGGCTGGATCTTTCGGTGTGGCTGGTATGTTTTTACTGCCTGGTCGGAAGCGGGATGGCAGTTGCGGCGAGAGGAAGAACTGCCCGCACACTGCCGGTTTCCGATCATTTTGTGGTGGCCAATCTGATGTTTGTAACATTTCCGTTTTTGCTGGTGGTAACGTGGATTATCTTACTTTTGGTGTTTCGGATCGGAGCGCTTATCGCAGGTGATACCACCGTATGGAGCCGTATGATTGGTGGCGGAGATCTGCTGGAGGTTTTATTTGGGACGATGATTGCCATGACTGCGTGGTTTTGGACCTGTTATGGAGCATTTCACCGCTCGAAGCGAACAAGATGGTGCTGGAATGTGGCAGAACTGCTTCTTGGGATTGGCTTTGTGATAGGAATTTCCAACTGGATCAGATACACTGGAAAAAATGGAACCTATCGGATATCGGAACTGATCTGGATTGCACCAGTATGGGCGATGATGACAGGGATGCTGGCTGTTATGATCGTTTCCGGAGTAATCTGTTACAGAGGATGTCTGAGACTTTTCCGGTCTGATGTAAAAGGGCAGGAATCCGGGGCCTGGCAGGAGATTGAAGAAAGCGATGCAGCAACATCCAATATGGTGTCTGGGAAACGCACACTTCTTATCATTGCAGTACTTCTGATCGCAGTGACGATGTTCATTGTATTTTTTACATTGGATACGAAGGAAAATCTGAACAGTAAAACCAGGGAAATCATGAAGATCAATGCAGATGACCCGTCAGCTTACAATGACTGGGAGTCTTACTGGAACGATGTGCCAAAAGAACTGGTGGATACGTATGGACAGATTTTTCCGGAACTGACATCCGGTGCAGAATGCACGGAATATTATGCCCACGTGAATGAAAGCTATGGGGATGACTGGACCAGTATTTCATCTGTGATACGTTTTGCAGCAATAACGTATTCCGATGAGGAATACCAAAAGGAGATCAGACGTCTGGCTGATTATACCGTTACTTACGAGGGCGAGGATCAGGTTCCTGTTCCGGTAAATCATCTGCTGTATGATACGGAAAAGTTCGAATATGATGCTTATATCGCAAGCTATGATGACGAATATCAGTGTGAATATGCCCTGGCGGATGCAGACAACTTACGTATTTATTATGTATATGTGCTGGATGACAGTGTCAAATCGATTCCGACCAAAGCCGCAATCTGTCCCAAACATGCAGTGAAGGTAATTTCGCCGGAGGATGCCAATACAAAAAGCGGCGGTTTTTCGGTCTACAGTTTCCCGACGGAGGACGGAAGCTATGTGGAAATGTAGGGTAAATCGGGCCGGAAAGGTTGACTTTATCATGAAATTTTGATAGCATCAAGAGTGGAAACCGATGATTGAGAGTAGTAAATATATTGGAAAGTCACAGAGAACTGCAGATGCTGGGAATGCGGTACCGTAAGATATATGGAATGGACTCATGAGGGCAGCCCGAACGTTACAGATCAGTAGGCGCTGACGGATTCGAACCGTTATTTCGAGAGCATATGATAGTATGTGATAAACTTAGGTGGCTGATAGAGTAAGCTCTTATCCCTTTGCGGATAAGGGCTTTTTATGTAAAGGAGATTTTTAAGAACTCCTGCATGATCTCACCGAATTTCCTCACATACATATAACAGGAGGAAAATTACATGGACAAAATTATTTTAACAGGGGACAGACCAACTGGAAGACTTCATGTTGGCCATTATGTTGGTTCTTTACGGAGAAGAGTAGAACTGCAGAATTCAGGGGAATTTGATAAGATTTTTATTATGATCGCGGATGCACAGGCACTCACAGACAACTTCGATAATCCGGAGAAAATAAGACAGAATATTATTGAGGTTGCACTGGATTATCTTTCCTGCGGACTTGATCCTGCAAAATCCACATTATTTATTCAGTCTCAGGTATCTGAGCTGACAGAGCTTACGTTCTTTTACTCAAATCTTGTTACGGTATCCCGTTTACAGAGAAACCCTACGGTAAAATCCGAGATTAAGATGCGTAATTTTGAAGCCAGCATTCCGGTTGGATTTTTCAACTATCCGATCAGTCAGGCTGCTGATATTACAGCGTTTAAGGCAACAACGGTTCCGGTCGGCGAAGACCAGCTTCCGATGATCGAGCAGACAAGAGAGATCGTTCGTAAGTTTAACTCGATTTATGATGAAGTTCTGGTAGAGCCGGAGGTGCTTCTGCCAGATAACGAGGCATGTCTGCGTCTTCCTGGTATTGATGGAAAACAGAAAATGAGCAAGTCACTCGGCAACTGTATTTATCTTGCGGACACAGAGAAAGACGTTAAGACAAAGATTATGAGTATGTATACCGATCCTACCCACATTCAGGTGTCAGATCCGGGACATATTGAGGGCAATACGGTCTTTACCTATCTGGATGCATTCAGCACAAAGGCACATTTTGAAGAATATCTGCCGGAGTACAGTTGTCTGGATGAGTTAAAAGACCATTACAAACGCGGCGGACTTGGTGATGTAAAGATTAAAAAATTCCTGAACAATGTCATCCAGGAAGAACTTGCACCGATCCGTGCAAAAAGAGCGGAATATGAGAAGGATATTCCGACAGTTTATGACATTTTGAAAAAAGGCAGTGATGCAGCACGTGAAGTTGCAGCACAGACATTATCCGAAGTAAAACGTGCAATGAAAATCAATTACTTTGAGGATGAGGAGCTCATTCGGGCACAGGCTGAAAAGTACTCCGACATCCGGTAAACAAGGAGGCCAGTCATGGTAAAATATTGGAAAACAGATGATCGCCTGATCCATGAAGAAGTATGGGTGAATAATGGAGTCTGGGTACAGATGATCAATCCAACGGTCGCGGAAGGACAGGAAATCGCAGAAAAGCTGAATGTCGATATCGAAGATGTTCTGGCGGCTCTCGATGAGGAAGAGAGTTCCCGTATTGAGATGCAGGATGGTTATACTTTGATTCTGGTCGATATTCCAACGATCGAAATACGCCATGACAAAGAATCTTATACAACAATTCCTCTGGGTATTATTTTAACTCAGGATGAGATTGTAACGGTCTGTACAGAGGATACGCCGGTGCTTCAGGCATTTTTAAATAACCGCGTAAAGGAATTTTCCACAAAGAAAAAGCTGCGTTTTGTATACCAGATCCTGTATCGCATCTCTGCTCTGTATCAGAGTGATCTGCGTGTCATTGACAAGAAGCGTACTGAGATTGAGGAACGTGTCGGAGAGGACACCGAGGATGTGGATCTGATCGCACTTCATGAACTGGAATCCACACTCGTATATTTTGCAACATCACTTCGTGCGAATGGGGTGGTGCTTGACCGGCTGACCAGATACAAGAGACTTGAGCAGTATCCGGAAGATAAGGAACTTCTTGGAGATGTAATTGTCGAGAACAAACAGGCAATCGAGATGACAAGCATTTACCGAGACATCATAAACGGAACAAGAGAACTGATGTCTTCGGTTATTGATAACCGGTTGAATAACGTCATGAAGTATTTGACATCGATCACGCTTGTTATGGCGATTCCGACCATCATATCCGGAATATATGGAATGAACGTGGCCGCAGAATGGATGCCATTTGCCAAAACACCACACGGCTTCCTTATTATATGTGTGCTCATTCTGATCGTCTGCCTCATCATTCTTTTCATCCTCAGGAAGAAGAAGATGCTGTAAAATCAAAAATATCCATAAAACACATGATACTTTACAATGAACTTAAAGAACCTATGCATGAA
Organism: Roseburia porci; assembly: GCF_009695765.1. Lineage (GTDB taxonomy): Bacteria > Bacillota > Clostridia > Lachnospirales > Lachnospiraceae > Roseburia > Roseburia porci. Next base: position 195,463 of record NZ_VUNI01000002.1, read on the forward strand.
AACGCAGGTACGCTTTCGCTATGTTGCCACTGGCAATGGTACATAAGGCGCTAAAGAACACCGCCTAAGTACCAGCCGTGGCAGAATACCTGCTTATTTCACTGCATAGGTTCTTCTGAGTTTCCGAAAATATTTATGTGTTTTATGGATATTTTGATTTTTACCGTTCGAAACGTCCACTTGCCCCGCATGGAAGAACAAGTCCATTGGAGGAGACTGGAAGTCCGATCTCATCTGCGGTGATAGTTCCGTGGAACTTTTTCAGCTCGGTATTCATCATGTAAGATAAAACAGCAGGCTGAAGGCCGGTCGTATAAGAGTTGATCAGGAAGAATAACGGATCATCAGAAAGCAGCTTTACACAAAGCTGAACCAGAGGGTAGATACAATCCTCGATCTTCCAGATCTCACCCTTTGGACCGCGTCCATAGGAAGGCGGGTCCATGATGATCGCATCATAATGGTTACCGCGGCGGATCTCACGCTCAACAAATTTTACACAGTCATCTACGATCCAGCGGATCGGAGCATCCTTAAGACCTGAAGAAACGGCGTTCTCTTTTGCCCAGGTCACCATACCTTTGGAAGCATCCACGTGTGTGACATGAGCGCCAGCAGCTGCGGCGGCAAGTGTTGCACCACCAGTGTATGCAAAAAGATTCAGGACTTTGATTGGGCGTCCTGCTTTGCGGATCTTAGCGGAGAACCAGTCCCAGTTGGCTGCCTGCTCCGGGAAAAGTCCGGTGTGCTTGAAACTGAATGGCTTCAGATTAAAAGTAAGTGATTGATAGTGGATGGTCCACTGCTTTGGCAGATCAAAGAACTCCCATTCGCCGCCGCCTTTTGCACTGCGGTGATAGTGTCCGTTCATGTGCTTCCATCCTTTTTCCTTCTTTGGGGTATCCCAGATTACCTGAGGGTCCGGGCGAACCAGTAAGTATTTTCCCCAACGCTCTAATTTCTCACCTTTGGAGCAGTCTATAACTTCATAATCTTTCCAACCATCTGCTAAAAACATAAATTGATAGATCCTTTCTTAAATGTGTTTCTTCTATTATAATAGGTATCTGTTAGAAAACCAAGAGCATTTTGAAAAAAATAAAAAAAGTACTTGCAATCCAGGACACACTAGTGTATACTATGTCTTGCTGTGGCATGATAGCTATGAAGCGTGAGGTTGCTGCCCACATGGCAGGTTTTCCGTGGAGCGAATGTCAAGTTAGGAAACTGACGGCAAGTCACTGTACAAACAACAAGGTCTACCATAGAGTAGAAACAACGTGTGAGAGTTTTTATGACACACACGGAGATGTGTACAGTCACCGCTTGTCGTACTGAAATTAAAGTGCGAAAAGGAGGCGACTTTTTTTATGGCAAGTCAAGTAATGAGAATCACATTGAAAGCTTATGATCATGAATTAGTTGATGGTTCAGCTAAGAAGATCATCGAGACTGTAAAGAAGAACGGATCACAGGTGAGCGGACCGGTGCCACTTCCAACTAAGAAGGAAGTTGTTACTATCTTAAGAGCTACTCACAAGTACAAAGATTCCCGTGAACAGTTCGAGCAGAGAACTCATAAGAGACTTATCGATATCATTGCACCAACACAGAAAACTGTTGACGCATTATCTCGTTTAGAGATGCCAGCTGGTGTTTACATTGATATCAAAATGAAAGAGAAATAAATCTTTCACCAATCCTTATTATTAAGGTAATGAAATGAATATCCCCGAATGGTTTATATACATGTTATATGACTGCTCTAGGATGAACGGTTCCGCTACTCTGACCGCAGGGTCGGGCATGAAGCGTTCCGCTGTAGAAAACAGGAGGTAAAGAAATGAAGAAAGCAATTTTAGCAACAAAAGTCGGAATGACTCAAATCTTCAACGCTGATGGCGTTTTAGTTCCAGTAACTGTTCTTCAGGCTGGTCCATGTGTTGTTACTCAGATCAAAACAGTTGAGAACGACGGATACAGTGCAGTACAGGTTGGATTTGTTGACAAGAAAGAAAAAGTTGTTAACAAAGATGCTAACGGCAAAAAAGAAATCAGAAACAGACATGGCGTTAACAAAGCTGAGATGGGACACTTTGCAAAAGCTGGTGTATCCGGAAAGAGATTTGTAAGAGAATTCAAATTCGAGAACGCTGATGAGTACAAATTAGCAGATGAAATCAAAGCTGACATCTTTGCAGAAGGCGACAAAATTGACGCTACTGCAATTTCTAAAGGTAAAGGTTTCCAGGGTGCTATTAAGAGATTAGGCCAGCACAGAGGACCTATGGCTCATGGTTCTAAATTCCATCGTCATCAGGGTTCCAACGGTGCATGTTCTTCACCAAGCCGCGTATTCAAAGGAAAAGGAATGCCTGGACATATGGGTAGCGTAAAAGTTACAACTCAGAATCTTGAAGTTGTAAGAGTTGACGCTGAGAACAACTTACTGCTTGTTAAAGGTGCTGTTCCAGGAGCAAAGAAAGCTCTTATCACAGTAAAAGAAACATGCAAGGTAGCTCGCTAATAGCGCTGAATAAGAAAGGAGGAACTTTACGATGGCTAAAGTAGCTGTTTATAATATGGAAGGCAAAGAAGTAGACACTATCGAATTAAGCGACGCAATCTTCGGTGTAGAAGTAAACGAACACTTAGTTCATATGGCTGTACTTCAGCAGCTTGCAAATAATCGTCAGGGAACTCAGAAAGCAAAAACACGTTCTGAAGTTCGCGGTGGCGGAAGAAAACCATGGAGACAGAAAGGAACCGGTCATGCAAGACAGGGATCTACAAGAGCTCCACAGTGGACTGGTGGTGGAATGGTATTCGCTCCAGTACCAAGAGATTACTCTTTCAAACTGAACAAGAAAGAAAAGAGAGCAGCATTAAAATCTGTTTTAACTTCTAAAGTGGCAGAGAGCAAATTCGTTGTAGTAGACGAGTTAAAGATGGATGAGATCAAAACAAAGAAATTTGTTGAGGTTATGAACAACTTAAAAGCAAACAAAGCTTTAGTTGTATTAAACGAGATGGATACAAACGTAATCGCATCTGCATCGAACATCCCAACAGTTAAGACAACTCAGACAAATGAGCTTAACGTATTTGATGTATTAAAATATGACACAGTAGTAGCTACAAAAGCTGCTGTTGCAACAATCGAGGAGGTGTATGCATAATGGCAAACGTACAGTATTATGATGTAATCCTCAAACCTGTAGTAACTGAGAAGAGTATGGCAGCTATGGCTGAGAAAAAATACACATTCTTAGTTCATCCAGAAGCAAACAAAACAATGATCAAAGAAGCAGTTGAAAGAATGTTCGAAGGAACAAAAGTTGCCAAAGTTAACACAATGAACTCTGACGGAAAGAACAAGAGACGTGGAATGAAAGTTGGCAAAACTGCTAAGACAAAGAAAGCTATCGTTCAGTTAACAGCTGACAGCAAAGATATCGAGATCTTCGCAGGCTTATAATTATAAAATAAGCAGAGCACCTCGGAAGCGAGCTTGCTGATTGCATTTAAACAGTCACAACACTCTGCTTATCGCGCATATGCGTCAGTAAAGACGCGATAATGAAAACGTTGAAAGGAGAAAAACAATGGGAATTAAGACATATAACCCATATACACCTTCCAGAAGAAATATGACTGGCTCTGATTTCTCTGAGATTACAAAAACAACTCCTGAGAAATCCCTTACAACTTCTTTAAAGAAGAACGCTGGTCGTAACAATCAGGGTAAAATCACAGTTAGACACCACGGTGGTGGAAACAGAAGAAAATACAGAATCATCGACTTCAAGAGAAGAAAAGATGGAATTCCAGCTACTGTAATCGGAATCGAATACGATCCAAACAGAACAGCAAACATCGCGCTGATCTGCTACGCAGATGGTGAGAAAGCATATATCCTTGCTCCTCAGGGTCTTACAGATGGCATGAAAGTCATGAACGGACCAGAAGCAGAAGTAAGAGTAGGAAACTGCTTACCACTTGAAAACATTCCAGTTGGTACTCAGATCCACAACATCGAGTTACTTCCAGGTAAGGGAGGACAGTTAGTTCGTTCTGCTGGATTAAGTGCTCAGTTAATGGCAAAAGAAGGAAAATACGCAACACTTCGTCTTCCTTCAGGAGAAATGAGATTAGTTCCTATCGGATGTAGAGCTACAATCGGTGTTATCGGAAACGGTGACCATAACCTCGTAAACCTTGGTAAAGCCGGACGTAAACGTCACATGGGTGTTCGCCCAACAGTTCGTGGTTCCGTAATGAACCCGAATGACCATCCACACGGTGGTGGAGAAGGCCGCGCTCCAATCGGACGTCCAGGTCCATGTACTCCATGGGGCAAACCTGCTCTTGGCTTAAAGACCAGAAAGAAGAACAAACAATCTAACAAGCTCATCGTAAGAAGAAGAGACGGTAGAGCGTTAAAATAATTAGGAGGTTAAATTAATGGCACGTTCACTTAAAAAAGGACCATTTGCTGATGAAAGCTTACTGAAAAAAGTAGACGCTATGAACGCTTCCGGTGACAAGTCTGTAATTAAGACATGGTCACGTCGTTCTACTATTTTCCCATCTTTCGTTGGACATACAATCGCTGTTCATGACGGTAGAAAACATGTTCCAGTATATGTTACTGAAGACATGGTTGGACACAAACTCGGAGAGTTCGTTGCAACCAGAACTTTCAAAGGACATGGAAAAGACGAGAAGAAATCAGGCGTTAGATAAGATTTTTTATTGAAAGGAGGTTTCATCCATGGCAAAAGGACATAGATCCCAGATTAAAAGAGAGAGAAATGAAGTTAAAGATACAAGACCTTCAGCAAAGTTATCTTTTGCTAGAATGTCTGTTCAGAAGGCTTGCTTCGTATTAGATGCAATCCGTGGTAAAGATGTTGAGACTGCACTTGCAATCGTAACATACAACCCAAGATACGCTTCAAGCGTAATTGAGAAATTATTAAAATCAGCGATCGCCAATGCTGAAAACAACAATGGTATGAAAGCAGAGAACCTTGTAGTAGCAGAGTGCTACGCTAACAAGGGACCAACAATGAAGAGAATCAAACCTAGAGCACAGGGTAGAGCTTACAGAATCGAAAAGAGAATGAGCCACATTACAATCGTGCTTGATGAAAGATAGGAGGGCAATTCATGGGACAGAAAGTCAATCCTCATGGCTTAAGAGTCGGTGTTATCAAAGATTGGGATTCTAAATGGTATGCTGATGCTGATTTCGCTGATTACTTAGTTGAAGATTACAATATCAGAACATTTTTAAAGAAAAAATTATACGCTGCTGGTGTTTCTAAGATCGAGATCGAAAGAGCATCTGACCGTGTAAAAGTTATCATCTACACTGCTAAACCAGGTGTTGTAATTGGTAAGGGCGGAGCTGAAATCGAGAAGGTTAAAGCAGAAGTTCAGAAACTTACAGACAAGAAGTTAGTAGTAGATATCAAAGAAGTAAAAAGACCAGACAAAGACGCTCAGTTAGTAGCTGAGAACATCGCATTACAGTTAGAGAACCGTGTTTCTTTCCGTCGTGCAATGAAGTCTTGCATGGGTCGTGCAATGAAAGCTGGATGCAAGGGTATTAAAACTTCTTGTTCCGGACGTCTTGGTGGAGCAGATATGGCTCGTACAGAGTTCTACTCTGATGGAACTATTCCACTTCAGACATTAAGAGCAGATATTGATTATGGATTCGCAGAAGCAGATACAACCTACGGTAAAGTTGGTGTTAAGGTTTGGATCTACAAAGGCGAAGTACTTCCTACAAAGGCCAATAAGGAAGGAGGAGCTCAGTAATTATGTTAATGCCAAAGAGAGTAAAACATCGTAAACAGTTCCGCGGTTCTATGGCTGGAAAAGCTTTAAGAGGAAATAAACTTACTTATGGTGAATATGGTATCGTATCATTAGAGCCATGCTGGATTAAAGCTAACCAGATCGAAGCAGCCCGTGTTGCTATGACAAGATATATCAAACGTGGTGGTAAAGTTTGGATTAAAATTTTCCCAGAGAAACCTGTAACTCATAAACCTATGGGAGTTCGTATGGGTAAAGGAAAGGGCGCCCTGGAATATTGGGTAGCTGTTGTGAAACCAGGTAGAGTATTATTTGAAATCTCCGGTGTACCGGAAGACGTAGCCAGAGAAGCATTACGTCTTGCTACACATAAATTACCTTGCAAATGTAAAGTAGTTTCTCGTGCAGATTTAGAAGGCGGTGAATCAAATGAAAACTAGTGCATATTTAGAAGAATTAAAATCACAGTCTGTAGCTGATTTACAGACAGAATTAGTTAACGCTAAAAAAGAACTTTTCAATTTAAGATTCCAGAACGCAACAAATCAGTTAGATAACACAAGCAGAATTAAGGAAGTTAGAAAAAACATCGCTAGAATTCAGACTGTTATCACCGAAAAAGCGAAAGTTGCTGAGTAATCCAATATCCTATCAGAAAGGAGACTTCGACCGTGGAAAGAAATCTTAGAAAAACACGTGTAGGTGTTGTTGTAAGCGATAAAATGGATAAAACAATCGTTGTAGCAGTAAGAGACAACGTAAGACATCCACTTTACAACAAGATCGTTAAAAAGACATATAAATTAAAAGCTCATGACGAGAACAACGATGCAAAGATCGGTGATACCGTCAGAGTTATGGAAACAAGACCATTATCTAAGGATAAGAGATGGAGACTTGTAGAAATCATGGAAAGAGCAAAATAATTAAAGGAGGCTACAAGCATGGTACAGCAGGAAAGCAGACTCAAAGTCGCAGATAACACTGGCGCAAAAGAGTTACTTGTTATCCGCGTAATGGGTGGATCTACCAGAAGATATGCGAACATCGGCGATGTGATCGTTGCTACTGTTAAAGATGCAACACCAGGCGGTGTTGTTAAAAAAGGTGACGTAGTAAAAGCCGTAGTTGTTCGTTCAGTAAAAGGTGCACGTCGTAAAGACGGTTCTTATATTAAATTCGATGAGAACGCTGCAGTTATTATTAAAGACGACAAAACTCCAAGAGGAACTCGTATCTTTGGACCAGTAGCTCGTGAGCTTCGTGAGAAACAGTTTATGAAGATTGTATCTCTGGCTCCAGAAGTATTATAGGAGGAACGAAGATGGCAAGTATGAAGATCAAAAAAGGCGATATGGTTAAAGTAATCGCTGGAAAAGATAAAGACAAAGAAGGCAAAGTTATTGCTGTAAACAGAAAAAACAATACACTTCTTGTTGAAGGCGTAAACATGGTTACAAAACATGCAAAACCAAGCATGGCTAACCAGCAGGGCGGAATCCTTCATCAGGAAGGACCTATTGATGCATCTAACGTTATGTATCTTCACAAAGGAACAGCTACTCGTGTAGGTTTCAAAATGGATGGAGATAAGAAAGTACGTTACGCAAAATCAACAGGCGACGTTATCGATTAATTGAAGAGAGGAGGACAGAGAGTTGAGTAGACTTAAAGAGCAGTACGATAATGAGATCAAAGACGCAATGATCAAAAAGTTCGGATATAAAAATGTAATGGAAGTTCCAAAGCTTGACAAGATCGTAGTAAACATGGGTGTTGGAGAAGCTAAGGAGAACGCTAAGATCCTTGAAGCAGCTGTAAAAGACATGGAAGCAATCACAGGTCAGAAAGCTGTAACAACTAAGGCTAAAAACGCTATCGCAAACTTCAAAATCAGAGAGAACATGCCAATCGGATGTAAAGTAACATTACGTGGCGAGAAAATGTATGAGTTCGCTGATCGTTTGATCAACTTAGCATTACCACGTGTACGTGACTTCAGAGGTGTTAACCCTAACGCATTTGATGGCCGCGGTAACTATGCACTTGGAATCAAAGAGCAGATCATCTTCCCTGAAATTGAATACGATAAAGTAGACAAAGTAAGAGGTATGGATGTAATCTTTGTTACAACAGCAAAAACTGACGAAGAAGCACGTGAATTATTGACTCTGTTCAATATGCCATTCGCTAAATAATTAGGAGGGAATTTTAATGGCTAAAACATCTATGAAAGTTAAACAGCAGCGTCCAGCTAAATTCTCTACTAGAGAATATACACGTTGCAGAATTTGTGGTCGTCCACATTCAGTTTTAAGAAAATACGGAATCTGCAGAGTATGTTTCCGTGAATTAGCATACAAAGGCCAGATCCCAGGAGTTAAGAAAGCTTCTTGGTAGGCCGAGAGCGATATGGTGAAAGCGCGCCTGATACAGGCGGAGCTTGACCCAGACTCCCCCATATAAGTTATGTATAAACAGATCAAAGGAGGAAATATACATCATGGTAACAAGTGATCCAATCGCAGATATGCTTACAAGAATTCGTAATGCAAACACTGCTAAACATGATACAGTAGATATCCCATCTTCTAAAATCAAAGTTGCTATCGCTGATATCCTTGTTAACGAAGGATTCATCGAGAAATATGAGATCGTTGAAGACGGTAACTTCAAATCTATCCGCGTTACTTTAAAATATGGCGCAGATAAAAACGAGAAAATCATCACAGGTATTAAGAGAATCTCTAAACCAGGTCTTCGTGTATACGCTGGTAAAGATGAAATCCCTTCAGTACTTGGTGGATTAGGAATTGCTATTCTTTCTACAAACCAGGGAATCATTACTGATAAAGAAGCTAGAAAGCTTCAGGTTGGTGGCGAAGTATTAGCATTTGTTTGGTAACAATTAACCATTATAAAATACAGGAGGTACGGGCATGTCACGTATAGGAAGAATGCCAATCGCAATCCCAGCAGGTGTAACTGTTGACATTGCAGAAAATAATCATGTGACTGTAAAAGGTCCTAAGGGAACTCTTGAGAGAACCCTTCCATCAGAGATGGACATCAAATTAGAAGGTGAAGAAGTAGTAGTTACAAGACCTAACGATTTGAAAAAAATGAAATCCTTACATGGATTAACAAGAACATTAATTCACAACATGGTAGTTGGTGTAACAGAAGGTTATACAAAAACACTTGAAGTGAATGGTGTAGGTTACAGAGCTTCTAAGGCTGGAAAGAAACTTACATTAAACTTAGGATATTCTCATCCGGTAGAAATGGAAGATCCAGAAGGTCTTGAGTCAGAAGTTCAGGATAATAAGATTATTATCAAAGGTATCGATAAAGAAAAAGTTGGCCAATACGCAGCTGAAATCAGAGATAAGAGAAGACCTGAACCTTACAAAGGAAAAGGTATCAAATATGCTGATGAAGTTATTAGACGTAAAGTTGGTAAGACTGGTAAAAAATAATTAAAGGAGTGGACAAGAAATGGTTAGTAAGAAATCAAGAACTGAAGTTCGTGAAAAGAAACATAGAAGAATGCGTAATCATCTTGCAGGTACAGCACAGCGTCCTCGCTTAGCTGTATTCAGAAGCAATAACCATATGTATGCTCAGATTATTGATGATACAGTTGGAAATACCCTTGTTTCTGCATCTACTCTTGACAAAGATGTTAAGGCAGAAGTAGAAAAGACTAATAACGTTGATGCAGCAGCACATCTTGGTACTGTTATTGCAAAGAAAGCATTAGATAAAGGTATTACAACTGTTGTCTTCGATAGAGGTGGCTTTATATATCAGGGCAAGGTAAAAGCATTAGCTGAAGCAGCAAGAGAAGCTGGCTTAGAGTTCTAGGAGTCCCCTATGAACTCCTGCTTCCATGGGCAATCCCTGGAAGAGTTAAAATTTTAGGAGGAAACAAACATGAAACGTGAAATCATTGATGCTAGTCAATTAGAATTAGTTGACCAGGTTGTTGACATCAAACGTGTAACAAAAGTTGTTAAAGGTGGACGAAACATGCGTTTCACAGCTCTCGTTGTTGTAGGTGACAAGAATGGTCATGTAGGCGCTGGTCTTGGTAAAGCAGCTGAGATTCCAGAAGCTATCCGTAAAGGAAAAGAAGACGCAATCAAGAGCATGATCAGTGTTAAATTAGACGAGAATAACTCTATTACACATGATGTAACTGGAAAACACACAGGTGCTTCCGTATTATTAAAGAAGTCTCCTGAAGGTACTGGTATTATCGCTGGTGGTCCAGCTCGTTCCGTATGCGAGATCGCTGGTATCTCAAATATCCGTACAAAATCTTTAGGATCTAACAATAAGCAGAACGTTGTACTTGCTACAATCGACGCTTTAAAACAGTTAAGATCCCCAGAAGAGGTTGCTAAACTTCGCGGTAAATCTGTAGAAGAAATCTTGGGTTAAGGAGGAATTGAAAGATGGCAGATAAGAAAGTAAAAGTTACACTTATTAAGTCAACAATTGGTGCAGTTCCTAAGAACAAGAAAACAATCGAAGCTCTGGGATTAACAAAATTAAACAAAACAGTTGAGTTACCAGATAACGCAGCTACACAGGGCGCGCTTCGTAAAGTTGCACCATATGTAAAAGTAGAAGAAGCATAATTAAAAAGACAAGGAGGTGCCGTAATGGATTTATCTAGTTTAAAAGCAGCTGAAGGATCAGTTCAGAGTGATAATTTCAGAAGAGGCCGTGGACACGGTTCAGGAAACGGTAAGACTGCTGGTAAGGGCCACAAAGGTCAGAAAGCTCGTTCTGGAGCACCTAGACCAGGTTTCGAAGGTGGACAGATGCCATTATACAGAAGATTACCTAAGAGAGGTTTCAAATGCAGAAACTCTAAGGAAATCGTTGGTATTAACCTTTCTGTATTAGAAAGATTCGATAATGACGCAGTAGTATCTGTTGAGACATTAGTAGAAGCAGGAATCGTAAAGAACGTTAGAGATGGCGTTAAGATTCTTGGAAATGGCGAACTTACTAAGAAGCTTACAGTTCAGGCAAATGCATTCAGTGCAAGCGCTAAAGAAAAAATCGAAGCTCTTGGTGGAAAAGCAGAGGTGATCTAATGCTCGAAACAGTCCGTAATGCATTTAAAATTAAAGATATCCGTAACCGGATCATCTTTACATTTTTAATGTTAATTGTCATCAGAATAGGAAGTCAGCTTCCTATTCCTGGTGTTGACGGCAAGGTATTCTCGGAATGGTTCAAGAACCAGACAGCAGACGGATTAAGTTTCTTCGATGCAGTTACAGGTGGTTCATTCTTAAACATGTCAGTGTTTGCGTTGAATATCACACCGTATATTACATCTTCCATCATCATGCAGCTGCTTACGATTGCAATTCCGAAGTTAGAGGAAATGCAACGTGACGGCGAAGAAGGAAGAAAGAAAATTGTTGAGATTACCCGTTACTTAACAATCGCACTTGGTCTCATTGAGTCAATTGCGATGGCAATTGGATTTTACAGAAGCGGATACTTGACAGATAAGAGCCCACTTACAATTATCATGATCGTGACATCACTTACTGCAGGCTCTGCTGTATTGATGTGGATTGGTGAACGTATTACGGAAAAGGGCGTGGGAAACGGTATTTCTATCGTATTGGTAATCAATATCATTTCCCGTATGCCGGAAGATCTGCTTTCCCTTTGGAATCAGTTCATTTCGGGCAAAAGCATCCCACAGGGAACTGTAGCAGCACTTGTTATTATTGCAATCATTGTTGCAATGGTATTATTCGTAGTGTTACTTCAGGGCGCTGAGAGAAGAATTCCTGTACAGTATTCCAAGAAGATTCAGGGAAGAAAACAGGTTGGTGGACAGCAGACCAATATTCCTTTAAAGGTAAATACCGGTGGTGTTGTTCCTGTCATCTTTGCACAGTCATTGATGCAGACTCCTGTTATCATCGCTTCTATTCTTGGTAAAGGACAGGGAACAGGATTTTGGAGTAAGGTATTAAAAGGATTATCCCAGTCAAACTGGTGTGATCCGGACAATATGATCTACAGCATTGGCTTAGTCGTATATATCATACTCATCATTGCATTTGCATACTTCTATACACAGATTACATTCAATCCGCTTGAAGTTGCAAATAATATGAAACGTTCTGGTGGATTTATCCCGGGTATCAGACCAGGTAAACCAACCAGTGATTACTTAAATCAAATATTAAATTATGTTGTCTTTATAGGTGCTGTGGCATTAGCGTTTGTTGCATTTGTCCCGATCTTCTTTAATGGTGTATTTGGTGCGAACGTTTCCTTCGGTGGAACATCCATCATCATTATCGTTGGAGTTGTAATTGAGACAGTAAAACAGATTGAATCACAGATGTTAGTACGTTACTATAAAGGATTCTTAAACGACTAATTGTACTTTGGAGATACTGGCATTGCCGTATCTCCATTCGTGCAATAAACATAGGAGATTGAAAATGAAAATTATCATGTTAGGCGCTCCAGGAGCAGGAAAAGGAACACAGGCAAAACAGATTGCAGCAAAATATCAGATTCCACATATTTCAACAGGAGATATTTTCCGTGCAAACATTAAAAACGGAACAGAATTAGGCAAGAAAGCAAAAACATATATGGATCAGGGCGCTTTAGTACCAGATGAGCTTACCTGTGATCTCGTTATGGATCGTATCCAGCAGGACGACTGTGCAAACGGATTCGTATTAGACGGATTCCCAAGAACAATTCCTCAGGCAGAAGCACTGGATGCAGCACTTGCAAAGATCAACCAGACAATGGATTATGCAATCGACGTTGATGTTCCGGATGAGAACATTGTAAAACGTATGGGCGGAAGACGTGCATGCTTAAACTGCGGCGCAACATACCACATCGTATTCAATCCTACCAAAGTAGAAGGTGTATGTGATGCCTGTGGCAGCAAGACCGTATTAAGAGATGATGACAAGCCAGAAACTGTTCAGAAACGTTTATCTGTATATCATGATCAGACACAGCCTCTTATCGATTACTATAAGAAGCAGAACATTTTAAAATCAGTTGACGGTACACAGCCAATGGATAAAGTATTCGCTGATATCGTTACAATTTTAGGTGAATAATTATGTCTGTAACGATTAAGTCTGCCAGAGAAATCGAACTGATGCGCGAGGCGGGAAGAATTCTTGCCAGAGTACATCAGGATCTGGGAAAAGAAATAAAGCCGGGAATGTCTACGCTTGACGTAGACAGACTTGGTGAGGAAATGATTCGAAGCTATGAATGCATTCCTTCTTTTAAAAATTACTGTGGCTATCCTGCATCAATCTGTGTTTCGGTAAACGAAGAAGTGGTGCACGGAATCCCACGTAAGGATAAGATCCTGCAGGAAGGCGATATCGTGAGCCTGGATGCGGGAGTCATCTACAAAGGATATCATTCAGACGCAGCGCGGACAGTTGCAGTCGGTGAGATCAGTAAAGAAGCACAGGATCTGATCGACCGGACGAGACAGAGCTTTTTCGAAGGAATGAAAAAGGCAGTTGCCGGAAAACATCTTCATGACATCGGAGCTGCGATCGGAACCTACGCAGAAAGCTTTGGCTACGGAGTCGTAAGAGACCTGGTTGGACATGGAATCGGAACACATCTCCACGAAGATCCGGAGATCCCGAATTTCAAACAGTTCCGGAGAGGCATCAAACTTCGCCCGGGAATGACACTTGCGGTAGAGCCGATGATCAACATGGGAACACCGGAAGTTGTATGGATGGATGATGAGTGGACCGTTGTGACAGAGGATATGTCCTTATCCGCACATTATGAGAATACGATCCTGATCACAGAAGGCAGGCCTGAGATCCTTTCATTGACAGAGGACGAGAAAGCGGCAGGTTTTCTGGATCTCTTTTAACAGATAATATAGATCCCGGAAGGGAATTCATTAGGAGGAATTAAGATATGTCAAAAGCAGACGTAATTGAAGTAGAAGGTGTTGTAGTTGAAAAATTACCAAATGCATTCTTTAAAGTAGAACTTGAGAATGGACATCAGATTTTAGCAACCATCAGTGGTAAATTAAGAATGAACTTCATTCGTATTTTACCGGGAGATAAAGTAACAATTGAAATGTCACCATATGATCTGACAAAGGGCAGAATTATCTGGCGTGACAAATAAAAAAGTGATTGACTTCCAGGTGCCCGATGTGTATAATGTTATACGGACACTTTTGGAAAGTACCCATGAAAGCTTATAAAAGCCGTTAAATTGGGGCTTTTAGAGAGAAAGGAGGATTTGCTGTGAAGGTAAGATCATCAGTTAAACCTATTTGCGAAAAATGCAAAGTCATTAAAAGAAAAGGAAGCATCAGAATTATCTGCGAGAATCCTAAGCATAAACAGAGACAGGGTTAATCGGCTTCCAAATTATTTATTATGTGCGGCTGCAGCGCAATACCATTGTGCTGTTTCATAATAAAACAGCAGCATAAGCTGGGGATTTACTATAATACCGAGTGGTAGATCCGAAATATGCGAAGACTGCCTTTAGGCGATGAATTGAACAATATGGTAAAAGTATTCGTATGCACACATTTCAGGGCGTGCAACCGTAGCTGTATGCGGGTATTTTTCGGATGAGATATATGGTTGCAGATATATCGTTACTATAATAATCAGGAAAATTTTATGGAGGTGTAAACACACATGGCTCGTATTGCAGGTGTAGATTTACCAAGAGAAAAACGTGTTGAGATCGGTTTAACTTACATTTACGGAATCGGAAGAGTAAGTTCTAATCGTATCCTTGAAGCAGCTAACGTAGATCCTAACACTCGTGTTAGAGATTTAACTGACGAAGAAGTAAAGAGAATCAGCGCAGTCATCGATGAGACACAGACTGTAGAAGGTGATTTAAGAAGAGAGATCGCTCTTAATATTAAGAGACTTCAGGAAATCGGATGCTATCGTGGAATCCGTCATAGAAAAGGACTTCCAGTTCGTGGTCAGAAAACAAAGACCAACGCAAGAACAAGAAAAGGTCCTAAGAGAACTGTTGCTAATAAGAAAAAATAATCGGTGAATACAGAGGTATTCCTTATATAGTAACGTAACATTTTGAATAATAAGAAAGTAGGTTAGTTTAGATATGGCTAAGAACGTTGCAAAGAAAACAACTAAAAAGCGTGTAAAGAAAAACGTTGAACGCGGACAGGCACATATTCAGTCATCTTTTAATAATACAATCGTAACTATTACTGATACTGAGGGTAATGCTTTATCATGGGCAAGTGCTGGTGGTCTTGGATTTAGAGGTTCAAAGAAATCTACTCCATATGCTGCACAGATGGCAGCTGAGACAGCTACAAAGGCAGCTTTAATTCATGGCTTAAAAACAGTTGACGTTATGGTTAAAGGACCAGGATCTGGTAGAGAAGCCGCTATCAGAGCTCTTTCCGCTTGTGGTCTTGAAGTTACTTCCATCAAAGACGTAACTCCAGTACCTCACAATGGATGTCGTCCACCAAAACGCAGAAGAGTTTAATTAGGAGGTATAGATTAAGATGGCAGTTAATAAAGTACCTGTACTGAAAAGATGCAGATCCCTTGGATTAGAACCAAGTTATTTAGGATATGATAAGAAATCCAAAAGAAATTTACAGAGAGCAAACAAGAAGGTTTCTGAGTATGGCCTTCAGTTAAGAGAGAAACAGAAAGCAAAATTCATCTATGGTGTATTAGAGAAACCTTTCCATAACTACTATGAGAAAGCTGACCAGATGAAAGGCATGACTGGTACAAACTTAATGACAATTCTTGAGTCCAGACTGGATAACGTAGTATTCCGTCTTGGATTTGCTCGTACAAGAAAAGAAGCTAGACAGGTTGTTGACCATAAATTCGTTACAGTAAACGGAAAAGTTGTTAACATTCCTTCTTACTTAGTAAAAGCTGGAGACGTAATCGAAATCAAAGAGAGCAAAAAAGGCATCCAGCGTATGAAAGATATCGTTGAAGTTGCAGGCGGAAGAATCGTACCAGAATGGTTAGATGTTGACGCTGAGAAATTACAGGGAACTGTAAAAGAATTACCAACACGTGAGCAGATCGACGTTCCAGTTGATGAAATGCTTATCGTCGAGTTATACTCTAAATAATATAGCCGTTATTAAGCGGATTAGAACTTTTGTCAGAAGCGGATTGGGTGCTTGCACCATAATCTGCTTCCGGCTATCTATAGAGATATATGATTTTTCCGGGAAAATAGTACCGGAGGAAGCAGTATGACTTAAAAACTAGCAACGATACCCGAGAAGGAGGGACTTTGTAGTGTTCGATTTTGAAAAACCAAAAATTGAAATCGCTGAAATTTCAGAAGACAAAAAATACGGCAGATTTGTTGTAGAACCTTTGGAAAGAGGATATGGTACAACACTTGGTAATTCTTTAAGAAGAATCATGCTTTCTTCATTACCAGGAGCAGCTGTAAGCCAGGTTAAGATTGATGGTGTTTTACATGAATTCAGTTCTATTCCAGGAGTTAAGGAAGATGTTACTGAGATCATCATGAACATCAAATGTCTTGCTATTAGAAATAATAGCTCTACTAATGAACCAAAAGTTGCTTATATTGAATTCGAAGGGGAAGGCGTTGTTACAGCAGCTGATATTCAGGTTGACTCCGATATCGAGATCATGAACCCGGATTTAGTAATTGCTCACTTAAATGGCGGAGCTGAAAGCAAGTTATACATGGAGCTTACAATCACAAAAGGAAGAGGATATGTAAGCGCTGATAAGAATAAGACAGAGGATACTCCAATCGGTGTGATCGCTGTTGATTCTATCTATACTCCGGTAGAGCGTGTAAATTTAACAATTGAGAATACCCGTGTTGGTCAGATCACTGACTACGATAAGCTCACATTAGATGTATATACCAACGGAACATTAGAGCCAGACGAGGCTGTATCACTTGCAGCAAAAGTTCTGAGCGAGCATCTGAACCTCTTCATCGACTTATCTGATGCTGCACAGCAGGCAGAAGTAATGATCGAGAAAGAGAACGATGCAAAAGAGAAAGTTCTTGAGATGAACATCGATGAGCTTGAACTGTCTGTACGTTCTTACAACTGCTTAAAGAGAGCAGGAATCAACACTGTTGAGGAACTTACAAACAGAACACCTGAAGATATGATGAAGGTTCGTAACCTTGGACGCAAATCTTTAGAAGAAGTATTAGCGAAGTTAAAAGAATTAGGATTACAGTTAAATCAGGGTGAAGACTAATCAATCGCCTAACCCTTTTTTATAACTCATATAGGCAGAACCAGTAAGACCGAAGAGCGTGGCCTATGTCTAACTCATGAGTGGCACCTGGCAGCAATGCTGCCACAACAAGATTACACATTCGGTAAGTAAGACCAAAGAGCGTGGCCGGATGTTCCACAAATGGAGGATATTAAAATGGCAAAGTATCGCAAATTAAGCAGAACCTCAAGCCAGAGAAAAGCATTATTAAGAGGTCAGGTAACAGCACTTATCGCTAACGGTAAGATCGTTACAACAGAAGCAAAAGCAAAAGAAGTTCGTAAGATCGCTGAAGGTCTTATCGCTTCTGCAGTAAGAGAAAAAGACAACTTCGAAGAAGTTACTGTAAAAGCTAAAGTTGCCCGCAAGGACAAAGATGGCAAGAGAGTAAAAGAAGTTGTTGATGGAAAAAAAGTTACAGTATACGATGAAGTTGAGAAGACAATCAAGAAAGATAAACCTTCACGTCTTCATGCAAGAAGAGAGATGCTGAAAGTTCTCTACACTGTAAAAGAAGTTCCAACTACTGCATCTGGAAAGAAAAAGAATACAAAAGAAGTTGATCTTACAGCTAAATTATTTGATGAGATCGCTCCTAAGTATGCAGGACGTAACGGTGGTTACACAAGAATCGTAAAGATCGGTCAGCGTAAAGGTGACGGAGCTTTAGAAGTAGTTCTTGAGTTAGTTTAATTATCCGCTGTCGCAGTATTGTGCGAATGCATGATATAATAAAAAGAACCGGTTCACAGATCGATGGATTTGTGAACCGGTTCTTTTGTTTTATTATGCCTGTTTTTGCTCCTCGTTATATTCGTTAACGAGTTTTTTGATTCTGTCATATGGGTTTAAGAGCTCGCTGATAGAAGCATCATGATTTAAGTTATCGATGATGAAGGCGATATATTTACTCATATCACAGCTGATGTAGTATTCTCTTGAAAGAAGATCCGGTGTCTGATAAGTAAGGTTTGTAGTAACAACACGGTAAATAAGACCTTCTTCGTAAGCTTTGTCAAATTTCTCAAGTCCGTTTGTGAAAAGGCCGAACGTAGATACAACAAAGATTCTCTTTGCTTTACGTTTTTTCAGCTCTTTTGCAGTGTCAATCATGCTTTCGCCAGAGGAGATCATATCGTCGATGATCATAACATCCTTGCCTTCTACAGAGTCACCTAAGAACTCATGGGCAACGATTGGGTTACGTCCATCAATAATTGTACTATAATCACGGCGTTTATAGAACATACCCATATCAACGCCTAATACGTTTGCCATATAAATTGCACGACCGGTTGCGCCTTCATCCGGGCTGATGATCATTAAGTGATCAGCATCGATCTTGATATCTTTTACATTCTTTAAGATACCTTTGATGAACTGGTATGCAGGCTGTACTGTGTCGAATCCTTTCAGAGGAATTGCGTTCTGTACACGTGGGTCATGTGCATCGAATGTGATAATGTTATCAACACCCATTGCGATCAGTTCCTGAAGAGCTAAAGCACAGTCTAAGGACTCACGGGAGGTACGTTTGTGCTGACGGCTCTCATAAAGGAATGGAAGGATAACAGTGATTCTTCTTGCTTTTCCACCGATAGCTGCAATGACACGTTTCAGATCCTGATAATGATCGTCTGGTGACATATGGTTGGTGTGTCCACATAAAGAATAGGTAAGGCTGTAGTTTGTAACATCGACCATGATGTAGACATCGTAACCACGAACAGAGTGGTTGATCACACATTTTGCTTCACCGGAACCAAATCTTGGGGTATAAGGTTTGATGATATAGCTGTCCTTTGCGTAATCTTTAAACGCGATATCGTTGAGGTGATCGTGTTCTCTTCTGCCTCTCCACTTTGCAAGATAGTGGTCTACCTTTTCACCCATTTCGATACAGCTTTCTGTAGGAATGAGGGCGAGAATTCCCTGTGGAATAGTTTCTAAAAATTTTTCATCTTTTGGCATTTGATGACTCCTCCATAAAAACATTGATTGGTTATTATTTATTTATCGCATACGGCGTTTGATACGAATATCGTCGCCGAAAAGCTTCAGTATTGTGTAATTGCTGGAAATCCGGGACAAAGTCCTTTCGGAATAGATATCCACCATCTGGTTCATATTAAGATTGGTCGATATAATCGTCGATTTCTGGCGAAGTATACGCTCATTAATGCATAAGAATAATTGTGATGTGGTAAACGAATTGGAAAGCTCCGTACCAAGATCGTCGATGATCAGAAGATCACAATCAAAGATATTCTGGTGTGCAGCGATTGCATCGGAATCTTTTTCAAACACACCTTTGCTTAATATATCAAATAATTGAAAGGCTGTAAAGTAGATAACAGAATAACCTGCATCTAACAGCTCTTTTGCGACACAGTTGGAGAGGAAAGTTTTGCCGACTCCGGTGTCACCATAGAAGAACAGATTCTTTGGTTTCTTATCAAACTGGTCGATGAATTTCCGACATTCCATAACTGCGTGTTTGGCAGTGGCAAGGGATGACAGCCCGGTCGCCGGATTGACATCATCATCGGAATAATATTCATAGGAAAAGGTGTCAAAATTCTCTTTTTCCAGTATCTGTCGGATGTTAGACTGGGCATAGACAACGTTGATCATTGCCTGTTTAAAACAGTGACAGCGTTTGCCGTTAATAAAACCGGTATCTTTACAGTCCGGACAATCATAAATCGGTGCAAGGTAATCTGTGGAATATCCAAGACCGCGGATTAAAGCCTGGCGTTCCTGACGGATGTTGGCAAGCTGGACTTTCAGCTCTGTCAGTGCCTGAGTCTGTCCGTCAAGATATTTATGTGCCTGTGCGACCGAGCAGGATGCGATAGAGTCGTCCAGTTCCTTCAGGCGTGGAGCCTTCGCATAGACCTCTTTTAACCGCTCCTGGCGGCGTCTGGAGTTCTTCAGCTGGATTGCATCATAGCTGCGGATGATCTCATCATATTGTGCATTTGTTAAAGGCATGAGTGTTCCTCCGGTATATCATGTGATTCAGCCCGGAAATTATTCATGGACTGAAGTGGTTAATAGCATTTTTTCCAGCTGGTCGTAATCGTACTCCCGCTGATTAAAATTGTTGAATTTATTTTTGGAAGCCGGAGCTGAAGTATTGGAAGCTGCTGCGGCCTTTTTATTGCGATTGTAGCTGGAATCCAGTCTTGCAACGTCTTTTAACGTATGTACACGATTCTTATGCCAGCTTGTGAGAATGGAATCGGTATATTCAAAGCTCGGCTGATGCGTTGCGGTGATCGTGCGTTTGCAGGCCTCCTGGATGAGTTCCATATCGTATCCGAATTCCCTGGTCCATTTGGTGATCAGAACTGTCTCGGATTCCACAAGATTCCGGCCGGAAATTCCGAGAGCCTTCATGACACCGTAGTAGACCTGGCTGTGTGCGGCAGAATTGGCTTTTGCCTGTTCCACGGTTGTGATGTTCTGGCTGCACCAGCCAAGAGCAACCTTTTCCATATAACGGATGCTCGAGTGTCCCTTGCTGATACAGTATTCCACAAGGTAAACGATCAGCTCTGTAGAAAAATGCAGGGACTCATGCCAGTAAAGGATCGTGTTGATATCGGTTGGATTCAGTGGGTGCTTCAGATAGGTCTCCACGATAAAAAAGAGTTCTGAAATATCTTCATCTTTTTGGAATGCTTTGATCTCATCAAGCGTATACTCTTTTTTAGAAGGGGCTTTGGAAGCACTCTTCTGTGAGACGGTGGAAGTCTCCTTTGGTGCCGCTTCCTTCTGGACCGTCGTGGTCGGAATCGGAGCTGTCGCATCCAAAGTCTCCGGTCTTACTGTAAGAAAATAAATACCGAGAATCGAGGCGTCATCGGCATATTCAAGCTTGAGAAGACCAACTTTCTCCCAGTATTTTAAGGCACGGACAACATCTTTTTCGGTATGTTCAAAAAGATCTGCAATTGCAGACACAGACACCGTTTTGGAAGAAGATGCCATGCAGCGGAGCAGATATATGTATACTTTTACAAATTCGCCATTGGCTTCCGGCATGTAATGATCGATAAAATAATTGGAAACACTTGTCATTGCATCTGGACAATCACTGTGTAATTGAATGGCTGCCATGTTATTACCTCTTTCATTGGCCCGACATGAAAATACCATGTTCGAGCCGGATTCTGTAGGCATTATAGCACAATCACATTTTAAAGTGAAGATGGTAAGTATTCACAAACGGGTCGAAAGCGAATGGATAGAGTGTTCATATTTTGGATAAAAGATGTGAACAAAAATGTTGATAATGTGGATAACTACGTGGAAAACCTCTGAAACGCATGAAAAATGCGGAAATCTGGCAATAAAACCAATGTTTTTATAACGTGGATAAGCTGGTGATTAATGAAAAAAAATCCACACAGCAGATGGAAGATATCCAGTCTGTTGTGTGGATAAGGTGGAAAAACTATTTTCCAAGCAGGTTTTCGCCGATTTCTACTACGTTTCCGGCGCCCATAGTTATCAACAAATCTCCGTCGGTACAATTTTCCAGTAAAAATTTCTCAATTTCTTCAAAAGAAGGGAAATAATGTGCATCCGTTCCCTTTTCTTTCAGCTTTGCAAGAATATCTTTGGAACTGATTCCGAATGTGTTTTTCTCACGTGCTGCATAAATATCAGCAAGGACAACCATGTCAGCCATGGAGAGCACATCTGCAAAATCATTGAGAAATGCTTTGGTCCTGGAGTAAGTATGTGGCTGGAATACCAGAACAAGACGCTTATGTGGATAATTCTTGGCTGCTGTTAAAGTTGCACGGATCTCGGTTGGATGATGTGCATAATCATCAATGATCGTGATGCCGTCGACGGTTCCTTTATACTGGAAACGACGGTCTGCGCCACCAAATTTATCAAGTCCGAGGCGGACTGCTTCAAGTGGAAGCTTCATATCCACAGATAAAGCAACGGCGGCAAGTGCATTGGATACATTATGCATACCAGGAACATTCAGGCTGACGTCCATGACTTTTTCACCTTTGTGCATAACGGTAAAGGAAGCGCATGCCTTGTCGTTGAACTGGACATTGGCAGGGTAATAATCGGATGAATCAGTAAGACCGTAGGTGATGATCTCCTGTGGAAGACCTTCCACGATTGCCTGATAATCCGGAATATCTCCGTTTATGATCGTTGCGCCCTCTGCAAGTGTATTGGATGCATATTCACGGAATGAATGGCGGATGTCATCAAGATCTTTGAAGAAATCCAGATGTTCTGCTTCTATATTTAAGATAATGCTGTATCTTGGACGGAAGTTCAAAAAACTGTTGGTGTACTCGCATGCTTCGGTGATGAAAACTTCCGAATTGCCGACACGCAGATTACCGTGGATGGACTGGAGAATACCTCCGACACTGATGGTTGGATCTGCCTTTGCCTCTAACAGGATCGTGCTGATCATGGAAGTGGTGGTCGTTTTTCCATGTGTTCCGGCAACTGCGATGGAGCGTTCATAGTTATCCATGATCTGGCCAAGCAGCTCTGCACGGGTGAGCATTGGAATATTTTTCTCTTTTGCGGCAACAAATTCCGGATTATCTTCACGGATTGCTGCTGTGTATACGACAAGATCAATTCCCGGAATGATGTTTTTCGCTTTCTGACCGTAGAAGATCTGAATGCCTTTGGCTTCTAAATTTCTGGTCAGATCGGACTCATGGGCATCGGATCCGGAAATTGTAAAGTTCTCTTCATGAAGAATCTCAGCAAGACCACTCATGCTGATTCCGCCGATTCCGATAAAATGAACATGAACCGGCTGATTAAAGTTTAATTTATACATAAAACTACCTACCTATTATATATAATGGATTAAAAGTTCTTTATTATTATAACCATATTCACATATTTTGCAAAGACAAACTACCGCGTTTCTTCTGCGAAGCATATCGAATTTTCGCAAAAGATGTAAAATAGTGTAAAAATTGTGTAATCTGACGAAAAAAAACAAAAATGAAAATAAATATTGTGAAAAATGTTGTTACTAAAAAGGCAATATGCTATAATTTAATTACCCAAAAACATGAACAGACGAGGAGTGATTGACGTGATGAAGAAAGAAATGATAGCTATGCTGTTAGCAGGCGGTCAAGGCAGCAGACTTGGTGTTCTGACGGCTGATGTTGCGAAGCCGGCAGTTGCGTTTGGCGGCAAATATCGAATCATTGATTTCCCGTTAAGCAACTGTATTAATTCGGGAATCGACACGGTCGGGGTGCTGACTCAATATCAGCCACTCAGACTGAATACACATATTGGGATTGGTATTCCGTGGGATCTCGATCGCAACAATGGTGGAGTTACCGTACTTCCACCGTACGAAAGAAGCAACAACAGTGAATGGTATTCCGGAACTGCGAATGCAATTTATCAGAATATACGTTATATGGAACAGTATAATCCGGATTATGTTCTGATTCTTTCCGGAGATCATATTTACAAGATGGATTATGAGGTTATGCTTGATTTCCATAAAGAGAACAATGCAGATGTAACGATTGCTACGATGCCGGTTCCGATGGAAGAAGCATCCCGTTTCGGTATTGTGATTGCAGATGAGGAAAAAAAGATCATGGAATTTGAAGAGAAACCGGAGCATCCGAGAAGCAACCTCGCTTCTATGGGTATCTACATTTTCTCATGGCCGGTATTGCGTGATGCGTTGATCGCCATGAAAGATCAGAATGGATGCGATTTCGGTAAACATATTATTCCATACTGCTTTGAGAATAAGAAACGTCTTTTCGCATATGAATTTAACGGATACTGGAAGGATGTAGGAACACTTGGTTCTTATTGGGAAGCCAATATGGAACTGATCGATCTGATTCCGGAATTCAATTTATATGAAGAGTACTGGAAGATTTACACCAAATCAGACAGCATTGAACCACAGTATATTGCTTCGGAAGCTCATGTTGAGAGAAGTATTATCGGGGAAGGGGCAGAAGTATACGGAGATGTAGAGAATTCCGTAATCGGCCCGAATGTACATATTGGCAAAGGTACCGTGATCCGTGATTCGATCGTTATGCAGGATACGATGATCGGAGATCATGTCACGATTGATAAATCCATTGTCGCTGAAAAATGCGAGATTAAAGATGGCGCAGTTCTTGGAACAGGAGAGGAAGCTCCGAATAAACTGAATGCAAGCATTTATTCATTTGGACTTGTAACAGTCGGAGAAGCTTCTGTGATTCCGGAAGGAGTTAAGATCGGCAAGAATACAGCAATCTCAGGTGTGACAGAAAAAGCGGATTATCCGGATGGTAATCTGGCAAGCGGCGAAGTGATTATTAAGGCAGGTGACAGAAAATGAAGGCAGTAGGTATTATTTTAGCTGGCGGTAACAGCAACCGCATGAAAGAATTATCAAGAAAACGTGCAATTGCAGCAATGCCGGTAGGCGGAAGTTTCCGTTGTATTGATTTTGCATTAAGCAATATGAGCAATTCCCATGTACAGACAGTAGCAGTGCTGACACAGTATAATGCACGTTCTCTGAATGAACATCTGAGTTCTTCCAAGTGGTGGGATTTCGGTCGTAAACAGGGAGGTCTGTTCCTGTTTACTCCAACTGTGACAGCAGAGAACAGTGACTGGTATCGTGGTACAGCAGATGCAATGTATCAGAACATTGATTTCCTGAAGAAACGTCACGAGCCATATGTCATCATCACCAATGGCGATTGTGTATACAAGATGGATTACAACAAGATCCTAGATTATCATATCGAGAAGAAAGCAGATATCACGATCGCATGCAAAGATATGCCGGTTGGAAGTGACGTAAGCCGTTTTGGTGTCATTCGTATGAATGAAGATTCCAGAATCATCGATTTTGAAGAGAAACCACTGATGGCTCAGTCCAACACCATTTCTACAGGTGTTTATGTAATCCGAAGAAGACAGCTGATCGAGATACTCGAGAAAGCGGCAGAAGAGAATCGTTTCGATTTTGTCAATGATGTTCTGATCCGATATAAGAACATTAAGAGAATTTATGCTTACAAGACAAACGAGTATTGGAGCAATATTGCAAGTGTAGATTCTTATTATCAGACCAATATGGACTTTTTGAATCCGGAAGTAAGAAGTTATTTCCGTGCTGAGCCGAAGATCCATTCCAAAGTGGATGATCTTCCACCAGCTAAATATAATACAGGGTCTGATGTATCCAACAGCCTGATCGCCAGCGGATGCATTATCAACAGTAAAGTTGAGAATTCCATCCTGTTCAAAAAAGTATTTATTGGAAAGAATTGCGTAATTAAGAATTCTATCATTTTAAATGACGCATACATTGGGGATAATACCCATGTGGAAAATTGTATTGTGGAAAGCAGGGGTACATTAAAAGCAAATACGTATTATTGCGGAGAGAATGGTATTAAGATTGTTTCCGAGGAGAATGAACGTTACATGCTTTAGACATTAAGTGAGGAGGCTGAAAGGACATGCAGATAACAGATGTACGTATCCGTAAGGTGGATAAAGAGGGCAAAATGAAAGCCGTAGTTTCAATTACGATTGACGATGAGTTTGTTGTTCATGACATTAAAGTGATTGAGGGGGAAAAAGGATTATTCATTGCGATGCCGAGCAGAAAGGCAGCAGATGGAGAATACCGGGATATTGCTCATCCAATTAATTCCGGTACAAGAGAGAGGATTCAGACACTGATTCTCAATAAATATCAGGAAGAACTGGCATCCGTACCTGAAGAGGTATGATGCAGGCAGCCACTGCAGGCACACAATGTATAATTTCATATGGTTTTTACATGGAGCGGACTCCGAAAGGAGGCCGCTCCCTTTTTCGGCTTTATAGGAAAGTTTCATTGAGATATATGGAAAAATCCGCTATACTGATAAAAAACACAGGCATTGTGAAAACTATATAAATGTCATTGTGGAAAACAGATAAAGAGGTAAGAAGTATGTTTTTAATCGTGGGACTTGGTAATCCGGATAAGAAATATGAGCATACAAGACACAATATCGGTTTTGATGTCATTGATGCTCTTGCAGATAAATATAATATCAGTATAACCGAGAAAAAGCACAAAGGTCTGTGCGGAACAGGTGTCATTGATGGCACGAAGGTTATGCTTTTAAAGCCACTGACCTATATGAATCTGAGCGGGGAAAGTGTAATAGAAGCACTGAATTTCTATAAAATGGACCCGGAAACAGAGATGCTTGTCATATTTGATGACATCAGTCTTGACCCGGGACATATCCGTATCCGCAAAAAAGGAAGTGCAGGCGGGCACAATGGAATCAAGAACATCATAGCGCACGCCGGAACACAGAATTTCATGAGGATCAAAGTCGGCGTTGGTGCAAAACCGGAAGGATGGGATCTCGCAGATCACGTGCTCGGACGATTCTCAGAGGAAGACCGTAAGCTCGTTGAGTCTGCCATTCAGGATGCAATCGCAGCAGCAGGCATGATTCTGCGTGGGGACATCGACCAGGCCATGAACAATTTTAATGGAAAAAAATAACAGACAATTGCGAAACTCTTGAAGCATATATTGAGCATGAACTGCGAATACAAATAACTCGCAGGTGCTTCAGAGCAGCCGGTACTTAGCGACCGTACTTTGGTCGCTTACGTATCCGCTGCCAGCGATGAGCAGCGAGAACGTGCCTGAGATTATTTGTATTCGCAGTTCGTGCCAAAATAAGTTGTTTGTAAGAGTTTCGCAAATGTCTGATAAAAATAACAGGAGGAAAGAACGTGAAAGCTTTTTTGGAACCACTTCAGGAACTGCAAGGGTTTCAGGAGATGGCGGACACTCTGGAAAAGGAACGTGGTGTGATCACGGTCTCAGGGTGTACGGATGCACAAAAACCACATATGATCTATGCGATGGACAATGGTCTGAAAAATAAGATCATTGTTACTTTTCATGAGCAAAGAGCCAAAGAATTGTATGAGGATTACAGCTTTTTTGATCCGGATGCGGTATATTATCCGGCGAAAGATGTGCTTTTTTATCAGTCCGATATCCGCGGGAATCTGCTTACGGCAGAGCGGGTCAATGCGCTCAAGGCAATTCATGAGAAAAAGCAGGTCACACTGATCACAACCTTTGATGCGCTGATGAACACGATGGCACCTCCGCAGAACATGTGGGACAGCGTGCTTACAATTCATTCCGGGGATATTCTGGATCTGAAAAAGATCACTGCGCAGCTGGTGCGCATGGGATACGAAAAGGAATATCAGGTTGAGACCATGGGGCAGTTTGCCTTAAGAGGAGGAATCCTTGATATTTTCCCGCTGACGGAGGAAAATCCGGTGCGTATCGAGATGTGGGGAGATGAGGTAGACACACTGCGCTCGTTTGATACCGAGAGCCAGAGATCCATAGAACTTATGGAGGAACTGACGGTTTATCCCGCATGTGAGCTTGTTCTGACTGAAGAACAGAAAAATGCCGGAATCGATAAGATACGGAAAGAGGCGAAGAAAGCAGCAGATCAGCTTCGGAAAGATATGAAAACGGAAGAAGCATACCGCACAACTTCCATGGTGGACGAACTGGCGGAAGAATGGGGGGAACTCTCCATGTGCACCGGAATGGATGCTTTTTTATCCTATTTTTGTGGGGAACGGAACGGACTTTTGGATTATTTCGATAAAAATGATACGATTGTCTTTTTTGATGAGATGAGCCGCAGCGTGGAACGAGGACGCCAGACAGAAACAGAATTTTCGGAAAGCATGAAACAGCGCCTGGAGAAAGGATATATTCTCCCCGGACAGATGAAAGAACTCTTTGGCATAAAAGAGATTCTTGGAACACTCGAACGTTATCCATGTCTGGCACTCAACGCGCTGGATATGAAAACAAACGGGATGAAGAACATTGGACAGTATACGATCCACGGCAAAAATGTCAATCCGTACAATAACAGCTTTGATCTCCTTGTCAAAGACCTGAAGCAATATCGGAAGAACGGTTATAAGACGATCCTGCTTTCCGGCTCCAGAACAAGAGCGAAAAGACTTGCAGAAGACCTGAGAAATGAAGAACTTTCAGCTTTTTATACGGAGGACTATGACCATATCGTACAACCAGGGGAAATCATGGTGTGCTATGGTAAGATCCACAAAGGCTTTGAATATCCGATCCTGCAGTTCGTTGTCATCACAGAGACTGATATTTTCGGCTCAGAAAAGAAAAAGAAGAAGCGCCGCCGTACCTACGAAGGAGAAAAAATCCAGAGTTTTACGGATTTAAGCGTAGGCGATTATGTCGTTCATGAAAATCACGGACTTGGAATCTATCGAGGAATCGAAAAGATCGAAGTCGACAAAACCGTGAAAGATTATATCAAGATTGAATATTCGGGTGGCTCCAACCTTTATATTCTGGCGACACAGCTGGAGCAGATCCAGAAATACGCCGGAAAAGACGCCAAAAGACCGAAATTAAACAAGCTTGGCGGACAGGAGTGGGGACGCACGAAAAACCGTGTCCGCGGTGCTGTGAAAGAGATCGCACAGGATCTTGTAAAACTGTATGCGGCAAGGGAAAAGCAGCAGGGCTATGTTTATGGCCCGGACACCGTATGGCAGCGTGAATTTGAGGAACTTTTCCCGTTTGAGGAGACCGAGGATCAGGAGATCGCCATCGAGGAAACCAAAAAGGACATGGAAAGCAGCAAGATCATGGACCGTCTGATCTGCGGAGACGTCGGCTATGGCAAAACGGAGATCGCCATCCGCGCGGCTTTTAAAGCAGTTCAGGAAAACAAGCAGGTCGTTTACCTGGTTCCGACCACGATCCTTGCCCAGCAGGTGTATAATAACTTCTCACAGCGGATGAAGGATTTCCCGGTAACGGTGGACCTGCTCTGCCGCTTCCGGTCTGCAGCAGAACAGAAAAAGACCATCGAGGGCGTGAAAAAAGGACAGGTAGACATCATAGTAGGAACACACAGAGTGCTTTCCAAAGATGTGACATTTAAAGATCTTGGACTGTTGATCATCGATGAGGAACAGCGTTTCGGCGTTGCACATAAGGAGAAGATCAAGCAGTTGAAAACAAATGTGGATGTGCTTACACTGACTGCAACACCGATTCCACGTACCCTGCATATGAGCCTGATCGGAATCCGTGATATGAGTGTTCTTGAGGAACCGCCGATGGACCGTGTCCCGATCCAGACGTATGTTATGGAATATAACGATGAGCTTGTCCGGGAAGCAATCACCAGGGAACTGGCGCGCGAGGGACAAGTGTATTATGTATACAATAAAGTGCGGGATATTGATGAGGTAACACAGAGAATCCAGCAGCTTGTCCCTGAGGCAAACGTTGCATTTGCACACGGACAGATGAAGGAGACGGAGCTGGAACGGATCATGTACAGCTTTATTAATGGAGAGATCGATGTTCTGGTTTCAACGACGATCATTGAGACCGGACTGGACATCTCCAATGTCAATACCATGATCATCCATGATGCGGATAACATGGGGTTATCCCAGCTTTACCAGCTGCGTGGACGTGTCGGAAGATCGAACCGGACTGCGTATGCGTTCCTGATGTATCGCAGAAACAAGATGTTAAAGGAAGTTGCGGAAAAACGACTTGCAGCGATCAAAGAGTATACCGAACTGGGAAGTGGTTTTAAAATTGCAATGCGGGATCTGGAGATCCGCGGCGCGGGCAATCTTCTTGGCGCAGAGCAGAGTGGACACATGGAGGCGGTCGGCTACGACCTGTACTGTAAAATGCTAAATGAAGCAGTAAAAGAGGCAAAAGGAATCGCACCGGCAGAAAAATTCGACACCTCTGTGGATGTGGAAACCAACGCTTTTATTCCGTCCACATATATCGCAAACGAGCTTCAGAAGCTGGATATCTACAAGCGGATCGCCGGTGTGGAGACCATGGAGGAATCCGAGGAAATGCTGGAGGAGCTGATCGACCGCTTTGGAGAGCCGCCGAAATCGGTTCAGAACCTGCTTACGATCGCAAGACTGAAGGCAAAAGCACACAGCGTATACGTGTCCGATATCGTGCAAAAAGGCAACGAACTGAAGCTTACAATGTATGAAAAAGCAAAGGTTGACCCTGCAAAGATCCCGGAACTGCTGGAAGCATATGCGCCGTTTTTGAAGTTTACCATGGACACCAAAAATCCATATTTTTCCTATATATTGAAAGGTAATTCGAGGGAAAAGACACAGGATGTCCTTGTAATCTTAGAGAAGCTGCTGTCTGATATGCAAATAAAAATCTTGCTAGATAGCGAAAAAAGCACTATAATATAGCAGACAATGCTCCGGACTATTCGGGAGATACTTAGGAGGATATATGAAGATAAAAAGATTTGCAGCACTGCTGTTGGCGGGGGTTCTTTGCACAACTGCATTTACCGGCTGTGCATTAAATAAAAACGAAACAGTTGCAACACTTGGAGATCAGGAAATCAAACTCGGAGTTGCCAACTTTATGTGCAGATATCAGCAGGCAAGACTGGAAGATGCCTATAAAAGCTATTTTGGGGATGAAGTATGGAGCAAGGATCTTTACGGAGATGGCTCTACACTTGAGGATACAACCAAGTCCCAGCTTATGAAGAGTCTGCAGGAAATGTACACACTTCAGCTTCACATGGACGATTACGGGGTGACGATCTCAGATGATGAGAAACAGAGCATCACAGATGCAGCCACAGCTTTTATGGATGCAAACAGCAAGGATGCATTAGAGGAGATGGGAGCAACACAGGATATCGTTGAGGAAGTACTTACACTTTACACGATCAAGGATAAAATGTATGATGCGATCGTTGCAGATGTAGATACAGACATTTCGGATGACGAAGCAAACATGAGAGCATATTCCATGCTTAAGATTCCGACAGACGGAACCTATGACAGCAGTTATCAGTATACAGAGTATACCGATGATCAGAAAGCAGAACTGACACAGAAAGCACAGGATGTTGCAGCTGCGATTGAGCAGCCATCCGATCTGGAATCTGTTGCAGAACAGTATGGTTTTTCCGTAAGTACAGGAACCTATGATTCCGATGACAGTAATCTGGATTCCGATGTGAAGACCGCGATGGATGGATTAAAAGAAGGCGAGATCTCGGATCTGATCACAACCGATAAGGCACTTTACATTGTGCGTATTGACAGTGACCATGATGAGGAAGCCACACAGAAGAACCGCGAGGACATTCTGAAAGACCGTAAAGATACATTGTACAATGATACACTTTCCAAATGGGAAGAGGATGCTGAGTGGAAAGTAAAAGATAAAGTCGTTGCAAAGATCAAATTTACGAACTCACTCACACAGCAGACTGAATCAACAGAGACGGAAGAACCGTCACAGGGTGATACCGCAGGAACAGAAGCAACAACAGAAAGCGGCGCATCTGAAACAATTGATGGCACAGAAAGTGCAAATTAATATTGCAAGTCTATACGAGAATCGTTATCATAAAAGGCGTAGCATAAATTATGCTGCGCCTTTTACAATGCAGAAAGAGAAAGGGATAAAATGGAAGGACACAATAATATTGTTTTGATCGGAATGCCGGGAGTCGGCAAGAGTACAGTAGGAGTAATTCTGGCGAAAGTGCTGGGCTATCAGTTTGTAGATGCAGATCTTGTGATTCAGGAGCAGGAAGGAAAGCTTTTGTGTGAGATCATCGAGGAAGTTGGAACGGATGGATTCATTGAAGTCGAAAACCGTGTCAATGCCGGAATCGAGGCAGAGCATACGATCATTGCAACTGGCGGAAGCGTGGTATACGGGAAAGAAGCAATGGAACATCTGCGTGACATCGGCACGGTCGTATATCTCGAAGTGCCATACGAGATCCTGGAAAAACGTCTTGCAGATATCAAGGGCAGAGGGGTTGTTTTAAGAGATGGACAGACACTGCATGACCTGTATCTGGAGCGTACACCTCTTTACGAAAAATATGCGCATGTACGTGTGTCAGAAGAGAACTTAAACGTTGAACAAACTGTTGAAAAACTCATTGAAAAATTACAGTTTTTGAATAACAATAAACAAAAATACGAATAGTATAAATAAAGAAGGCGATTTCCAGTGTGGTTGCCTTGACAAACGCTATTTATTTCTTGTATAATTACTTGTTCGTAAAGATAATTTTGTTGAGGGCGCAGGCCCGTTTGTATATAGATCATTGAGGTGTGATATGGAACAGTACGTAATCAAAGGTGGGCATCCATTACGTGGCGAAGTTGAGATTGGTGGTGCGAAAAACGCAGCGCTTGCTATTTTAGCGGCTGCAATTATGACGGATGAGACCGTTACAATAGATAATTTACCAAATGTCAGGGACATTAACGTCCTTTTACAGGCAATCGAAGAGATCGGAGCGCATGTAGAGCGCATCGATGTACACAAAGTAAAGATCAACGGATCATTTATCCGTGATGTAGTCGTGGACAATGAATTTATCCGTAAGATCAGAGCGTCTTATTATCTGATCGGAGCACTGCTTGGAAAGTATAAGCGTGCAGAGGTAGCGCTTCCTGGTGGATGTGACATCGGAAGCCGCCCGATTGACCTTCATATCAAAGGATTTCGTGCAATGGGCGCGGATGTTGATATCGCTTATGGACATGTAACAGCCAGAGCAAAACAGCTGAACGGAACACATATTTATCTGGATAAAGTATCTGTCGGAGCAACCATCAACATCATGATGGCAGCAGCAATGGCAGAGGGGAAGACGGTCATTGAGAATGCGGCCAAAGAGCCACACGTGGTAGATGTTGCCAACTTCTTAAACAGCATGGGAGCCAATATCCGTGGTGCGGGAACCGATGTGATCCGTATTGTCGGTGTTGAGAAGCTTCATAAGACGGAATATTCCGTAATTCCGGATCAGATCGAAGCAGGAACATTTATGTTTGCTGCTGCAGCGACCGGTGGAGATATTGTTGTAAAGAACGTCATTCCAAAGCATCTGGAAGCAACAAGTGCAAAGCTTGTTGAGGTCGGATGTGAAGTAGAAGAAATGGATGATGCAGTACGTGTGATCGCACCGAAAGCACCAATGCATCTTCAGCATACTCAGGTTACGACACTTCCTTATCCGGGATTTCCAACCGATATGCAGCCACAGATGGCAGTTGTACTGGGAATCGCAGAAGGAACCAGCACAGTGACCGAGAGCATTTTTGAGAATCGTTTTAAATATGTCGATGAGCTTACCCGCATGGGAGCCAACATCAAAGTAGAGAGCAACATCGCAATCATCGGTGGTGTGAACAAATATACCGGAGCAAGAGTCAACGCACCGGATTTAAGAGCCGGAGCAGCACTTGTCATTGCGGGTCTGTCAGCAGAAGGCATTACGATCGTCGATGATATTTATTACATTGAACGTGGATACGAAGATCTGGATCGCAAGCTCAGAGCACTTGGAGCGAGTATAGAGAAAGTTTCCTCGGAGAAAGAATTACAGAAGTTTATTCTGAAGGTATCTTAAATCAAAATAAAATAAAAGGATGCATTCCTGTGAGTTACAGGATGCATCCTTTTTTGCTGTGCGGATATTTCATATTAGATCAAAGCTGTAATATAGAGCGATGACTGGGTAGAAAGATCAATACAGGTATTATCATCGAGCTGTACAATTGGCTGAGATAAAGCACTGTTGTTCAGCATAATGATATTACATGCACGGCCATCGTTTAAAATCGCACGGCAGTTCTGATAAGTGGAAGCAATATGTTGCAGGAAGGTCAGAATATAACGGGTGTGGTATTTCTGGAAGCCTTCTTTCTCGAAACATCCGATTACCTGGAACGGACACATTGGCGAACGGTAGGATCTTGCAGCAGTCATGGCGTCATAGACATCGGCAATAGCAATGATCTGGGCAAAAGAATCGATCGTGTCTTCTGTCAGCCCGGATGGATATCCAGAGCCGTCACAGCGTTCATGATGCATCAGAGCCGCTTTTTTAATACGGGAATCAATATTCTGGTTTTTCAGGATATCGTATCCGTAACGCGGATGCTTTTTAATCTCCTGGAATTCTTCGTCGGTAAGTTTGCCCGGTTTATTTAAGATCTCTTCCGGAATCAGAAGCTTTCCGATATCGTGAAGCAGTCCTGCGAGCATGAGCACATCCAGATCATGAGAATCCATGTGCAGCCATCTTCCGATCATGCGGGAGATCATGGCAACGTTAAGACTGTGCGCATAAACGGAATCGTTGACACCTCTGACACTGTAGAGAAAATCAAATAATTCGATCGCAGTCTTTTTGGAACGGAAAAGTTCGGATGTCAGACTTAAAAGTTCGTCGAAATTTACGTCAGAGTTATTATGAACGATATCCTGAAGACAGGATTTTAATTTCTCGGTAAGGAAAAGATAATCAATCTGCTGATGTTTGAAGGCAACAGACTGTTTCATTTTCTGTGAAAAAGTGGAATTCTGTAAAAGACCGGTCTCGGCCTTTGGCTGAGGAGCCGGAGCTGCAGCCGGTTCATTTGGCTCGGCTGATTCGTTATTCTCTTCTTCCACGATTGCAATTTCTGGAATCCGATAAAAACGGATACGATTGATCAGACGGGATGTAAGCTCCGTATTTTCCAATACAAGAATCTGACCATTTTCGGTTTCTACGCGTGCAGCTGTTGTCATCCCTGGTTTAAGCTGCTCTGCAGAGTATATTTTCATAAATTATGTCTCCTCGTACATAGGCTGTATGTAAAGTGAAAATTGCGTTTGTGATGAATCCTTTCATCATCTTTTAAGTATAAAATTGTAAAGCAGGAAAGTCAATGAAATAGTTTCTCAATTGTAGAATATTAGGGTTGACAAGGCATATAAATAGGTGTAATGTATGCGATGGAGATTTGAAAATTCAATATTGTAGCTTTTCTCTTATTCAGAGTGATGGAGATACAAAGGATCTATGAAGTCACGGCAACCCCGTCTGAGACAGGAAGGTGCCAACCTGAGCGAGTAATCGAACAATAAGAGGATTTGATTATCTTTATAATTTGGTCCGCTTATCAAGCGGATTTTTTAATTTATAGGAAAATTGTCAAATTGAGAGGAGACAAATGATGGAAAAATTATTATTTACATCGGAATCCGTAACAGAAGGACATCCGGACAAAATGTGCGATGCCATCTCTGATGCGATTCTTGATGCATGTATGGAACAGGATCCAATGAGCCGTGTTGCATGTGAGGCAGCAAGCTGTACAGGATTTGTACTTGTTACTGGTGAGATTACTACAAAGGCACAGTTAGATATTCCTGCAATCGTACGTAAAACTGTAAACGAGATCGGTTATAATGATGCAAAAACAGGTTTTGACGGCAATACCTGTGCAGTTATGGTAGCTTTAGATCAGCAGTCTGCAGATATCGCAATGGGCGTTGATAAAGCGTTAGAAGCAAGAGAAGGCGAACTGAAGGATGATCTGGATACCGGAGCCGGAGATCAGGGTATGATGTTCGGATATGCAACCAACGAGACACCGGAACTGATGCCATATCCAATCTCATTAGCACACAAACTTGCATTACAGCTTACAAATGTTCGTAAAGACGGAACTTTAAGCTATTTAAGACCAGACGGAAAAACACAGGTTTCTGTTGAGTATGATGAGAATGGTAAGCCAAAGAGATTAGAGGCAGTTGTATTATCTACACAGCATGATGAGGATGTAACTCAGGAGCAGATCCATGAGGATATCAAAAAATACGTATTTGATCCAATTCTTCCAACAGAACTGATTGATGCAGATACCAAATTTTTCATCAACCCAACCGGACGTTTCGTAATCGGTGGACCACACGGTGATGCTGGTCTGACAGGACGTAAGATCATCGTAGACACCTACGGTGGATATGCCCGTCACGGCGGCGGAGCTTTCTCCGGAAAAGACTGCACAAAGGTTGACCGTTCTGCAGCATATGCAGCACGTTATGTTGCAAAGAACATCGTTGCAGCAGGACTTGCAGAGAAATGTGAGATCCAGCTCTCTTATGCGATCGGTGTAGCACAGCCAACATCCATCATGGTAGATACATTTGGAACAGGAAAGCTTTCAGATGAGAAGCTTGTTGAGATCGTTCGTGAGAACTTTGATCTTCGTCCAGCTGGAATCATCAAAATGCTTGATTTAAGAAGACCAATCTACAGAGGAACAGCAGCATACGGACATTTCGGACGTACCGATCTGAACCTTCCATGGGAAGCAACCGATAAGGCTGACACATTAAAGAAATATCTGTAATGATCGTATACATAGAAAATGTAACCAGTTTACAGAAATTTTAGAATATTATTAGAGATATTCCATTAGTAAATATCTGTTTCATGGTATAATAGCCATAGAGCTTACGATATGCATAGGCATGTCAGGCTCTATGGCTTTTTTCTATAACAGATATAGGGGAGACGAAACATGAAAGTTAAAACCAAACTCATGATTTCCTTTTGCATAATCATTTTTGTGCCGATTTTCCTTATGTTGCTTGTTGTATATGGATTTTGGAATTTTCAGGTGAAAGCAATCGAGCAGAACTATGGATTGAAGGGAAGCACATCCTACAGCCTGACCAATTCGGTCCAGCTTTTGAACCGGTATACAGCAGCGGATTACGAAAAGATGCAGACAACCTCAAAGAATGATCCGGATTCTTTTGAGGAGGCCGCTTATCAGAATGACCTGAATGCACAGCTGGATCAGAAATGTTCTTATCTGATCGTGCGAAAAGGAAATAAAATCATTTATAATGGTGGCAGGGATAATCAGGATGTACTTGATTTTCTGCCGGATTATGGCACAACAGAGGCAGATTCGCAGACCGGAACATATATCGATGCAGATGATGAGATCCTTGTAAAACAGGTGGATTTTCA
The DNA here is from genome assembly GCF_009695765.1 of Roseburia porci. GTDB lineage: Bacteria > Bacillota > Clostridia > Lachnospirales > Lachnospiraceae > Roseburia > Roseburia porci. Next base: position 232,592 of record NZ_VUNI01000002.1, read on the forward strand.
GTTTACGGATGATAACAATGGAAGTGCGTTTATCATTACTTCGACCAAGAGCGTGGTTCCAGAGGTCAAGCAGCTGCTTGTGGATGCGATGATCTCGATTCTTCTGATACTGGTACTGACCGCATGCATGCTTACGGTCTGGGTTTACCGAAGCATGATCACACCGATCCGGAAGCTTCAGGTTGCAGCAGAGAATATTCGTGATGGCAATCTGGATTTTACGATTGATGCAACAGCAGATGATGAGATCGGAGAGCTTTGTGTTACTTTTGAGAAAATGCGTCAGCGTCTGAAAGACAACGCAGAGGAGAAACTGAACAACGAAAAAGAAAGCCGTGCCCTGGTTAGTAATATTGCACATGATCTGAAGACCCCGATCACTGCGGTAAAAGGATATTCCGAGGGAATTATCGATGGTGTTGCCAATACACCGGAAAAAGTGGATAAGTATGTCCGTACGATCTACAACAAAGCCAATGAGATGGACACACTGATCAATGAACTGACGCTTTATTCCAAGATCGATACGAACCGTATCCCGTATAATTTTGCAAAAATTAACGTTGCGGAGTATTTTAACGACTGTGTAGAAGAGATCGGTCTGGATCTGGAAGCAAAAGGCATCGGACTGGCTTATTATAATTATGCGGACAGCGATGTGGAGATCATTGCAGATCCGGAGCAGCTGCGCCGTGTTGTGAATAACATCATCGGCAATTCTGTAAAATACATGAATAAAACAAAAGGTTTTATCAATATCCGAATTAAGGATGTCGGAGATTTTATCCAGGTGGAGATCGAAGACAACGGAAGAGGAATCGCACAGAAAGACCTTCCATATATTTTTGACAGGTTCTACCGTGCCGATGCATCACGTAATTCCGCCACCGGAGGCAGTGGCATCGGGCTGTCGATCGTGAAGAAGATCATCGAAGATCACGGCGGCAAAATCTGGGCTACCAGCAAAGAAGATACAGGAACAATTATGTATTTTGTAATTCGCAAATATCAGGAGGTACCAAATGAGCAGAATATTGATCGTTGAGGATGAGGTTGCTATTGCAGATCTGGAAAAGGATTATCTGGAACTGAGCGGCTTTGAAGTAGAGATTGAGAATGATGGAACATCAGGACTTGCAAGAGCATTAGCGGAGGAATTTGACCTGTTTATACTGGATCTGATGCTTCCGGGCATTGATGGATTTGAGATCTGTAAACAGATCCGTGAGAAAAAGAATACACCGATCCTTATGGTTTCAGCCAAAAAAGATGACATCGACAAGATCCGTGGACTCGGACTTGGCGCAGATGATTATGTGACCAAACCATTTTCTCCAAGTGAACTTGTGGCAAGGGTAAAAGCACACCTTGCAAGATATGAGCGTCTGATCGGAAGCAACACGGTTGAAAATGACATTATCGAGATCCGTGGAATCAAGATCGACAAGACCGCAAGACGTGTCTGGGTCAATGGGGAAGAGAAACAGTTTACGACCAAGGAATTTGACCTTCTGACATTCCTTGCAGAGAATCCGAACCATGTATTCACGAAGGAGGAACTTTTCCGTGAAATCTGGGATATGGAATCAATCGGAGACATTGCAACGGTAACAGTCCACATCAAGAAAATCCGTGAGAAAATCGAAATGAATACCGCCAAACCGCAGTATATAGAAACAATCTGGGGTGTAGGATATCGGTTCAAGCTGTAGGGCTTTGTTGCTGTGTATCACGCAAAACTAATTTTTCAAAATTCTTCAAAAAGGAAGCAATTGTTTTCAGGACAATTGCTTCTTTTTTGACTTCCTATAGCATCATGATAAAGCATTGCAATGATAAAGCAAATGGTGTATTCTATTGTGGGCATAAATTCACAAATTAGGATTAATTTCAAGGGGTTTAAGAAGATGGACACATATATTACAAGTTATTGTACTGATGCAGGAATAAAAAAAAGGGTAAATCAGGATAGTCTTTGTATCAAAAAGGCTCTGTTAAAGGACAAAACAATTCTCATGGCATTGGTGTGTGATGGTATGGGCGGACTTAGTAAGGGAGAACTGGCCAGTGCAACAGTGATCCGCGGATTTTCCGACTGGTTTGCAAAGGATTTAGTGGCTACACAGGGGGATATTGACAAGATACGAAATCAGTGGGAAAGCTTAGTTACTAAAACTTCCCACACCGATACGATGTGTTGAACCTTGAAAATTCAATATTTCAGCCAATAAAAAAGGCATAAACCTGTTCTGTTTGGTATAATGGAATTGACTAGAAACCATTTTAACAAAGGAG